>NZ_JBEZEL010000001.1:628184-676364 GCF_040648855.1 Streptosporangium sp. NPDC049078
AACCCCCACCCCCACCCCCCCCGCCCCCCCCCGCCCCCCCCCCCCGGCCGCCGCCCCCGCCGCCCCCGCCCCCGCCGCCCCCCCCCCCCCCGCCGCCCCCCCCCCCGCGGCCCCGTGGCCGGTTCACACCGGCCACGGGGTTTCCCGTGCCGCGCCCGAGACGAGGTCGCGGGCGCGGGTCCGGCGATCGGGAATCCGATCAGTCGTCGTCGAACACGAAGCGGCCGTTGGTGTTCCTGTTCGACAGGAAGTTGTTGTTGTTGTTGTGGTTGTTGATCCGTAGCTTGAAGCGCTGGTGGCCGCCGCGGTGGCCCCAACCTCCCCAGCCGCCGCAACCACCGCCGCCGCAGCCGCAGCGGCGGCCACAGCCACCGCCGCCCCAGGTCGGGAAGGCCGCCGCGGTGACCGCGGCGGTCGACGCGGAGGCGCTCGCGGCGGTGGTCGCCGCCCCTGCGCCGACGACCCCTCCGGTCAGCGCCACGCTGAAGGCGATCCCGGTGATGACACTCTTGAACTTGGGCATTGCTTTTCCCCTCGAAAGGTTCAATTACCCCGATTACCGACATTTCTTGATCAGTCGGAAATCACTAGAGATGGAAACATGTAAGCCATCCCGCTTGTCATACTTTCCTGCCATGTCTGCCCATAAACGGTAATTCAATCCTTTTACGCATCGATTGTCCGTTTATGGCGGTCATTAAACTCTGGCGGATTGTTTTATGGCGAAATGTCCTTTATGTTCCACGAGGGGTTCAACGCCCCTCCGCTGCCGGGCCTCCCGGCTCACGGTCGGCCGGACCCCCTCCTCTCTCAGGAAGGGCGCGCGTCGATGCCGTAGGCGTGCAGCGCGGAGACCATCCAGCGCGAGAGGCGTACGTGGCCGACGAGGGTGGGGTGGACGCCGTCGGGCAGCACCGCCCCGCGCCCCCAGCCCCGGCCGTGCGGGCCGAGGGCCTCGAACGGGTCGAGGAAGGACACCTCCTGCCGGTCGGCGGCGAGCGCGACGGCCTCCCGCACGCCGTAGGCCCACCGGGGTGCCTTCGTCATCCAGATCGGACCGACCAGCACGATCCTGGTGTGCGGCCACCTCCGCCTGGCCAGCTCCACCAGCCGGACGGCCGCGTTCTCGATCCTCGCGGCCTCGACCCGGCGGTCGTTGCGCCCGCCGGAGATGATGAGCATGTCGGGCTCGGGACGCCAGGAGAGCTCCTTGACGAAGGAGTCCTGGAAGGTCCGGCCCACCCTGCCGGGGTTGACGAAGCCCGTCCCCGCGGCGCCCGCGGTGATCAGTTGCCAGCCCAGCTCCCGCGCGACCCGGGCCGCGTAGCCGTCCCACCCTCGTACCGGACCCGACCCGACCGTGAAGCTGTCACCGACGATCATGACGAGCGGAGCCCGGGACGGCCAGGCGGGCGGTGATTTCGTACCGGCGGTCATCGGCGTGGCCAGACCGCTTCCAACGCTACATCCCGAAATAAGGGAAGAAATCGCTACAAGGAATGCGGCCGCGAACGCCCACGGTCGGCTACGTACGGGCGCGCGCATACCACCTCAGGAAACGTCAGGCTCCCGACATGATTGCAGATGTCCACCGGTGGTGGGAGGGGTCAGCTGACATCGGAAGGGCCGACGGACCAAGTGTTGCAGTAGGCGATCCTGGCGTACTTCCAGCCGTGGTCGAGCCAGGCGGCGTAGCGCTCGCCGCTGCCGTGGTCGCGCCGGGCACCTCCGTTCTGGTCGTCACCGCGCCCGTACTCGGTGCGCAGGACCTCCTGCCAGCGGGCGTTGGTGACTCCCAGCGGGACCCGTACGGTGCGGGCGAAGGCTCCGGCGAGGCACTGCGCCTGGAGTTCGCTGCGGCGGGAGTGGGAGTCCTGGGCGGCACGGGACCTGTCGGAGACCTCCCACCACCAGGCTCCGCCGATGCCCGCCATGCTCTGCACGTGGTGCGCGTACTCGTGGGCGAGCACGGTCATGTAGGGCACGTGGTTGGCGGCGGGGTCGAGGTCGCCACTCTGCTCGATCACATGGCTCAGGCCGATGTACATGCCCCGGTTGGACGGGCAGTAGTAGGCGGAGGCGTTGGCGTCGGGGTACGTCCCGCAGGGCCCTCGCCCCTGACGGGACCAGTAGACCCTGCGGGCCGGGAGGAAGAGCGCGCCGGCCTGGGAGAACTTCGCCGACCACGCCCGGTCCAGGCAGTCGGTGACGGCGTTGAGATAGGAGAGCATCTCGCGGGGCCGGGTCGAGGGCCGGGGGGCACGGCACGAGGTGGGACGCATCAGGCCCGTGCCGTACAGCGGGTTGCGCTTGAGCCGGGCCCCGGTGTCCGAGCGCCGCATCTGGCGGAGGTCGACGGCGGTGCTCCTTCCCGCGGCGTTCCGTTTCGCGGCGACCGGCGTGATCTCGGCGTCGCCCAGCGAGCCGAGGTTCAGCTTCTCCGGCGGGGTGAAGTCCGGCGTGGTGACCTCGCTGTCACCCGTCTGCTGGGGGGCGGCGCTCCTCGTCGCCACCGGGGCGGTCCCCGGCCCGGCGGGAAGCTCGACATCCTTCTCACCGGCCAGACTCGCGATCACCACGACCGCGGTGAACGCCGTGGCGAGCACACCGAGCACGCCGAAGGCCAGCGGGTTCGCCCCCCGTGAGCGCATGCGACCGCCCCTCCAAAGAGTTGATCTACGGGCGGCAATCTAGCGGATGTAACCACATATAGGTTTATAAGCGGGAAAAAATGGATACGGGGTGGTCCGTCACAGGCCGGTGGATCTCGCTAAGCTCCCGGCACATGGCGGCATCTTTCTCGCACCGAGCAGCCGGAACCCTGGCCGCGACGGCGATCCTCGCGCTCACGCTCGGCACGTCCCTCGCCCTCGCGTCCCCCGCCCTGGCGAGCGGCCCGACCGGAGCGGAGTCCTCCCGGACCGTGCGGACCGAGGCGGCACCCCCCAAGGTCTGGCGGACCGAGGCGGAGCCCCACTCCTCTCGGACCGGACGGAGCATCCGTGCCGCACGCTCCGCGCAGGCCGTCCGCTCCACGCAGGACGGCAAGGTGACCAGCACGACCGTCCAGCTGGAGCTCCGGCAGGACGGCGTGCTCCACGTCAGGGAGGAGGTCGTCTTCGAGGGTGACGCACCGTCGCGCGACCTCGTCGCCCGGACCCGCTACGACGATCGCAGCGACCGCCTCTACCAGGTCACCGGCCTCAAGGGCGACGCCACGCTGACCGGCGAGACCATCACCCTGAAAGGATCGGGAAGCGCCACCCTGGAGTACGACGTCCTGGGCGCCGTCACACCGCTCGCCGACGCCCAGGAACTGCGCTGGTACGCGGTGGGCGCCTGGTCCGTTCCCGTGGAGCAGGCCAGGGTCAGCGTGAGCGGGCCGGCCACGACGCAGAACCTGTCGTGCTTCGCCGGCCCCCTCACCTCGGCGATCGCCTGCACCGAGGCGTCCATGGACCACACGGGCGTCGCCGCCGAGTTCGGGCAGCAGGACCTCGGCGCCGGTGAGGTGCTCACCGTGGTCGTCGGTTACCCCGCCGGCGCCACCAAGGGGGCACCGGTCCTGGAGCGCCGCTTCGAGCTGTCCAACGCCTTCACCCTGAACGCCGTCACCGGCGGCGCGCTGGCCGGCCTGCTCCTGCTGCTGCTCGGCGGCCTCGGCCTCCTCTACTGGACCAGGGGCCGCGACGCCCGCGTGGTCGGCCACGAGTCGGGCTCGCTCAGCGGCGTCGAGAACGGTCACTTCGCCCCGCCGGACGGTGTCCGCCCCGGCCAGATCGGCACCCTCATGGACGAGCAGGCCGACGTGATCGACGTGACCGCCACGATCGTCGACCTGGCCGTGCGGGGCTACCTCAGGATCGACGAACAGCCCCGGCAGACGTACGAGACCCCCGACTGGAGGCTCGTGCGGATGCCCGCCGCCCAGGTCGCCTCGCTGCTGCCCTACGAGCGGGAGCTCTACGACGCCATCTTCGACGGCCGTGACGCGGTGCTGCTCTCGGAGCTCCAGGGATCGTTCGGCGCCAAGCTGGGCAGGGTCCGCGAGGCGCTCTACCGCGACGTGGTCACGCAGGGCTGGTTCGCCCGCCGCCCCGACACCGTCCGCACCCGCTGGACGACCCTCGGGGTGGTCCTCACCGGGCTCGGCGTCCTCGCCACCGTCGGGCTCGCCTGGCTCACCACGTACGGGGTGCTCGGCCTGGCCCTGATCATCGCCGGTGCCGCCCTCGCGGTGGGCGGCCAGTACATGCCCGCCAAGACCGCGAAGGGCGCGGGCGCCCTCGCCCACACCATCGGTTTCAGGGAGTATCTGTCCAGCGCCGACCTCGGCGGGGACGTCCCCGAGGCCCAGCGGGTGGAGCTGTTCTCCCGCTACCTGCCCTACGCCGTCATCTTCGACAACGTCGACCGCTGGGCCCGCGTGGTCTCCTCGGTCACCGGCAACGGACAGCAGGCCGACAACCTGTACTGGTATCACGGCCCGGCCGAGTGGGACCTGTCCAGGTTCGCCGACTCGATGCGGACCTTCACCATGACCACCTCGGGGGCGATCTCCACCACCCGCCAGTTCCGCTCCCTGTGAGAGCTTCCTTACACGAGCCCGTACGCGAGCCCCGGGCGGCTACCGCACGCGGATCTCGCCCACCGGACGCCCTCCGCCGAGCACGACCCCGGTGGCGAGTTCGTCGAGTCCCGGGGCCTCGAAGCCGAGGGCGGTCAGGGCCGCGACGGTGACCGGGACGCGGGCGCGCTGGCCACCGTCCTCGATCTTGACGGTTCCCGAGCGCCCGTCGGTGAAGACGAACGCGTCGAAGGCCTCCGCGCCGGCCTTGACCAGCAGCCCGGGAACCGCCCGCATCAGCCGGGCCTCGGGGCGGGTGGTCCCCGACGTCCACTCGGGGTGGGCGCGGAACGCGTCGGCGACGCGACGCTCCGGGGAGTCGGGATCGGCGAGGACGAGGGCGCGGAACGCCCGGGTCACCCCCAGCATCGAGACGAAGAACAGCGGTGCGCCGCAACCGTCCACCCCGCTCGCGGCGACGCGCTCGCCGGTCAGTTCCTCGATCGTGGCGCGCACGGCCCGCTGCAGCGGATGCGCCGGGTCGAGGTAGGTCTCCGGGGGCCAGCCGTTGGCCACGCAGGTGGCCAGCATCGCCGCGTGCTTGCCCGAGCAGTTCATGTAGACCCTGGCCCGGCCCCCTCCTGAACGCAGCACCTCCTCGCGGGAGGCGACGTCCTCAGGCAGGTCCGCGGGACAGCCGAGCGCGCTCTCCTCCAGCCCCGCCCCGGCCAGGATCCTCCGTACCCCGTCCACGTGGAACGGCTCCCCCACGTGACTCGCGCACGCCAGCGCGAGCAACTCCCCCTCCAGGGGGAGCCCGGCGCGGACCATCCCGAGCGCCTGCAGGGGCTTCATGGACGAACGTGGCGACACCAGGGCGTCCACCGCCCCGTGAACCCTCACCGGCGACCCGTCGGCGGCCACCGCGAGCATCCGCGCCCGATGGGTGGACTCCACGAACCCCGAGCGGACAACCTCGACGAACAACGACTCAGCAGACACCTTTGTCTCCTTTCGCCCGAAGTCTAGGGACGCCCGGGGACACGGGATGATGGGGGTATGCGTGCGGTCGTACAGCGGGTGAGTTCCGCGTCGGTGGTGGTGGACGGCGCGACGGTCGGGGCGATCGACGAGCCGGGGCTGCTCGTCCTGGTCGGCGTGACCCATACCGACACGCGCGCCGAGGCGGCCAGGCTCGCCGCCAAGCTCTGGGGCCTGCGGATCCTCTCCGGCGAGAAGTCCTGCTCCGACATCGGCGCGCCACTGCTGGTGGTCAGCCAGTTCACCCTGTACGGCGACGCCCGCAAGGGCCGCCGTCCCACCTGGCAGGCCGCCGCCCCTGGACCGGTCGCCGAGCCGCTGGTGGAGGCGGTCTGCGCCGAACTGCGCGCGCTGGGCGCCCGCGTGGAGACCGGGGTGTTCGGGGCCGACATGAAGGTCGGGCTCACCAACGACGGCCCGATCACCCTGATTCTGGACATCTGACCCCGCGCGCCCCGGTGACCACGACCGGGGCGCGGCGCCGTCGGGCGCCCTCGGGGTCAGCGGATGCGGCGGCGCAGGCTCGGGTCGATCTGGACGTTGCGTCCGGCGTCCGGCGGCACGATGACCTCCTGGGACGCGGCCACCCCCGCGGCCTCCAGCGTGGCGTCCACCGGCACGGTCCTCTTGACCACGGCGAGCGCGACCGGCCCCAGCTCGTGATGGCGCGCCGAACTCCCCACGAAACCGACCTCCGCCCCGTCCAGGGTCACCGGCGCACCGTGCTTGGGCAGGGTGTCGACGCTGCCGTCCAGGTGCAGGAAGACCAGGCGGCGGGGCGGGTGGCCCAGGTTGTGGACGCGGGCCACGGTCTCCTGGCCCTTGTAACAGCCCTTGTTGAGGTGCAGGGCCGAGCCGATCCAGCCCACCTCGTGCGGGATCGTCTTGTGGTCGGTCTCGAAGCCCAGGCGGGGACGGTGCCCCTCGATCCGCAGCGCCTCGTACGCCCAGAGCCCGGCGAGGCCCAGCCCGAGCCGCCCGGCGAGCAGGTCGCGCGGGAGCAGGATGTCCTGCCCCACGGCGACGGCGCCCTCGGGCAGGTCGGGGCGCGCCTCCCCGGCCACGGAGACCACGGCGTAGCGATCCGTCACGTCGGCGACCTCGACCCTGAGCATGAACCGCATCTTGTCGAGGAACGCGGCCACCTCCGCGCCGGTGCCCGGCTCGACGTGCGCCCACACCGCCTCGCCGTCGTCGACGAGGACGAGGTGGTGCTCCACCCTGCCCTGGGCGTCCAGCAGCAGCGTCTCGGTGGGCCGCCCCGGTTTCAGGTCGTCGAGTTTCTGCGAGCTGAGGCTGTTGAGCCAGCTCAGACGATCGGGTCCGGAGATCCGGACGACCTCGCGGTTGCTCCGGTCGACCATCGCCTCCCCGGCGAGCAGCGCGCGCTGCTCGGCGAACGGGTCGCCGTAGTGTCCGGCGACGTCGGCGTCGGGGCTCTCGGCCGCGACCGCGCCGGGAGTGTCCAGCAGAGGGCTTCGCATGAACACAGCCTACGAGGCTCCGCCGAAGAGCACGGCGGCGACTCTTCCCACAGAAGGGTCCCGGCCTGCGCGACACACCCCGGCGGCTCGGCTCAGTGGCTCGGCGGCCGAAGCGCGACGAGTCCCGGCCCCGGGGTCCCGCCGGTCCGGCGACGATCTCCCCGGCGGCTCAGCGGCACTTGCGGCAGCGGCCGAAGACCGTCAGATGGTGCACATCGGTGAGGAACCCGAGCTTCTGGTCGAGGTTGGCGACGAAGTCCTCCACCAGGTCGGGGCTCACTTCACTGATCTCCCCGCAACCGCGGCAGACCAGATGAACATGATCGGCCTCGGACGTCAGGTGGTAGGTGGGGGCGCCGTGCCCGAGATGGGAGTGGGTGACCATGCCGAGCTCCTCAAGGAGCTCAAGGGTCCGGTAGACGGTGGATATGTTCACCCCGCGAGCGGTCTCCCGCACCCGGTTGCAGATCTCCTCCGGAGTGGCGTGCTCACAGGCCTTGACCGCCTCAAGCACCAGCTGGCGCTGCGGAGTGACCCGGTAACCGCGCGCCCGGAGTTCCTCATGCCACGACGTCTCGGTCATATACAGAGTCTATGAGCACCGAGGCTCCCCTCGTCCTCCCACGGCCCGACCGCCTGCAGCAGTGGATTCGCCGGCGTGGAGGCGGTCAACTCACCGGATAGGTGTCGAGCAGGCCGCACATGCCCAGTCGGCCACGGTCGCGTGGCTCCGCCATCTGGTGGACCTGCGCCTCGGCCAGGTGTGGCGCTTCGCCGCGAGCGAGCGCGTCGAGCTGATGTCCGGTCTCGTCGGCCGCCCGCAACGCGCCGTCGCGCCATCTCCGCCGCCAGTCGTCCACGTACGGCCGGACGAGGCGGATCGCCGCGGCATGGAACTCGCGCAACGGGGTGAGATCGTCGGCCAGCGCGGCGGCCCGCAGCCGCTCGAACCCGCGTACGGCGAGGTCACGCCGAGCATAGGCGGCGGTCACGTCCGCGCCTGGCGCGCCGCCGCCGGGCAGCGCCACGGCGGCCGCGTACGTCGCGGGGTCGGCGAGCAGGTCCGGCGGAAGGGTCAGCACGGCGTCGCCTGCCTCGGGAAGACCGCTGTTCTGCATGAGGACGACGATCTCCAGGCCGCCGTTGTTGACCAGCCGGTGAATCGTGCCCGGAGCGAACCAGACAACGGCCCCCGGACGCAACCGGGTCTCCCGGTATCCGGAAAGCGTGAGCGTCTGCACGAGCCCCGATCCGGATATCACCACGTACGCCTCGGCGCAGGCCAGGTGCAGGTGAGGGGTACCGCCGATCTCGCCGTCCGGAGCGATCGAATCGTAAACGCAGAGCCGGGAGACTCCGACCCCGCCCGGCAGCGGTGTGACTCGCTCCGTCGACATGCTCATCGGCATCACCTTTCTCGGGGAGAAATATCTCAGGAAAGGGCTTTCCAGTTATGGCTCGACGCTAATACCACGCACCGGCACCGTCAACACCGGCCGCCCACTCCCCCGGGCCGCACCGGGTCGCTCATCGAGCCGGTCAAGGTCGCTGCCCGGCCATCGGTCACCGGCGGCCACGCCAGAGGTGCGACACGGTGGCCAACGACGCCAGCGCCAGGCCGGCCACCCCCGCGACCGGGGACCCCGCCACGGTCAACGCGGTCGCGACCAGGCCGGCCGGCAGCCAGGTCCAGGTCGCGACCGGCCGGGGCGACCGGCCGCGCCGACGCCGCCACGCCTCCGTCGCCATCGGGATGATCAGTGGCGGCAGGATCGCCCCGAGCACCGACAACCAGGGCAGCAGCAGGAGGTCGAAGCGGACCGTGGCCAACAGCGCACCGGGTACGGTCACCATCAGCATGGCGGCCGAGTTCGACATCGTCGGACGGACCGCGCGCAGCGCCAGGGCGCCCGAGTAGGTGGTGGTCAGCGCGGGCGCGAAGACCCCGGCCGTGACGAACAGATTGGCGTACGACGAAAGACCGTCGGCGTCCGCCAGCGCCGAGACCACGTCGGTGGAGCCGGTGTGCAACCAGACCCCGGCGCCCGCCGCGATGACCACGACCGCCGGGGCGACCAGCAACAGGACGCACCGGACGAGGTCCCGGCGGGTGGAGAGACCACGGCTGAAGTCGGGTGCGCGCAGCGCGAAGACCGACACGTAGCCGCCGATGACGGCGATGTCGGCAGCCACACCCAGGCCGCCCAGCCCACCTGGACCGCCCATCGACAGGGTCACCGGCGGCGTCGCCGGCCGCAGCAGCGCCACGCATACGGTGACCAGGGCGAGTGCCGCCAGCGTGGTGAGCACGGCGATCCGGTTGCCGGCCGCGGGCGAGGCGTAGGACACGGCCAGGACGGCTGCCGCGAGCAGTAGCGCGCCCATCGGTCCGGGAATGCCGAACACCGCGGCCAGGGAGGCGCCGCCCAGCCCGACGTTGAAACCATTCCACCCGATCATCGCGGCGCCGAGCACCCAGCCGAGCAGGAGCCGCCCTGCCGCCGGCAGATA
The DNA here is from genome assembly GCF_040648855.1 of Streptosporangium sp. NPDC049078. Lineage (NCBI taxonomy): Bacteria > Bacillati > Actinomycetota > Actinomycetes > Streptosporangiales > Streptosporangiaceae > Streptosporangium > Streptosporangium sp. NPDC049078. Next base: position 637,788 of record NZ_JBEZEL010000001.1, read on the forward strand.
CCGGGGCGCGACCTCGGTCAGCGTCCCGCCTTCCCCGTACGGCGGCCGTACCCCCAGGGCACCCTGACCGAAGAGCAACAGCGCCATCAGCGCGGCGCCCCCGGCCAGGCCGAGCACCGGCACGGCGCCGCCGTGCCGGTGCGCGATCCCGGCGCCCAGGATCAGCGCGGCGGGCGCCGCACCGAGTCCGAGCCACGCCCCGGCGGCGTCGGTCCACCGCCTCGGCGCGTGGCTGTCGGTCAGTGGTTGGCTCCCGAGCCGAGGAGTTCGCGGATCTGCGTGGCCAACCGGTCGAACCGTTCGTCGGACATCACCTGCGCGTACTCCCGGTCGAGGGGCAGGTCGACGGGGAGAGTGCGCACGATGCGGCCCGGACGCGGGCTCATCACCTCGACCCGGGTGCCGAGGAACACCGCCTCGGCGATGGAGTGGGTGACCAGGACGATGGTGGTCCCGGTCTCCTGCCAGATCCGGTTCAACTCGGTGTTGAGCTGCTCGCGGGTCAACGCGTCGAGCGCTCCGAACGGCTCGTCCATGAGGAGCACCGGCGGTTGGTGCAGCAGCGCCCGGCAGAGGGCCACCCGCTGCTGCATGCCGCCCGACAACTCGTGCGGGAGCGCGTTCTCGAAGCCGGTCAGGCCGGTGAGCTCGATCAGTTCGTCGGCCCGGCGGGCAGCCCACGCCCGGTCCAACCCACGCATCTCGGCCTGCAGCAGGATGTTCTTCCGCACACCTCGCCACTCAAGCAGGGCCGCCCGCTGGAAGACGAAGCCGATGTCCTTCTGCGGCTGGGTGACCGGTCGGCCGAGGAGGGCGACCGTACCGCTGGTGGGCTTGACCAGGCCGGCGATGATTTTGAGCACGGTGGATTTCCCGCACCCGGACGGTCCCACGATCGTGATGAACTCGCCCGCGTCAACCCGTAGGGTGACGTTGTCGACCGCCAGGGTCTGGGATCGTTTCGACTGGAACTGGACGGTCAGGTCGGTGATGTCGATCGCGGTGTCGGTCAGCGTCGCTGCGGCTGTGGTCATCGCCGCCTCACCCGTTGCTGCCGTAGGAGCCGTCCCAGTACTTCGACGGGGCGCCGGGGTCTCCCAGCTCGGCGTACTGGGTCATCAGATTGATGGTTTCGGTCCACTTCGCCTCGGCGTTGACCCCGGGCGTGCCGTCGGCGGCGACGTCGAGCAGCGGCACGGCCAGCGTCAGCTGCTTGAGCAGCACGTCCTTCTCAGGCTCGTTCTCGGCCAGTTCGGCCATCGCGTCGACGGCGCCGGGGATGTCCTTGGCCGCCTCGCTCCAGGACCTCTGGGTGGCCCGGACGAACGCCTTCACCATGTCCGGGTCCTTGCTCAGCGTGTTCTCGTTGACCACCAGGCCGGTGCCCAACATGTTCATCCCCCAGTCGGCGTAGAGCAGGTAGTCGACGTCCTTGCCGGTTTTGGCCTCGATGGTCGGCGCCTGGTCGTGGAAGAAGCCCTGGATGGCGTCGACCTGGCCCTCGGCGAGAGCGGCGATCTTCCCGGCCGCGTCGAGGTTGACCACCTTGACGTCCTGCTCGGAGAGCCCATTGGCCTTGAGCCAGGCGGGGAAGGTGGCGTAGATGGCATCGCCCGGGGTGCCGCCCACGGTCTTTCCCTTGAGATCGGCGGGTGCCTTGATTCCGGTCTCGGCGAGGGATTCGATGGAAGCCGGGCCCTTCTGGAGGAACACCCCCACGCTCTTGACCTTCATGCCCGAGGTGATGCCCTTGAGCAGTGGCGGAGTGTCCGCCCAGCCGAAGTCGGTCTGCTCCTGGGCCACCGCCTGGATGGTCTTCCCGGACCCTCCGCCGGGTTTGATCGTCAGCTTGATGCCCTCGGCATCGTAGAAGCCCTTCTTGACCCCGTAGTAGAACGGAGCGTGCTCGCCGTAGGGAACCCAGTTCAGGGTCAGGTTCACCGTTCTGGCGCCGTCGGCGGCGCCTGGCTGTTCGGCGTCGCCGCCGCCGCAGGCGGCCACCGTTCCCACCAGCAGGAGCACGGCGGCGGTATACCCAAGACTTCTCATTGGCGATGCCTCCCGAAGCATCCGGCGGGGGGGGTGGGGGTGTGTGGAGCGATTCAGGACGTGGTCAGCGGTACGCCGGTACGACGGCTGGCGTGCCACGGGATGAGCAGGGCCTCCGCCACCTCGACGATGACGAAGAGGACGATGCCGATCAACGACATCAGGAACAGGTCGGCGAAGAGCAACGGGGCGTCCAGATTGCCGTTGGCCACCAGCAGTACGTAGCCGAGACCCTCGTCGGCACCGACGAACTCGCCGACGACGGCGCCGACCACCGCCAGGGTCACGGCGACCTTCAACCCGGCCATCAGATGCGGGAGCGCGTTCGGGAATCGGATCTTGCGGAACGTCTTCCACCGGCCGGCGCCCATGGTCGCGGACAGGTCGATCAGCTCCGGATCCGTCGATCGCAGACCGGCCACCCCGGAGATGACAACCGGGAAGAACGCGATGAGAACGGCCAAGACGATCTTCGGCGTGAGCCCGACGCCGAACCAGACCACGAGCAGCGGGGCGATCGCGATCTTCGGAATCACCTGGGCGAAGAGCACGATGGGGTAGATGGCCTTCTCCATCGTGGGCGAGTAGGCGATCAAAACAGCGGTACCCAGACCCAGCAGGGCGGCCAGGATGAAGCCGATGACCGTCTCATACAGCGTCACATACGTGTTCCGCATCAGAAACGCCCAGTCTTCGATCATGGTCTCCCAGACCTGGCCCGGGGTGGGCAGCAGGTAGTTCGGCATCAATCCGAGCTCGGCGACGAGCCACCAGACGGCGAAGACGACGGCGAGCAGAAGCGCGGGTCGCCAGAGCGCCCCGGCGAAGCGCAGCAGGCGAATGCCAGGATGGTCGGCTCGCCCTGTCGGGGCGGGTGGGCGATTCGCCGGAGCGGTTACCTCGGTGGACGTCCCGGCCCGTGCCCCTGTCGGAGTCGTCGTCGACGCGGACCGGTTCTTCGCCTCCAGGTCAATGCCGTGGTCAGCCGCTTGGTTCTGCACAGGCACTCCTTCTCCGGGTCGGATCACCGTGAGGGCGGAAGCTGGGCGCGACCGCCTCGCAGAGCCAGGAAAGGGCTTTCCTAGTCCGATTGCCACGACCGTAACCAGCCGGACACGTACCCGTCAACGGTTCTTTTCACTCGACTCGCCCGAAAAGGGGCACAGTTTCCGAAATGCGCTGGATGCGAGCATCCAATCCCTTGCCCGGCCCGCCTCCGCCAACCCTGGACGACAAAAGGGACATTCACTCGCGAACCACCCTTCGAAGGACCTCTTGACCGCCGCCCTGTCTTCTGTTTACGGTCGAAAGCGCTTTCCTAGGAAAACGCTTACCTGTCCGCTGATCCTGACCGCACGTCCACCCCCCAGCCACTGTGAGGGAAGATGGATCACAGCACGCCCCCGACCACCAGCCGGCCCGGACGCAGGCGACGGTGGTTCGGCGCGGCCGCCACAGCCGCCGCTGCGTTGCTCCTGCCGTTCCTGTCGACGCCACTCCCCGTCCAGGCCGCCGCCCAGGCCGACATCCCGCCCCAGGAACCGGGCGTGACGATGCGCGTGTACGACGTGCAGGTCGCCCTGTTCGACTACTGCGTGCTCAAACCAGGCCAGACACCCAACATCGACAAGGTGATGCCGACGATCGACTGGACGACCACCGCGGACTTCGGGTTCGCGAACCAGTTCGTCACCGAAGTGAGCGGCAACCTCAACATCACCACCGCCGGGACCTACGACTTCCGGCTCATCAGCGACGACGGCGCACGGTTCTTCCTCGACGGCACCCAGGTGATCGACCACCCCGGCCGCCACGGCGCCACCCCGAAGGACGGCTCGATCGACCTGACCGCGGGCTACCACGCGCTGCGCATCGAGCACTTCGACGCCCAGTCCACCAAGCGGCTACGGCTCGAGTGGCGGCCACCGGGCGCGACCGGCCACACCCTCGTGCCGACCTCGGTGCTGAGCACCGACTCCGAGGTCGTACGGGTCACCTCACCCGGCCGCAAGCAGTGTGAGGGCGTCACCGACGCCCCCGGCGACGGGCTGCCGCTGACCGGTGTGCACCCGGCCTACACGCTGACGAACCTGCGCCCGGACGGCTTCCAGCCGCAGGTCACCGGCATGGACTGGCTGCCGGACGGCCGGCTGGCCATCTCCACCTGGGGCGGTGACCGGGAGACCGTGCTCGGCGAGGTGTACCTGCTCGACGGCGTCACCGGCAACACCGACCCGAGCAAGGTGACCACCAAGAAGATCGCCCAAGGCCTGCAGGAACCGATGGGCCTCAAGTACGTCGACGGCACCATCTACGTGTCGGAGAAGCACCAGCTGACCGCGCTCGTGGACAAGACAGGCGACGAGGTCACCGACGAGTACCGCAGGATCGCGACCTGGCCGTTCAGCGGCAACTACCACGAGTTCGCGTTCGGCCTGCTGTACAAGGGCGGATACTTCTACGTCACCACGGGCATCTCGATGGTCCCCGGCGGCGCGACCGCCAACCCGCAGCCCGTTCCCCACCGCGGCAGCACCCTCAAGATCAACAAGAAGACGGGCGAAGTGACCTATATCGCCAGTGGGCTGCGCACACCCAACGGCATCGGCTGGGGGCCGGGGAACGACATCTTCGTCACCGACAACCAGGGCATGTGGGTGCCGGCGTCGAAGCTGGTGCGGATCAAGGAGGGCGCCTTCTACAACCACTACGTCAACCCGAGTGGCACGTACGACGACCAGCCGGTGACCGAACCCGTGCTCTGGTTGCCGCACAACGAGATCTCCAACTCGCCGAGCAACCCGATCGTGCTGCCCGACGGCGTGTTCAAGGGCCAGATGGTGTTCGGCGACGTGACCTACGGCGGTCTGCAGCGCGCGTACCTGGAGAAGGTCGCGGGCGAGTACCAGGGCGCCGTGTTCCGCATGACCCAGGGGCTCGAGTCCGGGGTGAGCCGGATCGGCCTCGGCCCGGACAACGCGATCTACACCGGCGGCATCGGCTGGGCGGGCAACTGGGGCCAGGCGGGCAAGCTCAGCTACGGCCTGCAGAAGCTCAGCCTCAACGGCTCCGAGGCGTTCGACATCCGCAAGATGCGGGCCGTCAAGGGCGGCTTCGAACTCGAGTACACGCAGCCGCTGTCCGACGAGACCGCGCAGAACCTCGCCGCCAAGTACAAGGTCAAGCAGTGGCGGTACGTGGCGACGCCCCAGTACGGCGGCCCGAAGATCGGTGAGCAGACCCTTGAGGTCACCTCGGCGACCCTGTCGAAGGACCGCAAGAAGGTGACGCTGAAGATCACGGGCCTGAAGCCGGGCCACGTGGTGCACGTGCACTCCCCGCGCCCGTTCGACTCGGCGTCCGGTCAGGAGCTGTGGAGCACCGAGGCGTGGTACACGCTCAACCGGCTGGCCGACGGCACGAAGGCACCGGCCGAGTACGAGGCGGAGTCCGCCAAGCTGGCCGGTGGGACCGGCTGGAACACCAACCACGCCGGCTACTCGGGCGCCGGTTTCGTCGACCGCAACTGGGAAGTGGGCGCCAGCACCACGTTCGCCGTCCGCGCCGACAAGGCCGGCCGCCACGACATCGAGCTGCGGTACGCGAACGGCCCCAACTCGATCCCCACCAACCCGCCCTCGAAGTCGATGAGCCTGTACGTCAACGGCAAGAAGGAGAAGCAGATCTGGCTCGCCCCCACCGGGGCCTGGGCCAACTGGGCGACCCAGACGGAGACGGTGACGCTGCGCCCCGGCGCGAACACCATCGCCTACGTCTTTGAGGCGACCGACGTCGGACGCGTCAACCTGGACAAGATCACGGTGACGCCGTCGAAGAAGCGGATCACGCTGTTCGACGGCACCGACCTCGACGCGTGGGAGACGACGTCCGGCGCCCCGGCGACGTGGCCCGTGGCGGACGGGACGATGGAGTCGCTCGGCGGTGACATCCGCACGAAGGAACGGTTCGGCGACTTCCGCATGCACATCGAGTGGTACCAGCCGCACTACCCGCCGGAGGTCACCGGCCAGGCCCGCGGCAACAGCGGCGTGTACATCTTCGAGAGCTACGAACTGCAGGTGCTGGAGTCCTACGGGCGACCCCCGGAGCTCAACGGCGCCGGCTCCCTCTATCTGAAGAAGGCGCCGGACGTGAACGCGGCGCGGCCGACCGGCGAGTGGCAGACGTACGACATCGAGTTCCGCGCGGCGCGCTTCGACAACGCGGCCAAGAAGGTGGAGGACGCGCGGATAACCGTGAAGTGGAACGGAAAACTGGTGCACGACAACGTGGCCATCGACGGCCCGACCGGCGCGGGCAGAGCGGAGGACCCGGCCCCGGGCAAGATCAAGCTACAGGACCACGGCGACCCCGGCGACAACCCACGATTCCGCAACGTCTGGATCGAACGGCTCTGACACCACCGAGCCGCTGACCCCGCGAAGGTGACCCTCGCGACGCCCGGCGTCGCGAGGGTCACCCTTCACGCACCACCGACGGGGAGATCCGCCTCCCACCGAACAAGGCGCCCGGCACGGGGAAGAGGTGCTACCGCCGCGCCGGGCCGGCGCTCTCCCGGCGGATGAGCTCCGCTCCCACCCGCACGATACGCAGCACGTCATCGCCTTCGGCCGGCTGCAGGGCGAGGATCACGGCGCGGGCGCCCATGTCGGCGAGCGGGAGACGGATGGTGGTGAGCGCGGGGGTGACATCCGACGCGATGGGCATGTCGTCAAAGCCGATCACGCTGACCTCGTCGGGAACGGCGATGCCACGCGAACGCAGCAGCGCGAGGGCGCCGATGGCCATCGAGTCGTTGAGCGCGGCCATGGCGGTCAGCTTCGGCTCAGCGTCGAGCAGCGCCGCGGCGGCGGCCATTCCGCTGGTGCGGTCGAAGTCGCCGTATACGATACGCCGGGCCGGCAACCTCCGGCCATGCTCCCGCGCAGCGCGGCGCAGTCCGGCGAGCCGGTCCGTGGTGGTGGTCATCTGCTCAGGACCGGCGATGACCCCGAACCGCCGGTGGCCCAGGGTGTACAGCTCAGCGGCCAGCAGGTAGCCGCCCTTCTCGTTGTCGGGCAGGACGGCGTCGCCGACGTGGTCATGGCGGCCGATGACCACGGTCCGGCCGCCGGTGGCCTGGTAGACGCGCAGCTTGCTGTTCATCTTGGCGGTGAAGGCGTCGTCGTGGTAACCGGAGCCGGCGAGAATGATCGCCGCGACCTGATGGGCACGCAGCAGCTCGACGTATTCGAGTTCTCTGTCCGGGTTGCGGTAGCTGTTGCAGGTGATGACGAGTCGCCCGTTTTCGGTAGCGACACGTTGCAGTCCACGGATGATCTCGGCGAAGTACGGGTCTGAGACGTCGTGCACGATGACGCCGATCGTGCTGCGGTGCGAGCGGGCGAGGAGCTGAGCGTGCGCGTTGGGCACGTACTGCAACTCCTCGACGGCGGCCAGCACCCGCTCACGCAGAGCGTCGGCCACGGGCTTGGGGCTGCCGTTGATGATCCGCGACACGGTGGCCGACGATACGCCGGCCAGACGTGCGACATCAGCCAGTGTCGCCACAGATCCAATCCCTCCCCGGGCGGTTTCACCCAGAATAGCCGCTCAGGAAAGCCCTTGCCTCAGCGTCGGGAGCGATCAGCGCACCGAGTAAACGCTTACCTTGCAGCTCGCCATCCGCGGAGCAAGACGGGTGCCGGTCGGCCGCGATCAGATGAGCCCACAGCGACACACAGGTCTTCCTCGCAGGAAACTCGCAATTTTACTTTATATTACATTAAGCCCAAATGCACAATAATGCGGTAACGGCTTTTCGCCACTCACATTTACCGGGAAAAACCGCTTGGGTTCAAGCTGTCGTCGGTCCACGTCGCCGAGGAGATGCGGCCGATGTTCACCTCGCGACCGAGAATTCGTTCGGCCGCTCGCGCCGCGTCGTGGAGCTCGTCCGCGGATCCCACGGCGAGGACGTCGATATCACGTGGCGGCGGTCCGGCCTGATTCGCGTATCGAGCAGCCCAGGAGCCGTAGATGTACGCCTCGTCGATGCCGGAGATCGGCTCAGGAAGCAGTAGAGGTGGCATCGCCCTCATAGATGAATACCGCCGTCCACCTATAGCAAGTAGTTCACTTTAGGCGACCATTCGAACACCTATCGTGGCGATATTCGCACAGGGCGTCGGCGGCGGTCGAACGATCGGCTCCGGCCGCCGTGGCGTCCCGCCAACCCCCTCGCCGAGCCGCATCAGGGCTGCTCAGAGGGCGGGCGCTGGAGGGCAGAGGCGGGTTTGGAAAATTCATTTGCCTCGAGGGCGCGGAGTTTCATAACGTACAGGCACGCCGAAAGGAGGTGGTCCGAACGATGGTTGATCATAGTTGGGCTAGCGAGGTGGCTGTCCGCTAGGACGCCGCGACCGGACTCTGTCCGGGCGTCAGGCGACGTTCGGCGAATCCACGACAATCACCGGAACCCCGGGCCGCCGGAGGCGGGCGATCCCGCCTGTAGTCCACCGGCCCCCCTGCCGAGCAGGGGGAAGTGGCCCGGGGTTCTTCCCTTTCCCGGCTCCTTCTTCTCGATCACCTCTCCCCGTTCAGGAGGAGTCGGTGGGCGAGGTCCACCCGGCGGCGTCACCTCGTACGACGGGGATTCGCCGGTCAGTGCTGCCTCAGCGTTCCCATCGCGTTCCCTTAGTGCTCGCCGCGTGCGGGGACGCCGAGGGCGGTGCAGGCGTCACGGTAGAGGCGGACGACCTCCGTACGGACCTGGGCGCGTTCGGTCAGCGTGGTGCTCCAGGGAACCCGGACCGTGACGTCCCGCCCGTCGACCACGGCGGCGAACTCGATCGCCTCGGCGTCGACACCGGTCGTCGTCGCGCCGGTGGCCTCGGGTTGCCCACCGAGGCCCCTGCAGATCAGCAGCGCGTCATCGGCGTGGTCGTCGTTCATGTGGCGCTTGATCGCCTCGACCACGTCGGGGGTGAAGGGAGTGCTCATGTCCCAGAGCGTAACCAGCGCCCCGCCTCACCCGAGCGCGGGTGCCGGACGCTCACCCGAGCGCGGGTGCCGGGCGCCCCGCCTCACGCGCCGTCGGGACGAACCCCACCGGGTGGCCCCACCGAGCGGACCCCATCGGGCCGGCCTCACACCTCGTCGGGCACGAAGTCGCCGACCCTCTTGAGCTCGGCCGAGATGTGGGACTGGAGCGGCTGCCCCATGGAGGCCATGTCGTACGCCCACATCAGGTTGCCGTTGACCAGGCCGTAGAGGCGGTGGCCCGCGGTGTACTCCTTCGCGGTCGCGGTGCGGGCCACCACGTCGGTCTGGAGCTCGATCTTGTTGAAGACCACCTCGCCGACGTAGATCTCCACGATGCCCGTGGGGTGTGACAGGCACACCTCAAGCTGACGGCCGGGAAGCTGGCGCCAGAAACCGGTCTCGGTGCCCAGCGGGCGGACCTTGCCGCCCTCCTCGTCGAGCAGCCAGGTGCGACTGCTGTAGGTCAGGAACGGCTTGCCGTTGTGACCGAAGACGATCTCCTGGCCGAAGTTGAAACTCTCGATCGTCGGATATCCACCGACCCCGGCGCCTTCCCATCGACCCACGAGGAAGGAGATCGGCTCAAGATCGGGATGCAGTTCGGGAACGTCCATGGAAACGAGCCTAGAGCCGCTGCGATATGGTTCGCGCCGGTGATGCCGGGCCGCATAGGCTGCGAACATGGCACGATCACTGGTGATCAAGGTTACCGCGGGCGAAGACTCGCCTGAGCGCTGCAATCAGGCCTTCACCGTGGCCGCGGCGGCGTTGGCGAGCGGCGTTCCCGTCTCGCTCTGGCTGACGGGCGAGTCCGCCTGGTTCGCCCTCCCCGGACGGGCGAAGGAGTTCACCCTCCCGCACGCGGCCCAGCTCGGCGACCTGCTCGACGCGGTGCTCGCGGGCGGCAGGGTGACCCTGTGCACGCAGTGCGCGACCCGACGGGACATCACGGTCGACGACGTGATCGAGGGCATACGCATCGCGGGCGCCTCCACCTTCGTGGAGGAGGTCCTGGAGGAGGGCGTCCAGGCCCTCGTCTACTGAGAGCACCGGAGCACCCGCTGCCGGCGGAGACGCCCCGCCGGCAGGAGCGACGCCTGATCAGCGGGGCAGCACCGCGGTGAGGCGCTCCTCGCGGAGCCTGTCGAACCAGGAGTCGTCGATCGGCGGCAGCTGGGCGCCCACCGCCCAGGTGAGCAGCAGGTCGGCGAGGCCGGGGTTGCGGGCGAGCGCGGGACCGTGCAGATAGGTGCCGACGATCTTGCCGGTGTAACAGCCCTCGGTGCCGTCGCCGTTGCCCGTACCGACCGCCGTCCGTGCCAGCGGCCGGATCCCGGCCCCGAGCCTGGTGACGCCCATGTGGTTCTCGAAGCCGGTGAGCGTGGAGATGCCCAGTGCCGGGTCCGCCTCCCCCGCCAGCTCCCCGACGGCCCGGCCCTGACCGCGCCCGCTGGAGATGTCGATCAGGCCGATGCCGTCGACCGGCTGGCCCTCCTCACCACCGAACGTGGTGCCGATGATCTGGTAGCCCGCGCACACGGCGAGCAGGGCAGCGCCCCGCTGGATGGCCCGGTGCAGGCCGCCGTCGCGCTGGAGCCGCTCGGAGGCGAGGATCTGCGGCCGGTCCTCACCGCCGCCGATGAGGTAGATGTCGCCGCTCTCGGGAACCGGGTCGGCCGAGCGTACGTGCACGGTCTCGACCGGGATGCCCCGGCGCTTGGCGCGCTGCTCCAGGACCAGGACGTTGCCCTGGTCGCCGTACGTGCTCAGTAGGTCCGGATAAATCCAGACAAGGCGCAGGGCGCTGTCAGACTGCACGACCGAACTCCGATCGGATCTGCTGGAAGGCGGTGTAGTTGGCGATCACGTCGACCTTGCCCGACGGTTGCGCGGCGAGCGCCTGCTCGAACGAGTTCGCCAGTTGGAACGGCACGTCGGCCACGTCCAGCCGGAGCGCGAGGTCGAGCCGCCGTTCGCCGGTCACGAAGACCGGCCTGCCGCGCAGCACGCGGTAGTCGACGTCCCACAGCCATGAGGTGTCGCGACCGTCGGGCCCCTGGGCGTTCACCGAGAGGATCACCGGAAGCGAGGCGTCGAGCACGTCGAAGGCCTCCAGCCATCCCGCCGGGTTCTTGGCGAGCAGCAGCCGGGCGTGCCGGCCGTCGCGTTCCACCGTGGTGTATCGGCCGGCGACCGACTTCACCTCGCGCAGCCGGGGCAGCGCCCGCTCGACCGGCAGGCCGAACACCTCCGCGGTGGCGAGCGCGATCGCCGCGTTGGCCCGGTTGGCGCGCCCGGGAAGCTGGATGTCGAGCACCCAGCGCTGCCCGCGCGGGTCGATCACCGCGTCGTCGTCAAGGACCCAGGACGGCTCGGGCCGCCGGAAGGTGCACTCGCGGCAGGCCCAGTCGTTCTCCCCCGCCGTCGAGGTGGCACCGGCGCCGATACTGCCGGGCGGGACGTACTCCATGCCCTTGCGGTCGAGGGGGCCGCCGCACTCGGGGCAGCACCAGGAGTCCTCCTTCCACGGCTGTCCCGCCGACACCCAGGTGACCGAGGCCGCGGTGGAGGCGCCCCAGGTCACCAGCGGGTCGTCCGCGTTGGCGATCACGTGGGTGTTCTTGCCGGCGAGCGCACGCCGCCACTTCTGGGCGAGCAGCCAGATCTCGCCCGCCCGGTCCATCTGGTCGCGGCTGAGGTTCATCAGGCAGACGACCCCGGCCCCGGTGGTGTCGATCACCTCGGGCAGGTATTTCTCGTCGACCTCCAGCACGCCGTACGGGGCGTGCTTGGCCGACGACAGCGCCGAGACGTGCCCGGCGGGCATGTTGGCGCCGAAGGCGTTGGTGGCGACGTCGCCGAGCTCCGACAGCGCGGAGGTGATCAGGCGGGTCGTCGTCGTCTTGCCGTTGGTCGCGCTCACCAGCGCGAGCTTGCGGTCGTGCGCGAGCTTGCGCAGAAGATCGGGCTCCAGGACCAGGCTGACCCTGCCCCCGATCACCGATCCGTCCCCACGCCCGGTGACCCGGGACAGGGTCGCGGCCGTCCGGCCGAGAGCGGTGGCGAGCTGCGCCCGCAGCGGAAGCTGAGTCATACCGTCTCCTCGCTTGGCGACCCGTCACGGGACGACCCGGCGGCCGACCGGCCCGGCCGCGGGACCGGAATCACCGAATCGTTCATGCCGCAGATCTTAGCCCTGCTTCGGCACCGTCACCCCCGGAGGCACGTCACACGCACCCCTCGGTGACGGTGAGATGGGGAAGCCTTCGCACCCGGTGAGAAAGCACCGAAAAAAGCCGACAAACAACATCGTCCTCACCCCTCGGTGAAGACGAGTTCCGCCGACTCCGGCGAATCCTCGTCGAAGGGCTGCACGAACCGGCCCGGCCACGACAGCACACTCTCCAGCCAGCCGGCCCCCATGGCCTGGGACACGTGCCGGAGCCGCTCCGCCGGGTCGAGGCCGATGGTGACCGTGAGGATGTCACGCTCCACGCTCTCGCGGTCGTCGTCACCGAGGATCACCCGCCAGGCCAGCTCCCGGTTCCTCTCCACCTCCATGGACAGCGGGTGGTGGCGCAGCGCCTTGGCCCGGTGGCCGAGCAGCTCGGTGCCCCCGGCCGGACGGTTGAACAGCGCGTACTCCATGACCGGCGCGGAGCCGCGCGGGTTGGGCGCGGGCTGGCCGTGCGGGAAGAGCCTGTCCACCTCATGCAGCCACCGCACCTGCGGGATCACCCAGGCGGGTCCCGGCCGCTCGCCGGGGTCGCGGTCGGGGCCGAGCAGCCTGGTCGCGACCACGGCGACCTGCTCGGTCAGCGTGGTCGGGTCGTTCACGGTCCGCAGCGACCACGCGCGACGGCCCACGCAGCGTTCCACCGCCGTGGCCAGCAGGCACTCGCGCCGTCGCGGCGGGAGATCCGCCCAGAGGCCGGCGAGCGCCCTGGGCACTCCCGGCAGCGGCCGGTTGGTGCAGAACGCCAGCACCAGCGTGTCGGCCCAGATCCGCAGCCACGCCCAGTCGGAGGCCGCGGCGAGCAGGTCCGCCTCGCGCAGCTCGACCAGCGTGCACGCCCGGCCGGTGCGGCACTCCTGCCCGCAGGCCGCCGAGCGACGGCCACAGATGGGCGGCATCTGGCCGGGAACCGGACGCTCGCGGTCCTCGCCCAGCGGCACCTGGACGCGCAACGGCCGGTCCATGCCGTCGGCGAAGACCGCGGCGACACCGGGAGGGAGCGAGACGACCTGCCGGGACTGCTCCTCGCTCAGGTTCGTCGCCGCGCCGACCAGCTGGCGGTCGTCCTCGGCGGGGAGCCGGTGGATCACCTTCAGCGCGGTGTTCTTCACCACGTCGGAGACGAGCTTCGTGGGGATCTGCTCGGCGACCACGATGCCCTCGCCGTACGCGCGGATCTCGGCGAGCATGCCCGCCAGGAGTTCGACGGCGTGCGTGCTGGCCCGCCCCGCGCCCCGGTCGCGCAGCAGCCGGTGTGCCTCCTCGATCACGATGACGTGCTTGAGCCCGCTGCTGCGCTCCTTCCTGGCCCGCATCCGCAGATGCTCCACGATCCGGATGATCAAGGTGCCCATCAGGAACGCCTTGTCCTCGTCGTTCGCGACGTCCTCGATCGCGAGCACCACGTTGCGCTGGAGCAGGTCGCCGATGTCGGCGGGGTGCCCGCCCTCGAAGAACCGGCCCGCGGAGCCCACCCGCAGCGACCGCAGCCGCAGCGAGATGAAGCCCTCCACGTCGGCCTGGACCTCCTTGCCGTAGCCGATCTCCTTGATCACGTCCATCGCGTGCTGCTGGAGCTGTTCGAGGGTCGGCACGGCGGGCCGGACGGCGGCGCCGGGGGCGGCCCAGCCGGTGACCACGTCCCAGCCGTTGGCCTCGTACACCCGCTGCAGGGCGAGCGACATGATCTGCGGGAACGGCTCCTCGGCGTCGAAGGCCGCCATGAACAGGGCTCGGACCATGTCGATGTGCGCCTGGACCGGGTATCCGGGCTCGGGGGCGAGCGGGTTGACGCTGAACGGCACGCTCTCCGGTGCCGACGGGTTGATCACGGTCACCGGGGCGAGGTGTTCGATCCTGCCGCCCATCGAGGCGTACTCGGACTTGGCGGGCTCGATCGCGAGCCACGGGATGCCCGCGCCGGTGAGCTGTTCCAGCAGATGCCTGACGGTCTGCGACTTGCCGGAGCCGGTGGCGCCGGTGATGAACGCGTGCCGGTTGAGGGTGGCCAGCGGGACCTTGAACGAGCCGACCGGCCTGTCCTGGCCGTCGAGGATGGACCCGAGCTCGACGGTGAGCTCGCCGGGCACGGTGTCCGCCTCGCTGGTCACGTCGAAGAAGCCCGCGTCGAGGACCCGTACCCCCGGCACCTCCCGGTGCGGCAGCCCGGCGAGAGCGGCGAGCGCCCCGGCGGTGGCCGCGAACGGGGAGGCCGCGCCGTCCGCCGGGTCCTGCAGGGTGGTCGCGAGCGCCTCGGCGAAACCGTAGACGGGACCGGACAGCGCGCTGCGCAGGCGGTAGGGGTGGTGGCTCATCTCGGCGGAGCCGACGAGCACCGGGGCGATCTGGCGCAGTTCCTCGGGACCCGCGGCCCCGGCGAGCACCCGGACGTTCCAGAGCCCGGCCTCGCGAAAGGCGTCCAGCTCCTGCATGCGCCGCTCGGCCCGTTCCGCGTCGTAGCGGGAACGCTCGGAGGCGTCACCGTACTGCCGCAGCACGTTGAGCTGGGTGCGCAGGTGCGCGACCTCGGCGTCGAGCAGGTCGGTCTGCTCGGCCACCACCAGCCAGGCGAACGGCCGGGACATGAGCGTGACCAGCGTCGACTCGAAAAGCGTGGGCCGCCTGATCTCGTCGGCGTCCGGCTCTCTGCGTCCGCCGAGCGGAGGTGCCTGACGTCCCGGGCAGACGGTCCAGGCGAGGTCGGACAGGTCGCGGAGCCACTCGTCGCCGATCCGGACGCCACGGGCACCGCTGGGGAAGAGCAGCGGTTCCGGACCGCCCGGGACCTGCTCGGCCTCGGTGGCGGCCCTGCGGGGCGGGCGCGGCGGGGTGAGCGGCCCCGCGTTGGTGATCAGCTCCAGCGGGGCGCCCGACCCTCGCGAGAGCCAGCCGACCACGAAGGGACGGTTGCGCTGGGCCGTGGAGAGCACCGCGGGCAGGACGGTGACGAAGTCCCACTCCGCGGAGGAACTGCGCGAGGGCGCCGTGATCGCCTGGATTCTGTACCAGGGCCCTGTCAGGGCGTTGGGCGGACGGGACACACTTGGCTGCATTTGGTCTCCACCCGGGGGACCCGGCTCCAGGCCGGAGGGTTGACGCTTCACGGATCGCTCCGTTGTACCGGCCGACGCATGATCGAGATCGAGGGTAGGTCACCCCCGCGACCACGGTCGAACCTGACTCGGGGCTCGCACCCTGGCATTGACCATCCCATTACGACATACGGACGCCTCGTTGACGCACCCGGCGAAAACATCGCCGCCCGAACGATCCTCACCCGAGTTCCCACCCCCTGAGCGGGCCCCTCGGCGTGGACCGGAATCTCATCAGCGACGGCGCCAGTCGAGCCGCGCCGGAGGCGGGCCGAGGTTGGGCGGCGCGTCCTCGAACGCGCTCGACGCGCGCGGCTCCGGCTTCTTCTCCTGCCCCTGTTCCAGCGCGGCCTCCTTGATCTCGTCGAACTCGCCCAGCGTCGTCTTGGGGAAGGTCAGTATGGCCGGGTTGGCGTCGGCGAGGCGGACCCTGCGGCCCTCGGCGGTGGCGTCGGTGACGATCACCGAGGTGGTGGGGAGCTGCTGGAGCTGATGGGGCTCGACGAGGAACTCCCTGGAGCGGTGCAACACCCGCTCGGTCTCCCCCATCGCCTTGGTCGCACGGCGGCCCCACTCGGTGGAGGAGGTGATGTCCTCCTTGAGGTCCGTGTGGTTCACGTCGCGCTCCTCGTCGCCCTCGTCCGCCTGGCCGACCGTGGAGACGTAACCGCCGTCCATCCCCGCCCCCGCGGCACTGATCGTCTCGGTGAGCTGGGCGAGCTCCAGGCGGTGCTCGGTGCCGACGTGCTCGCTGGCGATCCGGGCGTCCTCGGCGTTGCCGAGCCGCATGAACGTCACCGCCGCGTGCCCGCGCCCGAGCCGCTCCCGTACGGTCGGGGTGAGCGCGCGGTAGGTGAGCACGAGACCGGTTCTTGAGGTCTCGCAGGCGTCCATCAGCCGGTCGAGCACGTCGCCACGGAGTTTGTCCGCGCCGGCGACGATGATCGTGTGGTACCACGGCCGCTCGGAGGCGGGCGACTGACGCAGGATGTGGGTGAGCGCGGTCGCGACGTACGTGCCGAGGACACGGTTGCCGAACACGCCCGCCTGCCGGTCCATCGACACGACCCGCAGGCGGGCGGGCGGCAGGCGCACCGCCTCGGAGCCGAGGGTCTCCAGCTTGCGCAGCTGCGACTCCAGCGCCCACGCCCGCTCGATCACCACCCGGTCGCTCACGCCCCGGCCGAACAGCGTGCCGATCCGCTCCAGCTGGGTGGCGGTGATCAGGCCGAACCGCAGGTCCTCACGGGGGTCGCCGACCTGGGCGAGGGCACGCAGGGCGGCGGTGACCTGGTTGATCGTGGCGCTCTCGCCGAGGACCTCCAGGACCCGCTCCAGGATGGCGTTGTCGAACGACAGATCCCTCGTCGTACGGTGCTCCTCGCTCACGCTCACGACGTGGGCGAGAACGTCGGCGAAGGCCTCCGGGGCGAGCGTGGCGCCCAGGTCGAGCCGGGGCAGGTCGACCGGCAGCACCCAGACCAGCGGGTCGTCGCCACCCCTGCGCGCGAGTTCGATCAGGTCCTTGGCGATCGCGCCCTCGGACAGGTCGAGCACGGTCAGGTGGCCGCCGCTGTAGAGACGGGTCGCGCCGAGCAGGGTGATCAACGCCGACCAGCCGGGCAGGGTGCCTCCGGCCACGTCGATCCGGTCGATCTCGTCGGGCACGGCCACGGCGTACCAGGTCAGCTGGCGATCGTGGCGCTCCTTCTTCTCCGCCCACTCCCGGTATCGGGCGGCGTGCTCCTCCTGGGCGAGGAAGAGCTCCCGCTCACGTTCCTCCCGCAGCCGGTCACCCGCCGCCTCGCGCTCCTTGATGCGCTGGCGTACCGCCCGGTCGCCCTGGTAGACGGCGTAGCTGCAGAACGCCGCGATGCCACCGGCGGCGATCACCCCGACGGCGGCGAACGACCAGCTGAGCATCTCGGTGAGTCCGAGGACGAGGATCAGGGTGGCGAGCGCGGCCATGAACCCACGGACGATCTTGACCGGCCGGTTCAGCAGGTCCTCGTTGAGGCGTTCCCTGCGCACCCACTCGGGGTCGAGCGGCTCGGGAGGATTCTCGACGGGCGAGGGTCGCTTAGGAGCCGGACCCGGATCAGGGTGCAACAAGGCGTACTGCCAGCCCAGGTAGATCCGGTCCGCCTGGAGCTGCGCATGCTCGGGATGCACGTCCGCCACGGAACCTCCGCCATCGGGCTCATCGAAAGCCTCGGAGACAGCGTAAGAGTTCGCCATCGTATTCGGGCAGCGTTCCCGTCAATCCGCTCCATTTTCCCCAGGTTTACCTGTACTTAAGGGACAGATGGGGCAGATGGGGCGGACATCAGCGTTTAACATCGTTTCTCATGACTGCCCCTCCCGAGGGTCCCACCGGACGGCGCCCCATCGCGGTCCCGCTCGCCGCTCTGGTGACGGTCACCGGTCTGGCAGTCACCACCGTCCTCGGCGGCTTCGCCACCGCCCCGGAGAAGCCTCCCAAGCGGCTGGGCCAGGGCTCGACCGTGGACCAGGAACAGTTCACGACCACGTTCGTCGGCTCCCGCACCGTGAGCGAGCCCGGCCTGTTCGGCGGCCCGGCCAAGCGCCTCCTGGAGATCGAGCTCCTCGTCGTCAACAAGGGCGAGGAGACCGCCGGTACGGGGGTGCCCTACCAGGAAGGTCATGGTGGTGGGTCCTTCGGGACGTCCCTGCTCAAGGTCAGCCCGGAGATAAAGGGCAAGTACGGCGCGTCGGTGTTCACCCCCACGGGAGGGGGCGAAAGCAGTCAACTGCACCCGGCCTTGCCGACCAGCGTCGTGGTCCGGTACGAACTGGAGGACGGACAGCGGCCTCCCAGGCAGCTCACGATCGACGTCGGCACGTACGAGTGGCGCGAAGGGATCACCCTCGCGCCGGGCTGGTTCCTGGTCACGAAGGACGGCGAGGGTGACGAGGGCGGGGAGAAGCCCGTGGTGACGGCCCAGGTCACGCTGCCCGTCATGCCCGGGGGAACGCGCTCGTGAACGTCTCCTTCCAGCACCGGCCCGAGACCTCTCCGCGACCCGAGACCCCTCCGCGGTCGGAAACACACTCCCCGCCCGGGGCGCCCACCCCCCACCGGGCCACCGCGCGGCCGAGCCGGTGGCGCACCGCCGGTGCCGTACTGGCCGGGATCACGCTCGCGGCCTCCGCCGTGGGACTGCAGGCCTTCGGCTCGGAGGCCGCCGACCACGACGCGCCCCTCACCTCGACCGGCGCCTTCAACGAGGAGGTCACCGGCTCCCGGATCTCCGCGCGGGTCAAGGCGGTCTACGCGGCCAAGGCCATCGCGACCAGGAAGGCGAGCGGCGAGCAGGAACGCGTGACCGCCAAGGGGATCTTCGTCATCGTCGAGGTGGGCGCCACCGCGACCTGGGAGCCGCAGCGGTTCGGGCCTCCCCGGCTGCTCACGGCCCGCGGGCGCCGTTACGTGGCCTCCGACAGGGTGGACCAGACGCTGACCGTCACCCACCCCTACCTCCAGCCGGGCTGGTGGACCGAGGGCGTGACGGTCTTCGAGATCCCGCCCGGGGAACTCCCTGACTCCCGGATCCTGCTCGCCCCCTCATCGGGTTTCGTCGTCGAGCCGAACGGCCCTCAGATCGAGATAGACCTGGGCCTGGACGAGACGGCCGCGCGGCAACTCACCTCCACCGCGAAGGACGTCTACGAGTTGGCGAGCAGGACCTGATGAGGACGCCACACCGGGGAGGCCCCGAGGACGACCGGGACCGCGCCTGGTCCGCCTCACAACAGGAGCGGCCCGCGCACGAGAAACGGCACGCGCGAGAAGATCGGCACGCGCGGGAGAACCCCGCGACGGGAAACCCGCCCATGACGGACAACCGGCCCGCACGGGAGAACCGGCCCGTACGACAGGAGCGGCCCGCCCAGGAAGGTCGCCCTTCCGCACCGTCTCACGATCCCTACCGAGGCACCCCCTGGCCCACCGCCCTCGGCACCTGGCCGGTGTCCCCCGCCGGCCGGCAAGCGCGTACCGGACAGCCCCAGGAACCTCCGGCCACGCCCCCGGCCCCCGCCCGGAGCCGTCCCACCCCACCTCAGCGTCGGCAACCTCCGGGCGACGGCCAGTGGACTCCCGCTCCCCTGCGGATATTTCCTGACGAACAGGTCTGGCCTCCCAACCCACCCGAGGAAGAGCCCGCGGAGGTCTCGACCCAGCCGTTCCCCTCCATCTCCGCTCTTCCGCTCCCCCGCCCCTCCGTCACGGGAACGGGAACGGGAACGGGAACGGGAAAGGCTGCAGCCGTCGCCGTACCGGCCGACGACGTGCCCGCCCAAGAACCGTCCGCACCGAAGACCCCGCCGAGGCGGGGCCGCCGTACGGCGCTGCGGGTCGGTGGGGCGATCGTGGCCGTCGGGCTCGGCATCGCGGCCTCCACGTGGAGCGGTTACACCGTGTACCGGACCGGCAACCCCGCCGACAGGATCCACACCGTCGCCGCCGGGGGTGCCATGACGCTGATGCACGTGTCGTGGAAGGCCTCGATCGAGCAGGTGGACGACCTGCCCGGCCAGAAGCCCCTCCCGCCCGACCGCCAGTGGCTGAAGATCAAGGTGACGAGGACCGCGCTGGACGCCGAGGGCGTCAGCCTGCGGGGTGATCCCGAGGTCGAGGTGCGGCATTCCGACGGTCGCGTGTGGAAGGTCCTCCCCGAGAGCGACGACATCCCCGACGAGGTCAAGGACCACCGGGTCGGCACCGCCTACTCCTACGACATGATCAGCGTGGTGCCCCGGCATCTGGCCGGGCAGGTCGAGGTGCACGTCCGTCCCGCCACGTTCCACGTGGTGGATAACCAGCCCGTGGAGGACATCCTCAGGAAGGCGGCGGCACAGAAGGACCCCGTCCGGGACCAGGTGCTGCGCTTCAGGCGGTGAGCGTCCTCCCCGCCTCACGGCCGCGCGTGGCCGCGATGTCGAACGTGGCCGCCAGCAGGCAGACGGTCAGCGTCAGCACCACCAGCTCCCTGACGAACTCGACCGGCCCGGCCAGCGCCACCCAGACGAACGGGTCCTCGTTGCCGATCAGCATCCGCACCCCCCGGTCCGCGTAGTCGGTCACCACGCGGATCGCGACGTAGCAGAGGCACAGGGCGCCGAACAGCACGGGACCGCCCTTCGCCGCGAGCCGGAAGGCGTTCGCCGGGGGAACCCAGCGCTCCTGGAATCCGGCCGTGGCGTGGGTCATCGTGCTCCGGGTGAGATCGTGGGCCCGCTCCACCCTGGTGGCCACGCCGTCGAGCCTGGTTCCCCGTACGACGGCCCGGGTGTCCTCGGCGAACGCGCCGTAGACGAGCGAGGCGACCGTGAGCCAGGTGAGCGGGACGATCAGCCCGTCGACCACGTGGGGCCAGGTGTCCCCGACCGCGTCCCCAACGGTGTTCCAGAAGGGCTTCCACCACGGCAGGGCCTCACCCGCCGCCTCGGCCCATTCCTTGAACGTCACCACGACGACCCGCTGGTCCAGCCAGTCCGCCCGCGCCTCCGCGAAGGCGAGGAGGGCGTTGATGCTGTAGAAGGCGAAGGCCAGCTCGAAGAAGGTCGCGAGCACGCCGCTGCCCCTGCCCCTGCCGTTGAGGTGCCACCGGGCGAACAGCATCCTGAGCAGGTACGCGACCACGGCGACCCCGATGGAGACCCGGACGTCCAGCGTGGAGAGCCCGGTGCCGCCCTCTATCTCGTTCCCCGCGAGGCTCGACGCGAAGTCCTGGTCGACCCGCCTCGCGGTGTCGACGGCGATGAACTCCCTGGCGTCCGCGGTGTGGAAACCCCAGGCGAGGTAGATGGTGGCGAAGACCAGGGTGGCGCGGTTCAGCGCGCCGAACATGCTCTCGTCCGCCTCGCCCGCCTCCCGCCGCGCCCGGATCTCCCGGAGCGCGCCGCGCACCGAGTGCAGCATGCCGACCATCACCACGAGTTCGGTCAGCACGATCAACGTGAAGACGAACATCGTGACGACGAGCCGCACCTGCCGGTGGTCCCCGTGGGAGACCTCGCTGGCGGCCACCATCAGCAGTTCCCTGACCACCCTGCCCACCGAGAACCAGAGGATCAACGTGAGGGCACAGGCGCCGAAGATCTTGAGTGTGTGCAGGGGCAGCGAGGCCGCGGAGAGCGAGGCGGGCCTCCGGTCGACTGCCGGCGACTGTGTGGGCATGACAGGCGTTTCAGGCACCGAGGCATGCTAACGACTCCCCTGTCGGAACGCAGCCCGGCCGGCGAGGCCGAGAGGCCGGTCGAATAAACGACCGCCCCCGTTTGTTGCAGCGGCAATGAAGCGCATGGAAGTCTGGGCCGACATGGCCTGCGCGTGGGCCTACATCGGCAAGCGACGCCTGGAGCAGGCGCGACTCGGCGAGGACGTGGAGATCGTCTGGCGCCCGTACGTCATCGATCCGATGGCCCCGGTGCCGTCGGAGCCGCTGGAGGAGGAGCTTCGCGACCAGGTCGCCGAGGGCGCCCTGCGGGCCCTCACCCCGCCCTCGAACCCGACCCCGCCCTCGCTCTCGCCCCTGACCTCGGCTTCCACCCCGGCTCCGGCTTCCGCCCCGACCGCGACACCGACTCCGGTCCTGGCAGGGAACCGGCCCGGTGACGGCGGGCGACGGGGCGCCGTGTGGCGGGCGAACACGTTCGACGCCCACCGGGTGGTCGCCCTCGCCTACGGGCGGGGCGGCGCCGCACTCCAGGACACGGTCGTGGAGCGGATCCTGCGCGCCCACTTCGTCGAGGGTTCCGACATCGGGGACCGCGCCACCCTGGCGGCGCTCGCCGCCGAGGCCGGTCTGGACGGTATGGCCGAGGCCCTCGACCGCGGCGACGGCGCGGACGAGGTTCGTTCCTGGCTGCTGCGCGGCAAGGCCGAGGGCGTCACCACCTCGCCGACCTTCGTGGTCGGCGACACGGCGGTCACGGGCGCGCAGCCGCCGGAGGTCCTCGCCGATCTGGTACGGCACGCCGCTCCCCGGCGGGAACTCCCCGACGAGGTCAGGTGGCTGCGCCAGGCCGAGACCCTGCTGGATGCGCGGGACCCCCTCGGCGCCCTGCGAACCCTGCGTCCGCTGCTGGCCGATCACGGCGACGACCCCGCCGTCCGGCTGCTGGCGGCCCGCGCCTACTTCGGCTCCGCCCAGTTGGGCAGGGCGAGGGAGACGCTGGAGGCGCTGCTGGAGCGCACCCCCGGTGACCACTACGCCCGGTTCCTGCTCGGCAGGACCCTCGAACGCGCCAACCGGCACCCCGAGGCCCTGCCGCACCTGCGTCTGGCCGCGGCCATGTCCCCGGATCCCGACTACGTCGACGCCGTCGACCGCGTCGAGAGCCGCCTCACCGTCTGACGCGAAAAAGCGGAGGTTCGCTCTCTTCCCCGAGGGTGAACCTCCGGGAACAACCGCCCGACACGATCCCCGGGGGACGAACCTCCAGGAACAACCACCTGACACGATCCCCGGGGGACGAATCTCCGGGAACATCGGCCCCGGAACGGGCGACCCTCCGGAACAGCCGGTCCGCGGAACCCGCGGACCGCCGGGGACGGCGGGCCTTCCGCTCGTCCGGCGCAGCGAAAAGGACCGGCCCTCCCGAGGGAACGCCGGTCCTTTCGACGTGCTGGTTCTTACTGTTCTCGCCGGTGGAGCACCGTACTGGTTCTCGCTGTGGCGAGGCCGGACCCGAGGGGTCAGACGGCCACGGCGAGCTGGGTGACCTCACCCAGGCGGGCCTGGGCCGGGATGTCCTTGGTGACCCCGCCGCCCGCGATGATGCGGACGGTCCAGTCACCGGGGGCGGCGAAGAAGCGGAAGACTCCCTCCTCGGACACCACGACCTCACCGGTGAACTCACCGGCGTTGTCGAGCAGACGGGCGTAGGCCGTGCCCGCGCCCGTGACCACACCCTGGATGACGGCCTGGTTCGCAAGATCGATCCCGGCCGGAAGGGCAACCGTCTGTTCCGGAGCAGCGCATCCCTGAGTCATTATCGGGCCTCTCCCAGTTCGATCGGCACGCCGACCAGCGAGCCGTACTCAACCCATGAACCGTCGTAGTTCTTGACACCGGCCTGGTCGAGGAGCTCGTGCAGCACGAACCACGTGTGAGCCGAGCGCTCCCCGATGCGGCAGTAGGCGATGATGTCCTTGCTGAAGTCGACGCCCGCGCCCTCGTAGAGGGACTTGAGCTCCTCGTCGGACTTGAAGGTGCCGTCGTCGTTGGCAGCCTTGGACCACGGGATGTTGCGGGCGGTGGGCACGTGGCCGACACGCTGCGCCTGCTCCTGCGGAAGGTGCGCGGGGGCGAGCAGCTTGCCGGTGAACTCGTCGGGCGAGCGCACGTCGACCAGGCTGAGCTTGCCGATCGCGGCGACGACCTCGTCGCGGGAGGCACGCAGGGACCGGTCCTGCTCCTTGGCCTTGTAGGTCGTGGCGGGGCGGCTGGGCACCTCCTTGACCAGCTCGCGGGACTCAAGCTCCCACTTCTTGCGGCCACCGTCGAGAAGCCTGATGTTCTCGTGGCCGTACAGCTTGAAGTACCAGTACGCGTAGGCGGCGAACCAGTTGTTGTTGCCACCGTAGAGAACCACGGTGTCGTCGTTCGCGATGCCCCGGGCGGACAGCAGCGCCTCGAAGCCCTCGCGGTCGACGAAGTCACGGCGGACCGGGTCCTGCAGGTCCTGCTTCCAGTCGACCTTCACGGCGCCACGGATGTGGCCCTTGTCATATGCGCTGGCGTCCTCGTCCACTTCAACGAGAACGACACCGGGGGTGTCGAGGTTGGCCTCGACCCAGTCGGCGTCGACCAGGACGGCGGAGCGGCTCATGGTGATCCTCCAGGATCATCGTGCGGCGGGTAGTAAACGGCGAATGATCAAAAACATCTCGCAGCCGAGACAGAAACCAAAACCGGCATTGAGAAAAGCGGCGAAAAGTGCCACTGCGACGGCGCCGAGGGCCAGCGGCGTTATCTGTGCGACGTATCCGACCAAGCCCACCAGTGCGAAAGCGAGACCGATCCCCTGCGCGAAGCGCGGTGGGGCTGCGTCCTCGAGTTCCTTCGGCGGACTCTTCACTATCCCTTTGAAAATCATCCCGTACGGCGAGGTGCCGAGAACGCCCTGCGCGAACACGACGGCCTGCGCGACCAGCAGCCATGCGTTCCCCGTCACGAGGACGAGTGCGAGCACAACGGTGGTCACAGCCGCGGAGAAACGGAGAGCTCGGGAATCAACCTGCATCGCTTGATGCTCCTGAAGGGTTGTGCAGATCGGTGCGGCTCGACGGCCGCTTGAGATCGCCCTTAGGAAATGCGACAGAGCGCGGTGGTCACGCGGCAGAAATCAACCGCGCGCCGCTTCGTGAGCAGCTCTGTCGTGGAGTTCATGTCCATGACATTACCCCGGCGTCCCGCCATCTGTCACATCCCTGTCCAATTTCTGAGACATGATCGTTCAATGGCCGATAGGGTGCCCCGCTCATTCGCCCACCGCCAGACCGAGGGCGCCGATGACGTCGGCTTTCCTGGGCTGGCCCGAGGCACGCTTGACGACCTGACCGGACGCGTCGAGGACGAGGACGGTGGGGGTGCGCAGGATGTTCAGTGATCGGACCAGGTCGAGGCGGGACTCCGCGTCGATCTCCACGTGCGCGACGCCGGGCACCATCTCGGCCACCTCGCCGAGGATCCGCCGCGTCGCCCGGCACGGCTGGCAGAAGGAGGTGGAGAACTGCACGAGCGTGGCCCGCTCCCCCAGCTCCGCGTGGATGTCGCCGGACGTGAGCCGCTCCACCTCGCCCTTCACCTCTCGCGCCACGCCGTCTCGCCGCCGCATCGCCACGCCCGTGAGCGTGCCGAGGGCGAGGGTGACGACCACCACCGTCAAACCTGTCACGGAACACGACAACAGCCGCACGTCCCAGGCCATTCCCTCGCCGCCCCAACGGTTTCGGCCGGTGGGGGGCCGTGAGCGCCGCCCCGGCAGGCTCGGCGGGCGAAAACCGTGAGCGGCACGCCAACGGGCTCGACGGCGACGGGGATCGCGAGCGCGACCCCCGGCAGGCTCGGCGGGTGGAGATCCCGAACGCGCCCCCGGCACGTTCAGCGGGTGGGGATCGTGAGCAGCACCCGTCCGCCGGCGGTGGTGATCTCGAACGCCGTGATCCGTTCCGGCGGGATCGTGGTGGTGGCCGAGAAAGAGCCCGACCTGTCATAGGCGGCCCGGTTGACGACCCAGTTGCCCGCCGTCTCCCTCAGTCCGCCTTCCCCGATCACCTCCAGCCGGCAGCGCGTCCCCTTGGCCACCCCGGTGAGCACGACCTTGATCGTGGTCGCCCCCTCGCCCGCGGACGCGGTCACCACCGCCCGGACCGTCCCCGTGTCGTCCGTCCCCTCGAACCGCAGCTCGCTCGGGGCGAGCAGGATCTCCGGCGCGGGGCTGGACACCGGGGAACGGGAGGCCTTCGCCCTGGCGTTGCCGTCGGGCGCGGCCGAGTCCGAGAAGGATTGGGCGCTCTCCTGGCTGCCGGCGGCGTCGGCCGGCCCCCTGTCCTCGGCATTCCCGGCGCCACCGGCGTCTCCCGCGTCCCTGGCCGACGACGACTGGGGCGCCGACGCGGTGGTGGCCTCCGGAGGTGACTGGGTGACGGCCCACAGGGTCCCGCCGCCGAGCCCGACCACCAGGACCGAGGCGGCGAGCGAGAGCATCAGGCGGTTCGTACGGTGCCGTCTGACCTTCGCGCTGAGCAGCCGGTCGAGCACCACCGTGGGCGGGCTCGCCACCTGCGCCACGTCGCCCTCGGACACCCTGCCGAGGAACGTCGCCACCCCGGCCAGCTCCTCCAGCTCGGCCCGGCACTCGGCGCACTCGGCGAGATGGGCCTCGACGAGCACCCGCTCGTCCGGCTCCAGGGCACCGAGCGCGTAGACGCCGAGCGATATCCGTACTTCTTCACAGGTCATCATGGCGCGAGCCCCCGCTCCTCCAGCGCCAGCTTGAGCGCCCGAAGCGCGTAATACGTGCGCGATTTAACCGTCCCGGCGGGAATGCCGAGCGACTCTGCGGCCTCCTTCACGGATTTCCCCTGGTAGTAGACCTCGGCCAGCACCTCGCGGTGCTCGGGCCTCAGCGCGGCCAGCGCCTCGGCGATCGCCCACGACTCGACGGCCCGCTCCAGCTCGTCGTCGGCGGGCACCACGGCGAGCGCCTCGTCACCCGTCTCCGGGGGGCGCGCCTTGCGCGCGCGGTGCTGGTCGACGACGAGGTTGCGTGCCACCGTGAACAGCCACGCGCGGATGGAGCGGCCGGCGAACGCGTCGGGATGGCGCCAGGCCCGCAACAGCGTTTCCTGCACGACATCCTCCGCTCTCCCCGAGTCGCCCGTCAGCCGCAACACGTAGCCGTACAGTGGCCCGCCGTGCTCGTCGAAGAGCGCCCTCACGAGTTGCTCGTCGGCGGTTCCGGCTTGGCTCACATCCTCACGACGTACGGCGGGACGATCTGGTTCAGGCACGGGCCACGTTCAGCCTCGAAGGGGTACGTCGGAGGCCTCGCCCGAGATGCGCAGCCCTTCCGGAACGACCTTCACCTCGGTCAGCTTGAGGTTGTACGGCAGCTTCCCGATCGGGATGCGGTAGTTGATGAACCGCTCGGGGTTGGGGACGGGGATACCGCCACCCAGGGTCACCTTCCCCGGGGTGAGTTGCAGGCCGCCCTCGGCGATCTCGACCTTGAGATCCGCCTTCACCGGCACCTTCTGCCCCAGTACGGTGATCTCCCCGCTGATGTTGAGCGCGTCACCCGCGACCTCGGCCTTGATCCCGCGGGGTGCCCTCTGGTTGATCGTCTCCACCGGGACGACGACCACCCCCTCCACGCGCTCGGCGCGCATGTCCACCTGCCGTGGACGGAGCACCAGGTCCTCCAGCGGGGCCGTGACGCCGTGCAGGGTGAAGTCGACGCTCGACAGGCGGATACCCGAGACGGTCATCGCGCCCGCGGCGACGTTCACCTCCTCGTAGCGCCCGGCGATCGCCTGGGTGAGAAAGGGGATGCCCTCGATCGTGACCTCGGGCGGGGCCGAGAGGTCGTACTTGGCCGTCGCCTGCGTGGCGATCTCGCGCTGGACACCCGCGACGGCGACCCTGTCGAGGATCACCACGAGAACGAGAAGTACGAGGAGAAAACCGATCAGCTTCCGCATTCGACTCCCTTTTCGTTCTCCGGACCAGGAGGTGCCATCGGCGTGACCTCCCCCGGCAATCCTGTCCGAAACGCCGCCCCGGCGATAGCTTCCACCTCCCTCAGCCGCCCGCGAACGGGGGGAGCACCTCGACCGTCGCCCCGTCCGTCAGGATGATCGTCTCGTGGGCTCTCCTGCCCACCGGATCCCCGTTCACCAGGAACGACGACAAGGTCAGCACGCGAGCCAGCCTGTCACGGTCAGATGTGATTTTCGTCATCAACTCGGCAAGGTTCGCGGCCTCGGAACGCTCCTCGGCGACCCCCGCCGCTTCCTTTGCCGCAGCCCAATATCTGACAACGACCGACGCCATCCGTGAATCAACTCCCCAAACACACGTAGGGTTACCGCACCATTACGGCGAATTCACCTGGAGAACGGGTGTTCACCAGGTGGACGTTCGCTGGACGCTACGGCCTTGTGGGTTATCCTCACCTACTACGGGACCTGGGCAACGTAGCCCCCGGGTCCTTACGTGTTTGTACGGCTATCGCCGACATGACGCGGGAAGGAGGCATCGTGAGCAATCTCCTGCTGCTCACCAACGCCCTTGAGCCCTCGACTGAGGTGCTTCCGGCGCTGGGGCTACTGCTGCACTCGGTACGGGTCGCGCCCGCGGAGGCATCCGCCCTGCTCGACGCCCCGCCCGCCGACGCGATTCTGGTGGACGCGCGCCGCGAGCTCGTCCAGGCCAAAAGCCTGTGCCGGCTGCTGCGCACCACGGGCGTCGCCTGCCCCCTGGTGGTGATCGTCACAGAGGGCGGTCTCGCCGGGCTGACCGCGGAGTGGGGCGCCGACGACGTCATCCTCGACACCGCCGGACCCGCCGAGGTCGAGGCGCGGCTCAGGATGGCCGTGGGCAAGCTCAACCTGTCCGCCGCCGAGGAGGTGCCGGACGAGATCCGTAACGGTGACCTGTCGATCGACGAGGCCACCTACACCGCGAGGCTCCGCGGCCGCGCGCTGGATCTGACCTTCAAGGAGTTCGAGCTCCTGAAGTATCTGGCGCAGCACCCCGGCAGGGTGTTCACCCGCGCCCAGCTCCTCCAGGAGGTCTGGGGATACGACTACTTCGGCGGCACCCGCACCGTGGACGTCCACGTCCGGCGGCTCCGCGCCAAGCTCGGCGCCGAGTACGAGGCGCTGATCGGCACGGTACGCAACGTCGGCTACCGGTTCGTCCCCGAGCGCGGCAACGAGGCCGTCGAGGAGCGCGAGCCCGTCCGCCACTAGGGATCCCGTTCTCCCCTGGAGCTCCCAGGACTTCCAGGAGTCACCGGGAACGGCCCTGGCACGTTCCCGCCCCCGCGACGGCTCTCGCGAGGGCGGGATTCAGGTGTCCCCCCGCCCGGCTGTCCCGGCCTTGCCCGGTGTGACGAGTCCGGACTCGTAGGCGAAGACGACGAGCTGCGCGCGGTCACGCGCCCCGAGCTTGGTCATCGACCGGCTGACGTGTGTCTTCACGGTGGCGTGGCTGATGGCCAGGTGATCGGCCATCTCCGCGTTGGACATACCGGTGGCGACGAGGGCGAGGATCTCCAGCTCACGGCCGGTGAGGCGTTCCAGGCCCGGTCCCGCCACGGGCCTGGGCGGGGTGGACACGTACTCCTCGATCAGCCGCCGGGTCACCGAGGGTGAGAGCAGCGCGTCACCGGCGGCGGCCACCCGCACCGACCTCAGCAGCTCGGCCGGTTCGATGTCCTTGAGCAGGAATCCCCCGGCCCCGGCGCGCAGCGCGGCGAAGACGTACTCGTCGAGGGCGTAGTTGGTCAGGATCACCACGCGCACCGCGTCGAGCTCGGGGTCGGCGCCGATCCTCCTGGTGGCCTGGATCCCGTCGAGCAGCGGCATCCTCACGTCCAGCAGTGCCACGTCGGGCCGCAGCGCACGGGACATCTCGACGGCCTCGACGCCGTTGCCCGCCTCACCGACGACGGTGATGTCGCCGGCCAGGTCGAGCAGGGCGCGGAAGCCCGCGCGGATCAACGCCTGGTCGTCGGCGAGCAGCACCCTGATCACGGCCGCCCCGCCAGGGGCAGCTCGGCCCGTACGGCGAACCCGCCCTGCGGGCGCGGTCCCGCGATGAGCGATCCTCCCGCGGCGACCGCGCGCTCACGCATCCCGATCAGTCCCATTCCGTACCTCGTGACCTCGGCGGACGACTCCCCGTCGTCCTCGACGCGCAACACGATCGTCTCAGGCCGGTACTCGGTCGTCAGCGTGATCGACGCGGGCCCGGCGTGACGGAGCACGTTGGTGAACGCCTCCTGCGCGATGCGGTAGACCGCCCGGTCGACGTCCGGAGCGAGTTCCCCGCGCTCTCCGACGACGAGGACCTTCACCGGCAGCCCCACCGCCTCCGCCCTCGCGACCAGCCGGGGCAGCCGGTCCAGCCCCGCCTCCGGGCCGTCGGGATCGGACTGCCTCAGCACGCCCAGCGAGGCGCGCAGTTCCCGCATCGCCTCGCGTCCCGACTCCTTGATCACGGCCAGTGCCTCACGGGACAGCCCGGGGTCCCGGTCGAGCAGGTGCATCGCGACGGACGCCTGGACGTTGATGACCGAGATGTTGTGGGTGAGGGTGTCGTGCAGTTCCTGGGCGATCCACAGCCGCTCCTCGTCGGCCCGGCGCAGCGCCGCCTCCTCGCGGGTGCGCTCGGCCTCGGCCGCCCGCCTCTCGACCTCGTCGAGGTACGCGCGGCGACTCCTGGTCGTCTCGCCCAGGATGACCGTCGCGACCAGCCAGCCGCTGAGCAGGGTGAAACCGCCGTCGGGGGCGGGGTCGACGTCGGACAGCGCGATGAGGCCGTAGACCCCCACGCCCATCGCGACGGCGAGCCAGATCGCGAGGCGACGCCGTCCGAGCGACGCCGCCGTGTAGATCGACATCAGGGCGGGCGCCGCGGCGAAGATCCCCGGATACCGCCCGGCGTAGTAGGCCACGACGCAGGCCACCGTGATCGCTCCCGCCTGCGTCGGCGCGCTCCGCCGGAACGCGAGCGCCAGCGACGCCACCGTGATCAACGCCAGGCCGAACGTGTCCAGCGGGCGCTCGGGGGACCCCGAACTGGACAGCCCGCCGTAGGTGCCCCCGACGATCCCGGCCAGCACCCCGGCCGCCGTCAGCGCGTCGGTCCTCCTGCTCCTCACCCTGACACGGTAGGTCACCGCATCCGCCTCGCCGACCCCCGCGAGGAGGAGGTCCCCCGTACATCCCCTGACGTACGCCGGCCTGACGCACGAGCGCGGACACCGCTCCTGCGGAGGCAGGTGTACGGCGACACCGCCGAGGCGGCGTGACATGAGGCGGGGCACGGTCGGGCATCTCGAACGGACCGGGCACGCGGAGGCCGTCGGGCACCCCGGACGAGTCGGGTACCCGGGACGTCGCGGGTAGCCCCGAACGAGTCGTGCACCTCGAACGAGAGGCCCACCGGACGCGTCCGGCGGGCCTCTCCCGCGTGTCACACCCTCGCGGACGCGTCACGCGTCACGACGTACCGCGACCTCCGCGGCGCGGCGCGCCTTTCGCCCGCGTTACGGTTCGCACCCGCGTCAGGGAACGACCGTGATGTGGTTGGGCACCGGGGGCGTGATCGACGGGTTCGCCGCGAAGTAGGCGGCGAAGGCGTCGATGTCCAGCGGGCCGCTCCACAGGTCGGTGCCGTCCCTGAAGGCGAGGAACGCGTCACCGCCGCCGACGAGGAAGTTGTTGGCCGCGACCCTGATCGTCTGGGTGTCCGTCACCGCGACACCGTCGATCTTCATGTCGGAGACCTTCGAACCCCACGGCGCGCTCGCGCTGTAGGTGTAGGTGAAGTTCGACGACGGCTGCAGGATCTTGGTGAACGCCTGGGCGTTGGGACCGCCGACGAACTGCTGCTCCAGAACGGTCTTGAGCTGCGCGCCGGTGAGCGTGACCACCTGCATGAGGTTGTTGAACGGCTGGACGGTGAACGCCTCGCCGTACGTCACCACGCCGTCTCCCTCACCCGCGGGCGAGCCCGCGTAGTTGAGGCTGGCCCGCACGCCGCCCGGGTTCATCAGCGCGATCTCGGCGTTGCCGCCGGTCCTGGTCGAGACGAGCTGGGCGTCCGCGATGAGGTTGCCGAGGGAGGACTCCCCCGACGCCACGGCGGTGTTGGTGATGTCCGCGGTGATCCTGCCGATCGGCCTGTTCGCCACCGTCGCGACGCGGTCCTTCCACGTCTGGACGAACGTGGCGATCTCCGGGTCGGGGGTGACCGTCCTGGTCACGACCTGGTTGTCGGCCACGACCGTGGAGCGCACGACGTCGCGGGTCTTGACGTCCACCTGGAAGTCGACCTTGGTGATGACCCGGCCGAAGGAGCCGCCCTGGCTGTAGAGACGGGTGCCGCCCTTGGGGTCGGTCACATTGCACAGGTACGCCTGGTGGGAGTGACCGCTGAGGATCATGTCGATCTCGGCGTCGACCTGCGTGGCGATCCGGTTGCCCGCGCCGGGCTGGGCGCTGCACGCGTCGGGCGACTGGCCCGCGGTGACCTGGTCGCCCTCGTGCACGAGCACGACCTGGGCCTTGATGCCGACGATCTGGAGAAGCTTGGACGCGACGTTCGCGGCCTTCACCTCGTCGATGAACTCAAGATCCTTGATGCCCTCGGAGGTGACGATGTCCGGGGTGGTCTTGGTGACGAGGCCGATGAAGCCGATCGGCACGCCGTTCATCCAGCGGATCGCGACCGGGGGCAGCGCGGGGATGCCGTAGTCCTTGAGGAGGTTGCGCAGCGAGGCGCTGTTCGTCCCGCCGAGCGCCTCCAGCGCCTGCTTCTCCGCGCCCTTCTCCGGCCGCTTGAAGATGACGTTCGCACCGATGTAGCTGTACTTCGCGCCCTTCCACCTACCGGCGGGCGAACAGCCGTCCACCGGGTGGCAGCCACCGTTCATGATGCGCTTGAGCTCGGCGTACCCCTCGTCGAACTCGTGGTTGCCCACCGCGGAGGCGGTGACGCCGACCTTGCCGAGGAACTCCACGGAAGGCTCGTCGTGATAGGCCGCGGAGATCAGGGGGGTGGCGCCGATCAGGTCGCCCTGGGCGACCTTCAGCGTGTTCTTGTCGGAGAGCTGCTTGAGGTGGGTGGCGACGTACGCGGCACCACCCGCGTCGACCGTCGCACCGGTCTCGTCGACCATGCGGCCGGACGAACCGGTCGGTGGCTCAAGGTTGCCGTGGAAGTCGTTGAGGGAGAGCAGGCGGACCGGCACCGTCTTGGCGGGCTTGGCGGGCTTGTTGCCCGCCTCTGCCGGTCCAATCGCGAGCACGAGACTGGTCCCGGCGAGCACACCCGCCATGACCAACCGCTGGAAGGAACGAGACGTCATGGACCACGACACTAAAGGGACTATCTGTGCAAGGAATGGCCTAGAGGTAACGATTCACCCGGCGAGCGCATGGCGCCTTTTGCCAGTCCCCGGTGAGCTCGGGAGGGACCTGCCCGCTTAGAGTCCACAGCATGAACGTGCGTGTGGAGTACCGGGGAGCGCTCGGCGACCAGGAGGTGTCCGACGTTCTCGCGGTGGTGGAGGCGGCCACCGAGGCCGACAAGGTCAGACCGCTCAACGAACATGTCATGCTGCACCTGCGCTACGGCGGCGACGAGCGGGCCGGAGCCGTGCTGCTGTACGTCGGGGACGACCTCGCGGGCTACGCCCACGTCGACCCGACCGACCCCGTGGAGGGACCCAGCGGGGAGCTGGTCGTCCACCCGGCGTTCCGCGGGAGGGGATACGGGCGCCGACTGCTGGAGTCCGTGCTCGACCACACCGGCGGGCACCTGCGTCTGTGGGCGCACGGCGGGCATCCGGCCGCCGAGGCCCTCGCCCGGTCGGCGGGTTTCGACAGGATCAGGTCCCTGTGGCGGATGCGCCGCTCCCTGTCCTCCGACATCCCCGGCTTCGAGCTTCCCGAGGGGGTGCGGCTGCGCACGTTCGAGCCCGGCGCCTCCGACCGGGAGGCGTGGGTGGCGCTCAACGCCAGGGCGTTCGCCCAGCACCCCGAGCAGGGGGCGTGGACGATCGAGGATCTGGAGCGGCGCGAGCGGGAACCCTGGTTCGACCCGGCCGGATTCTTCCTCGCCGTACGTCCGGCCGGCGACGGCGACCGGCTGGTGGGCTTTCACTGGACCAAGGTCCACGGCGACGGCGACCACGCGCACGACCCGCTCGGCGAGGTGTACGTCGTCGGCGTCGACCCCGCGGAGCGGGGAGGCGGCCTGGGCAGATCGCTCACCCTCGCGGGCCTGGCCTACCTGCGGTCGCGGGGCCTGAGCCAGGTGATGCTGTACGTGGACGAGAGCAACCCCGCGGCGATCCGCCTGTACGAGAGGCTGGGCTTCACCCGCTGGGACGTCGACGTGATGTACCGGAAGTAGGGACATCCCTCGCGTGACCCCGGGGGAAGGAGACGTCCCCCGGGTACCTGATGGTGACCCCGGAGGCCCTGGGGCTGAGGGGTGCCCCCGGAGGCCTGAGGCTCAGAGGTGCCCCCGGAGGCCTGAGGCTGAGGGGTGCCCCCGGAAGCAGGACGCGCCGGACCGGGGGCACCCCGGTCCGGCGCGGTCGCCCGAGAACTACTCGATCATCCAGTGGAGCACGAAGTAGGACAGCGCGGCGACGAACGCGGCGGCCGGGATCGTGAGGACCCAGGCGGTCACGATGTTGCCGGCGACGCCCCAGCGCACGGCCGACAGGCGCTTGGTGGCGCCGACGCCCATGATCGCGCTGGTGATCGTGTGGGTGGTCGAGATCGGAGCCCCGAAGCCGATCGCCGCCGTGTAGAGCACGGTCGCGGCGGCCGCCTCCGCGGCGAACCCCTGCGGCGGGTCGAGCGCGATGATCCGGCGCCCCAGCGTCCGCATGATCCGCCAGCCGCCCGCGTACGTGCCGAGCGAGATGGCCGTGGCGGCGGCGAGGATGACCCACTGGGGGATCGGGTCACCGTCGTTCTGGTAGCCGCCGACCACGAGGGCGAGGAAGATGACCCCCATGGTCTTCTGTGCGTCCTGGAGGCCGTGGCCCAGCGCCATCGCCGCCGCGGACACGGTCTGCGCGTGCCGGAAGCCCCGGTTCGCCTTCGTGGGCTGGGCACGCCGGAACCCCCACAGAATCCCGATCATGATCAGCCCGGCGAGGCTGAAGCCGACCAGCGGAGACAGGATCATCGGAATGACGACCTTCTCCACCACCCCGTCCCAGTGGACGACGCTCGCCGAGGCGAGCGCGGCACCGACGAGGCCGCCGATCAGCGCGTGACTGCTCGAGGAGGGAAGGCCGAAGTACCACGTGACCATGTTCCAGGTGATCGCGCCGATCAGACCGGAACCGACGATGACGAGACCGTGGCTCCCCTGCGGGGCGTCGATGATGCCCTTGCCGACGGTCGCGGCCACCTGCGTACCGAGATGCGCACCCAGGAAGTTCATCGCCGCGGCCATGAACAGCGCGGCCCTCGGCGTCAGCGCACGCGTCGAGACGGAGGTCGCGATCGCGTTCGCGGCGTCGTGAAAGCCGTTGGTGTAGTCGAACACCAACGCCACGACCACCACGCTGATGACGAGTGCGAGCGTGAGATCCACTTAGCTTTCCTTGACCGCGATCGACTCGATCGTGTTGGCCACGTGCTCGAAGGCGTCGGCGGCCATCTCGAGCTGATCGATGACCTCCTTCATCTTGAGGACGGTCAACGCGTCGTACTCCCCGCCGAAGAGCTTGGCGAGAAGACGGCGGTAGACCTGGTCGGCCTGGTTCTCCAGCCGGTTGATCTCGATCCAGTACTCGTTGAGGTTCTTCATCGAACGCAGCCGCGGCATCGCCTCGGCGGTGAGCTCCGCGGCGCGCTCCAGCACCTCGACCTGCCGGACGACCTCCTTGGGGAGGTGGTCGATCTGGTACAGGACGATGAGGTCGGCGGCCGCCTCCATGTAGTCCATGACGTCGTCGAGGTTCGAGGCGAGGCGATAGATGTCCTCGCGGTCGAAGGGGGTGATGAAGCTCTCGTTGAGTCGATTCATGATCGCGTGAGTACGCTCGTCGCCGGCGTGCTCACATGCGCGCATCTTCTCAGCCAGGGCTTCCCTGTCCGATCCGTCACTGATGATCTCTACCAGCAGGCGGGACGCTGTGACGAGGTTGTTCGCCGAGTCGGCGAACAAGTCGTAGTAGCTGTCCTCACTAGGTGTGAGACGCAGACGCACGTCGTTCTCCAGATGTGCGGGGATGGTCCGCAGAGAAGGGTAAGGGTTACCAGCGGAAATACGAACTTCACCCGCTAGACATGCACTCTTCCCGATGTCGCTACCCAGTGACACGCGGCTTGAGGCAGCCTTGAGGGCATCTTTCCGATGACCGTTTTTACTGGTTTTCGGCCACAGTATGACGAAGACAGGCCAAGTATGGGACTTCTCCGCCTCTGAACGCCATCTGGCATCTTCCCCAGGTTCACGTCGGAAACCTCCGCTTCTGACGTACTTCCCGGGCGGTTCACCGAGATCACCAGAGGCCGTCGCCCCGTCGAGAAACCCCGGAGTGATTTCCGTCACGGCCCCCCGCCGAACCGCGTCGTCGCTGGTCACGGCAACCTCGCTCGCGTGTCCGCCCCCTCGGCCTCCCGCCGTCGCGAGCCCCGGGGCCGTCCACCTCCCGACAGGTTCACCCCGTCAGGGCAGCCCGGACCGACAGGAAAGTTCATTTTGAATTCACTGTTAGTTCATCTTTGTCGGGAGTCTGCCCCGAGGCCTCAGATCGGTGTCCGATGGAAGTTGAGGTAGGAACGGCTCGGGGTCGGGCCCCGCTGACCCTGGTAGCGGGATCCGTACTTCTCCGACCCGTAGGGATACTCGGCCGGAGAACTGAGCCTGAACATGCAGAGCTGACCGATCTTCATACCGGGCCAGAGCTTGATCGGCAGTGTCGCGACATTGGAGAGCTCCAGCGTGACGTGCCCGCTGAACCC
Source organism: Streptosporangium sp. NPDC049078 (assembly GCF_040648855.1). Lineage (NCBI taxonomy): Bacteria > Bacillati > Actinomycetota > Actinomycetes > Streptosporangiales > Streptosporangiaceae > Streptosporangium > Streptosporangium sp. NPDC049078. The sequence continues at coordinate 674,470 of NZ_JBEZEL010000001.1, forward strand.
CGGGTCGATGAATCCGGCCGTCGAGTGCGTCAGCAGCCCGAGCCTGCCCAGCGAGCTCTTGCCCTCCAGCCGCGAGGCGATGTCGTCCGGCAGCGTGACGACCTCGTACGTGCTCGCCAGCACGAACTCCCCCGGATGCAGGATGAACGGCTCGTCCTTGTCCGGCTCGACCATCCGCGTCAGATCGGGCTGCTCGACCGCCGGATCGATGTGCGGATATCGATGGTTCTCGAAGACCCGGAAGTAGCGGTCCAGGCGCACGTCGACGCTGGACGGCTGGATCATCTCAGGCTGGAAGGGATCGATCCTCACCCTCCCGGCCTTGATCTCAGCGGTGATGTCACGATCGGAAAGCAGCACGTGTTGGAACCTACCAACTCGGAACCCACCGACGCCGGAGCCGTGAAGCCCGTCCTACGAATCTTGCTCCCCTTCAGGGGCGAGAGCCGCCCAACTTTCCGCTAGAGTGGTGACGCGCGGTACGCCGCACGCGGGTGTAGTTCAATGGCAGAACATCAGCTTCCCAAGCTGACAGCGCGGGTTCGATTCCCGTCACCCGCTCCACGCTCGAAGGCCCAGGTCAGGATGCGAATCCGGACCGGGGCCTTAGTTGTTTCCGGAGCCTCTTCGATCTTCCGTGCCCGTCACGTGCCCGATCTCGGTGGAGCCTCTTTCTTGAGAGCCGCTTCGGCGAGCTTTCCCATGCCGTCGGCGATCATCTGATCCCGCCCGTTCTCGGTGTGCAGATAGATCAGCGCGGCCCGCGTGGTCGAGTGCCCCATCCGGTTCATCAGCTCCCGCAGCGTCGCACCCGACTGCGAGGCGAACGTGTTGCCCGTATGGCGAAGATCGTGGAAGTGGACACCGGAAAGGTTCGCCTCCTTCAGAGCCTTGGCCCAGATCCGGCTGAAGGCCAACCGCCGCAGCATCGCACCCTTCGCACCCTTCGCACCCTTCGCACCGAGGAAGACGAACGCCTCGTCATGCTCCTCGGTGTACATGGCGAGGTGCGCACGCAGCTCGGAGACCACCACCTCGGGAAGAGCGACCGTCCGCGTACCGGCCACGGACTTGGGTAGGCCGACGGTCACCGATCCGTCCTTGAGTTCGGTGGTGGAGGCCACGACCCGGACCGTCCGGGCGTCCAGTTCAAGCGGCGCCGCGCCGCGCCGCCGTACCCGGCCCTCTGCCGCACGCCGCCCGGGCGTGCGGCCTGGGGGCCGACCCCGGCCGGCGGCGCCCCGGCCGTAGCCGCACCACGCACCCGCCGTACCCAACCCACGCGCCGACTCCAACGGCGCACCGCCGCTCATAGTCGTTCCGGCCACCAGCCCCAAGCGCTACACGGGGTCTACGGCGCCGTTCAGATCAGCACCAGCCGTCCCGCTCTCATCCCGCGTAGAAAGCCGATCAGGGTGCCACGGCATCCACTTCCGCTCGACTTCCGCCTCCAGATCGACTCCGTGATGTCCTGCCATCAGCAGGACCTGAGACAAAACATCCGCCAGCTCGGCTCGGAAGCCCAATTCCAGCTCATCTGGAGAGCATCCCTTATCTCTGGCCTGTCCAGAGCGCATGAGGAACGCCTGCGTCAGCTCACCGACTTCTTCCTGAAGCTTCAGCAGGAACCAGGTGTCATCCCGGGTTATCCCATGCTTGCGGGCATAGGCGCTCGATACCGCTTCGACCTTGTCTGTGAGCTGCCGCAGATCCATGCCGGAAGTGTAAGAGGCAAGGGCGAAAGCCGGAGGCGTCCCAGCTGGGCAGCCAACGAAAAGGGCCGGTACCACCGGGCGCTCCCCCAAGGCCGGGTAGTTAGGGTTTCTGGCCTGCTGGCAAGGGGCCGGGCGAAGCCGTGGTCGCGGTGTAGATGCCGTGGCCGATCTTGCGGATGA
>NZ_JBEZEL010000002.1:0-10201 GCF_040648855.1 Streptosporangium sp. NPDC049078
CGCGAGGCCGGGCCGGGGCGGGCAGGTGGCGCAACCCCGCACCAGCGGGAAGAAACGCGAGACCGTACTCAGGACACCGAAGCGCAGCCCGCGCTCCGGTGACACCGTGACGGACCTTCCGGGCGGTAACGCCCGGATTGCTGATACCCGACTATGGAATCAGTAACGGTTCCGGATCAGAAACCGCGCGCCAGGTGGTAGTACGCCTGGTTCCAGCGGATCTCCTTGGCGAACTGGCGGGCGGTGGTGTCGGCGTCGATGACCAGCAACTCGACGCCGAGCATGTCGGAGAGGTCGGTGAGCTCCTCGGTGGTCAGGGCGGACGACAGCACGGTGTGGTGCGGGCCTCCCGCGGTGAGCCACGCCTCGGCCGAGGTGCTCAGGTTCGGGCGGGGCTTCCACACCGCGCGGGCGACGGGCAGGCTGGGCAGCGGCTCGGCGGGGTTGACCACGTCGATCTCGTTCGCCACCAGCCTGAACCGGTCCCCCATGTCGGACAGGCCGATCACCACGGCGGGTCCGGGTTCCGCGTCGAAGACCAGCCGGACCGGGTCCTCGCGCCCGCCGATGCTCAGCGGGTGGATCTCGCACGAGGGCACGCCCGCGGCGATCGTCGGGCAGACCTCCAGCATGTGCGCGCCCAGGATCACCTCCTGGCCGGGGGTGAGATGGTAGGTGTAGTCCTCCATGAAGGAGGTGCCGCCCTCAAGGCCGGCCGACATCACCTTCAGGGTGCGCACCAGCACCGAGGTCTTCCAGTCGCCCTCGCCGCCGAAGCCGTAGCCGTCGGCCATCAGCCGCTGCACGGCGAGCCCCGGCAGCTGCCGCAGCCCGCCGAGGTCCTCGAAGTTGGTGGTGAACGCGCCGAAGCCCCCCTCGGTGAGGAAGTGACGCAGTCCCAGCTCGATGCGGGCGGCGTAGCGCAGCGAGTCGTTGCGCTCGCCTCCGGCGCGCAGCTCGGGGGCGACCTTGTAGGTGTCCTCGTACTCGGTGACCAGGGTGTCCACGTCGGAGTCCGCCGCGGCGTCGACGGCGGCGACCAGGTCGTTGACGCCGTAGGTGTTGACCGAGACGCCGAAACGCAGCTGCGCCTCCACCTTGTCACCCTCGGTGACCGCCACGTCGCGCATGTTGTCGCCGAAGCGGGCCAGCCGCAGCGAGCTCAGCTCCGCGCGTCCGGCCGCGGCCCGCGCCCACGCGCCGATGCGCGCCGCCACCGCAGGGTCGCTCACGTGTCCGGCGACGGTCTTGCGCGCCACGCCCAGCCGGGCCTGGATGTAGCCGAACTCGCGGTCGCCGTGCGCGGCCTGGTTGAGGTTCATGAAGTCCATGTCGATGGAACTCCACGGCAGCGCCACGTTGGCCTGGGTGTGCAGGTGCAGCAGCGGCGTGCGCAGCGCGTCCAGCCCGGCGATCCACATCTTGGCCGGGGAGAAGGTGTGCATCCAGGCGATCACCCCGACGCAGGCGTCCGAGGCGTTCGCCTCCAGGCAGACCCGGTGGATCGACGCGGCGTCGGTCAGCACCGGCTTCCACACCACCCGGAACGTCAGCGCGTCGTCGAGCCGCTCGGCGATGCTCCGGGACTGTTCCGCCACCTGGGCCAGCGTGTCCTCGCCGTACAGGCCCTGGCTTCCGGTGAGAAACCAGATCTCACGCTCGTGAAGGGTCACCGCGGACTCCTTTGCCCGTAGACGTTCTGGTAGCGGTCGTACAAACTGTCGATGTCTGCTGCCGCGATCGGCAGCGGCTCGCCCAGCTGGCGGGCCACGTGCACGGTACGGGCGACGTCCTCGCACATCACCGCGGCCTTGACGGCCGCGCGGGCGTCCGCGCCGATGGTGAAGACGCCGTGGTTGCGCATCAGCACCGCCGGGGAGCGGTGGCCCTCCAGGGTGGCGACGATTCCCTTGCCGATGTCGTCCCCGCCGATCAGCGCGAACGGCCCGACCGGGATCTCCCCGCCGAACTCGTCCGCCATCGCCGTCAGCACGCACGGGATGGACTCACCCCGCGCCGCCCAGGCGGAGGCGTACGTGGAGTGGGTGTGCACCACCCCGCCCACCCGCGGCATCGCCCGGTAGACGTACGCGTGCGCGGCGGTGTCGCTGGACGGCGACAGCTCGCCCTCGACCAGCTCGCCGTCCAGGTCGCACACCACGATCGACTCGGGGGTGAGTGCGTCGTAGGTCACCCCCGACGGCTTGATGACGAACAGGTTCTCGCCGGGGACCCGGCCCGAGACGTTGCCCGCGGTCCAGGCGACCAGGTTGTAGCGGACCAGCTCCTGGTGGAGCGCCGCCACCGTCTCCCGCAGCTTCCTGACGACGGCGCTCATCGGGCCACCGCCGTTTCGCACGTGGCCGGGTACCCGGCCGCCCATGGGGCCGGATGTCCGGCCGCGCACGGGGGCGGGGACTGCCCGATCGGTTGTTCCTCGCGCCCGGTCACGCGTCCTCCTCGTTCGTCGACGTGTTCTTCTCGTTCTCGCCGGCCGGTGTGCTCGCCTCGTAGCGCAGGGCCCGCAGGCCGTGCAGCATCTTCCCGTCGGCGAAGTGGTCGTGCAGGCGGCGGTACTCGGCGTACAGACGGTCGTAGGCGTCCGCGCGACCGGCGTCGGGGATGTAGGCCGCCTCGGCGCGGCTGCCCATCACGGCCGAGGCGGAGGTGATGTCGGGGTAGGCCCCGGCGGCGACCGCCGCGTGGATGGCGGATCCCAGGGCGCAGCCCTGCTCGGAGCCGATCAGCGAGATCGGGCGGCGCAGCACGTCGGCGTAGACCTGCATCAGGAAGCGGTTCTTGATCAGGCCCCCCGCGGCGACGAACTCGGTCACCGGCACCCCGGAGCTCTCGAAGGTCTCCACGATCGTGCGGGCGCCGAACGCGGTGGCCTCGATCAGCGCCCGGTAGGTGTCCTCGGGTTTCGTGGCGAGCGTCTGGCCCACCACCACGGCGGAGAGGTTGTGGTCGACCAGCACCGAGCGGTTGCCGTTGTGCCAGTCGAGCGCCACCAGGCCGTGCTGTCCCACCCGCTGCGCCGCGGCCAGCTCGGTGAGGAGGTCGTGCACGCTGAGGCCGCGCTGTTCCGCCTCGCGCTCGTAGGATCCGGGCACCGAGGTCTCGACGAACCACCCGAAGATGTCGCCGACACCCGACTGGCCCGCCTCGTACCCCCACAGTCCGGGCACGATGCCGTCGCGGACCACTCCGCACATGCCCGGCACCTCGGCGAGCGCGTCGGAGGACATGACGTGGCAGGTGGAGGTGCCCATGATGGCCACCATCTGGCCGGGCCGCACGGCGTCGGCTGCGGCGGCCGTGACGTGCGCGTCGACGTTGCCGATCGAGATCGCGATGCCCTCGGGCAGCTTCGTCCACCCGGCGGCGCGGGCGTCCAGCCGTCCGGCGAGACCCCCGAGGGGGGCCGGGTTCCGGCCGAGCTTGGCGGTGAAACCGGTGAAGCCGGGGTTGAGCTCGGCGAGGAACTCCTCGGACGGGTAGGCCCCGTCCTGGTAGACGGCCTTGTACCCGGCGGTGCACACGTTGCGCGTCTCCACGCCGGTGAGCTGCCAGACGATCCAGTCGGCGGCCTCGATCCAGCGCTCCGTCCGGTCGTAGATCTCCGGGTCCTCCTCCAGCACCTGCAGACCCTTGGCGAACGCCCACTCCGAGGAGATCTTCCCGCCGTAGCGGGGCAGCCACGTCTCTCCCCTGCGGGCGGCGACGGCGTTGATCCGGTCGGCGTGCGACTGCGCCGAGTGGTGCTTCCACAGCTTCGGCCACGCGTGGGGGCGGGAGGCGAACCCGTCGATCTCGCACAGCGGGGTGCCCTCGGCGGTGGCGGGAAGTATGGTGCAGGCCGTGAAGTCGGTCCCGAGGCCGATGACCTGCGACGGGGCGATCCCGGCCGCCGCCACGGCCTTGGGCACCGCCTGGCGGAGCACCTCCCGCCAGTCCTCAGGGGACTGCAGCGCCCAGTCGGGGCCCAGGCGTACGGCGGTGTCCGGCAGCCGCTCCTCGATCACCCGGTGGGCGTACTCGTGCACGGCGGTGCCCATCTCGGCGCCGTCGCCCACCCGTACCACCACGGCGCGGCCCGACAGTGTGCCGAAGTCGACACCGACCACGTAACGGTCGTTGTTAGCGTTCACATTCTCTCCAGGACATCAGGACGGCGGGACCTCGCTCGGGGGGGTTCTCAGGTACGGGTGGCCGTGCCGGATCCACGGGGCTCAGGCGTGGCGGGGCGGGCCGGGGCGTCGCGGATCCGGGCGCGGAACCACGCCCGGGTGCGGCCACCGGTGCGAAACGATACGCGGTCCTAGGCGCGGAACGGCGCGGTGCTGGTCCTCGCCACGAACCGTGGCGGGACGACATGTCGCTCTTGGGACCATTCCGCTCCCGCCTCCATCTGCCTGAGCAGGACCTCGATGCTGTATTTACCGACCGCCCCGAAGTCCTGCCTGATCGTGGTGAGCGGCGGAGTGAAGAACTCCGACTCGGGGATGTCGTCGAACCCCACGACGCTGATCTGCTCGGGGACTCGCACGCCCAGCTCGGCGAAGGCCCGCAGCATCCCGAGCGCCATCTGGTCGTTGGCGACGAACACGGCGGTGACGCCGGGTGTCCCCGCCAGGCGCAGCCCGGCCTCGTAGCCGGAGCGCGGGCTCCAGTCTCCGGACAGCAACTCGGGGGCCGTGCGGCCCGCGGCGCTCAGCACCTCGCGCCAGCCCTCGATCCGCCCGTCGGCCTCCAGCCAGTCCGAGGGGCCGGCGATGTGCCACACGGTCTCGTGGCCGAGGTCGAGCAGGTGCCGGGTGGCCAGGCGGGCGCCCTCGATCTGGTCGACGCTCACCACCGACACGTCGCCGGTGTGGCTGCCCTCGACGGCCACGACGGGGATGTCGGTGGGGGCACCGGCCAGCGCGGGGGCGGCCGAGCGCTGGGGCGCGACCACCACGATGCCGTCGACGGCCTGCTCGGCCAGATAGCCGAGCGCGTCGCGCACACCCGCGGTGTCGATGGTCTTGAGGCTGACCATGCTGACGAAGTAACCTGCCGCCCTGGCCGCCTGTTCGATGCCGTAGACCGTGCTCGCGGGCCCGTAGAGGGTCGTGTCGAAACTGACCACGCCCAGGGTGCGCGTGTGCCTGGTGACCAGGGCTCGGGCGACCATGTTGCGCCGGTAGCCGAGCTCACGGATCGCCGCCAGGACCCGCTCGCGGGTCTCGGCGCGGACGTTGGGGTGGTCGTTGAGCACGCGCGAGACCGTCTGGTGCGACACACCGGCCCTCGTGGCGACGTCCGCCATCACGGGCGGACGGCGTTCGAGGCTCGGACTCACTTGGTCGGCTCCTTCATGGTGGCTTGGGACAGACTGTGAGCGCTAACAACACCCCGCGTCAAGCACCCGTGAGATTACATTCTGATTACTCGGAGATCATCCGTTAACACCTACTTGACGTTGCCGTCATGACGCCCTTAACTGGCGCATACCTTGTTGTTAACGCTCACATCTCCTGCGAGAAGGACTCCATGACGCGAGGACTCCTGACCGCCCGGGGGTTGACAGTCGGCCGACCCGGGCATTTGATTGCTCGTCACACAGCCGAAGGGACCATCCGGTGGCCTCATGCCGCGGATGTGAGCGCTCACAACAGCGCTTACGCCGGTACCTACGGCAGTGCTTACGACGGTGCTCATCACAACGCTTACCACGATGCTCATGACGGTGTCCGCGGCGACGCCCACGGACACGTTCAAGGACACTCTCACCGACGCCGGAGCGGGCCGGTTCCCGACCGGCTCCGGTGTCGCCGTGGACCCGATTCGGACACAACACGCCCCGGCGGCACGCCGGAATCCGGGGCGTGCCGCCACGGCACCCGCTACTCCCGGGACGCACCGCGCCTCGCTGTGCCCCATCGGCCAAATCGGCCCAACCGTGTCCCCGGCTCACCCCGGACCGTAGGCACGGAACCCCACCCTGGAGGTAATCGATGAAGTTCGGGAAGCTGGCCACCGCCGCGGTGAGCCTGGCTCTCGCCATGGGAGTGACGGCCTGTGGCTCCAGCGTCAAGACCGTCGACGAGGGCGCGGGCGCGTCGGGGGCGGCCTCCGCGGCGCCCGCCGAGACCCTCGTCGGCGTCACCATGCCCACCAAGTCCTCCGAGCGCTGGATCCACGACGGCGACAACGTCAAGGGCGCCCTGGAGAAGCTGGGCTACAAGGTCGACCTGCAGTACGCGGAGAACGACATTCCCACCCAGGTCAACCAGATCGAGAACCAGATCACCAAGGGCGCCAAGCTGCTGATCATCGCCTCGATCGACGGCACCGCCATCACCACGCAGCTCCAGCAGGCCGCCGACAAGAAGATCCCGGTCATCGCCTACGACCGGCTCATCCGCAACTCGCCGAACGTCGACTACTACGCCACCTTCGACAACTACAAGGTGGGCGTGCAGCAGGCGACCTCGCTGCTGGTCGGCCTGAAGCTGCAGAAGGAGGACGGTTCCGAGGGCGACGCCAAGGGCCCGTTCAACATCGAGATCTTCGCCGGCTCCCCCGACGACAACAACGCCACCTTCTTCTACAACGGCGCGATGGACACCCTGAAGCCGTACATCGACAAGGGCACCCTCGTCGTCAAGAGCAAGGAGACCGACTTCAAGACCGTCGCGATCCTGCGCTGGGACCCGGCCACCGCGCAGAAGCGCATGGAGGACCTGATCACCAAGGCCTACTCCGGCGACACCAAGGTCCAGGGCGTGCTCTCCCCGTACGACGGCCTGTCCATCGGCATCCTGTCGGCGCTCAAGAGCAGCGGCTACGGCACCTCCGGCCAGCCCTACCCGATCGTGACCGGCCAGGACGCCGAGGTCGCCTCGGTGAAGTCGATCATCGGGGACGAGCAGTACGCGACGATCTACAAGGACACCCGTAAGCTCGCCGCGGTGACCGTCGAGATGGCCGACGCCGTGCTCAAGGGCGGCAAGCCCGAGGTCAACAACACCGAGGACTACGACAACGGCAACAAGGTCGTCCCGTCGAACCTGCTCGAGCCGGTGATCGTCTACAAGGACAACTACAAGCAGGTCCTCGTCGACTCCGGCTACTACACCGAGGACCAGCTCAAGTAAGCGGTGCCGGTGTCATGACGGACGGCACCCGGCCGGCGGCGCTCCACCCGCCGCCGGCCGGGCGCACACGGAGCGGGAAGGCAGTACGGAGGCGGACGGCATGACCGACGACATACTTCGGATGCGGGGGATCACCAAGACGTTCCCGGGCGTCAAAGCCCTGCAGGACGTCAACCTGGTGGTACGCAGAGGCGAGATACACGCGATCTGCGGGGAGAACGGCGCCGGCAAGTCGACGCTGATGAAGGTCCTGTCCGGCGTGTACCCGCACGGCTCGTACGAGGGCGAGATCCTCTTCGACGGCGAGCCGTGCCGCTTCTCCGACATCAGGGACAGCGAGAAGCGCGGCATCGTGATCATTCACCAGGAGCTCGCGCTCAGCCCCTACCTCTCGATCGCCGAGAACATCTTCCTCGGCAACGAGCGGACCACCCGCGGCCTGATCGACTGGAACCGGACGAACGCCGAGGCCGCCGAGCTGCTGGAGCGGGTCGGGCTGCGGGAGAACCCGGTGACGCTCTCGATGGACATCGGCGTCGGCAAGCAGCAGCTGGTGGAGATCGCCAAGGCGCTGTCCAAGCGGGTCAGGCTGCTCATCCTCGACGAGCCGACCGCCTCGCTCAACGACGAGGACTCCGCGCACCTGCTCGACCTGCTGCGCGGGCTGCGCGACGAGGGCATCACCTCGGTGATCATCTCGCACAAGCTGAACGAGATCCAGGCGATCGCCGACTCGACCACGATCCTGCGCGACGGCCGGACGATCGAGACCCTGGACATGAAGAACGACCGGGTCACCGAGGACCGCATCATCTCGGGCATGGTCGGCCGCGACCTGGAGCACCGCTTCCCGCCGCACGAGCCGAAGATCGGCGAGGAGGCGCTGCGGATCGAGGACTGGACGGTTCACAGCCCCAGCCAGCACGGCCGCGTCGTCGTCTCCGGCGCGAGCCTCACGCTGCGCCGCGGCGAGATCGTCGGCCTCGCCGGGCTGATGGGCGCCGGGCGCACCGAGCTCGCGATGAGCGTGTTCGGCCGCAGCTACGGGGTCGACATCTCCGGCCGCGTCTACAAGAACGGGCGGGAGATCCAGCTCCGCACGGTCGGCGAGGCGATCGGCCACGGGCTCGCGTACGCCACCGAGGACCGCAAGCGGTACGGGCTCAACCTGATCGAGGACATCAAGCGGAACGTCTCGGCCGCGGCGCTGGGGAAGCTGGCGAAACGCGGCTGGGTCGACGACAACAAGGAGTACCAGGTCGCCGACGGCTTCCGGGAGAGCATGAACATCAAGGCTCCCAGCGTGCTGTCGGTCACCGGCAAGCTCAGCGGCGGCAACCAGCAGAAGGTGGTGCTGTCGAAATGGATCTTCACCGACGCCGACGTGCTCATCCTCGACGAGCCCACCCGGGGCATCGACGTGGGTGCCAAGTACGAGATCTACTCGATCATCAACCAGCTCGCCGACCAGGGAAAGGCCATCCTGGTCATCTCCTCGGAGCTTCCCGAGCTGCTCGGCGTCTGCGACCGCATCTACGCCATGTCGGCCGGTCGCATCACCGGTGAGGTCTCGCGGGCGGAGGCCACCCCTGAGCGGCTCATGCAGTTCATGACCAAGGAAAAGGATTAGGGAGCACGATGAGCAGCGGCCAGGTCCCGGCGCACGGAGTCGCCGAACCCGCAGGAAAGACCGGAGCGCCACCACCGGACGGCGACCTGTTGTCGGTGCCCGCGAAGGCACCCGGCAGCCGTTTCTCGATGAACCTGCGGCAGAGCGGCATCTACATCGCCTTCGCGCTGATCATCCTGCTGTTCTCCATCCTGACCGACGGTGAGCTGCTCAGCCCGCAGAACATCTCGAACATCATGGTGCAGAACTCCTACGTTCTCATCCTCGCGATCGGCATGATCCTGATCATCATCGCCGGGCACATCGATCTGTCCGTGGGCTCCGTGGTGGGGCTCACCGGCGCCATCGCGGCCGTGCTGATGGTCGACATGGACGTGGCGTGGCCGCTCGCGATCCTCATCACGCTGATCGCCGGCGCGCTGATCGGGGCCTGGCAGGGCTACTGGATCGCCTACTTCGGCATCCCGGCGTTCATCGTCACCCTCGCCGGAATGCTGATCTTCAGGGCGCTCACCCTCACCGTGCTCGGCAACCAGGGCATCGGCCCCTTCCCCGACGAGGTACGGACCCTCGCCAACGGCTTCGTGCCCGGCTTCTTCGGCAACATCGGCCTCGGCCCGCTCGGCGGCGCCGACCTGCTCACGCTGCTCGTCGGCCTGGCCGCGGTGGCCGGGATCGCCGGTACGCAGTGGCGTGCCCGCCAGGCGCGGCTGGGCTACCGGCAGAAGGTCGACGCGCTGCCCCTGTTCCTCCTGAAGATCGGCGCCGCCTCCGTGGTGGTGATGGTCGTGATCGTGCAGCTGGCCAGGTTCAAGAACCTGCCCTGGGTGCTGGTGCTCCTTGCGCTCCTCGTCCTGGGCTACACGCTCCTGACCAACCGCGCCGTCTTCGGCCGCCACATCTACGCCATCGGCGGCAACCTGAACGCGGCGAGCCTGTCGGGCATCAAGGTCAAGTCCGTCACCTTCTGGATCTTCGTCAACATGGGCGTGCTCGCCGCGCTCGCCGGCATCATCTTCGCCGGCCGCCTGAACCAGGCCGGCCCGACGGCGGGCAACGGCTTCGAGCTGGACGCCATCGCCGCCGCGTTCATCGGCGGGGCCGCCGTCCAGGGCGGCGTGGGCAAGGTCGTCGGCGCGCTCACCGGCGGTCTCATCATGGCCGTGATCAACAACGGCATGTCCCTCATCGGCGCGCCCAGCGAGCGGGTGATGCTCTTCAAGGGCCTGGTCCTGCTCGCCGCGGTCGCCCTCGACGTGTGGACCAAGCGCCGCGCGGGCGCGGGCCGCTGACCCCTCCCCCTCTCCCACCGAGTACGCCCTCGGCCCGCCGGGACACCCCGGCGGGCCCGGCGAGGTCACCGTCCGGGGTCACCTGGTGCTGGGTTCCCCGGCCCGGGTGGAGGGGCTGATCGGGAGCCGGGCGGAGG
>NZ_JBEZEL010000002.1:10211-321685 GCF_040648855.1 Streptosporangium sp. NPDC049078
ACTCCCCACCACTCTACCCCCCGGGCCCGCCGGGACACCCCGGCGGGCCGAGGGCGTACTCGGCCGATGATCACCGGGTGTGGAGGTCCCCGCCCTGGGTAAGGCGAATGATCTCGACCGGTAAGAGGGGACAGCGATGGCGATCGACTCGTTGGGCATGTGGATCGCGGTCATCGCAGTGGTGGTGGCGCTGCTCACCCTCGACTTCGTGGTGGCGGCACGCCGGCCGCACGTCGTGGGCATGCGCGAGGCGGCCGCCTGGACGATCTTCTACATCGGCGTCGCCATCGCCTTCGGCCTGGTCCTGCTGTGGCTGGCCGGGGCGGGACTCGCGACGGAGTACTTCGCCGGATGGATCGTCGAGAAGAGCCTCTCCGTCGACAACCTCTTCGTCTTCGTCATCATCATGGCGCGGTTCTCGGTGCCCGAGGAACACCAGCAGAAGGTGCTGCTCTTCGGCATCGCCACCGCGCTGGTGCTGCGGGCCATCCTCATCGCGGTCGGCGCGGCGGCCATCTCCCTCTTCTCCTTCACGTTCCTCATCTTCGGCCTGCTCCTGATCTGGACGGCGATCCAGCTCGTACGGCACCGCAACCAGGACCCCGACGTCGAGAACAACCCGCTGATCCGCCACGCGGGCAAGGTGCTGCCGGTCAGCGACGACATGCACGGCGGCAGGCTCGTCGCCCGCGAGAACGGCAGGCGGGTGGTCACGCCGCTGTTCCTGGTCTTCCTCGCCATCGGAAGCACCGACCTGCTGTTCGCCCTCGACTCCATTCCCGCCGTCTTCGGCGTCACCCGGCATCCGCTCATCGTCTTCGCCGCCAACGCCTTCGCGCTGCTGGGGCTGCGTGCCCTGTACTTCCTGATCGAAGGGCTGCTGGAGCGCCTCGTCTACCTGTCGATCGGCCTCGCGGTCATCCTCGGCTTCATCGGCCTCAAGCTCATCCTGTCGTTCCTGCACGAGGACATCTCGAAGTCCTTCCCCGAGGTCCCGACCCCGGTCTCCCTCGGAGTGATCTTCCTGGTGCTGCTCGTCACCGTCGTCGCCAGCCTGCGCAGGGTGCGCGCGCACCCGGAGGAGCGCGCCCACGCGGGCACCCTGCACCGGATGCGCCGCAAGGACAGAACCGGCAAGGGCAGCAAGGACAGCAGGGGCGGCAAGGGCGGTGAGGACAGGACCGACGACTGAGGTCCCGGCCGCGGATCACCGGCCGGACGGACGCGCAGAAAAGCGCCCGGAACCGAGGAGCGCCGGAAAGCACAGCGGAGAAGCTCAGGCCAGACAGCGCAGGGCGGCCCTGAGCCTGCGGTCGAGAGGATGGTCGACGGGGTGGCCGTCCGGCAGGCGCCCGACGGTCGCCGCCACGAACGCCGCGGGCGCCAGTTGCGCGCTCGCGTCGTAGGCGTGCACCCAGATCCCGTCGGCGGTCAGCTCGACCTCGACCTTCGCCCCCTGCTCCGCGAGCGCGAACGCGCCCACCCTCACCCGCCACCAGACCCGCTCGTCCTCCTCGCCCTCCGCCACGGGCGCGCCGACGTCGTCGGCGTGGGTGGCGTACTCCGAGTCGTAGTGGAAGGTCTGCGACCCCACCGGGTACGGCCCCGCGAGGGTCGGCAGCAGGGCGTCACGGCCGAGTTCGCGCATCCGCTCGCGCGTCTCCCCGTTCTCGCGCCGCCACTCCTGGAGCACCTCCTCGACCGGAACGTCACGGCGGCGCTCCACGCACCAGGCGTTGAAGGCGTCGAAGCCGCCCTCCACACCCTCGCTCCCGAGCATCGCGGCGAACCCGTCGACGTCGTCGTCCAGACAGGCGTGGTTGTACAGCTCCTCCCCCGCCAGGTGCCCGAGCACGTCGCGCACCGACCAGCCCGGCAGCCGTGAGGGGCGCAGCCAGCCCTCCGCGTCGAGCCCGGAGAAGAAACGGTCGAGGCGGCGGGCCTCGGTGTCGAATATGTCGAACGGGTTGAGATCCGCCAGCGGATCCTTCGATTCAGCGGTCATACCTCAGCGGTACCCGGAAACGACGGACATCCCCGTGCTCCCTGCACCTGCAGATATTCAAGATCGCGAGGTTTCGCCCGCGCCGGTCTTTCCCGTCGGCGAACCGTCGTCACGGCACCCGGCCGGACAGTGGCGCACCGGTCCGGCAGCCGGTAGCGCCGGAGACCGTCTCACCCGGACACGGGAAGGAGCGGCCGAGGCGATCTCGACCACGTACCGGCGGCCTAGTCCTCGTTCTCGGGGTCGTCATCGTTCTCGTCGTCACTGTCGCCGCCGCGATGACGTGGCCCCGGCTCCCGGCCCTCCTCCTGGAAGGCGAACCCGGATTTGCGCAGGAAGTCGTAGAGCGGTCCGTCGGAGGCGAGCCTGCCCTTCCTGCGCGCCTCGGACAGGTCCCGGCCGAACTTGCGCAGTTCGTCGCGCGCCTTACGCTCATCGCCCTTCCACAGGGCCTCGCCCGCTTTGGTGACCCTCTTACGGATCTCGCGGGCCGTCCTGGGGTCGATCTTCCCCTGGAGCTCCTGTTCGGTGATCGCCCGGTGAAGGATCGGCAGCTGCACCTGCCATCCGGTCCCCGCCGGCGGTGACAGGACCGGATCCGGGGACGGCGCCGCCGCGCTCCGCGAGACGGACGGTGACGGTGTGGGGGTGGGTGACGGCGACGCGGGCGGCGTGGGCTGCTCTGGAGAGGGCGTCTCGGACGGCACTCCGGCCGTGCTCGCCTGCCCGGTCGGCTCCGACGGCGTCAGCGCCCAGACGGTCGCCGCCACCAGCACGGCCACCGCGCCCAGGGCGATCGCGAGGGTCCGCCCGGACAGCCGCCCCCGCGTGAGCGCGGAGATGCCGCCGGGCACGGGCACCGGCCCGGAGACCGGCGGCCCCGGCGTGACCTTCGTCGGCGCGGGTGCCTGCATCGGTGCCTGTGCCGGTATCGGTGTCCCGATGTCGTACGTGGCCGTCGGTGCCGTCGGTGCCGTCGGTGCCGCGGGGACCGGGGAGACCGGGGAGACCGGGGAGACGCTGTCGCGGGCGGCTGACGTGTGGTGGGCCGTCGCGGTGACCTGGCGGATCACCTCTCCCCCGGTCGGCCGCGCGGCGGGATCCTTCTCCAGCAGGGCCATGACCAGCCCCTCAAGCTCCGGCGGGACATCGGGCCGGTACCGTCTGAGCGGATCCGGCCGGTCGCGGACGTGCTGGGAGATCACCTCCGCGTCGGGGCCGACGAACGGGGGCCGTCCGCACAGCAGCTCGTAACAGACGCAGCCGAGCGCGTACAGGTCGGAGGCCGTGTTCCCCGGCGTGCCGAGGATCTGCTCGGGAGACAGGTAGGCGGCCGTGCCGATGACGCTTCCCGCCGAGGTCAGCCGCATCGCGGCCTCGCTCGCGACCCTGGCGGTGCCGAAGTCGACGACCTTGAGCACGCCCCCCGTGCCCAGGTGCAGGTTCGCGGGTTTGACATCGCGGTGCACGACCCCGGCCCGGTGCGCGGCGTCCAGCCCGAGCGCGGCCTGCCTGACCAGGTGGCACGTCTCGGACACGCTCAGCGGTCCCCGCTCGGCCAGCTCGGCGGCGAGATCCCGGCCGGTCAGCGACTCCATCACCAGGTACGGCCGACCCTCGTGCTCGCCCATGTCGAGCACCGTCACCACGTTGGGATGGACGACGCGCGCGGCGGTCCTCGCCTCCCCGGCGAACCTCTCACGCACCGCGGCGTCGGCGACCTGCGGCGACAGGATTTTGATCGCCACCGCCCAGCCGGGGCGCAGGTCGTACCCGCGCCAGACCTCGCCCGTGCCGCCACGGCCGATCAGCTCGTCCAGCCGGTACCGCCCGGCGAGCACGGCCCCCGCCCCCTCCTGAACGCTCACGATCCTCGCCATCGATTCCGAGCCCGACAATTGGCACCCAACTATATGAGGGGACTTCTCCGACTTATGGATCTACGTCCTAAATCCCGCGACGAACCGAGGCTTCTCGTCCCGTCGAATCCCGTCGGCTCGTGGGCGATCCCGGCCTGCGGCGCCCTCCCCCGGAGAAGGGTCTCCGCTGCTCGGCGGCGGCGCGGGACGGGGCCCGTGGCCGGCCTCCGGTGACTCGGGCGGCACCGGAAACGAACCGGAGAACGCGGGAAAACCCGGAAGTCCCGGAGACGGCGTGCGCCTCCGGGACTCCGGCCCGTGTCGCTCAGCCCGCGTTCGCCGGGCCTTCCGCCGCGTTCACCGGACGGTAGGCGAGGGCGACAAGACCGGTGTCGAACGTCGTGCTGTCGACGAGTTCCAGGGTCGCCGTGACGTCCTCCCCCCGGAACAGCCGCTGCCCCTTGCCGAGGATGACCGGCGAGACCAGGAGCCGGTACTCGTCGAGCAGGCCGTTCTCCATGAGCGCGTCGGTGAGCCGGCCACAGCCCCAGATCATGATGTTCCCGCCGGGCCGCTTCTTCAGTTCGGTCACCGTGGGGACGAGGTCGTCGCCGTGGACGATGGTCGAGTTCGCCCACTCGGCCTTCTCCAGGGTCGAGGAGACCACGTACTTCTCGGTGCCGTTCACGTGGTCGGCGTAGGGGTTGCTCATACCGGGCCATGCCTGGGCCATGCCCACGTAGGTGACCCGCCCCAGCAGCAGGGTGTCGCAGCCGAGCGTGAGGTTCAGGGCGTACGCCATCGACTCCTCGTTCGAGTACGGCATGGACCACAGGTGGGGGTTGTCGATGTAGCCGTCGACCGTGGTGTGGGTCATGGCAATGATCTTCCGCATGATTCTCTCCGTGTCGTTCGCGCCGGATGAAGCCCGTTGGAGCCGGGCTGGACGAGGTCGGATGTGAGGACGGTCAGGGGACGTACGGGCTCCTGGCTCGGGCGTCGCGCAGGGCGCGGGCCCACCAGGTCAGCCGGTCGAGCGTGCTCTTCGCCGCGCTGTTGCACTCCGAGCCGGCCTTCGGCCAGGTGCCGTCGGTCGCGAAGAGGTCCCAGTAGCGGGGAAGGATGACGGCGTCGCGGATGGCGACGGCGTGCAGTTCGGTGAAGACCTGACGGAGCTGGTCGACCGCGTGCAGGCCACCGGAGTCCCTGCCGTAGGCGACGAAGGCGACGGGCTTGGCCTGCCACTCCTCGTAGTACCAGTCGATCGCGGTCTTCAGTGGAGCGGGGAAGCTCCGGTTGTACTCGGGGGTGACCACGACGAAGGCGTCGGCGGCGGCGAGCCTCGGCGCCAGAGCGGCCACCTCCACGGGTGCGGGCTCCTCCTGGTCGGTGAGGGTCTGCGGCAGACCGGTCTCGGCCAGGTCGATCAGGTCGACGTCCAGGTCTCCGCGCCTGCGGGCCCGGGAGGTGAACCAGTCCGCCACGGTGGGCCCGAACCGGCCGTCGCGGGTGCTTCCGACGATGACCGCCAGTCGCAGCCTGCCCTCCTCCGGCATCTCCGTACCTCCCTCGTGTCCCGCTCCGTTCGATGTGCCCTCAGCATCTCCGACCCCCTTTACGGAAAAGCTCCCGTCGCTTTACGGCTGATCCGGGGAGCACGGGAATCCGCCGTAGGACGAGTGGTAAAGCGATGAGTGCCCGGGGTTATCGTGGCCTTCATGCGTTTCGGGGTTCTTGGGCCGCTCGCCGTGTGGACGACCGCCGGTGAGCCGGTGGCGATCCCCGGGCTGAAGGTCCGGACCCTGCTCGCCGACCTCCTCGCGCACGAGGGACGCCCGGTGCCCGCCGACCGGCTGGTCGACGACCTGTGGGGCGACGATCCGCCGGGCAACCCGACCGGCGCCCTCTCGGCCAAGGTCTCGCAGCTGCGCAGGGTGCTGGAGGACGCCGAACCCGGCTGCCGGGACCTGGTCGTCCGTCATCCGGCGGGCTACGTGCTGAGGGCCGACACCGACGTGGCCGACTTCCTGCGCCTGCTCGACGAGGCGGCCCTCGCGGGGGATCCACGGGTCAGGGCGGCGCTGCTGGCCGACGCGCTGGCGTCGTGGCGCGGCCCCGCGTTCGCCGACTTCGGCGACGAGCCGTTCGCGCGCCCCGCGATCACGAGGCTGCTGGAACGGTGGCTCACCGCGCAGGAGGAGCACGCGGAGACACGGCTGGAGCTGGGCGAGCACGTCCGGCTCGCGGGAGAGCTCGGCGACCTGCTCGCCGCCCACCCCTTCAGGGAGCGGCTGCGCGCCGCGCACATGCGTGCCCTGTACCGCTCGGGACGGCAGAGCGAGGCGCTGGACAGCTACGAGGAGCTGCGCGTCCTGCTCGCCGACGAGCTGGGCCTGGATCCGGGTGCCGACCTGGTCACCCTGCACCGGGCCGTCCTCACCCAGGACCCGGCGCTCGCCGCGTCCGCCCCTCTCCCCGACAGGCCGGGCACCAATCTCCCCGCGCCGCTCACCGACCTGATCGGCAGAGAGGAGGCCGTCGCCGAGATCCGCACCCTGCTGGAGACGGAACGGCTGGTGACGCTCACCGGTCCCGGCGGCGTGGGCAAGACCCGCCTCGCGATCGAGACCGCCAGACATCTGACCGCCCCGGGTCCTTCCGGCACCGTCGCTCCCGGCCTCGTACGTGACGGGGTGTGGCTGGTCGAACTCGCCGCGCTCGACCGTCCCGGCGACGAGGACGCGGTCCACCGGCTGGCTGAGACGATCATGACGGTGCTGGACGTCCAGGACGCCGCGGGTGGCGCGGGGCCGGTGACCGCCGCCGACCGGCTCACCGAGGCGCTGCGCCCCCGGAGGCTGCTGCTGGTGCTGGACAACTGCGAGCACGTCGTCGATCCGGTCGCCGAGCTGGCCGGATCGCTGCTGCGCGCCGCCCCCGGCCTGCGGATCCTCGCGACCAGCCAGGAGTCGCTCGCCCTGCCCGGCGAGGTGGTCTGGAGCGTCCCACCGCTGGAGGTGCCCGGCCGGGCCTTCGACGACATCCCCGAGCTGGAACGAACCGGGTCCGTGCGGCTGTTCGTGGCACGCGCGTCCGCCGCGGCCAGGGGGTTCACCCTCGACACGGACACCGCTCCGGCGGTCGCGGCGCTGTGCCGCAGGCTGGACGGCATCCCGCTCGCGCTTGAGCTGGCCGCGACGAGGGTCCCCGCCCTCGGCGTGCACGGTCTCGTCGCCCGCCTCGATGACCGGTTCAGGTTGCTGGCCACCGGGCATCGGGGCGTCCCACCGCGCCAGCAGACCCTGACGGCGATGATCGACTGGAGCTGGGAGCTGCTGACCGGAGCCGAGCGCGCCGTCCTGCGCCGCCTCGCCGTACACGCGGACGGCTGCGACCTGGAGGCCGCCGAGGCCGTCTGCGCGGATGACGACGTCCCCGCAGCGGACGTACTCGACCTGGTGGCACGGCTGGTGAACCGGTCGCTGGTGGTGATGGTGGACGGTGCCGACGGGCCGAGATACCGGCTGCTGGAGTCGGTGGCGGCGTACTGCGTCGAGCGCCTCCAGCGGGCCGGGGAGTACGAGCGGGTGCGGTTGCGGCACCTGCGCCACTACACCGACCTGGTCGAACGGGCCGAGCCGCGTCTCTACCGGGCGGACCAGCGGCACTGGCTGCGGCGTCTCGACTCCGACGCCGCGAACCTCCGCGCCGCGCTGAACGCGGCCGTCAGGAACGGCGACGCGGAGGGCGCGCTGCGCCTCGTCGGCGCGATGGGCTGGTACTGGTTCCTGCGCGGCCGGCTGACCGAGGCCCACCGATCCCTGGCGGCGGCGCTCGCCGTCCCCTGCGGATCCCCCGCCGCCTCGTTCGCCGCCCTCCGGGCCAAGGCTCTCACCTGGAAGGCCGTGATCGCGCTCCTCCGAGGTGACGTCGCCGCCGCCGACCGGGAGCGGCTTCGCGGGGCCGCCCTGGAGGCGTACGAGAAGGCGGACGATCCGGGCGGGCGTGCCAGGGCGTGGTGGATCCTCGCCTACGCGGGGGTCGACCTCGGTGACCTGTCCGCCGCCGCGGACCTTCTGGACCGGGCGCTCCCCGCCTTCGAGGCGCTCGGTGACCGCTGGGGAACGGCCGCCGCCCTCGCCCTGCGGGCCAAACTCGCCCACGTACGCGGTGACCTGGACGGGCTCGGACGCGACGGCGAGCACAGCGCGCGGATCTTCGGCGAGCTCGGGGAGCGCTGGGGGCAGTTGGAGTCCGGCGGCTGGCTCGGCGCGCTGGCCGAGATGACCGGCGACCTCGACCGGGCCGAACGGCTGCAGCGTGACGGCATGCGCCTCGCCGAGGAGCTCGGGCTGTGGACGGAGCTCGCCGGGCGGCTGGGCTGGCTGGGCTGGATCGCACTGCAGCGCGGCGACTACGCGCGGGCGGCGGAGTGGAGCGAGAGGTCGCTGCGGCTCACCCTGGAGCAGGGGCACCGGGCCGGGCAGACCTTCGCCCGGATGGGTCTCGCCTTCGCCGCGCGCAGGGACGGCCGCCTCGACGTCGCCGAGACCCACCTGCGCGACGTGCTGGACCACACCCCTCCCGACTCCGGGGAGCCGCCGCCCTACCTTCCGATGATCATGACCGAGCTCGGCTTCGTCGCCGAGGGGCGCGGCGACGCGGCGGCGGCCCTCGACATGCACCTGGTCGCCCTCGATCTGATGGCCAGGTTCGACGGGACCAGGGAGATGACGGTCGCCGTGTACGGCCTGGCCGGTGCGCTCGCCGTCGCCGGACTCCACGACCGGGCCGCCCGGCTCCTGGGCGCGGGCGCCGCGGCCCTCGCGTCCGGCCCCATGCCCCTCACCTCCGTGGAGAGCGGCGACGTCGACCGGATCACCGCGCGGGTCCGTGACGCGCTGGGTGAGGAGCGCTTCGCCGCGGAACGCGAACGCGGCACCGCGCTCACCCCCGAGCAGATCAGGTCCCTCGCCGTCATACCGGAAGGCGCCGCGTCCTCGCCGGCCTGAACCCCCGGGCGGCGAAATCAATCTCGCGATGGATTACGAAGACCGACGGTCCTGGCAGACTGTCCGGCATGAGGAAGAGCACGGAGAACGGGGAGAACAGGGGAGACGGGGGCGACGGAGAGCGGGGGGAAGACGTCTCCGCGCCCCGGCCGCGCCGCAGGGGGCGCCCGCCCAGGGACCGCTCGGCCCCCACCACGCGCGACCGCGTGCTCACCGAGGCGACCGCCCTCTTCGCCAGGCACGGGGCCGACGGCGTCTCCATGCGCGACATCGCCGCCCGGGTCGGGATCGACGTCTCCAGCGTGCACCACCACTTCCCTTCGAAGTCGTCCCTGTACGACGCCTGCTTCGCCCGCGTCTTCGAGCTGGAGCAGGCGACGCTCACGCCGCCGGTGCGCGCCTTCCTCGCCGCCGTGCGCTCGGAACGCCCGGGCGACGTCGTGGACGCGATACACGACCTGGTGGACGCGTTCGTCGACTTCCTCGACGACCACCCCCAGACCACGTTCCTGTGGCTGCGGCGGTGGCTGGACCCCACCCTCCACCTCTCCCTGGACGAGGCGTACTCGCTGCCGATCTACGGGGAGATCGAGCGCGCCCTGCTGGAGGCGGCCACCCGCGGTCTCGTCGTCGAGCCGACGCCGCACATCACCGTGCGCAGCCTGGTCTGGGCGGCCCACGGCCACGTGACCGCCCTGAGCGCCCGCGGCGGCGACGCCGTGACCGCCGATCGCGAGAGGCGCGAGTTCCGCGCCTACGCCCACCGTTTCGTCGACCGGCTCTACGCACCCCCTGGCGCCGGCGGCTCAGACGGTTAATATTCCATCATCCGATGGAATATGGGAGGCGACGGATGAGCGCAGGGGAAGCGACCGCCGACGACATGCCGGGCACGGAGACGACCGTCGGCGGCGAGGCCGGAGCGGCCCCTGGGACGGCCCCTGGGACAGCCACCCGCGAAGGCACCCACGACGTGAGGGTGACCACCGCCCGCGAAGACGCACGCGGCGTGAGGGTGACCGCCGACCACGAAGGCGTCACCGGCCGAGGAGTGACCGCCCTTGACGACGTACCCGGTCAAGGGGTGCCCCCCGGCCGCGACGGCGTCCCCGGCCGGGGGACGACGGCCGTCGTCGGCGGCGGCGCGGCGGGTATAGCGGCGGCGAAGGCCCTCATCGAGGCCGGTCTGCCCGTCCTCGGCATCGAACGCGCCACCTCCCTCGGCGGCCTGTGGCGGCTGGAGGCCGACACCGCGTCCTACGAGGGCCTGCGCCTCAACACGAGCAGGCCGCGCACCGAGTTCTCCGACTTCCCGATGCCCGCCGAGTGGCCCGACTATCCGACCCGCGCCCAGATGCTCGAATACCTGCGCTCGTACGCCGACCGTTTCGGGGTCGGCGAGCGCTTCCGGTTCGGCACGACGCTGGAATCGGCCCGGCGCACCGAGGGCGGCTGGGAGCTGGAGCTGACCGGTCCCGGCGGGCCGTACCGCGAGACGGTGGAGCACCTGGTGGTGGCGAACGGCCACAACCACGAGCCCCGGCTGCCCGAACCGCCCTACCCGGGGACGTTCACCGGCACCGAGTCGCACGCGCACGACTACGTCACCCCCGCCGAGCTGGCGGGCAGGCGTGTGCTCGTCGTGGGCACCGGCAACTCCGCGATGGACATCGCCGCCGAACTGACCGACCACGCGTCCGCCGTGCTGCTGTCGGCGAGACGAGGCGTCTGGGTGCTGCCCAAGCGGCTGCTGGGCCGGCCCTCCGACCAGCTCAACGGCGCCCTCGCGGCCCTCCTGCCCTGGCGGGTGCGGCAGGTGGTCTCCCAGGCGGTGCTCAGGGTCGCCGACAGGAAACCCGCGGGGCCGCGTCTGCCCGCTCCCCGCCAGGGTGTGCTCCAGGACCACCCCACCCTGAGCGACTCCGTTCCCCGCCTGGTCGCGGAGGGAAAGGTGCTCGCGCGCCAGGGCATCGCGCGCCTGGACGGCTCGCGGGTCCATTTCACCGACGGGCAGGTGGACGAGGTCGACCACATCGTCTGGTGCACCGGCTACCGGGCCGTGACCCCGTTCCTCGACACCTCCGCCACCGCCACCGCCACCGCCGCCACCGGCACCGGCACCGGCACGGCGCCCGACCCGGCGAGCACGCTGCTCTACCGCCACGTCTTCCCCATCGGCGACGACTCGATCAGCTACGTCGGGCTGATGCAGTCGACCGGTTCGGCGCTGCCCGTCGTCGAGGCGCAGGGCCGCCTCCTCGCCGCCGTACGCGCAGGAACCCACCGGCTGCCCGACCCCGAGACCGCGCGCAGGATCGCCTCCGCCGAACTCGACGCCGCCCGAGAGCGTTGGGGGCAGCGCAGGCCCCACATGCGGATCGACGTCGACCAGTATCTGCGCGTCATGCGGCGCGAGCTGCGCGCCTCCCCCTCCCGTGCGCTCGCCGGGCGCCGGATCCTGGTCACCGGCGCGGCCGGCACCTTCGGCAGGGCGATGAGCGCACGGTTCACCGCCCAGGGCGCGCACGTGGTCGGCCTGGACATCGCCCGCCCCGACGACTCCGACATCCCGATCATCGCGTGCGACATCACTTCCTCCGAATCCGTCGACGCGGCGGTGGCCGAGGCGGCGGCCCTGCTGGGCGGCATCGACCTGCTGGTCAACAACGCCGGCCGGGGCGGGCCGGCACCGGCCGAACTCGCCCCGGGCGACGAGGTGGAGGCGCAGCTGCGGCTGAACCTGCTCGGTGCCTGGCGGGTGACGGCGGCGGTCATGCCCCACCTGGTGCGTGCGCGCGGGCAGGTGGTCTTCATCGCCTCACGGATGGCGGTCCTGCCCCTGCCGCTGGCGGCGGCGTACGGCGTCTCCAAGCGCGCCCTCGCCGCCTACGCCGACGCGCTCCGGCTGGAGGTCGGCACGCACGTCGACGTGACGACCGTCTACCCGAGCATGGTCCGCAGCCCGATCCACGACAGTACGCGCCAGGCCGGGCTCTCCCTGGACGCGGTGTCCCGGCCGGAGCCCGTCGAGGGCGTGGTCGACGCGATCGTCCGCGCCGTCACCGCCCGCCGCGCCCCGCGCGACGTGGCGACCACCGTCCGGGGACGTGTGGAGATGATGGTCGGCAGGCACGCCCCCTCCCTCGCCGACCGTCTCGTCCGCCGCACCGTCGCCGCCCGCGTGGCGGCCGGTGACTTCGCGAACGCCCCCCTCGCGGCGGGAATGGTGAGCAGGCACCGCGGCTAGCCCCCGTCGCGGCGTACGCCCTCCCGGCCCGGGACATCCTCCGGATGGCCCGGTGACGGGTCCGGTAACCTCCTCGACCTGTTCGAGCACGCCTTGAGGCAGCGCGCGAAACCGAGCCGAGGTCAGGAAAGGGTGGTGCAGACATAGGGCGAGGGCCACTGGGAAACGCCGGGTGGGCGGACGGCCTGGAAGCCGAAGTTCGCACTGGCCCCGGGCGCGAGGGAGCCGTTGTAGCTCAGGTTGCGAGCGGTGACGGTCTGCCCCTTGGTGGTCACGGTCGCACCCCAGGAGCCGATGAGGCTGTGCCCGGCCGGCAGCGTGACGGTGACGGTCCAGTCGTGGATCGTGGAGGGACCGGTGTTGGTCACTCTGACCGGATCGACCGTGTATATGTTGTTCCCCCCGTACAACACGGTGGCTGTGGCCGAGCAGCTTCCGGCGGCGATGATGCCGTAGGAGAAGTTGTTCACCGCCAGGCCGGTCTGGCCGACCCACGGCTCGAAGCCCGCCTGGACGCTGGTGAGATACCACGACCGCTGGACATGGCCGCGACTGATCGCGTCGTCGACGAAGGTACTGACGGCGAAGCCGATCGACGCGGTCGCCGAGGAGCGGACGTAGGAGATCACGTTCCAGCCGACGTTGCCGTACCAGACCTCCCAGCTCGCCCCGGCGAGGCTGACCGTACCCACTCGGGAGCCGATCGGCTGGATCGGCCCCACCCGGTTGAGCCAGATCGTGATCTCCGCACCGGTGTTCTGGCCGTCCGTCCGGGGAGCCGGGTCGAGCCAGATGTCGTAGGACGCGTTGTACACGCCGCCGCTCGGATAGGTCATGTGGACGCTGGTCTGGATGCCGTTGAACCGGCTGTCACTGATCCGCATGGGCAGGCCGCTGCCGGAGGTGCACCGGCCGCGGTGACAACCGGCGAAGATCGACGGGTAGGATCCCGGCGCGCCGTCGGTCGCTCTGTCGTGGCTCGCCTCCGTCACCGAGAAACCGAGGCCCGTGACGTTGACGCACTGCTCGGTGTCGTCGCTCCAGTTGTTGTTCTGGACGTAGTACTTCCCGTTCTGGATGACGGTGGCGCCGTCCTTCTCGCAGATCGTCGTGTCGGCACGCGCCGGAGCGGCGACCGCTCCGGACCCGAGGACCAGGCCGAGGACGGCCAGGACCGTCACGATGACCCGCCTCACTCCACGTTCTCTCGTACGCCTCATGCTGACACCGCTTCCGGTCGCGGATTGGTGGGGAGCGCCCGCATAGTTCGCACCATAGAACTGTTCCTCCCCATCGCAAGCTCCCCCGGCCCGCCGCCACGGTCCCCATGGGGCCACCAGGCCCGATTGGCTCCGGCACGTTCCCCGTCAGGTGAAAGTTCCACCCGCGCTCTCTGCCCACGGCGCGTCCAACCTTCCGGTGGACGTCAGGGGTCGGGCGTCCCGGCGGCTCGAACCCCTCAGCTCGACGGCCTGGCCGAGCCGATCCGCGTGACGTAGAGGTCCCAGAACCGGTCCGGGTCCACCCCCAGCACGGTGCGGCCGTCCGAATCGGAGACGATCTCGGGACGGAGGAAGACCGCCGCGGCCACGGCGTCCCAGACGAACGCCCGATGTCCCGGGTCACCGGCGAAGAGCGGCCCCTGCAGTTCCTTGAAGAGCCTCCTGACCGGGGTCTCCTCGCCCGCGACCACCCGCTCGTAGGTCCGCCCGTCCAAGGTGAGCCGCTGCGCCGCCTCCAGTGTGACGACCAGTTCGCGCCGGAACGGGGCCTCGAACACGACCCGGGACGCCTCGGGGTCGAACCAGCGGTTGAACTCCTCACCCTCGGTGTCGGCTCCCAGATGGACGACCTCCCTGACCAGGGGGACCATGTCGGGGTGCTCCCGTACGGCGCGTGCCAGGTTGGTGGCCGGGCCGAGCGCGAAGACGGTCACCTCGCCGGGGTGGCGCCGCACCTGGTCGGCGATGAAGTCGGAGGCGCTGCCCGCCGCGGGCCGGGTCGTCGCGTAGCCACCGTGCGGTGGAGTCGCCAGCGCGCGGTGGGACGCCGGTCGCGGCCGGTCCAGGGCTCCGTCGTAGTCGTCCCTCGGCTCCGGCGTATTGCTCTCGCCGGTCACCACGGGGATGTCGGCCCTGCCGATGAGCTCCAGCTGGCGCAGCGCGTACGCGGTGCCCTCCTCCGGCCAGGTGTTGCCGCCCACGGTGGTGACCCCGAGCACCTCCACCCCTTCGGCGGCGGCCAGCAGGAACATGGCCTGGGCGTCGTCGTTCAGCTCGCCCATGTCCGCGTCGATGATGATCTTCCCGGTGCCGGGGGGCCCGTCGAGCGGCACCCCCGGCGAGCACGACGCCGTGGCGCACACCGTGGACAGCACCACCAGCGAAAATAGTATTTTCCTTCTCACGCCTCACTTGTCGGGCGTAACACCGCATTCGGTTCGTTCCATGCGGTGAACCGCCGGGGCCGCCGAACACGACAGCCCCCGGATCCCCGGACACGGCGAACCCGTACGGCACCGGACACCACGAAACCGTGAACCGCCGGAGCGGCCGGATGCGACAGAGAAGCATGACACCGTTGAAGGGGCTCCCATGAGCGAGCACGAGAGCTGGACGGACGCTCGACTGCTCGAGGCCGTCGCCGACGGGGACCGCCGGGCCCTGGAGGTCCTCTACGCCCGGCACGCACCCTGGCTCGTCATCCGGCTCACCCGGCGGTGCGCCGATCCGGCGCTGGTGGACGAGGCGCTCCAGGACACCTTCGTGGCCGTCTGGCGCACGGCACGCACCTGGAAGGGCAAGGGAGAGGTGGCCGCGTGGATCTGGGGCATCGGCATCCGCCGCCTGCTGGACCAGCTCCGCCGTCGTCCGGCGGTGCCACTGCCCGCCTACGAGCAGGTCATGGTCTCGGCCGAGGAGCAGGTGCTGCTCGGCATCGAGTACGGCGAGCTCGGCCAGGCGATGGGCCGGCTCTCCCCCGAGCTGCGCGCGGTGGTCCAGGCGACGGTCCTGGACGGCCTGACCACCCGTGAGGCCGGGCGGCTGCTCGGTATCCCCGCCGGGACCGTCAAGACCCGGATGATGCGCGCGAAGGCACTGCTGAGGGAGGAACTGGTATGAGCACCTGGCACATGGACGACGGCCTGGCCGTCAGGTACGCCGACGGGGAGCTGAACCCGACCCTGGCCGCCTCGGTCGAGGCCCACCTGCTGGCCTGCGATCAATGCCGGAGCCTGCTCGCGCCCCAGGTACCGCGCCCTCGGCTGGACCGGGTCTGGGCGGAGGTGGCCGACGCGGTGGACGCGCCCGTACCGGGACCGTTCGAGCGGCTGCTGCGGGCGATCGGTGTCCACGAGCACACGGCCCGCCTGCTGGGCGCCGCCCACTCGCTACGCCTGCCGTGGATCGCGGCCAGCGCCGTGGCGCTCCTGTTCGCCGCGTTGGCCTCGGGAGAGACGACGCGGTGGGGGACGCTCGTCTATCTCACGCTGGCCCCGATCCTGCCGGTCGCCGGGGTCGCCGTGGCCTTCGGCAGGGACGGTGATCCGGCCCACGAGATCGGCCTGGCGGCTCCGTACTCGATGTTCCGGCTGATGCTGATCCGCGCCGCCGCGGTGCTGACGTCCTCGTCGGCGCTGGCGTTGGTGACGGGCCTCGGCCTGCTGGACCACGACTGGACCGCGGCCGCGTGGCTGCTGCCCTCGCTCGCCCTGACCTCGCTGACCCTCGCCCTGTCCAGCCGGTTCGATCCGCGCCACTGCGGGGCCGCCGTGGCGGCGACCTGGCTGGTCGTGGCCGTCTCCGTCAACCTTCGCGAGCCGAGCCTGGCGATGTTCGGCGGCGTCGGCCAGGTGGGCTACCTGGTCGTCACCTTCGTGTCCGTCGCGCTTCTCTTCTTTCGCCGCAGGGAGTTCTCATGATCGAGGCAGTCGGCCTGGTGAAGGCCTACGGCCGCGACCGGGTCCTGGACGGGCTCACCTTCACCGTGGGCAAGGGGGTGACCGGCCTGCTCGGGCCGAACGGCGCGGGCAAGACCACGCTCGTCAGGATGCTGGCGACGGTGCTCGCACCGGACGGGGGCGAGCTGAGACTGCTCGGCCGGAACCCGGCCGGGGACCTGCTGGAGATCCGGCGGCGGCTGGGGTACCTGCCGCAGGAGCCGGGATACCAGCGGGGGTTCACCGTCTTCGAGTTCGTCGACTACGTGGCGATCCTGAAGGAGATGGTGGAGCGGCGGGCACGGCACGACGAGGTGCGCCGGGTGATCGAGGAGGTCGGGCTGACCTCCGTGAGCGGTAAGCGGATCCGGACGCTGTCGGGCGGGATGCGGCGACGGCTGGGCATCGCGCAGGCGCTGCTCGGCGACCCCGAGCTGATCCTGCTGGACGAGCCGACCGTCGGTCTGGACGCCGAACAGCGGCTCCGGTTCCGCGAGCTGATCTCGCACATCGGACAGGACCGCACCGTCGTGCTCTCCACCCACCAGACCGAGGACGTTTCCGCCCTGTGCAACCGGGTGGTCGTGCTCAAGGCGGGACGGTGCGCGTTCGAGGGCACACCCGAGCAGCTCCGGACCCTGGCCGAGGGCAGGGTCTGGCTGTCCACGGAGAAGTCGGGGGTGCTCTCCTGGCGTACCGGTGAAGGACTGTTCCGCAACATCGGGCCCGCTCCCGAGGGGGCCCGGCCGGCCGAACCGACCGTGGAGGACGGCTACCTGCTGCTGCTCGGCGACAAGGCGACGGCGGCGACGGCATGACCTGCGACCACGATCCCCGTCCCCGGCCCGCGGGCCGGGGACGGACGACGGCACGGACACCAGCCCGGGCAGGCGCGCCGCCCCGGGTACGGACACGCGGACCGGCCGTCCGGCCGCGGAAAGGACTGTCATGACAGGCTCGTCGTCGCTCGCCGGCCGGTGGCCCGCCACCACGCGTCACGCGGTGCCCGCGCTGGCCTACGCCGAGCTCCGGCGGCTGCTCCGCCACCCGCTCACCCTGCTCGGGCCCGCGCTGATGACGGCGGGGCTGCTCGGCCACACCTGGGAGTGGCCGCAGGACTCCTTCAGGATGATCACCGCTCAGATGGTGATGATATGGGGCGTACCTGCGTTCTTCGCCGCGAACCTCACCGGTACCGCGGCACACCGGGCGGGCACGGACGAGTTGCTGTCCACCGCCCCGGTCGACCGCGCGCACCGTACGGCCGCCGCCTGCCTGGCCGCCCTCGGACCGTTCGTGCTGGCCTGCCTGTTCCAGGCGGTGCTGCTGCGCCTCTGCCAGATGTTCCAGGTGGACCTGGGACATGCTCCCACGGTGTGGGAGATGGCCGCCGCACCGCTGTGCGTGCTCGGAGCCACGCTCCTGGGGACCGCGACCGCCCGCTGGGCACCCCGGCAGGGCGTGCCGTTCGCGGTCATGTCCGTACTGGTCGGTTTCAACTACATCGTCTATCAGGGCTCCGAGCGTTTCCTCGGCTTCCTCGTGGAGTTCGTGCTGTGGACCTCCCCCATGTGGACGTTCCAGAAGGCCGAGGGGTCGGCGCTCTGGCACGCGGTCTACCTGCTGGCGCTGAGCCTGGGAGCGGCGGCGCTGGCGATGCTGCGCGACTCGGCCCGGCGTGGGTTCTGGCTCGGGATCGGCGCGACGCTGCTCCTGACCGCGGCGCTCTCCGGCATCTGGCAGCTGCCGTGACCGCCGTCACCGATCAGGAGGGCACGCCGACGACCGTGCTGGCCCGTGTCCGTGAAGAGGAGCGCCGCCGACTGTGCCGGGATCTGCACGACGGGCTCGGCCACGCGCTGACCGAGATGGCGATGGTCGTCAACATGGCCAGGATCAGCCTGCGCACCGCCCCCGCCTCGACCGACCGCCTGCTGGCGGAACTGCGCGACGGCATGGACGCGGTCGGCCAGGAGATCAGAGAGCTGGTACACGGCCTGTACCCGCCCGCCCTGGACGCGCTCGGCCTGGCCGGAGCCGTGCGGGCACTGGCGGACAACGGACCCTCAGTGATCGTCGAGACCGAGGGCGACCTGTCCGGCCTGCCCTCGGCCGTCGAGGTGGCCGCGTACCGCATCGCGCAGGAGGCGCTCACCAACGTCCGCCGGCACGCCGGGGCCCGCTCGGCGACGATCTCGCTCCGGCGTGACGACTCCTTCCTCACGGTCCGGGTCCGCGACGACGGGAGCGGGCCGCCCCCGGCTCCCCGTCCGGGGATCGGTCTCGCCTCGATGCGTGAGCGCGCCCGCGAACTCGGCGGAACCTGCGTGATGGGCCCCGCACCGGGCGGCGGCGCACTCGTGAAGGCCGTGCTCCCCCTGTCGACCGCTGTCTCCGCGCCGTGAGGACCTCGGATCGCCGCCCCCGCGGTTCCCCGGATCCGTCACGGGCCCGAGAGGGGGGAACCGGTCTGCAGCCGGTTGCCCGTACGACGCCAGCGGGCGAGTCCGCCGTCCAGCGGGCGTGCCCGGAAGCCGTGGTCGCGCAGCAGCCGCACCGCCTCCGGGGAGACCACGCAGTAGGGGCCGCCGCAGTAGGCCACGATCTCGACGTCCCCGGGCAGCTCGTCGAGACGGTCCCGCAGCTCGGCCAGCGGAACCGAGACCGCCCCCGGCACATGGCCGAGGGCGTGGTCGGCGGCCGAACGGACGTCGACGATCACGATGTCGGGGTCGGTGAGACGTCCGGCGAGTTCCTCGGCGGTCACCGCCTCCAGGACGGCGACCTCGCCGAGGTGTTCGGAGACCGCCTCACGCAGGTCGGCGAGTCTTTCGGCGGCGAAGTCCTGCAGCTCGCCCAGAAACCGGGAGACCCGCTCGTCGGCGAGCCGGTAGTAGATCCGCGTACCGTCCCTGCGGCTCGTCACCAGGTGGGCGGCGCGCAGCTGCTGCAGCTGGGCCGAGGTGTTCTTCAGCGGGATGTCGGCCGCCTCCGACAGCTGCTCGACGGTGCGCTCCCGCTGGTCGAGCACATCGAGCAGCCTGAGCCGGACGGGACTGGCCAGCGTCCTGCCGATCCGCGCCAGCTGCCGGTAGATCGGCTCCTCGCGAAACTCCGTCATGGCCGTCAGACCATGTACTGGTCGTGGCGCAGGTAGACGTCCGTCCACTCCTCGTCGGTGAGCCGGCGCCCGCTGCTCGCGATCTCGGCGAGTTCCTCGAAGTACGCCTCGCGCGGCGCGCCCGGGGCGAAGAGCAGGAGCATCGAGGCCGGTTCGCCGGACTCGTTGCGGAAGCTGTGCACCCCGCCCTCGGGGACGTACAGGAAGTCTCCCGCCGTCGCGTCGGTCCAGGACTTCCCGTCGAACAGCCGCACCGTCCCCGAGAGCACGAAGAAGGACTCGGAGATCGTCCGGTGGAAGTGGGGCGCCGGACCGGAGGGTTTTGGCCCCATGTCCCAGCGGTACAGGCCGAACTGCCCGTTCGTCGAGGCACCGGTGCCCAGATAGCGCACCGTCGTGCCACCGATCACCAGATCCGGCCCCGCGCTCGCCGGCCTGAACACCCCGCTGCTCTCGCCCGCCTCGTCCAGGTAACGAGCTTCCGGATACGACATCGCACTCCCCGTCCTATGAGGAAATATTCTAAAAAACTATAGAACACGGGGATAAAGGAATGAAAGGTGTCACACGAGGCGGGGAGCACCGATGCGAACGGTCCCGCCGACTCCGGTCGGCGGATCACCCGGCGCGACGTCCACCACGGACGCCGGGCGGGTCAGCGGAGAAACAGGTTCAGCACGACCGTGAGGAGGATCGAGAGCAGCACGGAGACGAGGATCATGGTCAGGCAGCCGGCCCAGCCGCCCAGGATCCTGACCTCCGTGTTTCCGATGCGCATGTCCACGCGTTACCCGGTGACGACCTCGGAAAACCGGCCCCCGACGCGGGGCCGTCCGAGGAACGCGCCTCCCGCGTGTCATGCCGACCGGCTCGCCGACACGGATCTGTGCCGTCGCCGACACGCGGCTCCTCCAGTGTGCGCGGGGTGAAGACACCACCGGGAAGAACCTCATGACCCTCGCCTTCGAGACGCGAGGACTCGTCAAACGCTTCGGAAAGACGACCGCGCTCGCCGGGGTCGACCTGGCCGCCCCGCAGGGCACGGTCCTCGGCGTACTCGGGCCGAACGGCGCGGGAAAGACCACCGCCGTGCGCGTGCTGGCCACCCTGCTCAGGCCCGACGAGGGACACGCCACGGTCGGCGGGCTCGACGTCGTACGGCACGCCGCCCGGGTGCGCCGCCTGATCGGCCTGACCGGGCAGTACGCGTCGGTCGACGACGACCTCACCGGCACGGAGAACCTCGTGCTCATCGGGGAACTGCTCGACCTGCGCCGCGGGGAGGCCAAGGCGAGGGCCGCGGAACTGCTGAAGGAGTTCGGGCTCGCCGAGGCGGCGGGGCGGGCGGCCAAGACGTACTCGGGCGGCATGCGTCGCCGCCTCGACCTCGCCGCCGGTCTCGTCGGCCGCCCCTCAGTCGTCTATCTGGACGAGCCGACGACCGGTCTGGACCCGGCCAAACGTGACGACATGTGGAGCGTCATCCGCTCGCTGGCCGCCGACGGGGTCACCGTGCTGCTCACCACGCAGTATCTGGAGGAGGCCGACGCCCTCGCCGACAACATCTCGGTCATCGACCACGGACGGGTCATCGCGAACGGCACCCCGGCCGAACTCAAGCACGTCGTGGGCGGGCAGACGATCCTCGTCCGGCCCGCGGACCCGGCCCGGCTGGCGGACGCCGCCGCGCTCGTCGGCGCTGTGGTCGGCCGCACCCCGGAATCACCGGGCCGAGGCGTGATCACCGTTCCGGTCGAGAGCGACACCGCTTTCACCGAGGTCGTACGGCAGCTCGACCAGGAGCGGATCTCGGTCACCGAGCTCAGCCTCCGGCTGCCCAGCCTGGACGAGGTCTTCTTCACGCTCACCGGACGTCACGCCGAGGAAGAGGAGAACGCGGCATGACCCTCACCGTGGAACGCGCGCAGGCGCCGGCGCCACTCAGGAAGCGGCCCTTCGGGCTGGTACGGCACAGCCTCGCGCTCGGCAGGAGGAGCCTGACCAAGACGCTGCGCACCCCCGAGCAACTGCTCGACGTGACGCTGCAGCCGATCGTCTTCGTGCTGATCTACGTCTATCTGCTCGGCGGGGCGGTGGCCGGCTCCACCCAGGACTACCTGCAGTTCCTGCTTCCCGCCATCCTGGTGCAGACGGTGATGTTCGCCGGGATGGCCACCGGGGTGAACCTCAACACCGACATCGACAAGGGGGTCTTCGACCGGTTCCGCAGCCTGCCGATCGGCCGGTCCGCACCGCTGATCGGCTCGGTGCTCGGCGACCTGGCGCGCTATCTGGTGGCCGTCGTCTCCCTGCTCGCCTGCGGCCTCCTGCTGGGGTTCCGTATCCAGACCGACCCGCTCTCCGCGCTCGCCGCGTGCCTGCTCACCGTCTTCTTCGCGTTCAGCCTGAGCTGGGCGTTCGTCCTGATCGGGATGCTCATGCGCAGTCCGGGCGGGGTGCAGGGGACGGCCTTCCTGGTGCTGTTCCCGCTCACCTTCGGCACGAGCATGATCACACCGAAGGAGACCCTGCCCGGCTGGCTGCAGACCTGGGTGGAGCTCAACCCGGTCGCGCACGCGATGGACGCCTCGCGCGCCCTGATGCTGGGCGGGCCGGCGACGGGCCCGGTGATGTGGACGCTGCTGTCCTCTGTGCTCTTCCTCGCGGTGTTCGCGCCGCTCGCGGTCCGCGCCTACCGCCGCCGTACCTGATCGAGCGCGGCGGCCCGGTCGAGCGCCATGCCCCGCGCGTGGGCGGCGTCGTAGGCGGCGTCGCCCAGCTCGTCCCTGAGCCGCCGGACCAGCCCGGCGATCTCCAGGTTGAACCGGTCGGGGGCGCCGCGGAGCCGCTCGGCGACGCCGAGGGTCTCCGCGGCCCCCGCCAGGTCGCCCTCGTGGGCGCGCAGGGCCGCCGCGGCGACGCCGACGTGGGCCAGGACCGGCATGTCCTTGCCCTCGACCGCCCAGTCCGTCGCCTCGGTGACCCACCGTTCCGCGGCCACGAGGTCACCGCGGTCCACCGCCAGATGCGCCATCGCCCGCAGGATCAGCGCGCGGAACTGCGGGGCGACGAACCCGATCTCCTCGATGCCGGTCGCCGCCGCCTCGTAGTGCCGCTCCGCCACGTCCAGGTCACCCGCACGACGGTCGAGGTCCCCCAGCGCGAGGTGGGCGAACGCGATGTTCCGCTGTGACCAGCGCCTCTCGTCGGGCCGCGTCATCGCCAGGAGTTCGGCGCGTGCCCGGTCCACGTCGCCCTGCTGTGCCCGCGCGCCGGCGAGCGTGATCCGCTGGTGCACGGCGTGGTCGTCGGGGTTGAGCTCCCCCAGCAACCGGATCGCCTCCTCCATCGTCTCGACGGCCTCGTCGAAGTCGCCGAAGACCAGGTGTGCCTCCGCCAGCGAGCTCAGCACCTGGGCGAGCCCCCAGCGGTCTCCCAGCTCGCGGAACCCGGCGGCGGCGGCGAGCAGGTCGCGGCGCCTTCCCACCTGGTCCCCCTCGTTCTCCAGGAGCGCCGACCTGATCATGAAGAGCATCGCGCGGGTCCACGGGTGGGGGTGCGACATCTGCCGCTCGACGGCGGCCACGCCCCGGACGACGTCGTCGGTGAAGATCGCGAAGATGGGATCGATCAGGGCGAGGAACGGGTCCCCGGTGTCGGGGCCGACGGTCTCGGCCAGCGCCCCGAACCGCTCGACGACGTCCTCCACGTTCTCGTGCTCACCGGAGAGCATCCTGTTGATCAGGTGGAAGGCGGTCGCGACCGACCGGCGCTCCGAGGAGACCTCACCGGGAACGTCGAGGGCGAGACGGAGCCGGACCACGGCCTCGGCGTGGTTCTCGCGCATCATCCAGAAGGTGCTCAGCGCGGCGGCCAGCCGCACCGCCGTGTCCGCGTCGCCCGCGTCGGCGGCGAAGTGCAGGGCGGCGAGCAGGTTGTCGTGCTCGGTCTCCAGCACGGCGAGCCAGACCAGCTGCCGCTCCTCGCGCAGAAAGGGCTCGGCCGTCTCGGCGAGGTCCAGGAAGTACGCCGCGTGCGCGGCCCGCACCCGGGCGACCTCCCCGTTCTCCGCGAGCCGTTCCAGCCCGTACTCCCGGATCGTCTCCAGCATGCGGTAGCGCGGCTGCGGCGCCTCGACCACCTGCAGCAGCGACCTGTCCACCAGCGCGCCGAGCAGGTCCAGGGCCGTACCCGGCTCCGCGCACACCCGCTCGGCCGCCTCCACCGAGATCCCGCCGGGAAACACCGCGAGCCGCTCGGCGAACCGGCGTTCTTCACCGAGCAGGTCCCAGCTCCAGTCGACGACCGCGCGCAACGTCCGATGGCGGGGCAGCGCGGTACGGCTACCACCGGTCAGCAGCCGGAACCTGTCGCCGAGACGCTCGGCCACCTGCGGCGCGGTCAGGGAACGCATCCGCGCCGCGGCCAGCTCGATCGCGAGAGGCAACCCGTCCAGCCGCCGGCAGATCTCCACCACGGCCGCGACGTTCTCCTCGGTGACCGCGAAGCCGGGCCGTACGGCGGCGGCCCGCTCGGCGAGCAGCCGCACCGCCGGGCTGGTCACCGCCTGCCGCACCGAGGCGTCCGGCTCGGGCAGCCCGAGCGGGGTGACCGGGCACAGCACCTCGCCGAGTATCCCGAGGGGCTCCCTGCTGGTGGCGAGGATCCGCAGCCCGGGGCAGCGCCCCAGCAGGTCTTCCGCCAGGTGGGCCACGGCCTCGACCAGGTGCTCGCAGTTGTCCAGCACGATCAGGGTCTCGGCGCGCGAGAGCGCCTCGACCAGGCGGCTCGTCGTGTCCCTGGGCACCCCCTGGGGATCGAGCACCCGGGTGCCGAGCGCGCCGAACACCGCCTGGGGCACGTCGGCCGTGTCGGTCACCGCCGCGAGTTCCACCAGCCAGGCACCACCGGGCCACCGCTCGGCGAGCCCTCCGGCGACGGTGGTCGCGAGCCGGGTCTTGCCCGCCCCGCCGGGACCGACCAGCGTGACCAGCCGCCCCTCCGCCAGCGACGCGCCGACCCGCCGCACCTCGTCCGTACGCCCGACGAAGCTGGTCAGCGCGGTCCGCAGGTTGCCCTTCTGCCGGCGGGCGGGCTCCGCCTCGCCCTCCCGGAGCAGCGCGAGGTGGATCTCCCGCAGCTCGGGCCCCGGGTCGGCCCCCAGCTCCTCCGCCAGACGGAGCCTGATCCTCTCGTAGCCGGCCAGCGCCTCGGCCTGACGCCCCTGGGCGTGCAGCGCCCGCAGCAGCAGTCCCTGCAGCCGCTCTCTCAGCGGATGACGGGTCGCCGCCTCGGAGAGCTCGGCCACCAGGTGAGCGTGCCGCCCGGCCGCCAGGTCCGCCTCCGCCCGGTCCTCGATCGCGGCCAGCCGCGCCTCCTCCAGACCGGCCGCGTACGCCGTGGCGAAGGAGGCTCCGGCCGCGTCCGCCAGCGCGGGACCTCGCCAGAGCCCGAGCGCCTCACCGAGCAGGGATCCGGCGGCCTGCGCGTCCCCGCCGTTCAGCGCGCGCCTCCCCGCCCGCGCCAGCCGCTCGAACCGGTGCGCGTCGACGGCCTCAGGTGGCAGGTCGAGCCGGTAACCGCCGCGATCCGACCGCAGCACCGAGGCGTCCGGCAGGCTGCGGCGCAGCCTGGCGACGAGCGACCGTACCGCGTTCGCGCGGTCGGCGGGCTGCTCCTGGGGCCAGAGCGCGTCCGACAGCTCGTCGGCGGTGACGACCCGCCCCGCTCCCAGTGCCAGCCGGATCAGCAGCACGCGGAGCCGGACACCCCCGATCTCGACGCTCTCACCGGCCGCCGTCACCTCCAGCGGACCCAGGATGCCCACACGCATGCGGCCAACTGTGCCACGCCCCGGCACGACACGGCTCCTGCGTTTCCACGACGCCGCGCACGCCCACCGACCCGCACCTTTACTCTCCGTACCATCGAGATCACGATCTGTCGGCGATAATGGCACGATCGACGGCGCGAAGCCGCGAGCCCGGTCCTTTCACGAGCGGGAGGCCGACGGCAACGGGAGTAGGGGGTTCACGGTGCGGACGCATTTCGATCCGGAGGAGACCGAGGAGTTCGAGTCGGCGAAGGACCTGCTGGTCCGTCGCTGTCTCGCCTGGGCGGACGAGCGCGGCACGCGGGCCGACGAGGCGATGCTCGCCGCGGTCCTGGACGCGCGCCACCGCAGCCGTGACGGGCGGCTCGCCTACTGGGACACGCGACAGGTGCGGCGTTTCCTCCTGGAATGGATCCCCAGGCACCTCGCGGCCGAGCGCGAGACCCTCGCCTCCGCGCCGGAGAACCTGCTCACGCTCCTGCGCTACCTCACCGCGTCCGGCCTGCGCGACCCCCGGGGCGCCTCCCTCACCGAACTGGAGGCGGCCGTGGCCGAGGCGGAGGCGGAGTTTCCCGCGGCGCTCGCCGACCCGGCCCGGCAGGGCATCGGGAGGCTCTGGGCGCAGACCGCCCTCGACAACGGCTTCGTCCTCGACGACGAAGAGGACATGGCCCGCTTCCAGCACGACGTCAGCAGCGGCCGGATACAGTTCGACGCCGACGTGGTCGAAGCGCTTCTCCAGGCCGAGTTCGGTGGCGCGGGACCCGACGACGACCGGGCCTTCTCCCAGTGCCCCATCGCCCTCCCCACCGCCGCCGAACTCGCCGCCGACGCCGCGAGAAGCGAGATCGTACGGCAGCTGACCGCCCTGACCGGCTGGGTGGGGAAGGACGGGCGTCCTCTCACCAAGGCCGGAGACCTGCGGGCGGCCGACGCCCGCGAGCTGGCGGAGCTGCTGGACATCGGGGAGCCGGATCAGCGGGCACGCGCGTCCGGCACCCGCGAAGCGACGGAGCCGCCGAACGCGCAGAAGCGCGATCCGGAGGCGCTGCCGGGCACCGGGGAGGGAGATCCGGCGCGGCCGACGGACACCGGGGAGGGGGATCCGGCGCACCTGCCCGGCACCGGGGAACGGGATCAGTGGGCGCGCGGCTCCACGGAGACGCCCCGGTTGGACCTCCTGCTGGCCTGGGCGAAGAAGGCGGGCCTGGTGCGGGTGCTCAAGGGACGCCTGGTCCCGGTGGCCAAGGCCGCCCCGCTGCTGCGCGACCCGGAGGCGCTGTGGCGGCGCGCGTTCGAGGCCGTCTTCGAGCTGGGCGCCGCGATCTGCGCGCCCGCCTCCGGGAGGGTCGGCTTCTCGATGCTCGTCACGGCGTTCGACGAGCTGCTGCCCGACGTGCTGAACACCATGTACAGCCTGCCGGCCCCGATCCCCGTCGCCCGGCTGCAGGAGACCGTGTGGCTCGCCTGCCAGGAATACTTCCTGCTCGACTTCGCGGAGAACGGCTCCCGCCAGGACGTCTGGCGCCGACGGGTCGACGAGGATCTCCTGGTGGTGTTCGACGTCCTCTCCCGCCTCGGTGCCGTCGAGACGAGCCACGGCGTGCCCGACGAGCTGTACTCCAGCGACCTGCGTCCCGGCTTCGTCGAGGGGATCGGCGAGCTCACCCAGGACGACCTGCCGTTGCCGCCCGAGGCGTGCGCCCGGCTCCTGACGCGCCTCGCGGAGCCCGGCCCGCTGGTATGGCTCACGCCGCTGGGCACCCGAGCCGTCCGCGAGCGGCTGCTCGCCGACGGGCGGGACGCCCCGCTGATCGGGGAGCTGGCGGACGCCGAGGCCGGCGAGCTGCTGGGAGTGATCGCCCAGCACTACACCCAGGAGACGGCGGTCGCCGAGCTCGAAGGCTGGCTCGCGGCGCACGGAGGTGACATCGAGCCGCTCCTGGACGCCATCCGCGCCTGTCCCTTCCGCACCCGCGCCTCCGCCATGCTCTCCGCCCTGACCGAGTCGCTCCCCGACGGCCGGTCGATGCGGGCGAGACTCCGGCACGACCCGGCGCTGGGATCCCTCGTCCTCACCGCCCTCCTGGAGGAGGGAGAGCTGGGCCCCGAGGATCTCACCGCCCGCGAGCACTCGCTGCTCCTCGCCGAGGGGATGGTCATCCTGCTGGAGCTGGGCGGTCCCGAGGCCATCGTGGAGCAGCTCCGCGAGTCGGCGGGCAGGGACGCGCCGGAGTTCGTCGCGGAGGTGCTGGATTCCGGGCATCCCGCGCGGGAGGCGCTGGAGGAGCTGCGCGTGCTGGTGTACGAACCGATGCTGGCCAGGAGCGCCCGGCTACGGCTCGTGCCCAGCCCGGCGCCCGGCTCACGGGGCCGTCCCAACGGCCGCGGCGGGAAACGCCGACGCTGACGTCTCCGCCGCCGCCACCGGTGACGGCCGGTCGCCGGAGGTCATGACCGGCCGTGCGTCCCTGACGGGGTCGCGACATGCGACCGGGGCCGGAGAGCCGCGCCTCCGCTGTGGAGCACCGTGTTCAGGGGATCGGCGCCACCGCTTCGGGGGCATCGCCCCTTCCACAACGCCAGAATTACGAAAATTAGGACTATCGCCGACAAAACATGATCGATAGCCTCCTTCGACACTTTGTGTGTCAGAAGGAGATATATCCGTGCAAGTACCTCGTGCCCTCATGCCGGCGATCCTCACCTCCGGATCGATCGGCATGGTCGGCGTCGCCCCCGCGGCGGCGGACCCCACCCCCGCGTCCTCCACCGCGGCGGTCGAGGACGAGCTCCTCGGCAAGCTCACGGCCATCCCCGGGCTGACCGTGGTCTCGGAGACCCGGCCGACCGGCTACCGGTTCTCCGTCGGTCGCGCGTCGGAGTCCCTCCCCCACGACGACATGCTCCCCACCCGCGGAAAGCGCTGACCCCCCATGCGTATCACCAGGCCACTCACCGCCCTCGCGGCCGTCTCGATGACCGCCGCCCTGCTCACCGTGCCCGCCGTACCCGCCGGCGCCACCTCCGACGGCGCCGTCGGCAGTGCCACCGTGGTGCCGCTCCAGGTCACCGGAGCCCCGGCCAAACGGTTCAACCTGATCATCATGGGTGACGGCTACACCGCGGGCGAGCAGTCCACGTTCGCCGCCGACACCGACCAGCAGCTCAACGTGATGTGGTCCATCGAGCCGTACAAGTCCTACCGCAACTACTTCAACGTCTACCGGGTGGACATCGTCTCCGGCGAGTCCGGCATCGGCTGCGACCCCGACCTGTCCGCGGGGAGGAAGAACACCCCGCTGAGCATGGCCTTCTGGGGCGGCTGCAACCCCTCCAGCGTCCAGCGGCTGATCACCATGAGCAACTCGGCCGCCAACACCTACGCCAACCTGGTGGCCGGGACCAGCAGCGCCAACCGGCAGATCCTGGCCCTGGGCAACAGCGGCACCTACGGCGGGGCGGGCGGCGCCTACGCCACCTCCTCCGGCCACAACTCGATGTCGGCCCTCATCGCGCCGCACGAGATCGGCCACTCGCTGGGCGGCCTGCAGGACGAGTACACCTACTACACGCGCGGCGTGGAGGGCGGCGCCTACACCGGAGCCGAACCCAGCTCCGCGCACCACACCCTGCTCACCGAGCAGCAGATCGCCGACCAGCGCAGGAAGTGGTGGCGCTGGCTGGGCGAACCCAGCGAGGCCGGCGGCACCATCGGCCGCCACGAGGGCGGCCTGTACTTCGGCACAGGGGTCTGGCGGCCCAGCGAGCACTCCATCATGAGGACGCTCGGCTACTACTACGACCAGGTCAGCCGCGAGATCATGACCCAGAGGATCTCCGCCAAGACCGGCCTCATCCAGGACGGCACGCCGGCCACGTCGCCGGTCGGCGCCGACCGGGTGCTCTGGGTGGAGCCGCTGCACCCCAACAGCCACTCGCTGACCACCGTCTGGAGCGTCAACGGCACCGACCTGGCGGGCGATCGCACCACCCTCGACCTCCGCACGCTGAACCTGCCGGCCGGCACCCACACGGTCAAGGCGACCGTCACCGACCCGACCGACTTCGTACGAGACCCGGCCATCCGCTCCGGCGCCCTCACCGCCACCCGCACCTGGACCGTGGACACCACCGTGACCACCGTCCCCGCCGAGGTCGGCCCCGGCCTGCTCTCCTCCACGCCCACCAACCAGGCGGTCGGCCACGACGAGGTCGTCTACGTCGAGACCACCCACCCCGACGACAACGTCCCGACCGTCACCTGGACGCTGGACGGCAGGCGGCTCGACGACAACGACGGGGACCTGGACCTGGGAGAGCTCACGCTCACCCCCGGCAACCACACCCTCACCGCCACCTCCGGCGGCGACAGCCGAACCTGGACCGTCGACAACACGCCGCCCACCACCGGCTACCGGCTCTCCGAACCCCTGGTCTCCTCCGGTGACACCTACGTCTACAACGGCCCCTTCACCATGAGGCTCACCGGCGACGACGACCAGGACGGGTACGTCGTCAGCGAGTCCCGGGTGGACGGCGACGGCTGGTTCAACTACTTCGGCTGGCCGACCTCCGCCGACCTGCCGTGGACGTTCAGCGAGAGCGGCACCGTCATCGACAGCCTCACCTTCGGCAAGCTGCCCCGGGGCAGGCACACCGTCGAGTACCGCTCGATCGACCCCAGCGGCAACCACGGCACGGCCGAGAACTTCACGGTCACCACCCTCGCGCCGCCGCCCGCCTGCACCACCACGGTCACCGGCACCAGGAACGGGACGCTCCCCGTCCGCTCCGGCGTCACCTGCCTGAACGACGCCCGGATCAACGGCGGGGTGACCGTCTCGGCGGGCGCGTCCCTGGTGGTGACCGGCGGCACGATCAACGGAGCGGTCACCGCGACCGGCGCCGCCGAGGTGCACCTGCTCAAGGCACAGGTCAACGGCGCGGTCTCGATCTCCGGCACCACCGGCCGGCTGATCATCGCCGGTGCCGAGCTCAGGGGCGCGGCGGTGCTGAACGGCAACACCACCGCCGACGCGCTCGTGATGGCGGGCAGCAGCGTCCGCGGCGCGCTGGCCTGCACCGGCAACACGCCCGCGCCGTCCAACGCCGGGGTGGCCAACCAGATCACCGGCAGCGGCCAGTGCGCCGGCCTCGTCGACCCCCGCCCCAACCCCCGCGGCAAGACCTACGAGGCCGTGGTCTCCAGCACCATCCCCGAGAGGGGCATGTACGAGCACAACCACAACTGATCCACTCGACCGGCGGGGCGGCCCCACCAACGGGCCGAACGGGGCGGCCAAGTCGCCCCGACCCCACAACCGACACGTGTGAACGGTGGGACGTCCCCACAGGGGCGTCCCGCCTCCGTGTTCTCAGAGACCGTCCCGACCGCACGACCGGACACCGTCCACGGTCACCCCAGGCACCCCAGGCACCACCCCAGGCACCCGGGGCACTCCCGAAGTCTCGCT
Source organism: Streptosporangium sp. NPDC049078 (assembly GCF_040648855.1). Lineage (NCBI taxonomy): Bacteria > Bacillati > Actinomycetota > Actinomycetes > Streptosporangiales > Streptosporangiaceae > Streptosporangium > Streptosporangium sp. NPDC049078. The sequence continues at coordinate 40,706 of NZ_JBEZEL010000002.1, forward strand.
CACGTTCACCGCAGCACGAGCGCGCCGTCCGGTTCGAGGTCGACGCGTGACCCGAAGTTCCGGCCGACCCGGTCGAGAACCCCCCGCAGCCATTCGGAGTCCTCCTCCGAGGCGTGCTGGAGCCGCATCCGGCGGGCCCGCAGGGGCACCATCCGCAGACCGGTCAGGTGGCCCGAACCGGGCTCCACCGACGCGAAGTACAGCAGCCGCAGATCGTCCCGGTACTCCTCGTAGCCGGGGATGCCCTCGTAGTCGTCGACGAGGTCACCGCAGCCGTACAGGACGAGCCGATCCCGGTAGACCTCGACGGGCCGGGGGTGGTGCGAAGAGTGCCCGTGCACCACGTCGACCCCGCCGTCGACCAGCCGGTGCGCGAAGCGCGTCTGCTTCCGAGGGACGTGGTAGCCCCAGTTGGAACCCCAGTGGATGGAGACCACCGCGACGTCACCGGGACGCCTGGCCCGCCGTACCCGGTCGGCCAGCTCGGCCGCGGCGGCCTCCGACAGCTCGGGCACGAAATCGACCCCGGCCCGGTCCGGCGCCGCCGCCCATTCCGGCGGGACACCGCTGGACTCCGTCCCGCAGGCGAAGACCAGGACCCGCCCTCCCCCCGCCACGGGGACGACCGCCGGTCGCCTCGCCTCGCCCACCTCCCGGCCGGCCCCCACCGACCGCAGCCCCGCCCCGGCGAGGACGTCGAGCGTCTCCTCCAGCCCTCGTCGGCCGAAGTCCATGACGTGATTGTTCGCCAGCACGCAGGCATCGGGCCGGGCGACCGCCAGGCAGGGAAGGTTGGCCGGACTCATCCGGTAGTTCACGGCCTTCCCCGCCGCGAAGTCGTCGCTCCGGGTGACGCTCGTCTCCAGGTTCACCACCCGGACCTCCGGCGCGGCCTCCGCCAGCACCCGCAGGGCATCCCCCCACGGCCAGGAGAAGCCGACCGGCCAGGGAATCCGGCCGTTCGCCGCCTCCGCGAGATCAACGTAGGTCATGGCGTCCTGGACATGCTCCTCCCGCAGCGTCGGGTCACCCGGATGAGGAAGGATCTGATCGACGCCGCGGCCGAGCATGACGTCCCCACAGAGGAACAACGTCACCGGATCGGTACGCACACCTCCAGGCTAGGCGGCCCGCGTCCGCCGGTCACGGCGTACCGCCGACTCGCACACCGTTCCGGCGGAAAAGGACGGCCGGGACGTGCCAGGCCCCGCACCCGGCTCACGGGGCCGCCCCAGCGGCCGCGGCGGGAAACGCGGACACCGACAAAGGCCCGCATGCGGATCACGTCACCGCCGGACCCAGCGGAAGCGTGTACTCGATCGAACGACGTTCGATCCCGAACCCGGCGCGGGTGTAGATGCCGAAGGCCCCGGTCGGATTGTCGGCGTCCACCCCCAGCCCGGCCTTGTCGTACCCCTGCGCGCGGAAGGCGTGCAGGGCGTGCGCGAGCAGCGCGCTCGCCACCCCGCGGCCCCGCCACTCACGCAGGGTGCCGATGATCTGAATCCATGCCTCGCGGACCCCGGTCGCCTCGGTGTCGGCGTCGAAACAGTGGGTGAGCAGGATGCCCACGCTCTCCCCCGATGCGTCCAGCGCGACGAAGGACCCCTCCGCCCGGAACGCCCGCACCCCGACGATGGTGCGGCGCCAGGACTCCGGGGTGTGCCGAACGCTCCCCCAGTGGTCGACGAACGAGCGGTTACGCACCTCCCTGACGGCATCCTCAAGATCGTCCCGATAGGTGGCGATTGTGAGCCCGTCCGGCGGCGAGACCTTCGGCGGCTCGGCGCCCAGGTCGAGGGTCATCCCGTAGAACCACCGGACCGGCGTCATCCCCGCCCTCGCGACCAGCGCGAGCAGGCCCTCGTTGCGGCTGTCCACCTGGACGTGGAGTTCGAGCGGCCTCCCGGGAAAACGGCGCTCGTGCAGCACCGGGGTGTTGCCGATCGCCCACTCCAGCAGGTGTCCTCCCAGCCCACGGCGCCGACACTCCGGACGCACCCCACCCCACAGGTGCATCCGATGGACCGGCTCGGCCGAGGCCCGGACCATCGTCACCCCGTACCCGACCAGCCGGCCGGACTCCCACGCCCCCAGCGTGCCCTCGGCGGGATCGAGCCGCGGATCGGCGAGAAGCTCGGCGAGGTCGTCCTCGGACTCCCTCCCCCCGACCTGATCGACCTCGTCGATCGCCGCCAGCAACTCCGCCCACGCCCCGACGTCGCCCTTGGACAGCGGAGCCCACTCGAAGGTCATGGCCACCGAGCGTAGAAGCAGGCCACTTTCTCCGGCCACCCGTTTTCCTTCCGTTTCCCGTCGCCGAGTGCCGTCCTCCACACCCGGGATTCTCCGGATGAGGGCGGCCGGCGTGACGGGTGCAGATGGGGCGGCGTCTCAGCGTGAAATCACCCAGGCGGGTGTCCATGTCTCGGCGGTGTCGTGGCCGGCTGTGGTGGCGGCGAAGTGGGCGCGGAGCGCGGCCAGTGCCGGGTGGGGGTTGATGTGGTGCCACAGGAGGGAGTGCGGGTAGACGGGCGTCGGGTCGGTTACCGGGATACGGCGCAGGCCGTGGCCGGTGGGCCAGACCAGGCGGGTGTGTTCGCCCATGAAGGTGGCCAGGGCCGGGGTGTCGGCGATGGTGTCGAGAAGCGCGTCGGAGCCGAAGTTGGGGCCGGTCGCCTCGATGGTGAGGCCGAACTCGGCGACAAGGTCGTCGTAGTAGGCGGCCCACTCGGTCCCGGGGACGATGCCGGGCATCCAGATCCGGTGCCCGGCGAGCTGGGCGACGGTCACCGACCGGGCGTCGGCCAGCGCGTGGGCGGGCCCGGTGAGGAGCTGGAGCGGCTCGTCGAGCACCCGGACGGACTCGATGCCCGCGGGGAGAGGCCGGCCGGGCATGGCGACGGCGCGGAAGGACGCGTCGATCGCCTCGGCGGCGAGGGCGGCGACGGCCGCCTCGACATCGGACAGCGTCACCACGTCGAGCTCGATGTCGGGGTGCGCGCGGTGGAAGTCGCGCATCAGACCCGACGGCGCGGTGCGCGAGGCGATCACATCCACGCGCAGCGGACGGCTGCCGGGGCGTACGGAGGCGACCGCGCGCTCGGTGACGCGCAGCAGCTCCCGGGCGTGGGGCAGGAACGCCTGCCCGTCGATGGTGAGCCGGGCTCCGCGCGCGGTGCGGGTGAACAGCCGCACCGCGAGGTCCTTCTCCAGCCCGGCGACGCGCTTGGAGACGGCCTGCTGGGTGATCGACAGATCCGCGGCGGCGTCCTGGAACCGGCCGGTGTCCACGACGGCGACGAACGTGCGCACGGCATCGAAATCCAACACCCGCCTGACCATATCCAACAACCGGCTGTTGTGCGGTTCCGGCCAGACAGTTGTTTGACCTGCCCTCCTGCTCCCCGCTTTGATCCCACGAGTCAACAGATGGTTGCCCTCAGGAGATGGCGAGGCGCGCGGTGGGAAGGTCGCCCGGTCGGCGGTTCGGATGGTTCTGGGCCGCGTACGCGGCGAGCACGTTCGGTACGTGGCTCGCGTTCGACGCGTTCGCCCTGATCGCGATTCTCGCCCTGGACGCGGGGCCCGCCGAGGTGTCGGCGCTGGCCGCGGCGGGACTCGCGGTCGGGGCGGTGGTCGCGGTGCCGCTCGGGCCGTGGGTGGAGTTCCGGCGCAAACGGCCGGTGATGATCGCGATGGACCTGATCCGGTTCGCGGCGCTGATGAGCGTTCCCGCCGCCTACCTGCTCGACCGGCTGAGCCTCGCCCAGCTCCTGGTCGTGGCGGTCGTCGTCGGTGCCGCCGACATCGCCTTCACCGCCGCGAGCGGAGCGTGTCTGAAGGCGCTCGTCCGCCCCGAGGACCTGCTCGTCGCGAACGGCCGGCTGGAGGCCACGACCTGGACCGCCACCGCGCTCGGGCCACCGCTCGGTACCGCCGCGATCGGACTGGTGGGCCCGGTGGCGAGCGTCGCGGCCAACGCGGTCAGCTTCCTGCTGTCGGCCGCCGGGATCCGCGCCATCGGCGGACGGGAGCCACGCCCCGCGCGAACCGCCACCTCCTCCCGCCCCGGAGCCGGCGACCTGCTGGAGGGCTGGCGGCACATCCTCGCCGCCCCGGCGCTGCGCCCGCTGTTCTTCAACACCGTCCTGGTCAACGGCCTGATCATGGCGGCCTCACCGCTGCTCGCCGTCCTCATGCTCGGCGACCTCGCCTTCACCCCCTGGCAGTACGGCCTCGCCTTCGGCGTCCCCTGCGTCGGCGGCCTCATCGGCTCGCGACTGGCCCGCCCACTCCTCGCCCGGTTCGGACACCACAGGGTCATGCTCACCGCCGGGACGCTGCGCGCGTGCTGGCCGCTGGGACTGGCCTTCGTCCACCCCGGCCCCACCGGGCTCCTCCTCGTCATCACCGTCGAACTCGGACTGATCACCTGCATGGGCGTGTTCAACCCGGTCTTCGCCACCTACCGGCTCCAGCAGCTCCCGCCGGACCGGATCGCCCGCACCCTGGCCGCCTGGTCGATCACGAGTAAGGCCACCATCGCGACCATGACCGGCGCATGGGGCCTGCTGGCCGGCCTCACCGGCCCCCGCACCGCGATCGCGATCGCCGGACTCCTCCTCCTGACGACCTCGCTCCTGCTGCCCAGAAACGACCGCACACCCCACCCCAACGACACCGGCCGGACTCCCCAGAAAAGGCGGACACTCGCATGAGCACCATCCCCGCGCTCGACCCCGCACGCACCGCCCTGCTCGTCATGGACTATCAGCGCTGCTCCCGGAGAGCGAGAGCGAAGCCCTGCTGGGACGCATGGAAAAGGCCATCGCCGCCGTTCGTACCGGCGGCAACCTCCGCCGGAGGAGGGCCGGATAGGGTGCCGTTGTGGATCTGGACGTCATCCGGCGCGGCATCGACGCGCTCCGCGAGTACGACACGGACCTCGACCTCTTCGGCGCCCGCGAGCACCGCTACCGGTTCGAACCACCGCTCGACGAGGCCACACTGGAGGACGTCGAGACGCGGATCGGGGTCCGCTTCCCCGCCGACTACCGCGCGTTCCTGACCCGGCTCGGCAACGGCGGCGCCGGCCCGTACTACGGGGTGCACGGGGTGCGGCCGGACGCCTCCTGGACGCGGTTGGGCCCGTTCCCCTTCACGAAGGAATGGGAGCCGCCCACGGACGACGAAGGCTACGACGAGGCCATGGAGGCCGCCTTCGAGGGACTGCTGCCGGTCTCCGAGCACGGCTGCGGCTACCGCTCCCACCTCGTCGTCAACGGCCCCGCGGCGGGCCAGGTCTGGGGCGACTGGACATGCGTCGGCGAGGCACTCGCCCCGCAGGCCGAGTCGTTCGGCGCGTGGTACCACGGCTGGCTGGAGGCTTCACTGCGCGAGGTGCTGAGCGAGCGGATCGAGGCCACCGTACGCGACGAGACCGGCTGGAACGTCGACCGGCGGTTGCTCGGCCTCCTCCCGCCACCGCTCGTCGGCGGTGACGAGAAGCCGGAGGTGCAGGTCCCGCGACTGGTCCGCCGTGCCTACCTCGCCCTCTACGAACGCCGCACCGACGACGCCCGCGACCTCCTCGCCCAGGCCCGCGCGGTCGGCGCCGAGGGCGACCACGAAGCGGCGCGCCTCGCGCTCGCGCGGGCCGTGCTCCTGCGCGAGGAAGGCAGGATCACCGACGCCCTGACCACCGTGGAACACGCGATCCCGCGAAACGGCTGGTGGTACGACAGGTCGTGGCTGCACCGCCTGCGCGTCGAGCTGCTGCTGACGCAGAATCGGCTGGACGACGCGCACGCGGCGACCGAGGAGCACATCGCCCGCTGTCCCAACGACGACTTCGGCTACGTACGCCGCGCCCTCCTTCGGGTGCTGACCGACTCCCCCTCGGCCGCCGAGGAGGTCCTGCGCGCCGATGCCCCACTCGGAAGGGGAGTCCGATCGGCGGGCCACCCCCGTCCCGCCGACCGCACCCCCGTCGCGCTACGGCTCCGTGCCCGGCGCCTGGCCTGGGAGTGCCGCCGCTGGGGACACGCCGCTGACGCCCCCCGCTTCGACGCGATCGCCGCTCACTGACCGAGCGACTGAAGACTTGACCCGGCCATGCGCCCCCGGCGCGGAGCCGAACTGTGCCAGGCCGTCGCGTGAGCCTGCCGTCTCGGTGATGTTCGTCAGTGGAACCGATGGCGATGATCTGCCTCAGGCTCGAATCGCCGTCACCGATAGTGACGATCTACAAGGCGACGACGTCTGCGACAATCACCACCCCTCAATCACTCTTCGCTTTCGAATGACGACTCACTGAAATGTCGTAGCGGCCCGGCACACTGACGTCCGACACGGGAGGTGGAGCCATGGCACGGGGCCTGGGCAGGAACACGGTCCGGCAGACGCTCGGGCTCAGCGTCTGGGAGATCGAGCTCGCGGCCACGACAGGCCTGCTCCGGCGCCTTCCCGACCGGACTTTCGACCCCGTCTCCGTCAGGGCGGCCGAAGCCGACATCGAGCACTTCCGGCAACTACTCGCCGCGGAGCGCCGCTGCACCGTCACCGAGGCATCGGCCAGGCTCGGTGTCTCGTCCGACCGCTTCAAACGGATCATCGCCGCTACCGGTCTGGCACCGGTGGCCACCGAGGAGATCAGGAAGTACGGCCGGATCCTCACCGTCCGCTACTACCGCGCCGCCGACGTGGACGCTCTGGCCGACCACGTCCACGCGGACACCGAGCTACGCGCCGCCGCGCGAGCGGTCTCCCGTTCCGATGCCGCGAGAAAGGCCGCCCAGACCCGCAAGCTGAACCTCGAACGCGCCGTCGCGGCCCGCGCGGAGCTAGAGACGATCAAACCCGCCTTCGACGCGGACTGCGTGCGGGTCCTCCTGTGGACCGCTGCGCTGATGACCGTCGCCGACATCTGGCCAGGACCGCTCAGCCCCATTCGTCGTATGACGGACTCCCGCATCCCACCGCTCACCGAGATCCTGCGCGATGCCCGCCTCTCTCGCACCGACCTGGAGGCGATGCTCGCCGAATTCACCCCGAGATCAGCGGAGCTCGTACCCCTCCTGGTCTCTCCCAAGGACGCGGAACGGGAGCTGGGCGTGCCCGTTGAGATGATCCCGGCCGAGCTGCCCCGCTTCGGCGACCACCTGCTCGCTTCCCTCCTCCGCGAGGCGGTCTCCTCACCCCCTCCCTGGCTGCTGCGGGCGCGGGCGGAGGTGGAGTTGCGACGAGCCGTCCAGGCGGAGGAGCAGCATGCCGCCGAAGAAGCCTCCCGGCAGCGCCGCGCCGAGCAGGCCGCCGTCGACCAGGCCGCCCGAGTGGCCTCCCGGCTGTCCGACGAGTCCGTGGCCGAACTGTTCGGCATACCCGCCGACGTGCTCCGGCGGCTCCGCCCGGCCGGCGGCCGTTGGACGGCCGACCACGTCGCGAGGCTGCTCAGGAAAACCCCGCCGTGGCTGCGAGACGAGTCCGCCGCCCGAGCGGAGGCCGACCGCCGTCATCACCGCGAGGCCGACCGCCGCCGTCACCGCGCCGAACGGAAAGCCGCCCGGCGGCTCTCCTGGCGCGTTCTCTGGGCCGAGGCGCTCGGTGTCTCCCTCGACCGGGTCCCCGGTTCGGTCGGCCGCCCCACCCGCGCGGCGATCGAAGCCGCCAGACGAGAGCCGCCCCGCTGGGCGCGCGAGACACCACCCGACTGAAACCTCCGTTCTCATGAGCCGCCGTAGCCTCCCGAAGCGATCGAGAACCATCGCCGAACCCGGCTCCATGGTCGGAAGTCGGCTGCCCCGAGTCCACCGGGGCCGTGCACTCCGGATCCTGGGTCGTCGAACCCGAACACCACGAACGAACCTGCCTGGAGACCTACCTCTTCCTCACCGGACGCATGAGCGGCCGGTTCATCGACCACCAGTGGCTCGCCGAGGACAGAACCCTCTACACCATCCCGCTCAGCGGGTAACGACGCTCTCGCCGATGCCGCACATCGACATCAGGGTTCAACTCGACGGTTCTGTGCCAAGCGGGTATCTGCCCTTTCACGGCGAGGACTGGAAAACGATCATGCGTCGGCGGGCCGGTGAAGATGACTCTTCTTGTGGCTTTTGCCGGCCGATGCTCGGGTCAGCTCTCCGGGTGCACCATGAGAAGGACGGCGCGATTGTGCACGGCGTGACCTAGGTACAGGTGCGAGCGAGCGGCATCGAACCGGATCGAATCGCCTTCGGCCAGATCGGTGGGGGAATCGGCGGGGCCGATGGTGACGCGTCCGTGGGTGAGAACGAGGCATTCCTCGACACCGGGCAGGTGAGCCTCGGAGTGCTGGGTGCTCCGCCCGATGGCGATGTCGTAGACCTCCACGGTGCCGCGCAGCCTGATGCGGTGGAGAAGGCGCGCGCTGACCGCGTCGCCCTCGACCTGCGGCCGCCTGTCACCGGCGCGTACCACCTCGACCGCCGAGGCGGGCGTTTCCAGCAACTCGCCGAGGGATGCCTTCAGCTCGGTGGCCAAGGCCCACAGGGTGCTCAGGGTCGGGTTGCCCTGGCCCTGTTCGATGCCGTGCAGCGTGGTCTTGCTGATGCCGCTGGCGGACGCCAGGTCGGCCAGCGACATCCCGGCCGCCGTGCGCAGCCGGTGCACGTTCTGCCCAACCACGTGCGTAAGATCCATGCGTATCAGCTTAGTGGTATGTCTGTACCAGTAAAGTGGTCGAACTCGGAGGCGACATGACGGTGACGCGGCTGCGTGACATCCCGGGTATCGGTGTGGACACCGTTGGTGACGCGGCCGACGCCGCAGGCGACCCGGAGTTCTTGCGACTGGAGAATCTCGACACCGACCTGCGTCCGCCCGCCGTTGCCATCGCCGCCACGCATGCCGCCGTCGACGACGACGCGGCCAACAGCTATCTGCCGTTCCAGGGGCATCGCTCCCTTCGTACGGCTGCCGCGGCGCACGTCGGGCGCATCTCAGGGCGCCGCTATGACGCCGACACCGAGTGCGTCAGCGTGGCCGGCGGGCTCAACGGCATCCTCAACACGCTGCTCGCAACCGTGGAACCCGGGCAGGAGGTCGTGCTGTGTGACCCCATCTACGCCGGCCTGGTCAATCGGATCCGGCTCGCCGGCGGCATCCCCCGCTTCGTCCCCGCACAGCCCACCGCGGACGGCTGGACCATCGACGCCGAACGACTCGCCGACGCCGTCGGCCCCAACACGGCGGCGGTCCTGATGATGGGACCGGCGATGCCGACCGGCCTCGTCCTGGACGACCACCACTGGTCCGCCCTCGCTGACGCCTGCGAACGCCACAACGCTTGGTTGATCTACGACGCGGCCATGGAACGGATCCGCTTCGACGGCCGCCCGCCCAGCCACCCGGCGGCCCACGAGGGCCTGGTACAGCGCACCATCACCGTCGGTTCGGCCTCCAAGGAACTGCGGCTCATCGGCTGGCGCGTCGGGTGGGTCGTCGGCCCCGCCCCCATCATGGCCGACATCCGCCTCGTCGGCTTGACCAACGTCGTCTGCCAGGTCGGCCTGGCCCAGGAAGCCGTGGCCGCCGCACTGGACGCACCCGACGCCGACGCCGATGTCGCCGCCGCCACCGCCGAATGGCAACGGCGCTGCGAGACGGTCCTGGACCAGCTCGCCGCCTACCCTGCCATCCGGCCGCACGGCGGCTGGTCACTCCTCATCGACACCAGACCCCTGGAGCTGACCGCCCTCGAACTGTCCCAGCGCCTGTTCGACCGGGCGAAGATCGCAGCCACCCCCATGGACGGCTGGGGCCCCAGCGGGGGGCACTACCTGCGGCTCGTGTTCGCCAACGAACCCGTCGAACGCCTCACCGACCTCGGCGATCGATTCCGCCGGGCCCTCCGATGACAGGCCGGAAGGCGCCCCCGCAAACGGAGCACGGCCCGTCCCGCCACGGAGGCGGGACGGGCCGTGCGGTGGTCAGGGCCGTTACGGAGTGGCCTTGTCGGGGCGCTCGGAGATGCGGATGGCGTTGACGATGGGGTCACCGATCCGCTTGGCGAACCGTAGGTTGAGCTGGCCGTCGGTGACCTTCACCGTGTACTGCCGGGTGACGGCGGTGTAGGTGCCGGACTCCAGGGCCAGGTCCAGCGCGGGGATCGCGAGCTCGCCCTCGACGATGACGTCGAAGACGCGCTTGCCCGGGGCGGTGTTCCGGGTGTCGGCGAAGCCCAGTTCGACGGTGTAGGTGCCGTTGGGCACCTGGTCGAACCGGTACTCCAGCATCGCCTCGCGGGCACTCTTGAACAGTGTCTGCTCGGTGGTGCCCGTGATCGTCTTATTGGCCGTGCTCGTCTTCGTGCCGCTGCCGACATAGCCGTAGCCGCCGGTGGCGTGCTTCCGGTCGGCGCTCCAGCGGTCCCCGGCGGCGTCGACGACGTCCTTGGTCCCGCCCACCTCGACGGCGACCTGGAGCTTGGGCACCACAACCACCACGGTGATCTCCAGCTGCGGGTTACGGCCGCTCGCCGAGCGCACCAGCAGCTTGCCGGTGCGGACGGTGCCCGGCTGGACCCCCGAACTGGAGGCGGTGACCTTCAACGTCGCCGCCTGGCCCGAGCCGAGCTGTCCTGCGGCGGGCGTCACGGCCAGCCAGCCCTGGGCGGGATCGGTCACCACGGTGTAGGCCGTGGCGCCCCCCAGATTGGTCAGCTCGACCGTGCCGGTCCTGGTGGCCCCGGCCGGCATCACCAGGGTCAGCTCGCCGACCGAGGCCGTCACCTGGCCGGTGGCCAGGGCCGTGTCGACCCGGGTCAGGGCTCCGGAGGTGACGGTGACCTCCTGGGTGAAGGTCCCGTAGTTCTCCTTGGAGACCTCGACCGGGTAGTCCCCCACCAGGACCTGCCCGAGGAACGTGCCGTCGGCCCCGGTGGTGAAGGTCGCCACATCGCCCACCTTCACCGTCGCACCCGCCAGCGGCTTGCCGTCGTTGGCGTCGGTGACGGTGCCGGCCAGCATCCCGTGCCGGCTCGCGACGAAGGTCAGGCTCTGACCGTCGGCGAGGGCGGCGCTGTTCGTGGAGTACTGCAGCGCGTCGGTGCCACTGGCGTTCTCAATGCCCACCGTGGCACTGTTCCCGGCGGCCCGCTCGCTGCTGATCCCCTTGTAGCGGAACCCGATGGAACCGTCCTCGCCGAGCAGCGCCGAGAACGAGATGCGCAGGCCTGCGTCGGAGTAGAACCGGGCGTCGCGCCATTCGATGACGAAGGTGCGCTTCGGCGCGGTCCCGACGGTGGCGGTGTAGACCCCGGCCTGGGCGTCCAGCACCAGGTCGTCCCAGTAGGGGTAGATCGCCGCGTTGGGCGCCGCGGTGGAGGGCAGCGATCCGTTGCTCGCCGCGGTGCTGCTGGCCGCGAAGCTCAGGAGCCCGTTGCTGCTGATCCAGCCGGCCGTCTGGCCGGCGCCGTAGAAGGGGAAGGTGAACGGCAGCGTGATCGGCTGGGCCACGTCGTCGCCGGTGATCGTCTGCTTGACGGTGCCCGCGACGTACGCCTCGCTCCCGCTGGTGCAGGTGTAGCCGAAGGAGTCGGTGCGGCGCGGCAGTTCGATGTTCTTGGTCAGGTCGCCGTTCAGCGTGATCGCCACGGTGAGGCCGCTCGCGCACCGGGAGAGCGGAGTGGTCTTGAGCTCGTAGCCACCGTTCGGCAGCGTGAGCTCGTACCGCCCCGCGGCGTCGGTGACCGCGCTGACCGGGGTGCCCACCGCGACGACGGTGGCGCCCACCTCGGGGGCTCCCCCGGCGGTGACCGTTCCGGACACCGTACCCAGGGGCTGCTGTGTCAGCGCCACGTCCTTGGTGGTCGTCTGGTCGGCCACGACGGTGGCCGTCGCGGTGGCGTCGCCGTACCCGAACTTCTTGACGGTGATCTGGTAGTCGCCCTCCAGCAGGCGGGGCAGTGTGTACGTCCCGTCCTGCGCGGTGGTGACCGTACGGCTCAGCGGCCCGGTGACGGTGAGGGTCGCCGAGGCCACCGGTGAGTCGCCGGCGGTGACGGTGCCCCGCAGCGCGCCGAGCGCCCCGGCGGGAGCGGCCTGGACCGCCGCGAACGTGTCGAGCCGGCCCTCCCCCCAGATGTTGTTGTCCTCGGCGGTGCCGCCGCACCGCGTGTCGTTGACGTCGATCGCGGTCCGGTCGAGCAGTTCCCGGGTGGAGGCGATGTCGCCCTGCAGGGCGGGAGAGGCCGACCACATCAGCGCCACGGTGGCCGCCACGTGCGGGCTGGCCATCGAGGTGCCGGAGAAGGCGCCGTATCCGCCGGGTACGGACGAGCGCACGTTGACGCCGGGCGCGGCGAGGTTGGGCTTGATCTCGCCGTTCTCGCCGGTGCCCCGGGTGGAGAAGCTCGCGATGGCGTTGCCGACGTCGAACGCGCCGGCGCTGTAGCTGGAGCCGTACTGTCCGGGCGAGCCGCTGGAGTTGCATCCCGCGCCGGTGACGTTGCCGTTGGAGAAGGCGGGGAAGATGCCCGCCGCGACCCACGCCTCGACGACCTCCTTGTACCAGGGGTCGAATCCGGCGCCGCCCCAGGAGTTGTTGACGATGTCGGGTGCGAGGTCGGGGCGCGGGTTGGCGCCGTTCAGGTCGGTGGGCGCGAGCACCCACTGCCCGGCGGCCAGCAGCGAGGCGTCGGAGCAGTTGTTGGTCTCACAGCCCTTGGCGGCGATCCACTTCGCACCGGGAGCGACGCCGATGGTGTTGGCGGCCTCACTCCCGACCATGGTCCCCATGGTGTGGGTGCCGTGGTCGTTGTTGTCGCACGGCGCGTCGCTCGGGCATACCCCCGCCGGGTCGAACCAGTTGTAGTCGTGGTCGACGCCGCCGTCGGCCCTCTTGCCGCGATACTGGGCGGCCAGCGCGGGATGGTCGAACTGCACACCACTGTCGATGTTGGCCACGACGATGCCCTCGCCGCGGGTGTCCAGCTCGCTCCAGACCCTGGGTGCGTTGACCCGGTCGATGTTCCACTCGACCGCGTCGACCTTCGCCACGTCCCTGCCCGGCAGCGGCTCGGGCAGTTTGACGACGCGGCCGGGCTCGATCCGCTCCACTTCGGGCAGGTCGGCGATCTCCGCGGCCAGTTTGGCGTCGCCGGTCACCTGGACGGCGTTGGCGATCCAGAACGGGGTGAAGTCGGCGTGCTGGGCGGTGAGGAGCTTACGCAGGCCCGCTTGCGACCTCGCGGCGAGGTCGGTCTTGGCCTGGAATACCTGCTTGGCCTTTTCGATCTTGGTCTTCGCCCGACGAGCGGCACTGAGGTCCGCGTTGCTCTTCAGACGTACCCAGAAGGTGGCCTTGTCGTCCGCGGAAAGGTCCGCCAGGACCGACTCCTCGATCTTCTGGGGTACGGGCGCGGCCTGGGCCGCCCCCTGAGGGAGCATGAGCGTAAGGGCGACGACGGTCCCGGTCAGGACCGTCCGCCAGTGCCGGGGGGTGTTTGACACACGATCTCCTTCACGCCGGGCGGGGTTGTCCCGCCGGGGAAAGTGACATGGCATGTGCATGATCTTTACAGACCATGTCAAGAATCGTGAATGGATCTTGTTGTTTTTTCAAGTACTTGACACGTTAAAAAGGGGATATGTCAGAAGAATTAGTGCGGGAAGCCGGTGCCCGCCTACCGGGAGGCCACCTGGCCGGGGAGAACGTCGAGACGACCCGCCGGGAGCAGCTCCGCGAGCTGCTCGGCCTCGACGCGGACGGGCCGGCGCTCCCGGCCCTGACGGCTACCGCGGCTCCCCCCTCCAGCACCTCGCCTGTCTCCGCTGAGATCAGTAGGCCGACTCGGCGGCACTCTCAGCCAAGGTGGAGCCGTTCGACAAAGGCACCCCGCTCGGCTCGCTTGGCCTCGGCGACCTTCTCGATGTCCGACCATTCGCGCCCGTGCACCGTGGCGATGGCCCGTAGCACTTCGAGCACGTCGGCGATCTCCTCCGCCACCTCGGCCGCCGGAGCCTCGCGCAGCTCCGCCGCCTCCTCGAACAGCTTCTCCAGCAGGGCCGCCCGGTAGTCGGCGTCCCCGAGCACGGTCACCACCGGTTCCCTGCCGTGTGCGCGAATGATCTCCGGGATCCGGTCCCGCACGAGTTTCCCCACCTCAGAGCACCCCTTCGCGCACGTACGGCTCCCTCGGAAAGCCCAGAGACTACCCGGCCTTCTCCGTCGTGCGCACCCGCCCACCCGAGCTGTGAAAATAGCCTGTATTTCTGCAAATCACACCAAGGGTGACGGTGCATGGATTTATCCCATTGGGAACAGAGCCCACGCTCCTCATGGCGCATGGCCGTACTGATAGGGGCGAACAGTCGCACCTACAAATTCGCCCTCGGCTTCGCGCTCCTGGAGGCCGCCGCCGAAGGCCGGTCGGAGATCCTGCTCCGGGACCTGGCGGTGCCGTACGCGATGGAGTTGGTACAGCACCTCGGCCAGGCCCCGCAGGGACCTGAGAAGGGCGCACGGGGAGAGAAGGACTTCCTCTCGGTGGCCGAGCGAGAAGCCGCGGAGTCGCTCAGACTCGGGAGTCCCACCGAAGAACTACTGGCGGCGGCCATCAAGTCCATGCCCGAGATGGTGATGCAGAAGTTCCACAACCTGCGTGGCGAAGGAGCGGAGATACCGCATCGCTTCTACGAGGTGACCGGCCGCTCCCACGAACGGGTCGTCCGGTTGAGCAAGGAACTGCGCGACATCGCCCAGTCGGAGCAGGCCCCGACCCTGCGGGGCGAGTTGTCAGCCCGCTGGAGCATCGTGGAGACGTCCTTCGCCACCGGGATCGGTCAGAGCCTGGTCAAAGAGGGTGTCGTCGTGGACCTGACCACCCTGCAGATCACCGACCGGCAGCGCCGCCGATCGGTCGCCGGCGTCGCGGACGCGGTCATCGGCTTCCAACGCGGCCTCTGCCTGATCTGCGCGTACCCCATCGCGTTGGGCATCGACGACATCGCCGTCGACCACGTGTTCCCCTTCTCGTTCAAGAGGCTCCTTCCCTCCGGCGGCAGAGGGACGGTACCTGACCTGGACGCGATCTGGAACCTGGCTCCCACCCACGCGGGGTGCAACGGCCGCAAGAGCAACCGAACCCCTACGGAACAGGAGATGTTCAGACTCGCGCAGCGGAACGCGGCCATCATGCAGTCACCTCACCCACTCAGAAAGACCTTGGAGCTGACCTTGAAGCGCAGCGGATACAAAACCCCCGAGCCAGGCGAGTGGTTCACGTTCATTCGGCAGGTACGCGACCTTTTTTGACGCACTACCTTCCGTGGAGCCGGGACCGGCGGTGTGAGTCCTGGTCATCGCCGCCGGTCCCGGGAATCAGGAGGGCAGGTGGTGGTCAGGGAAGGCTGGGGCCCACGGTTGCGTGGGAAGGTGGGCACCGGCCTTCGGGGACGGTCCGTCGTCCTGCACGGGGGAACTCGGACGCGGACCGGTCTTGGTGGGCAGCGCGAACCCGACGGCCTTGCCGGGAGTACCGGTGGCACGCATCCGGGTCACGTACGCCCGGCAGCGGCCCTTGGACAGGGCATGCACCAGTAGCAGCCCCCGGCCGCACTCGGCGAGCAGGCCCAGATCGGGTTCCTCGCCACAGGCGTTCAGCCGATCGAGGACGGCGAGGATACCGTCAAGGTCTCGGTCCGCGTCGATGACCTCGCACCAGGACGGCTCACCGTCCACGAAGACGACCCGCAGCTCGAAGGGCTGCCAGCCGTGTTCCTCCGCGTTGGCGGCCAGTTCGGCGACGGCGCTCTCGGCATCGCTGAGTTCCTCGCCGTCGAAACCCGCGTCCTGGAGCACCTGCCTGACGACGGCTCGGGCCCTGCGGGCCGCGGAGCCCGGCGGCAGGGTCTTCACCAGCACGCGGTAGTCGTGGAGCCTGGTCGAGGGGGCCACGCCGTACCTCCCGGGTCTCGTCGACGGGTCGATACCGCCCCGCCTTTCCGTCACCCAGTGGACCAGTAGCGCAACGCAGAGTGACAATGTTTGCGATGTGAAGGTCGTGAACCTCCCGGCCACCCCGTGAAGGTCGTGAAGGTTCACCGTTCTGATCCACAGGGTCATTCACACCACGTAGTCATCGGGCTACCGTTCGCCTGAGACAGGGAGGCCCGGATGACGCACACGCCCACGGCGCTGGCCGAGATCCTGCAACGCGCTGAGATGAACCCGCGCCAGCTCGCCGCCGCGATCAACTCCTGGCTGCAAGGACGTGGCCTCGGCAACCGACGCATCGATCCCACCGCCCCCTACGCCTGGGTTCGGCACGGCTACAAGCCCTACGACCCCATCCCCTCGGTGGCGGCCATCGTGCTCTCCGAACACCTCGGCCACACGATCCGGGTCGAGCAGCTCTGGCCGTCCCGGCAGCCCTCACCTCTGCCCGCCGTCTCCACTCTCGGCCCCTCGGCGAACGTCGAGGACATCCTCCAGTCGCTCAACGACCTGACGAGTCTCAGCACCGGGAAACACACCGATGTCGCCGCCGCCTCCGGCCCCGACCTCGCCGCCGCCGTACTCGACGGCCTGCACGCGACCGTGTCACAGCCCCACCGGAACGCGGGTCGCGACCGGGTCCTGCCGTCCCAGGTACGACTGATCGGCGCGCACGTCGAAGCACTGCGCAAGCTCGACGACCAGCACGGCGGCGGTGCGCTCAGCCTGCGCTACATCACCAGTGAGCTGCGCAATGTCCTGGATCTGGTCCAGTGCGCCGATTACGAGCCCGCAGTCGGGCAGCAGCTCCTGACCATCGTCGCCGACCTCGCCCAACTCGTCGGCTGGGTCCACTTCGACGCCCAACGCCCCGGCGCCGCCGAACGCTATCTCCTGCTCAGCGAACGTGTCGCCCGAGGGCTGGGCGAGCTGGGCCGGGCCGCGAACGCCATCGGCATGCTTGCCTACATCTCCGCCTTCGCCGGCCACGGCCAGGAAGCCGTCCACATCGCCTCGTCGGCCGAACGCTACTGTCCGGCCGACGCCGTCACGCGAGCCCGGATCACCGGCCGCATCGCCACCGCCGCAGCCGCCGCCGGAGACCTCTCCGCATTCCGCCGAGCTTCAGAGAAGGCCAGGGAGCTGCTGGATTCAGCCGACATCGCCCCGACCTACCTCTATTACCTGGAGCCCGAGCAACTGACCGCCGAGACCGGACAGGCCCTCGTCGTCCTGGGTGAGCAGATGACCGTCTACCGCGAACCCCTGCTCAACGAGGCCATCGGCCTGCTCGCCCCGATCTCCATAGTCGGTGCCCGACCCGACTACCCGCGCTCCGCGCTCCTGCACTGCACCTTCCTCACCCACGCTCACCTACTGCGCGGCGACGTGGAAGCGGCGGTCGACGCGGGCCAGGCCGCGCTCACCCGACTCGACGAGGTCCAGTCGATCCGCGCGTTCACCTACCTGCGTCGCCTGCGCCCGGCCTTCGCCCGCCGCAGCCGCTCCCCGGCGGTCGCGTCATTTCTCCCCCGGCTCGACACCGCACTGGCCCAGGCATGATCGCCACCCGCTTCCTCATCCGGCCCCGTCCCTACGATCACCCTGACTCCACCCACCTGGTCCGCGCACTCTTCGACGACCAGCAACAGCGTTACGGCTACGCCGACCCCTTCGAAGCCGACCCCGCCTCCTACGCCCCGCCCCACGGCCTGTTCCTCGTCGGCTATCTCAACACCGTCCCGGTGACCTGCGGCGGCTACCGCACCTTCGACGAAAACACCCGCACCATCGAGATCAAGAAGATGTACACCGTCCCACGCCTACGCGGCCTCGGCCTGGGCGAACGCATCCTGACCGCCCTCGAACACCACGCCGCACGGAACGGGGCACAGCACTCCATCCTGGAAACCGGCGTACGCAACACCGCAGCTCTCGCCCTCTACACCGGCATCGGCTACCAACCCGCCGCCCGCTACGTCAACGGCCGCGACCCCGCCATCAACCGAGCATTCACCAAAACACTCACGAGCCCCACCCTCTGATCGGTCCAGCTTCCACCAGCGCGTTATTCAGTAGCGCCAGCCCGCCAGGGCACGGCCGGTGAGGTTGGCGCCCGTACGAATCTCGCGAAGACGCCGCCCGAGAGCTTCGGCGGCCTGCCGGGCGGGGCTAGGTTGGCGTGTACTCACTGTGGGGGATCGCGAGTTTCCAGACGGTCTCAAAAGCGCTCTTGCACAGCGCTATGTCGCCCGGATCGGTGGACGCCACCTTCGCTTCTCCCAGGCCGTTGCCGGCGTAGTGGAGAAACACCACCAGGCGATCGTCAAACAGGTAGAAGTCGTTGCCCGGTAAAGGGACCGACGAGACCAGACGTCGCGGAACCCAGCGGATGTCCTCGCCGGCTTCGACCATCGGATGAGCGATGCTGTACGACCAGCGCTGATAGTCACTCAGCGGCTCCGAAACGATACGTGCCCTTCGTATCGTCTTGCCGGTTTTCACGTGTTCGCGCAGTGTGGAGCACCAGCCCTGTAACCACTCCAGGTCATCCGGTTCTCCGGCCGCCCACTTGGCCATATAGGGCAACTCCACCGCGGTGCCGTAGGCATCCCGCATCTCCAGATGGACAGCGCTGCGCTCGAAGCCGGCCAACAGTTCCTCGAACGCGTCGTCAGAGATGTTCATGAGCCTTCCGAGGCGAGGAAACAAAGCATTCGATGGAGGGTCTCACAGGCAACCGCGCCCAGAGATGTCCGCCCGAGCGAGGGCTTTCAGGTCAGCGGCATTCCCTGCCCCAGCAACCGAAAGCGTTACGACCTTTTCCCTGAACACCCCCTATCGCTTTTTCTGTCTATATATTCCAATATGCGCCAACCACCTCACTTTTTGAAGTTTTGACGCAATTCAGACCTTAACTCCTACTAGCAAATCCATATTGGCTACACCCACCAAAGCGGAATCTCTGAGCCGGAGAGCAATTGCACTTCAAACCATGTAGGTTCGTTCACCATCGATAGCCAAACGCAGGCAAAGGTGCACGCGTGCAGGACAGACAGAGGTCAAAGTGGCAGCTCTATACCACAGCTTCTGGATCCGATGTGGTCAGCAAGGAGATCCGCGAGGTCTTGCAGGGCAGGCCGCCGAGGCTGGAGCTAGGGAACCTCATGCAGCGCATCGAGGACGGCAGGACACTTCGACGCGATACCAAGCACCTGGGCAAAGGGCTACACGAGGCTCGGCTCACCCATGAGACGAACGAGTACCGCCTGTACTACGCCGTCAACCCCCAGGGAGAGCATCTCCTCCTCGGTCTCAAGTTCCACATGAAGGGAGGCTCTGGAGCTCAAGACCGAGCCGTGGAAGTCGCTCGAGATCGGCTAGCCGAGTGGCAGAGCAGGATATAAGGTGAACCCGATATGAGGAGGTCATGATGGATCAGCACATCGCCGATCTGCTGGGCATCGATCTGGACGACCCTGCCGTGCGCCGGGAGAGTGCTGCCATTGAGCGTGACATGCAGCTGATCGAAGCTCTTGTTGCGACGCGTAAGCAGCTCGGCCTCTCTCAGGCGGATGTGGCGAGCCGCATGGGGCGCACCCAGCCGTCCGTTTCCGACTTCGAGCGCGTCGGGGGAGATCCACACCTTTCCACGATTCGCCGGTACGCCCTTGCCATCGGAGCCGAAGTACGCCACACGGTCTGTGTGACCACCACCAAGGAACCCGCGACCCAGGCACCCTCCTCACTCATAGTTCGTATGAAGGGCACTGGAGAAGGAACACAGACGACAGCGGCACAAAGCAGCACAGCAGGCGTCATGGCCGTCAATCTTATTCGAAGGAGCGCATAGTGCAGGCGTTCCTTCTCCTATGCGACTCCGCTCAATCCGACCCGGCCACCGGAAAAATTCATATGCTTGGCGCAGGATGGTCGGTAACCGGCCCCGTTGTTCCGGCTATGACGATTGCTGTCTTCCTACGGCTGTCCTGGGACGAAGCAGGCTCGCCGCGCGAATTCAACCTTTACCTGGTCGATGAGGACGGCGAATCAGTTACGACATCGTCCCCGGAAGGGGGCAGGCCGATTCAGTTCGGCGGAAGTGTCGGATTGGACAAGACGGCACAGGTGGAAGTCGATGAAATCCTACAGAAGACGGGCCTGCAGACCAGCTTCACAGTGAGTGTGCCGCCTCCCCCTTTGAGTCCAGGCCGACATTACAAATGGATCTTCACCGTGAACGACGAAGAGCTGTCCAGCATTCCTTTCAGCGTACGACCTCTTCCAGAGGACTGACATCGCCTCCCTCGTAGGCCCCGACTTTGGCTCCACCACGCCCCCGCCCTATCGAAGCCGGAAACGTCCAGGACCTACTGGCCCAGATGAACGACGCGTACGGCCAAGGGAGCAAAGGTCCCAGCCAGGAAGGGCCGAAGCGACGGCACCACGCTTTCCCCGGGAACGCTGGCGCTGACGTGGAAGCGGCCCCTCATCCAGGGCCGATAAGTTTCTGGGATCCAGTCCTCGGGGTCGCAAATCCGACACGAGATCCGGAGTTCTTCCTCGGTGGGAGTCTTGCCGCTGCGCTCCGAACGGCTGACCTTGCTGTAGTGCCGGCCCGCTTCGGCCGCCAAGGCACGGCCGGTGAGGTTGGCGCCCGTACGAATCTCGCGAAGACGCCGCCCGAGAGCTTCGGCGGCCTGCCTGGCGGGGCTGAGTGAGCCCCGCCCGGAAGTTCGTCGGGGGTCAGTAGTTGAGGTAGAGATCGCAGGCGCGGTCGAGGGCTTCTTGGGCGGTGCCGACGGGTAGCCCGGTCGGCACGCCCCTGCGACCCTGGTGAATTTCCAGGCGCACGACATGGCTGGAAGCCGCCTCACGCTCGGACTCCTGCACGGCCGTCAACGTACCGTCTAAAACGCATTGACCGGTAGCATGCAAACGTCTAAATTAATGCTCAACAGGGAATTTCCACGATATGACATGAAAAAGCTACCTTCATCATCTCGAACGATGGTGAACAAGCCGAGGAGACCGCGTGCAAGAACGCTTCGGAAGCAGGTCGGCGATCGTCGCACTGACCGCTCTGACCCTGGCCGTGTTCATCTACGTGACCACCGAGTCGCTGCCCATCGGCCTGCTCTCCCTGATCGCCCAGGATCTCGGCACCAGCCCGTCAGCGGTCGGGCTCCTGGTCACCGGATACGGCCTGATCATCGTGCTGGTGTCCCTGCCGCTCACGCGACTGACTCGCCGGCTGCCCCGGCGGCGACTGCTGTGCGTTTTGTTGGGCATCTTCGTCGTGGCGACCTGCCTGTCGGCCATGGCGGGGAACTACTGGCTGCTCATGGGCGCCCGGATGGTGACAGCGTTGAGCCAGGCGTTGTTCTGGGCCATCGTGACGCCCGCCGCCGCCGGCCTCTTCCGGGCCGAGGTGCGCGGCCGGGCCCTGTCCATCCTGTACGCCGGCGCCTCCAGCGCCGCGCTGACCGGCATCCCGGCCGGCACGTGGCTCGGCCAGCAGACCAACTGGCGGGTGGCGTTCCTCGCGCTCAGCGGCCTGGCCCTGCTCGTCCTCGCCACGATCGCGGCCGTCCTGCCCGACACGCCCGCCGGGCAGGGCGCGGCGGACCGGGGCAGCGCGCCCGACCGCGGCCGGTACCTGTCGATCGTGGCCACCACGGCGGTCGCGGTCACCGGCGCGTTCACGGCGTTCACCTACATCAGCCCGTTCCTGAGCGACGTCAGTGGCTTCACCGAGTCATCGATCGGCCCGCTTCTGCTGGTACGCGGGATCGCGGGCCTGACCGGAGTGCTCATGGTGGGCTACCTCGTCGACCGCCATGGCTGGAGCACCATGACAGGGCTCATAGGCCTGCAGACGTTGGCGCTCGCCGGGCAGTACGCGTTCGGCGCCTCCCCGGTCGGGGCCGTCGTCGCGATATCCCTGTCCGGCTTCGCTCTCGCGGGCCTGACCGCCGTACTGGGATCGCGGGTGCTCGTGTACGCGCCGGGCGAGTCGGTCATGGCGAGCGCCGCTACCTCCATGGCGTTCAATGTGGGCATCACCGCGGGCGCGTTCCTCGGCAGCGTGCTCCTGCCCGGTCCGGGTGTGCGCAGCACGGCACTGGCCGGGGCGCTGCTCAGCCTGGCGGCGTTCGCCATCGTTCTGGCCGAGCCGTTCCTGTCCAGCCGACGGAAGGGCGCACCGGCCATGGCCGCCGCCCCCCTGCCCGAGGGCGCCCGGGTCACGTGATCCGATACTCAACGCACCACACCGTGCAACCTTCTTTCCCGTCTTGAGCGGTAGCATCAAGGTTATGACAATCGACGTGGAACACCTTCCCCTGGTCGGCGGGCACCCCGCGCTCGATCTGGTCAACACGCTCGAACGAGGGGTACCGCTCGACGGCGGGCCGCCTCACGACTATCTGTCCGACGCCCCCGCATTGCTGCGCTGGGCGGCCAGGGCAGGCCTGATCAGCGACGCGGAGTGCGATCGGGCCGACCAGGCGTGGCACGACGATCCCGCGTCGGCGCAGGCGGGGCTGGCCACCGTACGGGACATGCGAGAAGGGCTGCACCTCGTGATGCTCGCAACGATCCGGCCCGCCGACGGCGGGCCGGTGGACGACGCGGGCGAGGGGGATCCGATCGCGGCCGGGGCCGCCCTGGTCGTGCTGCACGAGCGATGGGCCGGGGCGGCGGCCAGAGCCGCGCTGGTGCTCGACAGAGGCGACCCGCCGCAGGTGCGGCTCACCTACGGCACGATACCCGCCATGCTCATACCCGACCGGGTCGCCGAGGCCGCACTCGACGTCCTGCGGACGGCCGACCTGCCCCGGGTACGCCGCTGCCCCATCCGCGAGGGCGGCTGCGGATGGCTGTTCCTCGACCAGAGCCGCAACGGCTCACGCCGCTGGTGCCGCATGGCCGACTGCGGCAACACGGCCAAGGCCCGGCGGCTCACCGAGCGTCGCCGCGCCGCCCGGGGCGGCCCCCCGTAGGACTCGTACGCGATCAACGGTCGACGCCGCCCCCAGGCAATGGGTCACCTCGCCGCTCGCGCCCGGCTGGAATGTTATCGGCGGCTCGGTGCGACCCTGCCTACCGATGGCGTCCCCGCCCTCGCCCCGCCGGGAAAAATCTCGGCTCAGCTCTGCTTGGCGATGTTCTGCCGGTGGTAGTCGAGGTGATCCTGGCTGATCTCGTGGTTCTGGACGACTCGGAGACGGCCGAGCGAGGCGCCGGACACCGTGTCCGTCGTCGTGAGGTCCGCCTGGATGGTGATCATCCCTCGGTCCAGCAGGACGTGGTGGTTAGGGCAGAGGCAGAGCAGGTTGCCGGGCTCGTCGGGGCCGTTGTGCGGCTTTCCGAGCGGGCGGATATGGGCTCCCTCCGCGTAGAAGCCCCGGTGGAGGGCGAGACGGTCGCCGCAGATCTGGCAGTGGAAGTCGTGCGCGCCCTTGATCTGCTCGGAGAGCAGGGAGTCGCGGATGATGCGCTCCACGATCATCTCGCGACGACTGGCCGGAGAGGACACCGCGTCCAGTCCGACCCGCGCGAGAAGCCTGTTGTGGTCGACGCCGTGGAAGTACGCGCCAAGCAGCCTCACGACGATCTGGGCACGAACGTCCTCCCGATCGGTGACGATCTCGTACGCCCATGGCAGCAGGCCGCTGTCCGGCTCTTGTTCTTTCATCCACTGCTGCGCGTGCCGGCCACTGGCAGGCGGTATGTCGGCGCGGCCGGGCAGTTCCCAGAGACCGTGGTGGTAAAGCCACAACACGGGGAACTCAGGGTTGGGCCGGTCCTCTTCAAGACCGAACTCCTCGATGAGCCGCCCGAGTTCGCGGTAGGTGCTCTCCCACCGCCTCAGGCGTGGCTTGCCCTGGGCCGCGCGGCCGATCGCCCAGAGCAGGGTCAATGGCTGATGTCGTTTCCTCGCACCAGATGTGGGAGAAACAGCGGGCTTGAGCGAGTCGACCTTCTGTAAGAGGTCTTCGACGGAGGACACCTCGGCAGCCTGCCCCGGTTTCGTCACTTCAAAGCCCAGTCCACCGAGCACCCGAGCAACGGTTGCGTTCCCCCCGGAGAACTCGCCGGGACGCAGGGGCCTGCCGCTGACTCCTCGGTACGCGACTCCGGCGATCGCCTTGGAGTCGTACCGCTTGCCGTCATACACGAGGAAGTAATCGAGGGCGGGCCGGTAGCCGTACTCCTTGAGAAAGGCGTCGCGGCCCAGCTTGTCGCATTCGTCGATGGCGGCGAGCACCATCTCCCGCCGAAGGTCGGAAAGCGCCACCCCACAAGCTTATGCGGGCGTCGCCGGAAGCGCCGCCGATTTCAGGCGAAAGCGGACTTAAGGTCGGCTGAGTGTCGACCGAAACTCTTTGCGGCAGCAGTGACTTTCTGAAATCATCTGCACACCGTGGGCGACAGAGTTTAATCTTTACTTGTGATGGTCAAAGTAAAGGTTATGGATCACGGCAAGCGGACGCGTGCCAGGCGTACGAGACCGGCACGCATCTCCAGCAAAAACCAAGTGACCCTGCCTGCGGCAGTCCTACGCACGCTGGGCCTTCACCCGGGAGACCTCGTGGACATCGCCGAAGAGGGTGGGCAGATCGTCATCCGGCGACACCACAGCCGCCTCGACGGGGTGATCGGCGTGATCCCGGGTTTCACCGAAGCCGTGGACGTCGAAGCGAGCCGCGAGAGCTGGAGGTGACAAGTGCCGACCGTGATGCTCGACACCAACGTCATCGTCGGTCTGCTCGATCCCGACGACGCGCTGCATGGCCATGCCCGTGACGCCGTTCACCGCTGGGAGAGTGAGGCGGCCTCGTTCACCATCTCCGTGATCACCTGGAGCGAACTGCGAGTGGGGGCGGTCCGCAAGGGCGTCGCGGCCGAGAAGATGCTTGCGGCATTCCGCTCAGCCGTTATCGACCGGATCGTCGAGGTGGACGAGACGACGGCCGAGAGCGCGGCCCTGCTCCGGGCCGCGGATCTGACAATCCGTGTCCCGGACGCCCTCATCATCGCGACCGCCCGTACGGTGGGGGCCGATGCTCTGCTTACCGCGGACCGAAAATTCCCAGGCATCGCCCCGGACCTTGTCGAATTGCTCCGGCCCGGTTGATACGGCAAACCGTTCACCGTGCCCGATCACGCGAATCACGCTGGTCCGCGGGCTTGCGGCGTCGTACACAACGATGCCCAGCACCTGCCGCGCCCAGGTCACCAGCCGCCCGGAAAAGCCCTGATCGAGGTCCCCCCTTCCCTCGGACACTTGACCTGAGGTCACCCCTGATCGAATGCGAGCCCTAATAGCTAGGCGCGTGCTGAGGGCAGGCCGTAGCGGCTGACGGCCAGATACGTCTCCGGCGTCGCCGCTTCGAGGAGCCCCTCGTCGCTTTCCAAGTCGAGTTCTGGCTCCTGAGAACGGCCCAGCAGATCGCTCCAGTCGCTTGTCACTCCCCGCTCGTAGACGCTGCGGAGCAGGGGGCGCAGTCGAGGGCGGGCTTCCTCCTGCCGATCGCGGAAGATCCGCCGCTGGGTGAGTCGCCGTTCTTCCTGAGCGTCGTCGCTGAGTTCCTGGTTATCGGCCGGCTGGTCCTCGGCGCGCAGCCCCGGGGTGCGCTGAGCGATGGCGAGGTCTTCCTCGCGGAGGCGTTTGCAGGCGGCGAACAGCTTCCGGGACATACCGAGGTGAACCTCGGTTCCAGGGATTCGGCAGGTGAGGAAGTCGTCGAGGCCCATAGAACGGGTACGGGCGCGCAAGGTGTGCCGCTCGGTGCGGGACGCTTCTCTGCGGGCTTCGGCCCGCATGGCGAGGGTGAGGTCGTCGCCTTCCAGGGGCGTGGTCAGCCCTAAGCGCCGATGACGGGACGCGCGCTCGGCGGGAACGGGCACGGTGCGCAGTTGCGAGGTGGGAGCAGAGCTCAGCGCCAGATAGGCGAGCATTTGGGCGCGAGCCGCGCCGATGAGCGCGTCGTCGCTGTAGCCGAGACGATCTTCGAGATTGCCTGGTCCGACCGCTGGCTCGTCGATGCCGAATCCGGCTGGGGTGAGCGGCGGCTGTCCAGGGTGCAGGTCGTGGTCGATGGTAAGGAAGAGGTCGTCTTCGGGCCGCACGGACGCTCCGACCAGGACGGTGCGGTGAGCGTACGAGCTGAGAACTTTACTGCCGGCAGCCAGTTGCGCCCACCCCTTGCGGAGCGTACTGAGACCCACGTTGCCCCCCTTGGCCTCGATCAGCCAGTACAGGTTCTCTGCCTGGTGCTCCCCCCATAGGTCGGGCAGCTTCTGCTGCGGATCCTTGAACATTTCGAGCAGGGCGGGGATCGGGCCACCAAGTTCGAGGTGCTCGGTCTGACCGAGGCCCAGCAGTGAGCGACAGGCCCACTCTGTCATCGTCATACCCAGCCGGTAGGCGGCTGCGTTCTTCGCGCTGCGCTCGGTGCCGTACGCGTACACCGGGTTCAGGGTAAGGCGCCGGCCCTTGGTGCCTCGTACGGGGTACTGAGGCACGACGGGGTGCGCGCCAAGATAGGCGTACAGCGGGGAAACCCGGGCGACGAGTTCCCCGTGCGCATACCGCGGCTGATTCTGCAGGTGCGGGGTGACGTCGCGGCCGACCTCAACGGCGGCCTTGATGATCTCCCGCCAAGTGGTGGTCGAGACGTACCAGCCGTCGGTCGTCGGGAACCCTCCCGACCCCACCCACGGCTTGTGCCTGGCCGTCCGCCACTGCTTCCAGGGCTTCTTCGCAGGCCCGTTACGGAAAAGGACCGGTACGTCGAAGCTGTCGGCGTAGGTGAGCGGTGGCTCGTCGAGGACGTGTGCGGGGATCATGTGGATCACTTTGGCACGGTTGGACCGCTTCCGGCGCCAGACGCCGTCCTCGCTTCTTCCGGGCCGCTGCCGACAGCGTGCGAGAAGCGGTTGATCAGCGATGGGCCGTTGCGATGAGGCGTCGCAGTGAGGCGCGGGCGGGTGGGCCCCAGGTGGATTTGCCGCCTGGGTGGCCGTGGACGCCGGCGTCTCCGATGAGGATGCCGGCCAGTCGGCCAGGTCGGGGTGCTGGTCGCGCAGCAGATCCCGCACCAGCTCCGCGGTGATCTCGATCTCGGTATGCGTCATGCGGGGCAACGGTAGCCGGACCCCGTTCGCAGGGTCAGGTCACTTCTGAGCTGCATGGAGGGCGGGAAGAGCCGGTCAGAGGAATTCGAAGCTGTGTCTGCCCACATGCTCGGCCGGCAGGCAGCACGCGTCCTCGCTGATCGGCTCGGTGGTCAGACAGTTCGGAAGCACCTTGAGCTCCCCGTGGATGTCCTCGGTGTCCCAGGTCGCCCACCAGTCCGTGACCGACGACCCCTGCGCCAGGGTGACGTGCCGACCGCGATGTCCCGCCTCCAGAGAGCACCGCATGTAGGGCTCCACGATGAGTCCTGGGCACGGGAGGCTGGAGAGGAACTCCCCCTGGACCCGGGTCAACTCCACGATGGCCGTACAGAACGGCAAGGGCACCATGCGCTAACAGTAGGCACAGCTCAGCGGAGGTGTCCTCCCTTTGGGGCGATGACGCCGACGGCGTTGCCACGGCGGCCTTCGCACTGGTCATCGCCCGGACGGCGGCTGACTGTCGGTGCTCTCTGGTTGGGTGAGCGGCACCGATACGAGAGGGGCGACGAGATGAAGTCCGAGGAAGGTTTCTGGGGCCTGGTGGAGGCGGCCTGGGCACCGCTGGGAGTGGAGGTCAATCAGGCGCGACGGGAGTTGACACATCGGACGCCCGCCCCCGACGAGGACCTTCACGGCAAGCCGCCGTTTGTCGTGGTCGAAGCCGCCCTGAAGGAGTTTCTGAGCAACCTCGGCTCCCTCAGCGAGGGGTTGTCGGCGGACGAGCTGACGGATCTCGATCGGGTGGTCGAGGCGAAGCTCCACGACATCGACCGCGCGGACATCCAGGCGGTCACCGACGGTTCCGACGACGGTTTCCTCTACGCGCGTGGCTTCATCGTCGCGATGGGCCGCGACTTCTACACCGCGGTGGCCGAGGATCCGAAGAAGGCGGTGCTGGATGCCGAGTGCGAGAGGATGTGTTACTTCTTCGCCCATCTGCACCACGAGCGCTACGGGACCTTCCCTGACACCGGATCGGGAATCTCCCGCGAGTCGTGCTCGAACCCGGCCGGCTGGCCTCGCTGACCGGGCTCTGCTCACCCCCATTACGCGACGGGAACCGGCGGATCCCAGGTGATCGGTAGCTGGGCGATGCCACCACCGAGCTTCCGTTCGCTCATCCCCCCGGAGACCGGGATGTCACTGACCGGGATCGCCAGGCGCATGGTGGGCAGCCGGGGCAGAAGCCTGGCGAGTACCTCGTTGATCTCCAGCCGAGCCAGGGGGGCACCGAGGCAGTAGGTGATTCCGTGGCTGAACACCAGGTGGGGGTTGGGCGATCGGGTGACGTCGAACCGTTCCGGGTCCTCGAACACCCGGTCGTCGAACGCGGTCGAGCCGTGGTCGCACAGCACGAGGTCGCCGGCGCGGATCGTGACCCCGCCGATCTCGATGTCCTCGCTGGCGTAGCGGGGCAGTGCGGATTCGGCGAATTTGCTCATCCGCACGGCCTCCCCCACCGCGCCGGGCAGCAGTTCCGGGTCATCGAGCACCAGCTTGTGCTGGTCCGGGTTCATGGCGAACAGCGCGATCGCCGCGCTGATGCTGTGCGGAGTCACCTGGTACGACATGGTGACAAAAGCCAGCAACGCACCGACGAAGTCGTTGGGGAGTCCGGATTGGCACAGCGCCGAGGCCAGATCGTCGCCCGGTTGCGCGCGTTTGCGCTTGGCAACCTCGCTCAGGTATCTGAACAGCTCCTGCGCCTGGCCCAGTCCCGCCCCCACCCTGCTGACCCGGTCGAGCACCACCTGGTATTCCGCTGGATCCGCTATGCCGAGCAGATCGCACAGGATCTGATAGGAGAACGGCAGCGAGAACTCGGTGTGGATGTCTATCGGCGGCTGCTTGGCGAGTACGGCGTCGAGATACTCGTCGACCACGGCGCCGACGCGCGGCCGCATGCCGGCTATGCGCTTGGCCGAGAAATACGGGGTGAGATTCGACCGGAGGGCCTGATGCGCACGATGCGCCTCAGCCGGATCCTGGTTCGACACGACCAGGTCCAGCATCGGGCTGTCCAGGTACCGTGCTCTGTTCGGCGGGTCCGGGTGGGTGGTCCCGAGTCGGTCGTCGAGCAGGAGTTGCTTGAGTTCGGCGAGCCGGGTCACCAGCCACGCTTCATCGCCGACCGGGGTACGAACCCGGACGATGGGGCCGCTGTCTCGCAGTTGGCGGATCAACGGGTTCAACTGGCCTAGACATCCGGGTTCGCCCAGTGTCGGCAGTTCGCTATGGACCATCCAAGCCCCCCGAGGTTTGGTTTGAGCGCCACGCTATCGCTAGATGATCTCCTCTTTATGGCTAGGGGTTTTCTCAGATGCATCGGCAATTTTCAGGTCGCACACCATCCCGGCGTCCTGTTAATCCTGTTTCATCCCGTTAGTCCTTTTCGCGGCTCGTCAGGCGGTCTCGGAGTCGCGACAGGCGTACAGGTCGGCCAGGAGCTTGCCGCATCTCTTCCGCCTCGTCTTCAAGGGGCCGAGACGCCGTCGCCCCCAAATCTGACGCTTGGTCCACTTCGGCGACCGCCCTGGCCTCCTCGGCGCAGGCAGCAGCGGCTCCAGCCGCGCCCACTGCACACCGGTCAGGTCAAACCGCCTCGTCACCGCCAAGGTGGCCACAAGGTCTCCGGTGTTCAGGTTCTTCTTGGTCGATCACCGCAGCAGGAGATCCCGGCGACGCCTCGGCCGTCAACTCCATTGAGTGTGGCCGTATCGTGAGCGGCGAACCGCGTCGAGACTCTGCTGACAGACTCGTTCTCATGAGAATCACGCTGGTCCAGGGGGACATCACCGCGCAGCGCGTCGACGCCGTCGTCAACGCCGCCAACTCCTCGCTGCTAGGAGGCGGCGGGGTCGACGGGGCCATTCACCGGCGTGGCGGCCCCGCGATCCTCGCCGCCTGCCGCGAGTTGCGCGCCTCGCACTACGGCGAGGGACTGCCGACCGGTCAGGCCGTGGCCACCGTCGCGGGTGAGCTGCCGGCCCGCTGGGTCATCCACACCGTCGGCCCCGTCTTCTCCGCCACCGAGAACCGCTCGCATCTGCTCGCCTCCTGCTACCGCGAGTCCCTCCGGGTCGCCGACGAGCTGGGTGCCACCAGTGTCGCCTTCCCCGCGATATCCACCGGCGTCTACCGCTGGCCCGTCGACGACGCCGCCCGCATCGCGATCGGCACCGTACGTGCCGCGCCGACCCGGGTGACCGACCTGCG
Source organism: Streptosporangium sp. NPDC049078 (assembly GCF_040648855.1). Taxonomy (NCBI): domain Bacteria; kingdom Bacillati; phylum Actinomycetota; class Actinomycetes; order Streptosporangiales; family Streptosporangiaceae; genus Streptosporangium; species Streptosporangium sp. NPDC049078. The sequence goes on from NZ_JBEZEL010000002.1 coordinate 71,087, forward strand.
GCTCGTCCTGTTCACTGCCGACGCCTACGACGTCTTCGAAAGGACACTTGAGACCGAGGGGGCATGAGCGTCGAACGATCTGGCTCGACCGATCGACCCGCATGCCGTACACCTCGACCGTCTCGCGCCAATCGGCTCAGGCGGAGGTGTCCCGGTGGCGATACCGTACGAGAACGAAGACGCAGGCCAGCCCGATGACCAGTTCCAACGCGGTCGCGAGCACCAGCCCGCTCGCCGGTATCCCGTCCAGGGTGATGCCCAGCAGGCGGGACAGGCCGTAGGAGAGGTACATCACGGCACCGGCGAGCGTGGCGGTGAAGGCCAGCCGCGCGACGAACGCGCCGAGCGCGATCAGTGCGCCGGTCGCGAGCAGCGCGCCACCCCCGGCCCTGATCTCGCTGAGCAGGCCGGCGTCGCTCCCGAGCTCGATGCCGTTGGTGCCGTGGAAGGCCGCGGGCGCGAACAGCACGGCCGCGCCTATCCCGATCATCACCGCGCCGGACACGAGCAGGACGAGTCTCAGCGGTCTCGCGTGCCGCATCCTCGTCGCGTCCTGCGGGGGGTACGGCGGGCTCGTCATCTCCACGTCCCGGAGGCGGCGGCCGTACGGCAGAAGTCGGTGAAGTCGCGGGGTTCGCGGCCGAGTGCCTCGCGCACGCCGTGGGCCACCGAGGCGTTGCGCCCGTCGAACACCTCCTTGCACAGGTCCGTGAGCAGGTCCGCGTAGTCGAGCCCGGCGCTCTGCGCCACGGCGGCGTGAAACACCTCCGGTGAGACGGCGACGTACTCGACCGGCCGGTCAGCGGCCTTCGCGATCTCGGCCGCGGCCTCGTGGAAGGTGAGCGCGCGCGGCCCGGTGAGCTCGTAGAGCCGGCCGGAGTGGCGGTCGTCGGTGAGGGCGGCGACCGCGACGTCGGCGATGTCGTCGACGTCGACGAACGGCTCCGCGACCTCGCCGGCCGGCAGCGCGATCACGCCGTCGAGCACCGAGTCCCGCAGGTGGCCCTCGCTGAAGTTCTGCGAAAACCAGCTCGTGCGGATGAGCGTGTGGCTCAGACCGGACTCACCGACGATCCGCTCGCAGCGCTGCGCGTTGGCCTCGCCCCGGCCGGAAAGCAGTACCAGCCGCCGGACGCCCTCGTCGACCGCGCAGGCGGTCAGCTTCTCGATCGCGGCCGGTGCGCCGGGGGCGGCGAGGTCGGGGAAGTAGGAGATGTAGACGGATTCGGCGCCGCGCAGCGCCTGGCGCCAGGTGTCGGGCCGCTCCCAGTCGAAGGGGGGGTCGAGGTGGCGCGAGCCGCCCCTGACCGGGTGGCCGCGCTCGGCGAGCCGGTGCACGATTCGCCGGCCGGTCTTGCCGGTCGAGCCGATGACGAGGGTGACGGGGGTGACGGTGGTACCACGCATGGTCCAGATGCTCCCTTGGTTGTCGGTGAGTCCAGTTTTGTGCGGCACCCGTGGACCAACAATAGAAAAAGGTCCGCTCTCCTTTGCTGTTCGTCCAGGTTTGTGGACGGTCAATCAGGCATGATGAGATCTGTGCCAAATGTCCCCCGCCCGTTCCCCGCTCCCTCCGACCTGCTGGGCGAGAGCCTGCACCTGCTCCGGCTCACCGGCACCCTGTACTGCCGCGCCGAGCTCACCGCGCCGTGGGGGATCGAGGTGCCGGCGCTCGACGGGTTGATGGCGCTGCTGGTCGTCACCTCGGGCCACTGCCTGCTGGAGGTCGACGGAGCCGAGCCGCGCCTGCTCCGGCAGGGCAGCCTCACCCTGATCCCGCACGGCATCCCGCACCGGTTGCGCAGCGACCCGGGAGCCGACGTCGAACCGCTCTTCGACATACCGGTCGAGCAGGTCAGCGAGCGCTACGAGATCATGCGCCACGGTGGCGGCGGGGACCTCACGCACACCACCTACGGCGTCGTGCACTTCGACCATGTGGCCGCCCAGCGTCTCGTCGCGCAGCTTCCCGAGGTGCTGCACATCGACGCCTGGGACGAGGACACCGCCAACTGGCTCAGCAGCACGCTCCGGCTCATCTCCCGTGAGGCTCTCGCCCTGCGGCCGGGCGGGGAGACCGTCATCACCCGGCTCGCCGACATCCTCGTCGTCCAGGCGATCCGCTCCTGGCTCGACTCGGCGCCCGAGGCGAACCGGGGCTGGCTGGCCGCCCTGCGCGACGAGCAGGTGGGACAGGCGCTCGCGTTGCTCCACCGCGCGCCCGAACGGCAGTGGAGCGTCGCCTCGCTCGCGCGGGAGGTCGGAATGTCGCGTTCGGCCTTCTCGGCGCGGTTCACCGAGCTGGTCGGTGAGTCCGCCATGCGCTATCTCGCCCACTGGCGCATGCAGCTGGCCCGCATGCACCTTCGGCGCACGTCGGAGCCGCTCTCGGTGGTCGCCCGCCGCTTCGGTTACCAGTCCGAGGCGGCGTTCTGCCGGGCGTTCAAACGGGCCTTCGGTGTGCCGCCGGGCAACGTCCGCCAGGCGTCGGACGAGGTGATCCCGGCGGCGCGAGGGTGGGACGGTGCTCCGGCGCGTTGAGCCGCGTGGGTGGCAAGGGCGTCGGGAATTCCACGTCGGGAGCTCTGAAGCGGGAGCTCTGAGCCGGGAGTTCTAAGCTGTCCGATCGTGCGCTTCCTCCCGCTCCGTGCCGGTTCTCCGCGACCTCTCCGACACGTGACCCTGTTGTCCGCCGTGTGTCTTGCCGTCCTGCCCGCCGGAGCCGCGCAGGCCGCATCCCCCGAGTCCACGCCGGCCAAGCCGTCGAAGCAGGCCGCCACGTCCGGCTCTTCGTCTCCAGGGCGGACTGTCGCGCCCAAGACCTCGTTGCTGAAGTCCGGCAGGTTGGCGACCACCTCGTGCCCGGAGCCGCCGCTCGTCGACAGGGGCATCCCGCAGCCGGGCGAGTATCTCACCCTGGTCACGAGATGTCTGAGAACCTCGTGGGCCGCTCACTTCGCCCGCGCCGGGCTGCGGTTCCGCACGCCCACGGTCCGCATCTACTCCGAGCCCGAGCGGCGCGTCTGCGGAATAGTGTGGCCCACCGGCGCGGACGCCTTCTACTGCACGGAGCGGGCCACGCTCGTGTTCCCGCTCACCGGCCTGTGGATCGAGGACAGGATCGACCTGTACCCCTTCAAGGTGGCGGCGCACGAGTACGGCCACCACCTGCAGAGCCTCACCGGCATCAGGACGCATTTCGAAAGGCGCGTCCGCGCCGAACGCACCCGCCATTTCGAGCTCCGCCGCCGCTACGAACTCCAGGCCGACTGCCTGTCGGGGGTGTTCCTGGGCAGCGTACGAGCCTCCCTGCCCCGTACCGAGCAGGACTGGAAGGCACTGTCGGAGACGATCCGCGCCAACGGCGACGAGGGCGAGTACCGCACCCACGGCAGCGGCGCCAACCGGGTCCGCTGGTTCGAACGCGGCTACCGGGCTGTCTCCCCCGGCGCCTGCGACACCTGGACCGCCACACCGTCCCGGGTGTCCTGACCCGCGAACCCCGGCCGACGCGGCGCGGGGAGGGCTTCGGCTCCAGCCGGCCGCCCGTGTCGCCGGGAACCTCAGGGGTTCGGGCCGGCGCGGTGCCTGCCCACGGGGGCGACCCGGCGATCGGCGTACCTGTCCATGGGAGCGACCGGCCGATCGGCGTACCCGTCCCCGGGAGCGATCGGACGGTCGGCGTACCCGTCCCCGGGAGCGATCGGACGGTCGGCGTACCCGTCCCCGGTGGCGGAGCCGTTGCGGCCCAGGCGCTCCAGCAGCGGCGACACCAGTCGCACCGCCGGCGGTGTGAACGTGAGAAGCACCGCCGTCACCACGGCCGCGGCGAGGAGCACACCGGCGAGCACGTCGTGCGGGTAGTGGACCCCCACCATCACCCGGAGCAGCGCCGCCGCCACGGCCAGCGGCAGGGTCACCGCGGCGAGGCGGGGACGGAGCAGGGCCAGTCCGACCGCGAGTCCGGCGGCGAGGGTGGCGTGGTTGCTCGGAAACGACCAGTCCCCCACGCCGGGGCACTCCGCGATCGCCGCCGCGGCTCCCGGCACCACCCGGCAGGGGCGTTCCTCGACCACCATCAGCTTCACCGTCTCGCTGATCGCGTAGGCGGTGACGGTGCCCACACCGATCATGACGGTTCCCGCGACACCGCGCGCGTCGCCCCGGCGCAGGGCGGTCCACCACACCCAGACGAGGATCAGGCCGAGGATGACGAGGGTGCCCTCGCTGGCTATCTCCATCGCCGTACTCGCCCAGGTGGGCACGTTCGCCATCGCCTCGGTCACCGATCGGTAGCCGGAGGCCGAGGCGCCTTCCACGACCTTCGCCGGACCGGTTCCTTCCGTTCCCTCCGGCGAAAGCCAGGCGACGGCCCCGGCTCCCAGGCCCAGTGACGCGGTCGAGCCGAGCAGCCGGTTGCGGAGATTGTTCCCACCGTCAGTCTTCATAGCGGATGATCATAAGAAGGAACGTGGCATAACGTCTAAATGAACAGTATTTGACTTCACGATGAAGGCCGGTCGTCATTCGCGGCCAGGTGTCGGGAGCCACTCCCCGGCTCTCGGCGCGTTCCGCGATCGGCCGCCGTACGCCGTCGGCCCGACCCGACCTCGCCACAGCCTCACATCGTCCCGTCCCGTCCCGTCCTCGCCCCGACCCGACCTCGCCTCCGCCTCACGTCGTCCCGCCCTCGTCCCGCCCTGACCTCGTCTCCGCCTCACGTCGTCCCGCCACGGCCTCGCCTCCGCCGGCGGGTCGAACCCTGCCGAGACGCGGTAGCCGCTGCCGTCCGCCGGGTGACGGATCCGCGCTCCGCCGTACGACGGACGCGGTCGGCCCGTACCCCGCACGAAAATGGAGGGGTGGACGGCCTGGGTAGCATGCTGTGCATGTCTGGCACGACGACCGGTCTCGCGAGGATCAGGCTGGTCATCGCGGACGACCAGGCCATGATCCGCACCGGGCTGCGGTTCGTCGTGGAGGCCGCGACGGACATCGAGGTCGTCGGGGAGGCGGGCGACGGGCTGGAAGCCCTCTCCGTGACCCGGCGGCTACGACCGGACGTGCTGCTGATGGACATCGCGATGCCCCGAATGGACGGTCTGAGCGCCGCCCGGCGACTGCTCGCGGACCCGCATCCGCCCCGGATCGTCATGCTGACCACCTTCGACACCGACGAGAACCTGCATGCCTCGCTCCGCGCCGGAGTGAACGGCTTCCTGCTCAAGTCCTCGCCCCCCGAGCAGCTCATCGAGGCGATACGGGTGGCGGCGGCCGGCGAGGCGCTCATCGACCCGGCGGCCGCCATGCGGGTCATCGCCTCGTTCGCCGCGCACCACGAGCCGGTCGCACCGCCGGAGCTGGCCACGCTCACCCCGCGCGAACTGGAGGTGCTGCGCCTGCTCTCCCGAGGACTGTCCAACCCTGAGATCGCACGGGAGTGCCAGGTCGGTGACGCGACCATCAGAACCCACGTCGCCCGGGTGCTGCACAAGCTCGGCCTGCGCGACCGGATCCAGGCCGTCGTGTTCGCCTACGAGGCCGGGGTCGTGCGGCCGGGACAGCAGGACCGCCCGTGCTGAGGAGACTGCTCGGCGACTGGCGGCCTACCTGGCTGGATCTCCTGCTCTCCCTCGCCGTGGTGATCACCGGCCTCGCCGAGTCCTTCGGCCGTCAGGGCTCCCAGCCCGGCCAGATCAGCGACCCGGTGCCGCTGGCGGTGGGGGCGGTCGTCACCGGGACGCTACTGCTGCTCCGGCGCAGGTTCCCCACGACCCTGCTCATCGCGCTCATCTCGATCGGCCTCACCATACGGACGGTGGCGGGTGACGGCTACTACGCCGCCTGGCACTTCTACTCGACGCTCATCCTCGTCCACACCGTGGCGAGCGCCGCGGAGCTGCGCAGCCGCCGCGGGCTCGCGGGACTGGCGTGCGTACTGGTGGCGTACGCGAGCCTGCAGACGTTCCAGCGCAACGACATCGCCGAATTCATGATCAGCGCCGTCTTCATCGGGGTGGCGTACGGGAGCGGCATCCTGTTGCGCCGCCAGATCGACCGGACGTTGCGGCTGGCGGAACGCGCCGTTCGCCTTGAGGTGGAACGGGAGGAGCGGGCCCGGCAGGCGGTGGCGGAGGAGCGGACCCGGATCGCGAGGGAGCTGCACGACGTCGTCTCGCACAACGTGAGCGTGATGACCCTGCACACGGGCGGGGTGCGGATGCGACTCGGCGAGGAGCACCGGCGGGAGCGTGACATGCTGCTCGGGGTCGAGAAGGCGGGTCGCGAGGCGATCGAGGAGCTCCAGCTCATGCTGGGAGTGCTCCGCGGGAGCGGCGATCCGAACCCCGGCGCCTCCCAGCCGAGCCTGGAGCGGCTGGACGAGCTGGTCGCGCAGGTCAGGGAGGCCGGGTTGGACGTACGCCTCCGGATCACCGGCGAGCCGCGTCCCCTGCCGCCGGGACTCGCACTCTCCGCCTACCGGGTGATCCAGGAGGCTCTGACGAACGTGCTGAAGCACTCCCCCGCCGCCGCTGCCGAGGTCGTCGTCGCCCACGGGCCGACCGGGCTGGATCTGGAGATCACCGACGACGGCACGGGCGACGGCACTTTCCCGGCCGACGTGCCCGACTCGGACGCACAGCAGTCGAACGCACAACATTCGGAGGGACAGCGCTCGGACGCACAGCGCTCGGACGCACAGCGCTCGGACGGACAGCGCTCGGACGGACGGTACTCCGGTGGGCACGGTCTGATCGGGATGCGTGAGCGGACCGCGATGCACGGCGGCGAGTTGTCCGCGGGCCCCCTGCCCGGTGGCGGTTACCGGGTGGTCGCCCGGTTTCCGCTGGACGCCTCGGTGGCGACCGGCTGAGCCGTTTCCTGCCCGGCCCACTCCGCGTCGCTCATCCGCAGCATCCGCAGCCCGATCGCGCCGGAACCGGCCAGGTAGAGCAGGCCGCCCACGGCCGTGCCGATCGGGAAGACCGGGGCACCGAAGATACCCACGATGATCGCGAAAGGGGCCCACCACGGCCCGTGACCGGCGTAGGCCAGGACCAGGCCAAGCAGGAACAGGCCGAGCAGCCCGAGGAATCCCGGGATCTGGAACCCGAAGGTGGCGCCGGGGTCGGAGAACGCCTGTTCGGCGAGCTTCGCGCCCTCGGCGGGCGGCAGGGCGCGTTCGAGCCGGGAGTAGAAGAAGTCCCCGAGCATCAGCCCGGAGAAGTTCACCACGCCGAGGAGCGCGAGACCACCGGCGAGATGGCCGAAGACGACTCCCCTGTGCCGGATGAGGTGGATCATCCCGATGATTCCCGGGATCAGCAGCACCCAGCTCCAGTGCAGCAGCGAGGCGCTGACCGAGACCTGTTCCGGATACCTGCCGTAGACGCCGGTGGTGTCACCGCCCTGCCGCAGGGCCGGGTCGGCGACGACGCCCGCGATGTAGATGAGCGGCGCGACGATGAGGCACACCCCTGCGGCCCATCTGCGGAAGCCGAGTGGATTGGAGAGCGACGGCATGAGATCTTCCCTTGCGTTCCGGCCCGCACCTGGACCGGCGGGGCGAGGACGGGAACGCTAGGCAACGACACGGCGCGCGTCGTCCTCCTCATGGTCTATCGCCACTCCGCCGTCCGGCGGACCGCCGTAATCGGTTTGACTCTCCAGTGACTGGAGGGTTGATGCTGCTGTGGTGAACGACCGCGACCAACTGCTCACCATCGGACAGCTCGCCGACTGCACGGGCCTGTCGGTGCGTACGATCCGCTTCTGGTCCGACATCGACGTCATCCCGCCGACGCGCCGGTCGGCGGGCGGTTTTCGTCTGTACGACATGGAGGCGGTGGCCCGGCTTGACCTGGTGCGAACGCTGCGCGAACTGGGGCTGGACCTCGACACCGTTCAGAAGGTCCTGACCAGGCAGTGCACGGTGGCCGACGTCGCGCGGGCGCACATGCGGGCGGTGGACACCCAGATCCGCTCCCTGCGGTTGCGCCGGGCGGTGCTGCGGTCGATCACCCAACAGGAGCGCACGACCGAGGAGATGGTACTCATGCACAGGTTGATCCGCCTGTCCGCTCAGGAGCGGCAGCGAATGATCGACGACTTCGTCGACCGTACGTTCGACGGCATCGACCCGCAGGCGCCGGGGGCTCACATCGCGGCCTCGATGCGCCAGGTTCCCGCGGAGCTGCCGGACGATCCCACCCCGGAGCAGGTCGAGGCGTGGCTGGAGCTCGCCGAACTCCTGGGCGACGCCGGCTTCCAGGAGCGCGCACGACAGATGGCGGTGGCCGGTGCCACAGCATCCGGCGACGAGGTGCCGCAGCCGTACGACCCCGCCCTCGTCTTTGAGCACGCGGGGAGAGCGGTGGCCGCCGGCATCGGCCCCGAGTCTGCCGAGGGCAGGGCGATCCTGGATCTGATCGTGGATCCGGGGCTGCCCGCCGCGGACCGCGCCCGGTTGGCCGACCAGGTGGAGACGTTCACCGACCGCCGGGTGGAGCGGTACTGGCAGCTCGTGGGTGTGCTGAACGGCAGGCCGCCGTTTCCGCCCAGGGTTCCCGACTTCGAATGGTTCATCGCCGCGTTGCGCGCGTCCTGATCCGCGGCCGCCCTCGGAGACAGGCTCCGAGGGCGGCCGGCACCGTCCGGAGGTGAGGGTCCCCGGCTTCCGACCCCGGGCCGGTTCGCCGTCGTGGTCGTCAGTACGGCTTCGCGGTGGACCGCCACGAGAGGAAGAACCTCGTCTTCGTCGTTGACGACGTTCACCGCTCTCCCATAACATCGTCTCTACTAGAGACGATGTTCGGCGCATCCCGTGGACGTGGGGCTTCGCCTCGGGCGAGGCGGCGAGTGGTAGTAATGAGACCCGTAAAGGAGGCCGGACAGACAAGTTGGTGCACCATGACCGAGCATTTCCTCGGCGTTCTCGGCATCGGCGAGGCGCTGGGGGTGAGCCGACACGCGGTGCACAAATGGCGCTCCCGCTATCCGAGCGGTTCGAGCCACCCCTTTCCGGAGCCCGACGTCGAGGTCGACGGGGCTCCCGGCTGGCGGACCGACCGGCTGGAGGAGATCACGCGGTGGCGTGACGGCCTGCCGGGCCGCGGCGCGGGCGGAGGCCGCCCCTCAGCGGCACGCCAGGAGTATCTGAGGGCGGCGACGGCACGCGGCCTGGATCGGGACGAGGCGATGCGCGCGCTCGTCACGTTCACCGAAGAGTTCCCCGAGATGACCGAGCCGGAGATCTGTGCCTGGCTCATCGAGAAATGGCGCCGGTAGCACTTTACGGCGACACACCCCAAACGAGACGAGAGGCGATGACGCATGCCCGAAATCGGCGGGAGCACCGCACCGGGATTCGAAGGGGTGCGCGAGGCGTTCGCGGCCAACCTGGCCGGTGGGCAGGAGGTGGGCGCCGCGGTCGGCGTCTACCTGCACGGCAGGAAGGTCGTGGACCTGTGGGGCGGGATCGCCGATCCCGAGACCGGCCGCCCCTGGGAGCGCGACACCGTGCAGGTCGTGTTCTCCACCACCAAGGGCGTCACCGCCGCCTGCGCGCACCTGCTCGCCCAGCGGGGCGAACTGGACCTCGACGCACCCGTCGCCGCGTACTGGCCGGAGTTCGCGGCGAACGGCAAGGAGCGCGTCCCGGTCCGCTGGCTGCTCACCCACCAGGCGGGACTGCCCGTGATCGACCACCCGATCACCCCGGCCGAGGCGATCGCCTGGGACCCGATGGTGACCGCCCTGGCCGCCCAGCGCCCCTCCTGGGAGCCGGGCACCGCGCACGGCTACCACGCGCACACCTACGGCTGGCTGGTCGGGGAGGTCGTCCGACGGGTGACCGGCCGCAGCCTCGGCACGTTCCTCGCCGAGGAGATCGCCGCACCGCTCGGCCTGGACCTGTGGATCGGGCTGCCGGGAACCGAGTCGCACCGGGTCAGCCGGATCGTCGCCGACCCGATCGATCTGGACGCGTTCACCCGGATCGACCTGGACGCCCTTCCCGGGCCCGCACGCGAGGTGATGGCTGCGTACGCGGACCCCACGTCGCTGACCAGGCGGGCGATGTCCGTCATCACGCCGCTGCCGGACCACGACGACCCCGCCGAGCAGGCCGCCGAGATGCCCTCGACCAACGGCATCTGCACGGCCCGCTCGCTCGCCCGTTTCTACGCCGCGCTCATCGGCGAGGTCGACGGACATCGTGTCCTCACGCCCGACACCCTGGCCGCGGCGACCGCGGAACAGGTCGCCGGCATCGACCGGGTCCTGCGAGTGCCCGTCCGGATCGGCACCGGTTTCGGCCTGCCGACGCCGGACGCCTTCTGGTACAGCCCGACCGCCTTCGGGTTTCCCGGCTACGGGGGATCGCTCGGCTTCGCCGACCCGGCGAACGGCCTCGCCTTCGGTTACGTGATGAACCGTCTCCAGGAAGGCGTACCGGACCACAGAGCCGCCACCCTCCTCGGCGCGGTCCACGACGCACTCGAACTCCGGGCCCGGTAGGCCCCGCTCACCGTCCCGCGACGGCCCTCCGGCGGTGACCCGCAGGCGCCGAATCGGTTTCCCGGTCACGAAGCGGCTCGTCATGCCGTTCGGAGACCTCGCCCCGAAACCCCCGGGGCCGATGAACAACGGCTCCCTTCGTACGGTTTCGGGAGTCGATACCGGTTCGCTCGGTGATCGCGGATCATCGCTAGATTGATCTCCGGTCAACCTCACCTCCCGACAGACCTGACACCAGGTCGTGCACCGGCATCAGCCGAAGGAAGGAAGATCCGCCATGCCCACCGTGACAGTGCAGATTCCCACCGCGGACGGCCATGCCGACGCCGTGGCCGCCTTCCCCGACGACGGCGAACGGCATCCGGGCGTGCTGATGTACACGGACATCTTCGGCGTGCGGCCCGTGCTGAGAGAGATGGCCCGCGAACTGGCCGACCACGGGTACTACGTGCTCGTCCCCAACCTCTACTACCGGCACGGCCCGGCACCGGTGGTCGAACTTCCGGAGCACATCAGCAAGGAGGTCCGGCCCGCGCTCTTCGCCCAGCTGCTGCCTCTCGCCCAGGCGCACACCACCGAATGTGTCCTGCGCGACGCCGACGCCTACCTCGAGTTCCTCACCACCCGGCCGGAGGTCGGTGCCGGACCGGTCGCCGTGGTCGGCTACTGCATGGGCGCCGTCCTGGCGATGCGCACCGCGGCGGCCCACCCCGGCCAGGTCGCCGCCTTCGCCGGATTCCACCCCAGCCCGCTGGTGACCGACGCGCCCGACAGCCCGCACCTCCTCGTCCCCGAACTCACCGCCCAGGTCCACCTCGGCCTCGCGGAAACCGACATGTCGCCCGAGGCCATCGGCGAGCTCAACCAGGCCATGGATGCCGCGGGACTCACCTACACCACCGAGGTCTACCCCGGCGCCCTCCACGGCTTCACCATGTCCGACACCGATGTCTTCGACCCCGCCGCGCTGCGGCGCCACTGGGACCGCCTGCTCCCCCTCCTCGGCCGCACCCTGGCCGGCGGCTGAGACTCCGGCTCGGAGACCGCGCCTGACATACGCCCGGAGTCCCCGGCTCGCCCGCCGGCGGCCGGGACCCGGTGATCGCGGTCACCGGGATTCCCTCAGGGAACGAGGATGATCTTGCCGCGGGTACGGCCGGACTCGGCGTCGCGGTGCACCGCGGCCAGGTCGGCGAGCGGGCGCGTCTCGGAGATGTCGAGACGGACGACGCCCGCGTCGACGAGCTTGACCAGGGCTGCGAGGTCGCCCGTGTCGTTGCGGGCCACGAAGTGCGTCGCGGTCACCGGGGAGTCCGCGGGGAGCCTGAGCGGAACGGTGACGGACACGACGAGACCGCCCGGCCGGACCAGCGGCACCAGTGGCCTCGCGCCGGCCGCGACGATGTGCAGGACCACATCCACCGGTTCGTCCAGCGCTTCGGCGACGGGCGTGGCCGTGTAGTCGACGATCCGGTCCGCGCCGAGGCGGCGGACCGTCTCCGCGCTGCGAGGACCGGCCGTGGCGATGACGTACGCCCCGGCGTGCTTGGCGAGCTGGACGGCGAACCCTCCGACGCCGCCGCCCGCGCCGTTGACGAGCACCCGCTGCCCGGAGGTGACGGCCGCGTGCTCGAACACCGCCTGCCACGCGGTGAGACCCGCGATGGGGAGGGCGGCGGCGTGCGCGAGAGGGACACCGGTCGGCGGCGTGACCAGGGTGTCCGCGGCGGCGGTGACGTACTCGGCCGCGGCGCCTCCGCCGTCGACCCTGCCGACGACCCGGTCGCCGACGGCGAGGGTACGCACGCCGTCGCCGACCTCGGCGACCGTACCGGCGACGTCCCCGCCGAGCGTGTACGGCAGGTCGAGCGAGAAGACCGAGCGCAGGAGCCCCCGGCGCAGGCCGATGTCGGACGGGTTGAAGGAGGTCGCGGCGACGTCGATCAGCACCTCCCCCGGGCCGGGCACCGGCCTGAGGATGTCGTCGCGGCGGACGACGGAGGCGTCACCGTACTCGTGGATTCGGATGGCTTTCACACAGTCGAAGCTACGGGCAGCCGACGAGACGAACCATGTTCGGTGATCCCTTATTCATAATCGATCGTCTTCGCGGGGATATCCTCGCCGGATGGACGTGCTCAGCGACGTGATCGCGGTCATGCGGACCGGACAGCCGCGCTCGGCCCGGGTGGCCTGGCACGCCCCCTGGGCGCAGCGGTTCGCCCCCATCCCCGGGGCCATCGGCCTGCAGGTGATCCTTCAGGGACCGTGCTGGCTCATCGGGCCGGACGGCGACGCCGTGCAGCTGGTCGCCGGGGATGTGGTGTTCCGGCCCCACGGGCGCGGGCACACGCTGGCCGACAGCCCGTCGACCTCGCCGGTCGCGCCCGCCTGCGACCCGGGCGATCCCCGCCTCCTCCAGCGCTACGTCACCGACACCGTCGGCGCCCCCGACAGCACCTCCGGCAGCGCCCCCGGCGCCCCCGGCGGCACCGGCGGCGCCGGCGCTCCGGCCGCCGTGACGCTCTGCGGCGGGTATCACCTCGACCCGGCCCGCACCCATCCGCTGCTGAACGATCTTCCCGAGCTCATCCACCTTCCCGCGCACCTCGGACGACACCCCGAACTGCGCTCCACCGTCGACCTGCTCGCGGGCGAGGTGGCAGGCCCCCGCCTCGGTACGGACGCCATCGTGCCCGCGTTGCTCGACACGCTGCTGCTGCACATCCTGCGGGCCTGGCTCGACCGGCGGCCGGTGCCGGGGACCACCGGCTGGGCGGCGGCGCTCAACGACCCGGCCACCACCGCCGCGCTGCAGGCCATGCACAGCGACCCGGCCCGGCCGTGGACCGTCGCGACGCTCGCCGCCGAGGCGGGGCTGTCCCGGGCGCCGTTCGCCCGCCGCTTCACCGCCCTGGTCGGCCGGCCGCCGCTGACCTACCTGACCTGGTGGCGGATGACCGTCGCCGCGCGGCTCCTGCGCGAATCCGACGCCCCGCTGCACTCCGTCGCGACCAGGGTCGGCTACACCTCGGAGTTCGCCTTCGCCAACGCGTTCAAACGCCAGTGCGGCACCGCCCCCGGCAGATACCGCCGCAGCGGGTAGAACAACGTCATGGTGCCCCGAGACCACGAACTCCTGCAAGCCGCCCGACGCGTCGCCGCCGCGATGGGCTTCACCCCCGACGAGGTCATGCGACGTGTCGTGGAGCTGGGGCGCGGCGAGCGCCTCGGCTGCTCCAGCGGCGAACTCCTGCTGCTCGCCCTCGCCCAGCTCGCGCCCGAGCGGCCGATCTCCCAGAAAGCCGGAGGGCGTGCCTCGACGGTCGAGACCGTCGAGGCACCGCGCCTCGGCGTCGCCGCCGGCGGGTCCGCCCCGACGTGGGAGGGAGACATCCGCTGATCTCCGCGCGCGACCTCCCTTGAGGCCGACGGCGCAGCGGAGATCATCCCTGGACACCGGGCGCCTCCCCCGGCCCGATCGCCTGAGACGGTTGTGATCGCCCTCCTCGGAAATACTGGGGCGATGTTCGAAGGCTTCGAGGAAACATCGGTCCAGGTCGAGGAAGCGTCCGTTCTCACCCGGTACGGCGGGGAGGGGCCGCCGGTGCTGTTGCTGCACGGTCACCCCCGGACCTCGGCGACCTGGCATCGTGTCGCGCCGCTCCTCGTCGAGCGCGGTTTCACGGTCGTCTGCCCCGACCTGCGGGGATACGGTCGCTCGCGCGGTCCGGCCCCCGCACCGGACCACTCCGGGCACTCCAAGCGCGCCGTCGCGAACGACATGGTGGCGGTGATGCGTTCTCTGGGACATGACCGGTTCGCCCTCGCCGGACACGACCGAGGGGGTGCCGTCGCGTTCCGCCTCGCCCTGGATCACCGGGACGCGGTGTCCCGGGTGGCGCTCCTGGACTGCCTGCCCATCAGCGAGCACCTGTCCCGCATCACCGTGGAGTTCGCGACGCAGTGGTGGCACTGGTTCTTCTTCGCGCAGCCGGGCACCCCGGAACGCGTCATCAACGCCGACCCCGACAGCTGGTACCACGGCGATCCGGAGAGCATGGGCAGGGAGAACCACGACGAGTTCCGTGCGGCCACCCGGAATCCCGACGTGGTGCGGGCCATGCTGGAGGACTACCGGGCCGGTCTCACCGTCGACCTGCGCGACGAGGAGGCCGACCGGGCCGCCGGTGTGCGGCTGCGGTGCCCCGCTCTGGCCCTGTGGTCGCTGCGCGACGACCTCGAAGACCTGTACGGCGATCCGCTGGAGATCTGGCGGGACTGGGCCGACGACGTACGCGGCCATGGCATCGACTCCGGCCACCACATGGCGGAAGAGGCCCCGGACGCTCTCGCCGCCGCCCTCGGTGACTTCTTCCACGGCTGACCTCGAAGGACCGGTTTCCTTCGTGACCGGCCGGTGCGGGGTCCAGAGGTCATCGCCGTCAGGGCCCGGAGGACGTCAGGGCCTGCGGGGTTCGCTGCTCTCGACACGGAGGCTCGAATCCTCGCTTTGATGGAACCGAAAATCTGTAGTGGCCGAGGTAGACATTTGCGTTGGGTGAGGCTAGAGTTCCTGACATCGCAAGGAACGGTTCCACGAGGGCAGAGCAGGACGTAGGCATCACGACGAACTGCCCGGACGAGCGTGGACATCGAAGGACGACGAAGAAAGACGGGCAGAAGGTCGGACGTGCCAGGACCGAGCGGTAGAAGGGTCCCGGCCGTGGACACGCTGCCACCGCGGTAACGAGTACCACCGTCGGACGTGCCAGGACCGAGCAGTTGAAGGGTCCCGGCCGTGGACACGCAGCCGCCGCAGCGAAGGAGTACCAGCGTCGGACGTGCTGGGACCAGCGGTAGACGAAGGGTTCCGGCCGTGGACGCGCGGCTGCGACACGTGATGCATGAGCTCGAAGAGGACAGATAACGAAAGGAGTGTTGAACGCCATCAGGATCGCCCGTCGCCGGTTGATGTTCGCCGCACGGGTACCGCAGTCCCACAGATTGGAAGGTGGTCTACGGTCACGCATACGCGATCCCCGCATCCCCGCCCCCTGCGGGCGGCCAATGCGGAAGAAACAGGTTGGCCTCAGGGCCGATAGATGGTGTTGAACCTCGTGGGTCCCGGCGCATCATGGCGCCGGGACCCCTGTTGGCGTTACAGGAAGGTTGTATGGATCGAACACCGATGACGTCGGCCGTACGCGCGGAGCCCAGACTTCGCGACACCGCCGATAAGGCTGAAACGGCTGGTAAGGCCGACACCGCGGACAGGGCCGACGAGCTCCCCGCCACACCGGGCGAGGTCTCCGCTCGCCGGTTCGACGACGAGGACTATCCCGCCTACAGCATGGGCCGGGCCGCCGAGATGCTCGGCGTCACCCCGGCGTTCCTGCGCAGCCTGGGCACCGCCAGACTGATCGAGCCGCAGCGCTCCGAGGGCGGCCATCGCCGCTACTCCCGCTACCAGCTCCGTCTGGCCGGCCGCGCCCGCGAACTGGTCGACCAGGGCACCGCCCTGGAGGCCGCCTGCCGCATCATCATCCTGGAAGACCAGCTCGCCGAGGCCCTGCGCATCAACGCCGAACTCCGGCAGGCCCGTGACCGGCAACAGCCCGACAGCGCGGACCGCCGCTCGGCGTGAGGCCGGCGATCCGCGGCACGAAAAGACGAGCCAGACGAGTCAAGGGGCGACTCCCGGTCGCCCCGCCTCCGGCTGGAGATCGATCTGGTAGAGGATGAAACCCCTGTTCACCGCGACCTTGTCGTAGAGCCGCCGGGCCTCGGTGTCGGTCTCCTTGGTCGACCAGTAGACCCGGCTGCAGTCGCGGGCGCTCGCCCACTCGGTCACCGCCCCGATCAGCGCCCGCCCCGCCCCCTCGTCCCTGGCCTGCGGCGCGGTGAACAGGTCCTGGAGATGGCACACGTCCAGCGCCGTGGTGCTCGAGTGGATGAGGAAGTGCGCGACGCCGACCAGCTCGCCGTCGAGCTTCGCGCCGAGGGCGTGCATACGAACACCCTCCCGGAACTCGTCCCAGGCCCGGTCGTACAGCTGGGGCGGGAGGGTGCGCCCGTAGAAGTCGTTGTGACCGCGGAAGAGGGTTTCCCAGCGGGGACGGTCCGCGGGGGTGAGCTTGCCGATCCTGAGCATGTGATGTCCTTCAGGCGAGGGTCGGGAGTTCAAACTCCGTATCCCCCGTGAGGACCGTCCCGAACGTTGAACGGGTGTCGCTTCCCGACAACCGGTGGGAACCGTCCCCACCGTTGACCAGGTATGCCTTCCCGGCAGCACGCGGGAACCCTCCCTAACGTTGACCGGCTGTCGCTTCCCGACAGCGCGTGGAAACCGTCCCCGCCATTGACGCAGGTGTCGCTGCCCGACAACCGGTCACCGCTTCTCACTGCCTGCCCGACAATCTGCCACCGCCTTCCTCCTTGCTCGGCCCCGTCCTTACCGAGCCCCCCACCGCCTTCCTCCCCCGCCTGGCGGCGTGGTATCAATTAAATGACCGGATACAGATATGTGGTCAAACTTTCAGGAAATGACGGGGGCCATGAAACCGGAGACCAGAAGGGTGGGGCGACCTCCGCAGGACGCCTCCCAGCGGCTCGCGCGGGCGCACCGCATCCTGGACGCCACCGCCGACCTCGTCCTGCGCTGGGGGTACGACAAGACCACCGTCGAGGACATCGCCAAGCGGGCCGGGGTCGCCAAGGGCACGATCTACCTGCACTGGAAGACGCGCGAGGAGCTGTTCGTCGCACTGCTGCGCCGTGAGCGGGTCGAGATGGTCACCGAGGTGCGACGGCATGTCGCAGACGGCCCGGCCACGCTTCGCGACCTGCTCAGGCTGCTCGTCCTGGAACTCCTCGGCAGGCCCCTGATGCGCGCGAGCATCCTGGGCGACTCGGAGGTGCTGGGCAGACTCACCCGCCAGAAGTGGGACGGCACGGCCGAGGCGGAACTGGGCGGCGGTTTTCAGACCTACCTCGGCACGCTGCTGAAACACGGCGCGCTACGGAGCGACCTGTCGCCCGCCGAACACGTGACCACGTTCGTCTCCGTCCTGTACGGGTTCCTGACCGTCTCGCCGATGATGCCCGCCGGGTACCGGCCGTCCGACGAGCGGCTGGCGGAGCTGGTCGCCGATGCCGGCGGCAACGCGATGGAGGCCACCGTCCCCGCCACCGTCACCCTCTCCCCCACCGCCACCGATCCCGCCGCCGCCGTCACCCAGGCGGTGACGCGAGCCACCCTGGAGTACGTCGACGCCGCCCTGGAGGTCGCGCGGCGGAAACTTCGCGTCTCCCTCGGCTTCGAGGAGACCGACCAGTTCGAGGAGCACGAGGAAAACAAGGAGAACGCGCGGTGAAGACCCTCCCCCTTGACAGCGAAACGGCCGATCTCGCGCTGGCGGGCGGCAAGGGAGCCTCGCTGGCCCGGATGGCCCGCGCGGGACTCCCGGTTCCCGACGGCTTCCACGTCACCACGGACGCCTACCGCGACTTCGTCTCCCGCGACGGGCTGAACAACCAGATCATGGAGGCCGTCTCGGGTATGCCCCCCGAACAGGCGTCGCGGCGGATAGCGGCGCTGTTCACCGAGCGGGAGATCCCGGCGGAGACCGCCGCCGAGATCCGCGCGGCCCACGCGAGGCTCGGCGCGGACGTGCCGGTCGCCGTACGCTCGTCGGCCACCGCGGAGGACCTGCCCGACATGTCGTTCGCCGGGCAGCAGGACACCTACCTCAACGTCCGGGGCGACGGCCTGCTGGACGCGGTCCGACGCTGCTGGGCCTCGCTGTGGACGGCGCGCGCCATCGCCTACCGGGCCTCGAACGGCGTACCCCAGGACGACGTGGCGCTGGCGGTGGTGGTCCAGGAACTGGTGGCCGCCGACGCGGCGGGCATCCTGTTCACCGCGAACCCGGTCACCGGCGCGCGGGACCAGGTCGTGATCAACGCCTCGTGGGGACTGGGCGAGGCCGTCGTCGGGGGGCAGGTGACCCCCGACACCGTCGTCGTCTCCAAGGAGCGCGGCGAGATCGTCGAGGAGCGCGTCGGCGACAAGACCGTGATGACGGTCCGCACCCCCGGCGGCACCCGCGAGGAGGCCGTACCCGAGAACCTGCGCCACCGGCCCGTGCTCGCCCACGCCGAGGTCACCCGGCTCGCGCGGCTCGCGACGCGGATCGAGGAGTTGTACGGGACGCCCATGGACGTGGAGTGGGTGAGGCGCGAGGAGACGTTCCTCGTCGTGCAGGCCCGCCCGATCACCCGGCTCAGGCAGCCCGTCGAGGAGTGGAACGACAGCCTGACCGGCGACTACCTGTGGACCGGCGCCAACCTCGGCGAGGCCATCCCCGACGTGATGACGCCGTGCACCTGGTCACTCGTCCAGATCTTCATCGGGGAGGCGATGTCGACGTCGAAGGTGCCCGGCTTCGACGTGGTCGGCAACATCGGCGGACGCTTCTACATGAACCTGAGCGTCGCGTTCTCGGTGGCGCACGCCCTGGGCATGCGGAGAAGGCTCGGCGCGATCGAGCAGGTCTTCGGCAGGCTCCCGCGCGACCTGGACGTACCGTTGCTGCCCGCCTCGCGCCTGCGGATCATCAGAAGCGTGCTGCCGCTCGCCTTCACCCTGCGCAGGCGGGTCGCGGTCAACACCAGGAGGATGCCCGGTTTCCTCGCCACGGCGCGACGGCGCTGCGAGGCGCTGCGCGAGCGGATCGCCGCCACCGCGACGACCGGCGAGCTGGCCGGGCTGTGGGAGAGGGAGCTGCTTCCGTACTTCGTCGAGGCCTGCCAGATCCTGGAGGCCTCCGGGCGGCAGGGCGGCGCCGCGCTGGTCATGACCCGCGACAGGCTGCGCGCGCTGGTGGGTGAGATCGACGCCGAGGCCATGCTCACCGGCGCCAACGCCGACGGGGAGCTCGCCAGTCTCGGGACGATCGTCGGCCTGGAGAGGCTGGCCGCGCGGGAGATCGACAGGGAGACCTTCGCCCGCCTCTACGGGCACCGGGGCGCGCACGAGTTCGAGGTCTCCATCCCCCGGCCCGGCGAGGACCCGCGGTGGATCGACGCGCAGCTCGCGGCCATCTCCGGGAGCGACGGGCACGCCGGTACGCTGCTCGACCACCAGCGGGAGGCGCGTGAGGCGGCCTGGAGGCGTTTCGGGGAGCGCCACCCCCGCGAGGTCGCGAAAACGCGCCTGCGGGTGGCGCGGTGGAACGCGATCGTCCGTGACCGGGAATCGGCCCGCTCGGAGGTGATCCGCGCCTTCTGGGCGTTGCGTGCCTTCGTCCTGCGTGCCGGTGAGCTCACCGGCCACGGCGACGACCTGTTCTTCCTGTCGATCCAGGAGATCCTCGCCGTCCTGCGCGGCGACGACACCCCGACCGCGAAGGTGGCGGTCCGGCGGGCGACGTACGAACGGTACGCGGCCCTGCCCGCCTACCCCACGCTGATCATCGGCCGTTTCGATCCGGAACGCTGGGCCGCCGATCCCGGCCGGCGCGGCGACATCTTCGACGCCAGGGGCGGTGACACCCCGGTGAGCGACACCGTGACCGGCTTCCCCGGGGCGCCGGGCGTCGTCGAGGGCGTGGCCCGCGTCATCGCCGGTCCCGAGGACGGCGGCAGGCTCGCGCCCGGCGAGATCCTCGTGACGACGCTGACCAACATCGGCTGGACCCCGATGTTCCCCCGCGCCGCCGCCGTGGTGACCGACATGGGTGCTCCGCTGTCACACGCCTCGATCGTCGCCCGCGAGCTCGGCATCCCGGCCGTGGTCGGCACCGGCAATGCGACCATGCGTCTGCGCGACGGCGATCGGATCAGGGTCGACGGCGAGCGCGGCACGGTCGAACTCCTGGAGCGGTGATCCCCGGAACCCCGAACACGCCCGCCTCCTCGGCACCGTCCGGCCTGGCGACCCCCGGCGCCCTGAGCTGACGACCTCGGCGCCGCCCGGCCTGACGACCTCGGCATCACGGCTTGACCACCCCGCGCCCTGGCCTGACGACCTCGACACCGCCCGGCTCCACCATCTCAGCGCCGCCCGGCCTGATCACTTCGGGGTCGCCTCCGGTGTGGAATCCGGCCGCCAGGGCCCGCCGTGGTCGAGCAGTCGTTCCAACCTCTCCGCGTACGGCCGCCAGTCCAGCCCCCTGTCCGCGGCCCAGGTGTCGTCGTGGCACGTTCGCAGATGGCGCGGATCGGCGTCGCCGAGCACGGTCACCACGTCACCTCCGACACCCTGGGCGCGCATGCGTGTGACCATCTCCAGCGCACCCCACAGGTTCGTTCCGGTGGCGGGGCCGACCGGGGATCCGATGTCCCTGCGGACGCGGCGGGCCGCGGCCACACTCGCGGCGTCCGGTACGGGAACGACCAGGTCGACGAGGTCGGGGACGAACCCCGGCTCCAGGCGTGGCCGGCCGATCCCCTCGATCCGGGAGGGCATGCCCGTGCCGTAGTCGGCGGCGCCGCTCGCCCAGCCGGGGAAGTAGGCGGAGTTCTCAGGATCGACCACGGCCAGCCGTCCCGGCAGGTCATGGGTGCGCAGGTGGCGGCCGACGGCCGCGGAGGTGGCGCCGGTGCCCGCGCCGACCACGACCCAGCGCGGGCACTCCTCCAACTGCCCGAACAGCTCCTCGGCCAGGCTCCCTCCGCGCCAGTCGACGTCCGCCGCCGAGGTGTAGTGGTCCAGGTAGTGGCCGCCCACCCGCTCGGCCAGCTTCGCGGCCTCCGCGTAGATCGCGAGGGGCGGATCGACGTGCAGGCATCTCCCGCCCAGCCTTTCGACCCCCTCCCCGGACGACCTCTTCGGCATGACGGCGACATACGGCAGGCCGAGCAGCCGGGCGAAGTACGCCTGCGCGACGGCCATCGCGCCACCGGTGGCCTCCACCACGGTGGTGCCCTCCGTGACCAGGCCCGCGGTGATCGCCCGAGCGAAGAGCGCCCGCGCCAGCCGGTGCTTGAGGTTGCCCGTCGGCTGCGTGGACTCGTCCTTCAGCCACAGCCGCACCTCCCATCCGGCGGGCAGCGGGAACCGGCGCAGCGGTGTGGGAGGGGTCCGTTCCCTCTCACCGTCCAGCTTCGCGATCGCCTCCACCGCCCACGTGCCACCACTCATGACGGCAATCTAGTGCGATTCACCGGTCTGACAGTGACCGAAAAATCCGCGGGGAACGGCCGAATGCGCGGCGCTCGGGCGGGGCGAGGGTGAAGGACCCGGTGAACCAGGCGGCGAGCAGCGCGCGGTCGATCAGCGTCAGGTCGGTGCCCGCCGCGTACTCCCTGGCAGGAGCCGTGAACGTCGCGGAGGTGACGAGCACACCGCGATGACCGGGGTAGGCGTGAAGCGCGCCGAGGAGGTCACGGATCTGGGGTGAACCGACCGAGGTGCCCCAGCGCTTGCACTGGATGACGAAGCGGTCGCCGCCGGGCGCGGTCGCGACGACGTCGACACCGCCGTCACCGCTGCCGCCGACCCTGTGCACCCCGCGAAAGCCCTCTCGCCGCAACAGAGCCTCGACGAGGGCCTCGAACCGGTCACCGGTCATCCGGTCGACGATCTCGAGGCGCGCGTTGACCTCCAGCCATTCCCGCTCCCGGGCCTCGATCACCCGATGACGCAGCAGGAGTGCCCCGGCCAGAGCCACGATCAGCGCGATCGTGCCACCGATCACCAGCGGCCAGTTGGCGATGACGACGTCGACGAGCCACACCCCGACCACGACGAGGGCGATGGCCGCGACCACCCACAGGAACGGGCCGCCGTCGTCCTTGCCCCGGCGTGATCTTCGCCCGCCGGAAGCCCGCCGTCGCGCCGTCCTGGCGGGTGTCCGTCGCCGTGCCATCGTGCACCTCCGGGGGACGAGGTTGGAACGTTGCCGCTGACCCTGCCGACTCTGACAACGGGCACCGACAATTTTCAGGGTGACGTGCCTGAGGCGGCGTGCCTCAGGGGGAACGCGCTTCGGCGTAACCGGCGGACGTGGAATCACGTCGGCCGCGTCGGATGCGCCCCACCCGTGACGATGCCGCGCGCCCCTCCGTTCAGGGTCGAGGTCCGGAAGGGCGCGAAATGTGCCGGGAACCTCACACGTTCCGGGGAGGAGCGGGCGAGTCCTCGGGGAGCGTCCCGCTCGCGCCCCCGACGCCGGCGAGGCGCTCCGCGATGTCGGTGACGAGTGCCGCCTCCCCGTCCTCCGGATGGCGGTGATCCCCGGGAAAGGTACGCAGCTCGAACCCGGAGGCCGCGACGCGGCTCCAGGCGCGCATCTCCCCGTGACTCACGCGCGGGTCTCCCGTCCCCAGGTAGCCGGTGATCGGAACGATGACCGGCGGGGTGGACGCGGGCCGGTAGGCGTGCAGGAGGTCGTGGTCGGCCCGCAACGCGATCATCGCCAGGTCCATCAGCTCAGGAAAGCGCAGGAGCGTCGGGTCCGCGGCGGCGGCCCGCTGGGCGAGCTGACGGTCACCCACGGGGATCCTTCGCGCGTCGTCCGCGCACAGGTGCGGCGCCGCGTGCGCCGACACCAGCAGCGCCACCGGGGAGATCCGGTACTGTCCGGCGAGCCTGACCGCGACCTCGTACGCGACCACGGCGCCCATACCGTGCCCGAACAGGGCGAGCGGCCGATCCGCGAAAGGGAGCAGCGCCCGGCACACCTGGTCGGCGAGAGGTTCCATGCGGTCGATCGGTCGCTCGCCGACGCGATTCTGCCTGCCGGGGTAACACACGGCGGAGAGCTCGATGTCGGTGGGCAACAGGTCCTGCCACCCCTGGTAGGCGGTCGGGGCACCTCCGGCGTGGGGAAAACAGACGAGGCGCAGGCGAGGCTCGGCGAGCGGGCACTGCCTGCGCAACCACAGGCGGGAGCTCGCCGGGAGGGTCCCTTCGAGCATGTCCCACTCGGGGACGCCTGATTCGGGGACACCCGAACGTGGGATACCGAGATCGGGTCCGAGGACATCGGAATCCGACGTCCCGGAACCCGGGACGTCGAGGTCGGGTCCGAGGGCAACGGAACCCGAGGCTCCGGAGCCCGGAACACCGAGGTCGGGAGCGCTGGGATCAGGAGCTCCCGGACGGGGACGACCTGGCCTTCGAGGGCCGGGATCCGGGCCCGCTGGACCGGGGCCGGGAAGGCCCGGGCCGGGACCGGGGATTCCGGGACCCAGGCCTCCGGGATCGGGGATTCCAGGACCGGGACCTCCGGGAGCAGGACCTCCGGGACCCGGGATTCCAGGACCGGGGACGGCCGGGTCGGGAAGGCCGGGGCCGGGAGCGCCCGGCCTCGGGAAACCGCGTCTCGCCCTGCCGTCAACCGGTTCGAACCCGTGCATGCTTCCCCTTAGCGGTTATGGACGGCCGCTCGGCGGCTACGGAACTGTTCGGTCAGCACCGCCACGTGCTCGCGCCGGTAGCCCTGCTCCATCGCCCTCAGCACGCGTTCGCGCATCACCGCGAGGTAGGACTGGTCGATCCCCGCCCGCTCCGCGATGCCCGCCAGGTTGTTGAGGACGTCCAGGTGCGAGGTGAGCGGGGCCTGCTCGAAGGTGTAGTCGCGGCGCGCGATGAGGCCGAGTCCGACGCAGATCGTGTTCCGGAAAGCGGGGTCGTAGAGCGGCACGGACTCCGCGAATTCGTGGAGGGGGACGCCGATGCTCTCCGCGATGGCCGAGCATTCGAGGAAACCGCTGAGGAACGCGTAGTGGAAGGCGCTGGAGACGACGTGGTACGCCTTGGCGTAGACGGGGTCGGCGCCCAGGCGCACCTGCTTGCCGGACAGCGCCTCGGTCACGCCCGCCAGTTTCTTGAAGTCCTCGGCCGCCCCGCTGTAGACGGTGAAGCAGTCTTCGGTGCCGATGGCGTCCGGGTAGTTGAGGATCGCGGCCTCCAGATATCTGCCTCCGGCGGCCTCCACCCGCTCGCGCAGGGGGGCGACGTCGTCGGGAACACCTCCGGCGCTCTGGACGACGAGCTTCCCGGAGAGGTCGGCCCCGGCCTCGTCGAGGACCGCGTGGGTGATCTCGTAGTTGAGAAGACACAGCAGCACGATCGGGGAGGTCTCGATCGCCTCGGCCACCGTCGCGTGGAGGTGGACGTCCCTTCCCGCGAGTCTCGCCGAGTGTTCCGGCGTACGGTTCCAGACCGAGACCTCCAGGCCGGAGTCGACGCAGGCCCGTACGATCGCGGAGCCGGTCACGCCGGTCCCGACGACCGTCACATCCGTCATGGCACCACTCCATCCTGGTGAAGGTCATGCCGACCCCGTCGACCTCGATGACGTCCGCCCGCTCGGCGAAGGTGTCGAACCGCCGTGCGGTGCCGAATGTAAGGCGAATTACGCCATTAGTCATAAATCGCCGGTCGCGCTAATACGTCGGCCGAGCGAAACATTAGCAGCGGACGCGGGAACAGTCGATGACCTCGAATATTTGGTTCTCACCCGGCAAGGTCAACATTTCCACGGATATCAGCCTTGACGTCCCACCCTTTCGCCATAACACCATCCTCCAGCAAAGGACATCAAAAACCTGCCTTCTCCCTGACTCCCCTTTTTCCATCCATGAGCGTTCCGGCTATGCGAAACAGCTGTATCGCAAGCAGAGAATCAACGACCGTCGCCACTGCTCCAGATGAGCATTTATGCGTATAAGTCGGGCCGATGTGCAGGACCGGCTCCTACGAACGGCGCGGAAAGCCCGACGCCGGCCACCCTGTGATGTGCTCTCAGGAAGTCTGCGAGGTCGCGGCCTCGGGGCGCAGGTCGGCGAGGCTCAGCTGGTGCGCGGGCTCCTCCGGCAGGACGATCCGGCGGGTGGGGACGAGATCCGGTCCGACGTGGAGCAGTTCGCCGGGTTCCATCGGGCTCCATCCGGGATGGTCGTCCATGTGCTCGCTCGCGACCACGTAGGCGGGGGCGCCGACGAGGTCGCGGGAGCGGACGCGGATACGGCCGTCGGTGCCGCTCTGGTCGAGGTGCCGGCCACCGTGGCACCCGCCCGCGGCACGCTGGAGCACGTACAACCGGTGGGTGTCGGGATAACGCAGCGCCCACAGATCCCGCGGGGTGGTGAGAACCAGGTTGAGGCCGTAGATGGGCAGGTGCTGGGCGACCCAGCGGGCCGCGGCCTCGATACCGGCGGCGACGTCGCCGCCGTGCGCCCTGGTCTCGCGAGTGATCAGCGCGAAGAAGCGTTCGGAGTCGGTCTCCCCCTTGACGAGCTTTCGATCCTCGCCCAGCTCCGCGTCGAGGTCGTCCAGGCCCTCGACCACCCCGTTGTGCGCGAAGAGCCGCCCGTCCTGCAGGAAGGGATGCGTGTTGCGTCTCTCCAGGCCGCCGGTGGAGGCGAAACGTACGTGGGCCACGAAGGTGGTGGATTCCACCTCCTTCGCCTCCTCGGCGAAACACCGGTCCCGGTAGGCGGCGATGGGCGCCTTGTGCACCTCCGGGGTGCCGTCGGCGTCGAAGTACCCCAGACCGGTCCCGTCGGGATCGCGGTGGCTCTGCTCACTGAGGCTGTCCGGCGCGTCCAGAAGCCAGAAGGTGGCACGCGTACGCCGAGGCGCGCTGCTCAGACCGAACAAACGGCACATCTCACTGTCTCCTTCTCACTTTGTCCTTCGCCCGCGCCGGCCCTCCCCCTGCCGACGCGAGCGCCTGCGCACACCCTCAGCCGTGGTGTCGGTGTCTCTTCCCGGCACCGTGCGCGAAGCCTCCGGCGTCATCGGCGGTGCGGTGGCCGCCTTGCGCCTCCAGGCGGGGCAGGACCCTGCGCAGGTCCTCCATCAACAGATCGGCCAGGTCGTGGCTGAAGCCGTTGCGGACGACGACGCGCAGTACCGCCAGGTCCGTACGGTTCTCGGGAAAGGTGTAGGCGGGCACCAGCCAGCCGCGCTCACGCAGCGCGGCGGAGACGTCGAAGACCGTGAAGCCGGCGACTCCCTCACGTACCCGGAAGGCGAACACCGGAGCCTCGCCGCCGTCGGTGAGCAGCTCGAAGTGGTCCAGCCCGGCGATCTCCCTTGCCAGGCGGGTCGCCACGTCCCGGCAGGTCCGCTGCACCCGGCGGTAGCCGTCGAAGCCCAGCCGCAGGAAGTTGTAGTACTGCGCGACCACCTGGGCGCCCGGCCGGGAGAAGTTCAGCGCGAAGGTCGGCATGTCCCCGCCGAGGTAGTTGACGCGGAAGACCAGATCGTCGGGGAGCGCCTGGGAGTCGCGCCACAGCACCCAGCCCACCCCCGGCATCACCAGCCCGTACTTGTGTCCGGAGGTGTTGATCGACGCCACCCGTGGCACCCGGAAGTCCCAGTGCAGGTCCGGATCGAGGAAGGGCGCGATCATCGCGCCGGAGGCGCCGTCCACGTGGATCGGCACGTCGAGTCCGGTACGGGCCTGCAGGTCGTCCAGGGCCGCGGCGATGTCGGCGACGGGCTCGTAGCTGCCGTCGTAGGTCGAACCCAGGATGGCCACGACCCCGATGGTGTTCTCGTCGCACCGCTCGACGGCGGTCTGCGGGCTCAGGTGGTATCGATCGCCCTCCATCGGCACGTAGCGGGGTTCGATGTCGAAGTAGTCGGCGAACTTGTCCCAGCAGATCTGTACGTTGACGCCCATGACGAGGTTGGGCCGGTCGTCTGGGCGGCCCTCCGCCCGGCGCCGCTGCCGCCAGCGTCGTTTGAGCGCCAGGCCGCCCAGCATGGCCGCCTCGCTCGACCCTGTCGTCGAGCAGCCCGTCGCGCGGTGAGGCTCCTCGGCGTGCCAGAGCCTGGCGAGGATGTCCACGCATCGCGTCTCCAGCTCCGCGGTCTGTGGATACTCGTCCTTGTCGATCATGTTCTTCTCGACGCACTCGGCCATCAGCCTCAGTGCCTGCGGCTCCGCCCAGGTGCTCACGAACGTCGCGAGGTTCAGCCGCGCGTTGCCGTCCAGCATCAGCTCGTCGTGAACCAGCTGGTAGGCCGTCTCCGGCTCCATCTCCCCTGCCGGCATGGCGTGGCGCGGGACCCGCAGGGGCTCCCGGCTGAAGATCGGATTGATCTCCAGATCCCGGCTTCCGCGCCCGGTGTGACCTGGCCGCCTCAGAGGCATCGTCCACGTCCTTCCCCAGCTGATCAAACCGCTGTGAGCTGGGGTTTTCCCCTTGAACGGGGTACCCAGGCCACCGCCGCGCGACACCCTCGCCGCAGTGGCCCCGCCGAGACCTCACCGCCTGACCGGGAAACCGTGACCGTTGACCGGGACCGTTGACCGTGTCCGTGGGCCGGGACCGTACGTCGGGACCGTGGGCCGAGAACGTGGGCCGAGAACGTGAAAGCAGATCGGCGGATCGGGTGATGAGGGATGACCGCTGATCGCGTCCGAAGGGTTGCACATGACGGGAAGACCATCGTGACCACGATGTCCTGGACCGATCGTCCAGCGGACGACGCCGAGGTCCTCCGGCTCTCCCTCGTCGAGTCCGAGCGGTTCAGCGCGATCTTCGACCTCCACTTCCACGAGATCCACCGCTACGTCGCGCAGCGACTCGGCGCCGACAGCGCGGAGGACGTCGTGGCGGAGACGTTTCTCACCGCGTTCCGCAAGCGGGCGCTCTACGACCCGTCGCGCGCCGGCGTGCGGGCCTGGCTGTACGGGATCGCGACCAACCTCATCGGCAAACAACGTCGCGTCGAGGTGCGCACGCTACGCGCGCTCGGGCGCCACGGCCCGGACCCCGACTCGCCGGGACACGAGGAACAGGTCGCGGCGCGGGTCAGCGCGGAGAGCCTGCGGCCGAGCCTGGCGACGGCGCTGGCCGGGCTCCACCGGCGAGACCGCGACGTCCTCCTCCTGGTGGCCCTGGCCGGGCTCAGCCACGAGGAGATCTCCGGCGCCCTCGGCATCCCGTACGGGACCGTCGGGTCACGCCTGAACCGGGCGAGGAGAAAACTGCGCGCCGCGCTGGGTGGCACCAACCCCATGCTCGAACCCGAGGAGACCGATCGTGGATGAGCTGGAGAAGGTTCGCGAACTGTACGGCGAGCCGCGGCCCGACCCGTTTCTCAAGGCCAGGGTGTTCGGGCGGTTGCAGGCCGAACCCCGGCGCCGCCGGTGGTTGCCGTGGACGGTCGCGCTGACCGGCCTCGCCACCGCCATGACCGTGGTCCTGATCGTGGCCGTGCTCGTTCCGACGACGACGGCGGACCGGGCCCCCGAGATCTCCGGGCGGTCGGTCCTTCTCGCGGCGGCGACCAGGGCGGAGGCGGACCCCGCGACGACGGGAGCGTACTGGCGGGTCAAAAAGTCGCACCGCAGGACACACCCGGAGCCGCTGGGAAAGGGGCAGAACCGCTACCAGGTGGTGGAGTCGTGGCTCACCGAGCAGTGGGCCGCCGAGGACGGCAGGATCTGGGCCGGTTCGCGGACGCTGGGGGCGCGTCCGGGAAGCGCGGCCGACAGCGAGGCGTGGCGCCGCGACGGGTCTCCCAGTGAGTGGGCGGGCGTGGCCCCGTCCTGGAGTTCTTCGGGAGGAGAAACCCTGTCCTCGTCGCCGGGTGAGGGCCTGCTCAAGCCCGTCACCGGCAGGACGGCCTTCAGCGTGGCCGGCCAGGACATGACCTTCGAGCAGATCCGGGAGCTTCCGGCCGACCCCGCCGCGCTGAAGGACCGGATCTCCTCGATGGTGCGAGGTGCGCCGCGCGGTTCGGACAGCGGCGTCCTGGCGGACGCGCTCAGCGGTCTGCTGTGGAGCAAGCCGTCGTCGCCCGAGGTGCGGGCGGCCGCCTATCGTGCCCTGGCGGAGCTGCCGAACGTCCGCTACCTGGGCACGGCGCGGGACGAGCGGGGCAGGAAGGGTGCCGCGTTCTCCTTCACCGTGCGGACCTCCCCGACCGCTCCCGCCCTCGTCCAGCGGACGCTGATCATCGATGTCGCCAGTTCCCGGGTGCTGTCCTCGACCGATGCGGGCGGGCCCGGGGAGGAGGAGGTCGAGGTGGTCCTGGAGGCGGGCTGGACGGACGACAAACCCGCCCCTCCCTCACTCCCGTAACCCGCCCGATCACCGCCTCCACAGCCCACCGGACGCCCCCGGGGCGGTCACCGTCTCCACATCCCCGTAACCAACCGGACGTCCCGGGCCTCGCCCGACCGGTCACGTCTCCTTGACCCACCGGCCGTCTTCAGGCCGCGCCGGCCCTCCCGCAGCTCACCGGTTCTCTTCGGGCTGCGCGGAAACGGCCCGGCCATCCCGGTGTACGACCGTTCGCGGGCTCGTGAGGACGTCCGCACCTCACCCTTTGGAGCGATCACGTGTTTCAACGCGCCCGCAGGGCCCTCGGCCTGGTCACGAGGCGTCCCGCCCCGTTGTCCCCCGTGCCCCAGGACGGCCCGGTCGTCTATCCTGCCGGGTGGTTCCCAGCGATCAAGGTTGACGAGGTCATGCGGGGCCGGGTCGCGTTCGTCGGCCTGCCCCCCGCCGACCTGGGCTCGGACATCGACTGGCGCGCCGACCCGTACGGCAACCGTTCCTGGGCGCTGAACCTCCACGCGCTGAGGTGGATGGGCCGCCTGGTCGGGGAGTACGAGCGGTCGGGCAGGCAGGAGTGTCTCACCCGCGCCACGGAGATCGCCGGCGACTGGGTAAGGAAGAACCCTCGCGGCGGGATCGGGGTCAGTCCCTGGGCCTGGGCCGAGCATCCGGTCGCACTGCGCGCACCGGCGCTGGTCTGTCTCAGCGCGCACGTACGCGCCACCTGGCTGTTCGACAGCCTGGCCGAGCACGGCGGGATCCTGTCCGACCCCGCGCCCTATCGTCAGGGCCACAACCACGGTCTGGACCAGGACATCGCGCTGCTCGCGGTCGGCTGCCGTCTCCGGCGGGAACGATGGAGGGACCTGGCCGTCCGGCGGATGACCGAGTCGGCGGAACTCTCCATCGACGCGCAGGGGGCGCTGCACGAGCAGGCCCCGAGATACGGCCTCTACGTTCACCGGCGGCTGGGGGCGGCCCTGGAGGCGATC
Organism: Streptosporangium sp. NPDC049078; assembly: GCF_040648855.1. Lineage (NCBI taxonomy): Bacteria > Bacillati > Actinomycetota > Actinomycetes > Streptosporangiales > Streptosporangiaceae > Streptosporangium > Streptosporangium sp. NPDC049078. The sequence continues at coordinate 101,632 of NZ_JBEZEL010000002.1, forward strand.
GGGAGAAGCGGGGCCGCGATCCCCGCGAGCCTCGCCGCGCGGCGGACATCGCTGGAGGCGTACGTCAGCCACGCCACCCAGCCCGACGGCCGTCTGGTGCCGATCGGTGACAGCCCCGCCGACACACGCCCGGAAGGTTTCCCGCACGAGAAGGACACGGTGAAGGTGTTCGACGGCGGCTACGCCTTCGGCAGGACGGCGTGGGACGACCCGCGATCCGCCTACTACTCGATCAGGTTCGGCCCCGGACGCCGCCTGCACGGCCACGAGGACCATCTGGGCGTCACCTACCACGCCCACGGCCGGGACATCCTGGTGGAGGCGGGCTTCCACTCCTACGAGAGGACGGCCTACCGGGAGTGGACGACCTCCCCCGAGGCGCACAACGTTCCCGTCGTCGTGGGCGCCACCTTCCGCGAGGGTACGGCGACCCGCCTCGTGAACTCGTTCGTGGAACGCGCCCGCCAGTCCTACACGCTCGCCGACGACGCGTACGGCGTCCGGCGCACACGCTCGGTCCTGGTCTGTCACGGCACCGATCTGATGGCCGTACTGGACACGGTCCCCGCCGGGTCGGCGCTGCGCAACCTGTGGCACCTCGGTCCCTCGCTCAGGGTCGTCTCCAGCCGTGACGGCAGGGTGGTGCTGGCCGACGGGAGCCTGCGCGTGACGCTGCTGCAACTCACGATGCCCTCCCTCCGGCCGATCGGCGGCCAGGAGGTGCGCCCCTGCGCGATCTCGACCGGCTATCTCAAAAAGGCCGACACGGTGACGGTGCTCTCTCCCCCCGCCGCCTCCCTGCTGACCTTGATCGTCCCCGGCGCCGAAGATCCGGAGATCAGCCTCTCCGAGGGAAGGGTGACCGTCCGCACCCCCGGCGGCCCCGTCTCCTTCACGCCCTCACTCGACCGTCCCTGACCGGTACCGCGCCCTGTCCGAGACCGACCTCTGGGGGAGTGATCATTATGGCGGCCGAGCCGAATCGCCCCCAACAGGTACCGACCACAAAAAGATCGGCATACCAATGCCGGATACGCGATCCAGAAGGGCCCGCACACGGAAACGCCTGATGCGAGGCTCTTTTCCGTGTAAATCTGATCGCGTGCATCCAATCACAACTCTCCCCGCCGCCGTTCCGTCCGGCGAAGCAGCCCCCGAGCCGGCCGTACACCCCCTCATAATCCTCGCAGGCCTCCTGATCATCGGATATCTCATCTCCTGCGCATTTCATCCATACATGAGATGCAAAACCTGCAACAGGTCAAAAGAATCGCATTCCACAACCTTCAAGGGCGCATTTGGTAAATGCCGCGCTTGCCAAGGAAAGGGACATCACATACGGCGAGGCGCGCGGTTCCTCGGACGGAAGGAGTGACCGGATCGCCCGCGACGTCCCATAAGACGAGATGTCCGCCCTTGGAGGGAAACTCAAAACGCGTCGGGTCCAGGCGAAGTCGCCTGGACCCGACGTCCGTCATCGGCTAGCGGATGGTCATGCCCTGGTCCATCTCTGGGTGGCCTGGCCGTTGCACGTGGCGACGGTCACGGCGGAGGTGTTACCGGTGCCGGTGACGTTGAGGCAGAGGTTGTTGGCGCCGCTGGTCACGGTGCCGTTGGAGTTGAAGGTCCACTGCTGGTTGCTGTTGGTGTGGCAGTCCCACAGTTGCACGCGGGTGCCGGAGCCGGCGTTCGTGGGTGAGTCCAGGCACTTGCCGAGGGTCTGGAGTCTGCCGGAGTCGTGGCTGAAGAGCTGGTTGGGGTTGGTGTGGCAGTCGTAGATCTGCAACTGGGTGCCGTTGGCGCTGGCGCTGTTGGGCGAGTCGACACAGCGTCCGGCGCCCTCGTTGCGCAGGCGGAAGCTGGTCGTGGGGGTCGGGGTGGGAGTCGGCGTCACCGTCGGGGTGACGGTCGGGGTGGGCGTCGGGTTGGGCGTGGAGGTGCTCTGGAACTGGGAGACGAACTTCCACACCTCCCCCTTGGTCCAGGTCTGGGCGCCGTTCTCGGTGTAGGTCCCGTCCACCGGGGCGGGCGTGTGACCGTTGTCGTACGCGGCCCAGACGACGGGGTATCCGGCCCGGCACCCCGAGTAGGCGGTGACGACGTGCCCTCGGCTGCCCGAGCCCGGCTCAGGCGGGTTCTGGGCGGTACAGCCGTTGTTGCGGACGAACCTGTCCCGCAGCGCCCGCCCCTGCGAGATGTTGAGGACGCTGTCGGTGATGCCGTGCAGTCCCATGTACGCGATGGGCTGGGAGCCGTCGCTGCATCCGCTGAGCTGCGCGCCGGCGAACACCGCGACCGCGCGGAAGACATTCGCGCGGCTACAGGCGAGGGAGAAGCTCATGCCGCCGCCGTAGCTGAACCCCATGGCGAAGCGCAGCGAGGGGTCGACACAGAGGTCCGCCTCCACCCGCCGCATGATGTCGTCGAAGAGGGTGACGTCCTCGCCGTTGGAGTTGGCCCAGCCGTTGTTGAGGCCCTGCGGCGCGATGAAGATCGCGGTGTTGTTCGACAGCTGCCGCTGCCCGTAGTAGGACCAGGAGGCCCCGCTGCTTCCACCGGAGTCGACGTCGTTCATGGTGCCGTTCAGCCAGTGGATGCCGAAGATCAGGCGATAGGGGTTGTTGTTGTTGTAGTTCGCGGGAATTCGCAGAATGAAGCTGCGATTCTTCCCGCTGGACTGAATGGTGTGCGTTCCGCTGCTCAGCGTCGGGTTCTTTCCACATCCCGCGGTTCCCGCGAATGCGGCGGCGGACGCAGAGCTCCCCGCGCTGCTCCCGCTGCTCATCGCCGCGTGCCCCGTCATCAGGACGACAGCCGCCGCGAGCGCCACGGCCCCGAGGATGGACCTATGCTTCAACATTTGCGCTTCCCTCTGGCTGTAGGGACCGGGCCGACGATAAAGACATGTTCTGCGTTCCTCTCCATCAGCGGCATCCAATTCCTGGAGTTGTGAAACCGGAATCGAATTGTGAGCGCTAACGTTCACCAGAACTCATCGGTATGCCGCTTGCACGCGTAGGGGGTGTAGTGCAAGGGAGCAAATACGACCCGATTGCGGATGTCAAGTAACTTGCTTCGCAGCCCCGGACGCCCGGGCCCGTGGGGCGCGCTGGCCAGGGAAGGTTCGCATCCGCCCTCGGCTCACAGGATGAAACTTTCGTAGTGAGGTAGGTCAATCACGCACCGGACAGAGGACGACGACCCCAACCGTGATCATGGAATGCCGCCGTCACGCGCATTACGCCTTGCCGGGAAGTTTTCGACAGAGTTCCGATAGTTTCGGCGCCCATTCGGCGCGATCAACCGCGGAGAACCGACGACCGTTGACAGCCGGACGATCAGAGAGCGCCCGGGACCGCGTAAGAACAGGTCACGGGCGCTCTTGTCACGGCCATGAGGGGTAGGGCGGGCGGGACTCGAACCCGCGACCCAGGGATTATGAGTCCCGCTCACTGCCACCTTCGATCAACCTGTCTACCTGGGCAAACGATCTGAATGCTTTGCGTCTACGCAGAACTTCAGCACGCATTCGGCACAGCGCTGCTCCACCAGACACTGAATGCTCCTCACCCCTACGGGCATGGGAGGACATCCCGCACCACAAGCTGGGCCGCTTCTACCTCGGCTCACCCCCACGGGAGTGGAGAGGATCCGGAAGACCCGCCGCGCCGTGAGCAACGGTACGGCTCACCCCCACGGGCATGGGGAGGACGAGGGCGTCGTCTTCGCCAAGGCGGTCAAGGACGGCTCACCCCCACGGGCGCGGGGAGAACTTGGTGTCGGTGATCTTCCGGTAGAGCTTGTCCGGCTCACCCCCGCAGGCGTGGGGAGGACTGGAACAGCACGTCGGCGTTCTCTGCGGTCAGCGGCTCACCCCCACGGGCGTGGGGAGGACAGGCGTCATCCGCACAGTGACGGGTTCCGGAACGGCTCACCCCACGGGCGTGGGGAGGACCCGGAGCCGGAATTCACGGTGCCGCCGTAGTCCGGCTCACCCCCACGGGCGTGGGGAGGACAGTCCGGGGAACTTCAGCGGGATCGGCCGGGCTGGCTCACCCCTACAAGTGTGGGGAGGACTCCACGATCCGGGAGAACGTGACGGCGCTGAGCGGCTCACCCCCACGGGCGTGGGGAGCACTCCGCCATCGCGAGAGACGCGCATCATGCCGTCGGCTCACCCCCACGTGCGTGGGGAGGACCTCACCCGCGGCATGCTCATGGAACTCGCCGCCGGCTCACCCCCACGGGCGTGGGGAGGACGCTTTCTTGCTCGCTGCCGCGTACGCGCGAGGCGGCTCACCCCCACGGGCGTGGGGAGGACTCAGCCACGCCAAGGACCGGCATCTCGTAGTCCGGCTCACCCCCACGGGCGTGGGGAGGACGATACCGCGATCATCCCCCTGACGGCGCACGACGGCTCACCCCCACGTGCATGGGGAGCACAGAGAGACGCGGCCTACCGCGCGGCTCTGCGCCAGCTCACCCCCACGGGCGTGGGGAGCACCCCCTGGTGATACGGCTGTTGCAGCTGGCGACGGCTCACTCCCACAGGCGTGGGGAGGAAAGCACGCTCGCCTCAACGAGCCGCTTGAGCTGCGGCTCACCCCCACGGGCATGGGGAGGACCTCCGGGTCGGTCTCAGCGCACAGGGCGAGGTCGGCTCACCCCCCACGGGCATGGGGAGGACGATTCGAGCGGATGGCGCTGGCTCTTCCAGCGCGGCTTACCCCTACGGGCGTGAGGAGGACTCACCGAACCCCGCTACCCCGAACGGAGCATCCGGTGCACCCCCACGGGTGTGGGGCGGGGACCAGCTCAGACATCAGGTCGATGCCCTGCGGCTCACCCCCATAGGCGTGGGGAAGACACCAAGCGCGGCCCTCATTCCGCTGGACAGAGTGGCTCACCCCCACGGACGTGGGGAGGAGGGTGACTACGCGCCCGTCAACGTCGCGGTCCGCGGCTCACCCCTACAGGCGTGGGGAGGACGACGTGCAGATCAGCAACTCGCACGCCGACTACGGCTCACCCCCACGGGCGTGGGGAAGACTCGTAGCCCATATCGAGGTCGATGATCGCCGCCAGCTCACCCCCATGTGCATGGGGAGGATGTCGGCGTCATACAGACGTTCATCGGCGTGTTCGGCTCATCCCTACGGGCGTGGTGAAGACGCGTACCTCGTCGAGAAGAAGGCCACCCGCCCTGGCCCACCTCCACGTACGTGGGGATAAGACCAACCTCTGCGGGGAGATCGCTCTGGAGCCAGGCTCACCCCCACGGGCGTGGGGAGGACACCGTGCCAGCAGCGCCCGCCACCTGGTAGATCGGCTCATCCCCATGGGCGTGGGTGAGGACGGGGACAGGCCCCCGTTCCCGCTGTGTTCCCGCGGCTCACCCGCACGGGCATGGGGAGGATGAACTCGGCCACGAACGGGGTCCGAGCTGTACGGCTCACCTCCCGGTGTGGGGAGGACCCGTCGTAGACCATGTAGAGCGCCTCAGCGATCGGCTCACCCCCACGGACATGGGGAGGGCCAGCCCTTAACCGGCGTGATGAAGTAGTCGTACGGCTCACCCCCACGGGCGTGGAGAGGACGCCAAAAAGACTTGCTGGCATTGTGGCAGGACGACTCACCCCCACGAGCGTCGGGAGAACTCACCGTCGGAGATAACCCCCTGGTCGAACATCGGCTCACCCCCACGAGCGTGGGGAGGACGTCACTTTGCGGATGACGCGGTCCAGGACGCCCGGCTCACCCCCACGGGCGTGAGGAGGACCCCGACAGCAGCACGTCGCCGGGCTGCAAGTTCGGCTCACCCCCAGGGGCGTGGGGAGGACTCAGCCTGAGCCCACGCGGGCAGGTCATCGACCGGCTCACCCCCACGGGCACGGGAAGGACAGATACAGACCATTCATCTAAAAAAACGCGAGGAGCCCATCCTCACAAATATGGAGAATAGAAACGGTGGGCTGCAAGTTCGAAAGTAAAACCAATTTCCCTTAAAGGCGTTCGCTGTTGAGTTTTCAATTTCCAATCGTCGAGATTAGTGATTGGGCGGCGCAAGGCTGATGAGGCCGCAGCCGTAGGCTTTGGCGCGGCCTATGCCTTCTTGGAGGGCGGGTGTGAACCTAGATGGGTCGGTGACGATGAGGTGGCCGTCGTAGCGGACATGGTCGATGGTGATGCGGTGGGACTGGGCGTCACCGTGAGATTGTCCTTGAGTCCTGAAGGCGGGGTAGGGAGCGACGTCGGGTTGTCCGTTCCTGCCGGTTGGGATGACGAAGCCGTGTCGCTCGCCTTGTCGAACCAGCCAATCGATCTGGCTGTCAGGTGTGCGCAGAACGACATGGCGAGGCTGAGGGCGTTTCCCAGCCTCTGCGCGTTTGATCTGGTCTTTCTCTTCGCGTTTGACGGCGCGGGTCGGGTTGGCGACCAGGCGGAAGGCGAACTTACGGCCACCCGTAATGGCCTCTGTCACAGGCTGGAAATCACGCACCTGAGGCGGCTCGACAAGGTAGTGGTCGGGCAGAGATGACCAGTTCGGCTCGATGTGGCTTTGGACATACAGCAGGAAGCCTCGGTCGCTGTGGTCCAAGCGCCAGAGCACGCCGTGGGTTTGACGTGCCGGGGTGTCGCCTTCGACGTTAGGGAAGGCGGACATGACGGTGCGGTGCATCTGATGGATGTCGGCGTAGTCGCGGCGGAAGTGCCGTGAGGTCAGGTCAATGGTGAGCTTGCTCAGGAACACGCGGTTCTCCTGCTGAGATCAAACTTGGGGTGAGGGGCACGTGTCCGCTGAGCACGGCGCGGGAGGTAAAGCGTCGGTCGCCGCGGGCGAAGGAGAGGGGTTGGTCGCGTCGAGGTTCCGCGCCTGGGGTGGACGGGTGGCATTCGACCATGCTGCGCAGTGTGCCGGTCTTACCTTTCTCGATTGCTTTGAGTTCGCGTTGATGTGCGAGGGGGCAGGTCTCCAGCCATTGGTGTTCCGCCAGGACTGTCTCCAGAGGTTTTTCTTGCAGGCCGGCTCCGGTCCGTAGGTGATCGGCGCGGCCGCTGGTGATCAATGGGCGAGCAGGGAGGAACGACTTGCGTCCGAAACACAGTGGCCAGTGGGGTCGCTGGATCGCCTCTGCTGCCCTGGTCAGCAGTTCGGTGTCCTCATTTTGGAGGACGACGAGAAACACGGCGTCGGCCAGGTAGTAGCGCTGGCTTACGACAGTGCGGTGGCCGGAACCAGCGGTGGTGGGGACGTTTTGGGCAGTGTGGTAGTCGCGCTCCAGGATGCCTTCGCGGTCGACACGCACTCCCATGCGCAGCGCCGCGAGCTCGCTCAGGGCAGCTTGGTCGTCGCGAGAGATTCCCAAGGCGGCGCCGAGCAGGCCGACGACTCCGGACTTGGTGGGTTCCGTGGTGGTCTCGCGGGTAGTGAAGCGTGACCGAATGCCCCAGGATTGCATGGGCGCGTCCAAACAGAGCGCCAGGCTGAGCGTCATCGCCTGTCAGGCCTTGGCTGCGGCGAAGATACGGCCAGTGAACTCGTTCAAAGATTTGGTTTTCTCGGTGTCTTTCATCCCGTTGAGGTTGCCGGTGAGGGATGCGGCGATGACCGAGACGATGTCGCTCCCGCCATAGAACTCGCGAAGCTGCCCCAGGTGTTCGATGAGGCGCTGGGTGGAAAGGCCCATCAGGTCGGTTCCGGAGACCGGACGCAGAAACGCGTTGGAGAGATTCCATGCGCCCCTCTGGCGGACGACGGACACGAGCGTGTCGGGGAGGGTGAGGGCTGCCATGGAGTTCTGCTTACCGCTGGGAACCGCGTGTATGAAGGCAGACAGCCAGGCTTGAGCTGTGCGGGTAACCAAGTCGGTGTCATTGCCGAGGTTGTGGGCGAGTTGGTTCAGATCGAGATTGGCGTAGCGGTAGTAGCAGGCGCTGTTGAAGTCCACGGTGCCGATCATGTCCGCCCCGGACTGGTCCTGAGGCTTGAGGTCGTCCACTGCGGTGTAGTAGTCGAACTCATTGACCACCGCGTGGGTGGACAGTGCGTGGGCGACCTGGCAGGCGGCGTCTACGTTGAAGTCCTTGTTATCGGCGATCATCCGGCCGAACAGGGCGACATCGGCAACCTTGCTGGCGTCCAAAATGCGCCGGGCTTCGGCCAGGTCTTCTTTGGACGGTTTGATCTTCTTGGTCTTGCCGGTGCTTCCGGCCTCCTCGGCCTGCTCATCTTCCCCGTCTGCGGTCTTCTTCCTGCTGCGGCTCTTGGTGGCCTTAGCGGCGGCTGCGGCTTCGAGCCGGTTCCATTCGCGCTGGCAGAAGTCGGCGAGCAACTGCGAGGCTTGACGTCCGACGAACAGCAGGTACTGGGTCAGACGGGTGTTGGCGTCCACGCCAAAGCCGAGGGATTCCAGACCTGCAGTGGCCACGGCGGTAGCGGCCTCCGCGTCACGGCCGTGTTCGGTGACCAGGATGCTAACGGCGTTATCCAGCAGTCGCTTGGTGCGTACGCCGGTTTCGTCCTGGCTGAGTCCGTACTCGTTGAAAAGCAGCCGGGCCGCGCGCTTGAGGCTCTGGCTGGAGACCCTTCCTCGCATGACGCCGCCGAAGGTGGCCGTCTTGGGCTGTCCAGTGTCGTCGCGGTTGAGGTTGCTCACCGGAAACGACTGCAACAGGTGAAGCTCGATGATCACAGGATTCTCCTGGGGGTGTCAGATGGTTGGGGAGACTACGGACGCGGTGGGAGGCGTAGCCGCGGGAGAAGGTGCGGGGCGGTGGAAGTCGCGTGCCCAGTTCAGCCGGACTCGGTGGACGCGGTCGGGGTCGGCGCGCTCATGCATGAGCGTCACCACATCGTCCAGAAGCCGGTAGTAGTCGAGCGCGATGTCCTCGGCACCCAAGAGCCGTACCGTCTGGCGTAGGTAGTGCGGAAGGGAGGCGCGATCCACAGCCAGCAGTTGGACGAAGCGCCGCTCAGCGGAACTGCGTTCGGCCACCAACGCTCGCATTGACGTTCCCAGGGAACGGGAGCCGGGGGCGGTTCGTGATCGTGGCCGGGGATTCAACGCGAACAGCCCGGCGACCAGGATCCACGCCTGCTGCTCAGCCTGCGGAGGATCGAAGGGGAAGACCACGGCGTAGGCATCGGCTTCGTGCCGTGGGCCGGTGAGGGAACGGCGAAGTTGCGCCAACGTCCGGCGGGCTTCCGACACCTGGTGGGCGTTTGCGGACTCGAGTTTGGCGTGCAGGCCGTACAGGTGTCCGACGAACCGGCGTCGCCGTTCACGGACCTCGTCGTGTGGTGCTGAAGGGGCCTGGATGCTCACGTTAGGGCCTCCGTGTTGATGAACTGTCCCGCTTGGGCGGTGAACACGTTGATGAGGTGGTGGAGTTTGCCGGTGAACTGGCCGAACACTCGCCCGGCCTCCGAGAGGTTGCGGCCCGTTCGAGGCGAGCCGTTAACCCAACGGTTCGCCGTGGCGGTCGCCAGGGTGCGCACATCACCGGCCCATGCCTCTATGGCTGCGGCTTCTGATCGGTGCTGGCGGCGCGCCTCGCCCAGCGCGCGCAGGAACTTGTCGAATGGGCCGGGCAGCCGACTCCAGTACGCCAGGTCGACGGTGCTGTCGCGGTCGACTTTCATGGCGGCGGCATAGGTGCTCTCCATGTCGCGCAGCGCGCCGGCTACCTGGTCGGCCAGGTCGACGGCATGTCCGATGATGGGACCGGCAGGCTCGTGCTGGGCGCGTAGCAGCGCAACGGGGGCTGCGACCGCTTCCTCCGACCAAGACTGGATCACCGCGGCCTGAGAGCCAAGGCGCTGGCCGAGCACCCGCAACGTGTAGACGGTGTCGTCCCCGATGATGCCGTCCTCTACCAGGTCAGCGATGTGATCTAGGGCGCGGGGGCGGCGGCGCTGCTGCTCATCACCCGCCAAGAGCAGCGTCTCGGTATGGCGCCACACGCCCCGGCGTTCGTCCAGCCGGACCGCCCGAAACTCCTCCCACTTCTTCTGCCGTGGTTTGCGCGGGGGACGGCGAAACGCCGACATCAGTTCCACCTCGGCCAGCTCATCACGCAGCTCGGTGCCCGGAGCGATCACTACGCTTCCCACCACCGGCCCGGTCTCGCTGTCTCGCGGTAGCAGAAGGATGCGCCGAGATGGCCACGTCAGCAGGTCTGTCCAGCCTTGGGACGAGCGCCGATCGGGCTCGGGGTTGGGGAAAGCGTTCGATTCCCACGCCGGTCGATCCTGAACGGACGTGGGCTGGGGCTGCCCCCGCCGCGGGTTGTAGATCGGCATGTTGAGCATCAGGGTTTCGTGGAGCGTTCCGCCCTCCACGATCACGACCCCGAAATAGTTCGCCAGGCCCCGGGTAGACGACTTAACGGTCCGATACGGAGTCTTGGTCCCCCCGGGGTCGTAGGCGTGAACCGTCACCAGCAGCCGGGCCGCCTGCCCAGGTTCCAATGTGATCTGATCAGCCGAAGTGGTGTGATCGAAAAGAGTCACGTTGTTGCCGCTCGCACGGTCGAGCACCAGTTTGGCGGCGCTGGACGGCGGACAGCTGGCAAGCGGTGCGCACTGCAGGAACGGCCGCTGGGGGTCCAGCAGGTCGAACCGCTCACCGTAGACGGCCAGGTAGGACTCCAGCGGACCCGCGGTGAAGCCTTCCCGCCACAAGGCACCCCACGCGTCAGCGTCCGCCGGGCCCTCATACACCCGATGCGCCAAGGCGAGGACCAGCCGGTACAGGGCCGCGGTCATCGTAGGCGTTTCGGCGGCCAACCGCCGAAACGCGCGTGCCTGCAACAACAGAGTCTTCAGCCCCACCTCATCGGGCGAGCCATCCAACCGCTCCACCGGCAGCCAGCGCTGCTCCATCAGATCAAAGATCACATGTGTGCCTTCCTGCGTTCAGGCGCCACCGCCGGCCGCCCGGGGAGCGGTCGGCTAGCGCGTGGATTAGTCGATCAGTACTCCGAAACGACGGGAGTAGCGCAGGCGGTACTTCTCAACCACGCATCGGTCATCGCGAAATACCAGCGCCCGATACCGGCTCAGCCATGCGTTGTCGGCGAAGGCCGGCGGGACCGTTTGCCGCTGGATCGCCTCGACCAGCCCGTAGGGCACATCAGCCAGCGCGATGAGCCGCACGCAGGAGTCCAGCATCTGTCCGAGCACCTCAGGGGCAAGAGGGGCATCACTGTCCAGATCGATGGGCGTGCTGCCTTCCACCGCAACAACGCCGGTAGGAACGGCCCTGAGGGCTACCACCTCGGCGATTAGCTGAGCCGTTTCCGGAAAGTCGTCAGCTTCGCTCATGAGGACCGCTCCTGCCGCGTGTCTTGCCGGCATGTGTCGCTTGTGCGGTCATGTCCTTGAGTGAGCGGTCAGGCTCAGGTAGCGGCAGATAGATCAGCCGCACATCAGCGCTTTGGTTGTCCTTCTTGCGCGCCAACTGCTCGTCAGCCTTCTCACCGCCCCTCCAACCTGGCGGATAGGCCACCGGATGGGTGCCGTAGACCTGCTCGATCAGATCCGACACCTCCGTCGGTGAGTGAACGTGGGTGCGATCCTTCAGCACCGCCCACGTGCGCCAGGTGAGCGCCCGTGGGTACACCGCGCCAGTGTAAGGAGGAAGCACCGGGCCTTTATCGCTTTCAATCACACCGGTGATCGCCACGGTGAGCTCGGCCAGATGGGAAAAACGCCGGTGAACCTTCCCGTGGCGCTGCACCCGGCCCATCCGCTGAATGATGCTGTCGATCGGCGCGAGATCAGTGACCATGGCGTCGAAGTCCAAATCCAGGCTTGACTCCAAAACCTGTGTTCCCACGACAATGGCCCGAACGGGGCGATTCGGGTTCCTCGGCCACGGGCAGGAGTGGTCCTTCGTGGCAGGGCCGAACCGCTCGCGCAGCTTCTCCTCAACCTCGTAACGAGGCCCGTTTGCCATCTGACCGGTGATGACCCACAACTCCGGTCGTTCCCCGGCGGGAAGCTTCTCAATGGCCTTTTCCAGCTTGGCGCAGGTGTCTTCGACACGACGGACAAGGTTGTGAACCACCGCCAAGCAGCCTCCCTTGCGGACCCTACTGATTAGCCAGTCCACTAGTTCCTCATCAGCCACGGTGTCCAGCTTCACCAAGCGATCAGCGTTGAGATCGCTCACCCCTACGGGAAACGCTATGACGTCGTTACCGGTGGCATAGGTGATCCGAGGATAGGCGGATATCTGCTGGCCAGCACCGCTTTCCTGTGAACATCCCCTACCTGCGCGCCAGGTGGAGATGAGCTGTGTGCGGCGATGAGCGGGCAAGGTCGCCGACAGTAAGATCACCGAAACACCCAGCAGGCCCAGCCATCCCAAAACCCGGTCCAGCAACGTCGACATGTACGTGTCGAAGGCATGCACCTCATCGATCACAACAACCTTGCCCGACAGCCCGGCCAAGCGGACGAAGACGTGCTTGGACCTGATCCCGGCCATCAGCACCTGGTCCACCGTTCCGGCCCCGACCGGCGCAAGCAGCCCTTTTTTATGAGTGAACCACTCTCGGGCATCAGACTGAGTCGGCGTTTCTTCGTCTTCGTTCACGCACACCGGCCGCACCTCGCCCTCAACTGCGTGCGCCAGGGTCTGAGCGGCCAAAAACTCACCAGAGCTGCCGTGCAACAGCCTCACCATGAGATCGGGCTGATGAGATTTCAGCATCTTCTTTATCGCGTAGTAGGCCTGATTGCTAGTTGCCTTGGTTGGAGCCGCGAAATACAGACCCAACCCACCGTGTGTTTCGCTGGCGAATCGGGCCGCCCGTGCGGCAGCCTGCAAGGCTGCTTTCGTCTTTCCCTCACCTGTCGGAGCCTCCACGATCAACAGAGTTGGTGAGCCAAAAATGTGTCCCAGCGCCTCCACCGCCCTTTGAACCGGGCGCGCTTCTTCCTGGAATAGGCCCGCAAAACTTACATCCTCTGGCGGTGTCCAAGAGATCCACCCCAGTCGCTCTACCGCCACCGCCGCCTGACTCTTGGCTTGAGCCACGTAGGTGTCCAGATCCACCTCTGCTCCCGCATAGGGAAAATTCCCCGTGTCGGAGGCGATCCAGTCGCTCGTTGAGGTCAACCCGGACATAACGGCAATAAGCCCTAGCTCGATCCGTACTTGTTCCCACGACGACACGGGCAGTGAGGCCAATCCCCATCGACGCAGTAGTTCGTTGACCAAGCCGTCACACCAGCCGTCCCAGGTCGCGCCTCCCCGATCTCCCCGCTTCTTGCGAGCCTCGATGACCGTCGCACTACGCGGAATAAACCCATGGTGCCCGCCGATCGCGTACGCGACGTCTTGAGCCGTGCGTGGCGGCGCACCCCACTGCCGCAAGATCCGATCCATGTGCACTGTGGTGAGCACCCCGTGCGGGGTGTCCACACGCTGGCGCAACTCTTGGTGATCAGGCATCGCACGGAGCACGGTTGCCGCAGGCTCGCCCATCAGTCCCACCGCAAGATCCCGGCGCAACGCCTGGAAGGCCGGGGACAACTTTCCGAGATCATGTAAGCCGCAGAAGAACGGCACCCACGCCCAAGCGTCACCGACCGGCGCGAACACCGATGCAAGCCTTGAGCGCGTCCAGGGACTGAGCAGTTTTTCGAACAGCAACTCCGCTACTGCCATCGTGTCAATTGCGTGACAGATTAGCGGATGTATTTCACTCCCCTTGTCCGCCTTGCCCCAAAAAACCCGAAAATCAATATTTTGTCCTGTATGATTATTCAAAGACAGCCTCGTAGCATCACGGGAGGATCCAGCTACCGCAAACCGGGATCGTACTTATAAACAAGAGGGTTAACGCTCATCCTTGCGTAGGCAAATCGAGTACATACAACGGACATGCGGGGTCGTTATAGATTAATCTCCCTGTACAAATTTGAGCGACACGACCGCTCCCCTGGTTCATCTGGCTCTTTCCACCCCGTGAGGAGCGGGCCGTACTGGCGGAAGGTCCCCCTGGAGGTCAGAGCCGTCCTCCCACGCATTTAGGGGAGCTGTCCGTCAGAGCAAGCGTGCTTGTCCTCCCCGCCTACGGGTGAGCCACCAACCACCGAGTCCCCTTCTGCGGAATAGGTGGCGTTCAACCAGGCCATGCCATGAAGCAGGGTCAGCGAGTCGGCGCCCTCGACCCTGCGCCTGCGGAAGTCGTCCACCCGCCGCAGCATCTGGTCGGAGGTGGCCATCGTCGGCAGCCCGACGAAGTAACCCGGCATCCCTGCGGCCTCACCCATCAGGCGCCCTGCGTGCAGCGCGGCCTCGGTCTTGCCCTCCCCCATCGGCGCCATGATCAGCAAAAGCCCTGGATCGCCGTCGACGAGGGCGGGAAGGCATTCGCTGATGGACTTCTGCAAGCCGTTCGGCGTGAACGGGAAGTCGTCACCGAACCCGCCAGGTTTGAATGTCAGCTGTCCAAGGCCCGCCTCTCGTAGAAGCCTCGAAGCAGATGCCCGGCTACGTACCAAGTGCTGCCCGAGGCAGGCCACATCGCCGCTTTCCGGCAGGCCAGCACCGATCTGCTTATGCAGGAAGGTGTCCTGGCTCACCAGCCAGTCCGCCAGGATCACCAGGCCACATGCCAACGCTCCCCCTGCGGCCGACACCTGCTGCGGCGGCTCCGGACGCCCCGTCAGCTCGTGCACCAAAGCTGCGATCGCCTGACGTTGCTCCTCCCATTTGCCGTCCCCCAGGGCCGGAAGCGAGTCCAGCGGGTCGCGGAACTCGCGATGGTTGAACGGGGAGAACCTGCCGTGATGACCGCCGAGTAGCTGAGCGACCCGGATAGCAGGGGACGACTTCCTACCGACCTTATAGCCAGCAGCCACCAGCAACTGCCCCAACCAGACATGCGCGGCGAACGCATGCCCCTTCGGCTCGGCGCGCACTTCTGGATAACCGCTGAGCTGGCCAAGCCCCGTTTCATCCTGCGCCTGGAAACAGAACATGCACTTGCAAATGTCGTGCAATGCCGCCCAATACGCGAGCAGATGCCGCGCATGTCTCTCACCGACTCCCAGCTCATTCGCCAGAGACGCGCGCAGGCCGGGCGAGAGGTAGTCGTCCCACAGGGTCTCTGCCGCTGCGGCGGCGTCGAGAAGATGACAGACCAGCGGGTAGCGCCCTGGAAGTCCTCGCGACTTGCCCCACAACGTGAGGTCAATCTCCGGGGGACCATCCATAGCTTCTCCGTCAGTGGCTCAGGCTCTGCCAGCAGACGCGTGCCTGCTGATCAGATTTACGAGAGCTCACTGTAGAGACAACCGCCGACATTTCACGTCAAACAAAGAACATGAAAAATACTCTCGTTTAAAATATCCCTATATGCCATTTTCGTACACCAATGCCACATTTATGTTTATATCGACATTGATCAGTCGCCCCCACGGGGCGAGTAGGCTTGTCGCTATGTCTTCGGCGACGTGTTCGGCTTGCCAGAAACTTCAAGTGCGTTTGTGAAACAGCAGGTCGGGAAGTGTCCTCCCCACGCCCGTGGGGGTGAGCCGAAGGGGCTCCGCAAAACCGAGCTGATCCGCGCGTCCTCCCCACGCCCGTGGGGGTGAGCCGTGATGGTTATGCAGGTCCGTCCTGCTCCTCGGGTCCTCCCCACGCCCGTGGGGGTGAGCCGGCCGGAGCGGACGCCGACCCCGAGGTGGAGGCGTCCTCCCCACGCCCGTGGGGGTGAGCCGTCGTCGTAGTAGCGGTATGTGGTTATTGCTTGGTCCTCCCCACGCCCGTGGGGGTGAGCCGCTGGGGGGTGTGACACGCTGACACGTGACGAGGTCCTCCCCACGCCCGTGGGGGTGAGCCGGTCGCCGCCTCGACGCCGGTTCGGACCCGATCGTCCTCCCCACGCCCGTGGGGGTGAGCCGAAGCACGGCGACGGCTCCACGTACCGGTGGTGGTCCTCCCCACGCCCGTGGGGGTGAGCCGCCGACCGCGAGGCGGAGCAGGTGGGTGGTGTGGTCCTCCCCACGCCCGTGGGGGTGAGCCGTGATCACCGCCCTGCTCGACGCCCTGACCGATGTCCTCCCCACGCCCGTGGGGGTGAGCCGCAGGTCTTGGCGATCGAACGCTGGTTCACGATGTCCTCCCCACGCCCGTGGGGGTAAGCCGGAGCAGGGCGCGCTGGACATTATCAATGCCCAGTCCTCCCCACGCCCGTGGGGGTGAGTCGCTGAGGGCTATATCCAGCCGTACGTCGCCGCCGCGCTCCCCACGCCCATGGGGGTGAGCTGGCGGTGGAGTCGGCGCTGAAATGAGGCCGACCCCGAGGGCCGGTGTCGCCAGCGCACGTTAGGCGTCGGCAGGGTCCACCGGATACCGATAGCGCAGGTTCCATTGGTAGGTCGGCATGATGTAGATCGTCACCTTCACGGGCCGGTCATCGGCTGTCCACCCGGTATGGGTGATCTCATAAACGCGCTGATCCCCGGTCATCCGCAAGAACGCGGCTTCCGATGGCGCTGGAGGCCGGACGTTGATGCACTCCTCGATCTCCACCTGGGCGTGGCCCAGCTCGGCCAAACGGCTGGAAATGCCACCCACCCCGGAATCCTCATGCTCGATCAGCGTCCCAGCGGCGATCGACAGCGGAATGTAGCTGGTGGCGATCTGAATGGGCACGTCGTTCGCGAACATGCGTCGAGCGCGAACCACGACGCTGTCGGCATCCGGATTCACCCCAAGGATCTCGGCGACCTGTGCGGGTGGCTGGCCAGGGCCGACGGTGTTGTTCGAGCGCAAGTGGTAGCCGAGCGTGGCCAGCTCGGTGGCGAGTGCACCTCGGCTTCCTTGACGCTCGCGCGCCTCGCGGCTGTGCCGGGTAGCCGCATCGCGAGGGAGCGGCGGGAGCTCGTGGACGATCCATCCGACGCCCCGGTGCACCCGGATGAGGCCCTCGGCGGCGAGGATCCGTGCGGCACGGTTGACGGTCACGCGATTCACTTCTAGCTCGTTGGCCAGGTCTTCTTCTTTGGGGAGCGCCTTTCCACGCTCGTAGGCGCCTTCGCGGATCCGGACGCGGATCACTGAGGCGATGTCGCGGTACTGACTACTGGCTGCGGACATACGAATGATCCTATCGGGCGCGGCACTACGTACTTCATTCTCGTTGACCCGACGCCGGACGAGTAGTATGAAGTACGTAGTACATAGTTCCTCTCCGAAGGAGAACGGCTCCATGGGGAGGGCTTATTCCCGCATGTCCGATTTGGAGGCACCTCGTGACCGACCCGCCCACGCGCCTGATGAAGCCGGAGGAGGTCGCACCCATGCTCGGAGTCTCGCCCAAGACGGTTGTGACGTGGGCGCGAACCGGCCGCATCGCCGCGACCCGCACACCCGGCGGTCAGTGGCGCGTCCCCGACACCGAGGTCAAGGCGCTGCTGAGCGCCTGAAACGAAATGGGCCTGCCGGTGCGCCAACACCGAACAGGCCCCGAGCCCTCTGCCTGCCCAAACAGGAAGGAAGACCCGTGTTCAACGTTACCGCCGTACCGCCGCGCTGCCAGCCGTGGTGCACCGACCACTACACCGGCGCCCACCCCGACGACAGCCACTGCCGCCGCCCCGCGTCCGGCCAGTTCGCCGACGTCTACCTGTCCAACGGCCTCGACGGCACCCCGATGGTCCTGTCCTACCAGCGCGTCCACGACGAGCTCCCGCTCGACGAGGCCGCGGCGTACTTCCGCGCCGGACTCGACCTGGTCGCCGCGGCCCGGACGGCGGTGGCCGCGTGAAGGTCCCCACGGTCGTCATCCATCACATCCCCCGCCACAAGGGATGGCCGAACGGCGAGCAGCCCTCCGGCTGGCCTGGTACCACCCCCGGCGCGTCCGTCCGTGATGCCTACGACCAGCAGCTGGCCGAGCAGGTTCAGAAGGAGGGCAAGCGATGAGCGCCCCGCTGCACACCCCGGCCAAGCCACTCCACAGCCCTACCGAGCGCGCCACCAACGCCGAGCAGGCCCGTCGGCCGATCCAGACCAGCAAGCCGAAGGGAGGCAAGTGATGCCCAGTAAGCGAATCGCCCGCGACCTCGCCAACCTCAACCGGCTCGACTCCGCCGCCGTGCTGCTGGAGACCAGCCTCGCCGAGCAGGCCGAGGCGCTCGGCCGGGAGACCGACGACGACCGCACCTACCGGGCCGCGCTGGAGAAGCGCGCCCGCTGACCCACCAGCCCGACCAGCAGACCCCTGGGTGCGAGTCCCAGGCGGGCACGCAGGAGCACCCGCTCCAGCACCAGCGAGAGAAGGAAAGCATCGTGAACAAGACCGACCTCACCGCCGCCATCGCCGAGCAGACCGATCTCACCAAGGCTCAGGCCGACGCCGCCGTCACCGCTGCCATCGACATCATTCGCACCGTCGTCGCCGCCGGCGAGCCGGTCACCATCGCGGGCCTTGGGGCTTTCGAGGCCATCTACCGGGAGGCTCGCAACGGCCGTAACCCGCAGACCGGCGCGCCCCTCCAGATCGCCGGTGTGTGGGCGCCGAAGTTCAAGCCGTTCGACGGGTTCAAGTCCCTCGTCCGCGAGAGCCAGTCGCTCGTCAACGCCTGACCCGAGGCGGGCGGAGGCCGGCGATTCCGCCGCCGACCTCCGCCCTCGACCCCATACCTGACAGAAGCAGGAGAAGGATCATGTCTCAGACTTCCACGCCATCGCCCGATCCGCCAAGCGAGCCCAGCCGGCAAGACATCAGTCGCGGTCTCGCCGCGCTGGAAAGCCACCTCGCCGAGCACGCGCCCAGCGCACTACCAGCGCCCCGCGAGCACCTGGAGGCCGACGGCGAGACCAAGCGCGTCCGCCAGCTGCGCGCCGAGGTCGCCGAGGCGCACCTGCTCGCCGAACTCCAGGACGACGACGCGCCGCTCATGCTCGACACGGCCAGGGTCCGCAAGCGGCGCCGAGCCGCCTGGCAGGCCGCCCGGCTGCACGCGCTCGCCCAGGACCCGGCCACCCGCGCCTGGCAGGTCACCCGGATGCGGCGCCTTCTCGTCGCCGTCGCCATGGTCGCACTGGCGCTCGCGCTCGGCTGGTCCACCGCCGGCGTCCACGCGTTCGCCGCCGAGGGCGCCGAGAAGGGGGCGCCCGGCTGGGTGTTCGCCTGGCTGGTCGAGCCGTTCATGTCCCTCGCCCTGCTCGTGGTCGTCGGCGCCCGCGCCTACCTGGCCACCCTCGGCCAGCCCATCGAGTCCCGGGTGCTGATCCGGATCGAGTGGCTGTTCCTCGGACTGACGCTCGGCATGAACGCCTGGCCCTACCTGCCCTGGTCGCTCCCCAGCGGGGAGGAGTTCTCCTTCTCCCGGCTTGTGCTGCACATTCTCGGCCCTGTGGTCGCGGTCGCGATCGTGACCGCTCTGCCGATCATCCTGGCCGCGTTCACGAGGCTCGATCTCGGCCTGTCGGGTACCCCCCTTACCGCCGCTCGGTACAGGGAAAACGCCGACTCCGGTAACCCTTCCGGTACCCCCCTTACCGGGGTCGCGGACGTCGAGGCGAAGGCGGCCAGAATCCGGCACCTGATCGCTACCGGAGAGCTGCCTGAAGAGCCCGGCGTGAAGAAGATCCGTGACGCCTTGAGCTGTCGCATGGCCACCGCTCAGGCCGTCCGTGACCGGCTCGCCGAGGGCGGCGGCTGGAACTCCGCGATCGACGAGGAGTACCGATGACCGTCGAGACTCTCGCCTCCCTCGCGACATTCGCCGCGACATTCGGCGCTCTCCTCGCCGCGCATTCGGTGGGCGACCACTGGGTGCAGACGCACGGCCAGGCGTGCGCGAAGGGTGCCCCCGGTTGGGCCGGGCGGATCGCCTGCGCCAAGCACGTCGCCACCTTGACCATCACGAAGGTCGTCGCCGTCGCCCTGGTCATGCTCGTGACCGGCCTGCGCCTGGACGGAACGCACCTGCTCGCCGGGCTGCTGATCGATGCGGCCTCCCACTACTGGGCCGACCGAGCCGCCGGTCACGAAGGCCGCACTACGAAGGTCACCCTCGAACTCCTGGCCAAGCGGCTCAAGAAGAGCGGGTTCTACGCCCTTGGCGACCGGCTCACGGCTCCGACCGGCACCGGCGCCTATTCCCTCGATCAGTCCTGGCACGTCGCGTGGCTCTTCGTGACTGCCCTGGTCGTCGCTGGAGGTGCGTGATGGCCTCCCGGAGCACCGCGCGCCGACCGTCGCGTCGAAAGCCCAAGAAGAGCGAATGGGGAACGCTGATCGGCCTGGTTTTCGTCGTGTGGGCCGCAGCGCTGGCGATCGGCCGCCTCAGTCAATTGCCCGCCTGGGCCGTTCTGGGAGCGGGGTTCGCCATCGGGGTGGTGGTGACCCTGTCGGCCCGGCGGATGCTGATCCGCCTGGGCCACCGCTTCGGCGTGCAGGTGACCCGCACCAAGGCCCGCTCATGAAGACCATCTACGTCGTCACCACCTCCCGGCGCCCGCTGTCCGAGCGGGCCCGAGGCCTGGTCTGCGTCGCCATCGCCTGGCTGCTCCTGGCCGGTGCGGTGCTCGGCCACACCCTGATTCTGCTGGTGAGCGCGATCGACGCACTGCTGGCCGCCACCTTCGGCACCCGCCGTATCGGCTACATCTCCGGCCGGCTATGCGATGCGGTCCGGGAGACCTGGAAGGAAAGTCATGACTGAGAAGTCCGGCAAGAGCCGCATCCCCGAACTGTCCAACATCCCGTGGGGCGGCCCGGTCTCGGTCACCCAGTACGCCAAGGTCGGTCGTGACCTGAGCCGTGATCTGGGTGAGGAGTTCAACCTGGGCAGCGACGAGCTGTACGCCGTCCTGATCCGCTCGTTCAAGGGCCACGCCGTCTTGTCGGTGTTCGGCGCTCCGGACGTGCGGTTGCGCGCCCGTCGGGTGGTGCGGCGCCTGAAGCGGGCCGCGGAACTGCAGAAGGCCAGCGGCATCGAGCTGGTGAAGTTCCACGCCCAGTTCCGCAAGGAGTTCATCGACATCATCCCTCCCGCCAAACCGTCCAGCCGTAAGCCCGAGTTCAATTGGAACGATGTCTGATGGCCGCCACCAAGCAGGTCGTAGCGCCTGCACCGCCGGACGCCTCCTCGTGGGAGCAGGTCGCCACCCGCGAGGTCTCCAAGGCCTTGTTGTACTTCCCCCCGTGGGCCGTCGCGGCGCTGCTGTTCGGGATCGGCTCGGCCTTCCACACGATCCTGCGGTCCGATGACCCGAAGGTCGTGGCGTGGACCACCGCTCTGATCACGGTGTGCGTGATGGGCCTGACCGGTCTGACCTGGAACCAGTCGCACGCTCGCAGCACCGTCGGGCGCCTGCACACCACGCTGACCACCCTGGCCGGCGGTCTGTGGGTGTGCGCGGCCACGATCAACGGCCCCACTTCGATGGTGACCGGGCGTCTCATCCTGATCGGCGGGGTGTCCATGGCCTTGTCGTTCAACATCCGCACCGTGATCCGGCAAAAGCAGATCGACGTGCAAGGCGCGGTCAACGACCCGCTGAAGTTCCTGTTCGGTCAGGGCGCGACCGCCGCGGGCATGCCCGCGATCGAGGCGAGGACGACGAAGGCGACCGAGCACAAGGTCGAGGGCGCGGTGCAGCTGGAGCAGGGCCGCCAGACCGCTGACGACCTGCAGAAGAAGCTCCCTTACGTCGAGTCGGGCATCGGCCTGCCGCCCGGGTCCATCACCACCTCGATCGACCCCGACGACGCCAGCAAGGCCAAGGTCGTGATCTCCGACCCTCGGGTGATGAAGAACCCGATCCCCTGGCCGGGCCCGTCCCGGCCGGGCGCCTCGATCACCGACCCGATCCGGATCGGCCTGTGGCAAGACCTCGACCAGATCGAGTACGTCATCGTCGGCCACCACGTGCAGGTCATGGGCAAGACCGGCAGCGGCAAGTCGATCGGCGGGGCGTGGAACTTCCTGGCCGAGGCTGTCAGCCGGGTCGACGTGGCGGTGTTCGCGATCGACATCACCAAGGGAGACCAGACGCTGGGCCCTCTGCGGCCGGCGCTGCACCGGCTGGAGACCACCAAGGAGGGCGCCAGAGCCCTGCTGAACGAGATGCAGTCCCAGGTCAAGAAGCGCACCGACCAACTGGCCGCCAAGAGGCTGCAGAAGTGGAAGGAAGGCTGCGGCCTGACCTACTGGATTCTGTGGCTGGAGGAGTTCCCCGACATTTTCGACGCGCTCACCGACAAGGAGCAGGAGCGGTTCCTGAGCCTGGTCAAGGCGATCCGGTCGGCGGGCGGGACCGTCGTGCTGAGCCTTCAGCGCTCGGACTACACCCAGATGCCGACCATCGCCCGCGGTCAGCTCGCGAAGATGTGCTTCGGTGTCGACAGCAGCGCGGACGCGTCGTTCGGTCTGTCGGAGGCCCAGGACGACGCCGGATGCCGCCCCGAGCTCTGGAGCAACAAGCAGCCCGGCATGGCCTACCTGGACGCGCCGTCGATCCCGGATGAGCGGATCGCGATGCCGCTGCGCACCTACGCGTGGGGTATGGCCGGCGGAACCTTCGACGACGAACGGGCCAACGCCGCTTTGGCCGCGCACGCCGCCGCCTATCCGGCCGCGTACAAGAAGGTCGACGCCGGAACCGCGGCGCTGGCCCGGCTGGACGCCTCCGCTCTGGCCTCGCCTGCCCCGCTACCGGTTCTGGAGACGGCACCGGTTGATGTCGAGCTGCTCGCGCAGGCGGCCGAGTTGGTCGTCACCACGCAGCTGGGGTCGGCTTCGATGTTGCAGCGCAAGCTCCGGATTCCCTTCGCCCAGGCCCAGGAGCTGATCGCCGAACTGCGGCGACGCGATGTGCTCGGCCCGCCTCGGGAGGGTAAGGCGCCGGCGGTGCTTCGGCAGGTCGAGGAACTGAGGGAAGTGCTGGCGGCGATCCGCGACGAACACCCCTCCGAGGCCGATGGCGTGGATGACGAGGGCATGGAGGCCGTGGCGGCCGAATACCAGACCATCAGCGACCCGGACCCGACCGTCCAGGCCGGGCTTGATGACGAGATCCCTGACCTCGACGAGGGAGAGCCTCCATGGAAGTTCGCGGCGCCGGATCGCAAAATGACCGCTGAGGAGCGGGGAGCCGCGCTGATGGAGCTCCTGCACGCTCTGTGGGATGACGGCGCCCGGGACTTCTCCTCAGGCGCGCTGAAGCCGCTGTGGGAGCAGACGGACATCTCTCGCGCCTGGGTTCAGGACCGGCTCAAGCGGCTGGTCGATGCCGGGGTCTTGAGCGGCTATGACGACGAGGTGCAGCGCTACCTGATGACGGAGCGCCCGAAACTCCCGTAGATCGTCTGGCACCCCTTGGTGGCTGCCAGACGGGGGCCGGGGGGGAGTTACAGGTCAGAGCGGGTGCCAGGATTTCTGGCACCCCTCCTGGCCCCCTCTCCGGCACCTGGTCTGGCACCCCTGGCAGCAAGATCAAAAACTTTCGCGCGTGCATCCCACGCGCAGCCGTGCGCGTACCCGCGCGCCCCACGACGTCCTGATCCAACGTGCCAACGGCTCGAAGGTCATGCGCCCGTTTCGCGGCCTGCACCGTCCCACGGAGAAGAACACCAATGCCATCTGCTGATCAATCTGACCGGCTTCGCTACGCGCTGGCCGCTGCCGCCCGCAACTGGCACGTCTTTCCTGTCGCGATCGGCGACAAGGTGCCGCTGACCGGTTTCCGGTGGAAGCAGCACGCCACCGTCGATCCCGAGGTGATTCGCCGGATCTGGGCACGCCAGCCGCTCAACATCGGCATCGCCTGTGGCCCGTCGCGCCTGGTGGTGGTGGACCTCGACCTGCCCAAGCCCGGCGAACAGGTTCCCGAGCGGTGGAAGCGACCCGGCGTCAACGACGGTGCCGACGTCTTCGCTCTGCTGTGTGAGGAGGCCGGGCAGCCGGTGCCGCTGGAGACCTTCCAGGTCCGTACCCGGCGCGGTGGTCTGCACCTGTACTTCACCGCCCCCGACGACGCGGCTCTGGCCAACACCTCCGGCGACCAGGGCCTCGGGCTCGGCTGGCGGATCGACACCCGTGGCGTCGGCGGGTACGTGGTCGGCCCCGGCAGCTTCGTGGACCTGCCGGACGGTACCGGCGCCTACGAGGCGATCCACACCCCCGACGCGGCGCCGCTGCCCGGCTGGCTGGCCGAGCGGCTGCGTCCGGCGCCACTGCCGCCACCGCGGCCCGTCGTGGTCGACCTTGGCCCCGGCCGCCGCGATTCCTACCTGGACACCGCGACCCGGGCCAGCCTGGAAGCCATCGCCGCCGCCCCCGAGGGGAGCTTGAACACCACGCTCTGGGGCGCGTCGGTCGCGCTCGGGCAACTCGTCGCCGGCGGCGCCCTGGACGCCGTCATCACCGAGACCCTTCTGGCCCAAGCCGCCGTACGCGCGGGCCATCCCGAGGCGGCGGCCCGCCGAACCATCAGGTCCGGGTTTCGCAACGGCGCCAACCGGCCCCGGAGCGTGCCCGCGTGAACATCTCGACACGTGTGCAGGTCGGCTCCGGGCCTGAGACCATCCGCGTCCTCAAGGCCGCTCTGGTCGAGGAGTTGTTGCCCGACACCTACGTCTCCGGTGGTGCCCTGGTGCACATGGAGACCATCTCCGGCGGGCAGATCAGCCCCGCCGCCGACGAGGACTCGCCCCTGCCGGTCACCGCCAGCCCGCTCACGCCCGCCACGCTGGCCGGACTGCTGGCCGAGCACGCCTACGTCTACCGGATGCGCTCTCGCAAGAGCGACGGCGGAAGCGGGATGGAGCTGGTGGAGGAAGAGGTCACCCCGCCCCGGGAGATCCTCTCCTCCGTCCTGGCGGGCAAGACCTGGCCCGGGGTGTCGACGCTGCGCGGTGTGATCGGCGCTCCAGTGCTGCGCCGAGACGGCACCCTGTTGCAACGCCCCGGCTACGACCCCGCCACCGGCCTGTACCTCGCCGCGAAGGTCGCGCTACCGCCGGTGCCGGAGCGACCGACCACCGAACAGGTGCATGCCGCCCGAGACTTCCTGCTGAACCGGTTTCTCCGGGATTTCCCCTGGGCCAGCGCTGCCGACCGAACCAACTATCTGGCGCTGCTGGCCACGCCGATCCTTCGGCACTACACCCGCAGTCTCACCCCGTTCGCGCTGATCGACGCGACCATGCCCGCCAGCGGCAAGAGCATCCTCACCGGTGGCCCCGGCATGCTGTACGGCCAGCGGGTGATGCCCTGGGCCTACGCCGAGGAAGAGCTGCGCAAGAGCATCACCGCCGTGCTCGCCGAGCAGGTCGGGGTGGTGGTGTGGGACAACCTCGCCGAGGGCACCGTCATCGACTCCCCCACCCTCGCCCTGCTCGTCACGGCCGGCGTCTGGTCGGACCGCCAGCTGGGCGCCTCGCGCAACATCGCAGTCGTCAACGACCGGCTGTGGATGGCCACCGGCAACAACCTCCAGGTCGGCGGCGACATGGCCTCGCGTACGGTGCGCGTCCACCTGGACCCGAACATGCCCCGCCCCGAGCAGCGTGACCAGTCCCGGTTCGGCATCCCGCACCTGGACCAGTGGATCACCGTCCCGGCCAACCAACTCACCGTCCTGTGGCACCTGCTCATCCTGGTCCTGGACTGGACCGGCCACGGCGCCCCCCGAGCGGCCACGGTGTCGATGCGCCAGTTCACCCCCTGGGCACAGTCCCTCGGCGGATTCCTCGCCCATCACCACGTTGACGGGTTCCTGGCCAACGCCGCCGACATCCGCGACATCGACGAGGACGAGTCCCGCTGGCGGGCGTTCCTGTCCTGCTGGCACAGTCTGCACGGCTCGCAGCGCATGACCGCCGCCGAGTTGCGGCGCTCCGGTGAACCCTCCCGGATCGGCTTCGACGAGCACGACAGCTGGGACGGCCAGTTCATCACCACCGCCACCGGCCGCCTGCCCAACGCCCTCGGCCTGGGGCGGCTGCTGACCGGACAGATCGGCCGATGGCGCGGTGACTACGTGATCCGCGCGGCCAAGAACGACCGCGGCGACCGCAACGTCTTCTGGGTCGAGCACCATGCCTGAGCCGACCGCTCGGCCAGAGCGACCTGGAGAAGCGCTGAAACATCCCCGCATCTCCGCATCCCCGCGAACCGACCTTCTACCAGCACAAACTCATGCGGAGATGGCAGCGATCGGCCACCTTCCATCTCCGCATCTCCCCCGCCTCTGTGGAGATAGCCCGCGTTTCCGGAGATGGCCATCTCCGGAAACGCTCTGTCTCCGCAGCCATTCGCCCAGCTCACAGGCCCTTTTGCGGAGATGTGGAGATGCGGAGATGTTTCAGCCCTCCCCAGCGGCGGCGCACTCTCCCCGACCTCTGCCGACCCACCGACTGATCGCCCAAACCGCTAGGAGGTACGCCCATGCCCAGGGCCAACGCCAAAAAGATCACCGTTGACTACATCTGCGAGGACCTCGGCATCAACCGGTCCACCTTCTACGAGTGGAGGCAGAAGGGCCGCGCCCCCAAGTGCTTCCGCATCCCGAACGGTGACCTGCGCATCTACCTGTCCGACTACGAAAACTGGCTGGCCGCCCGAGAGGACAGCGCTTGAAGAACATCACCTACGACGTGCGCGTCTACAAAACGGAGGTCTACCGGGGTGCACGGCTCGTCACTCACACCGTGCGGTGGAAGACCGCGGACAAGCCCTGGAAAAGGCCGTTCCGGAACGCCGCTCAAGCCGACACCTTCCGCGGCGAGCTGCAGAGCGCCGCACGGAAGGGGGAAGCGTTCAGCCTCCTCACCGGCGAACCCGTCTCATGGAACCGGACGGAACGTCCCGACATGAGCTGGTACGACTTCGCCACCGGCTACGTGGACATGAAGTGGAAGCGCGCCTCGGCCGGATACCGGCGCGACATCGCACGGGCTCTCACAGCGGCGAGCCCGGTCATGCTCGCCGCCGGCCGTGGCAAGCCGTCCGACAAGGAGATCCGGAAGGCCCTCACACGTTGGGCCTTCAACACGAAGGACAGGAACAGCAGTTCCGTCGAAGACGATCCCGTCCTCGGATGGCTCAGGGGAAACACCCATCCCATTTCGATGCTCGAAGAGGCCGCGACCATGCGGAGAATGCTGGACGTCGCGACCTCCAAGCTCGACGGCAAGCCCGCCGCGGCGAGCACCGCGCGCCGGAACCGGGCGATCCTCTTCAACGCGCTGGACTACGCCGTTGAGCTGAAGCTGCTGGCCGCGAACCCGATTCAAGGGCTGAAGTGGCAGGCCCCGAAGAGCTCGCACGAGGTCAACCGCGACTGCGTCGTCAACCCCGCCCAGGCCCGAGCGCTTCTGGCCGCCGTGGCGGCGCAGAAGCGCAGCGGACCGCGGCTGGTGGCCTTCTTCGCGGTCCTCTACTTCGCGGGTCTCCGCCCCGAGGAGGCCGTGGACCTCCGGACGACGAACGTGATCCTCCCGGCACCGACAGGGAACGAGGAGACGAAGGAGCGGGAGGAGTCGCCGGACGCGTGGGGAGAGCTGCGGTTTCGTACGGCGGCTCCCGACGTCGGCAAGGAGTGGACCAATGAGGGCACCCAGCGGGAGAGCCGCCAGCTCAAGCACCGGGCCGAGGGTGAGAGCCGTACCGCCCCTTGTGCTCCCGAACTGGTCAGATTCCTTCGCTGCCACCTGGCCTCCTTTCCGCCCGGCAAGGATGGCCGCCTGTTCACCGGGGTCAAGGGCGGGGATCTGCCGACCATCACCTATCGGCGGGCGTGGGACAAGGCCCGTGCCAGTGTGCTGACCGAAGCCGAGTACGCCTCTCCGCTCGGCAAGCGCGTCTACGACCTCCGACACGCCTGCCTGTCCACCTGGCTCAACGCCGGGGTGCCTCCTACCCAGGTCGCCGCATGGGCGGGACACAGCGTCGACGTGCTGTTGAAGATCTACGCGAAGTGCATCGTCGGGCAGGACGAGACCGCCAAGCGCCGGATCTCCGAGGCGCTCGGCGAGGGCTGACGATCTTCCCTGAAACTTCGGCACGTATTCGGCACAGCCATCCGGAACCCGTCAGCGACAACCGTGGACAGCCGGACACGGAAAAAGCGCCTCTGAGTGCGAACACGCAGGTCAGAGGCGCTTTTCAGGTGGTCACGGAGGGTAGGGCGGGCGGGACTCGAACCCGCGACCCAGGGATTATGAGTCCCCTGCTCTAACCGGCTGAGCTACCGCCCCTCGCGCACGCCGTACGCGGCATTCAACCAAACGTGGCGGCTGTTCGCACATCTGCCGGGCGGGACGGGTTCAAGATGTGACCTTCGGCGGGAACGAGCACGGAACCCGGCTCCGATGGAATCGATACCCTACGGGTGAGCCGTGTTGAGGAGTGTTGGATCATGCGCGTTGTTGGGGCTTTCAGGGACTCGTACGGCATGGAGCCGGCCGGGGTGTGGCACGCTCCCGGGCGGGTCAACCTGATCGGGGAGCACACCGACTACAACGACGGGTTCGTCCTGCCGTTCGCGCTGCCGTGGGGGGTGACCGCCGCGGTGTCGCCGCGCGAGGACGGGGTGATCAGGCTGCGGTCGCTGCAGGCGGGTGAGCCGGTGACGCTGGCGACGCCCGACGAGGCCGAGGGCTGGGCACGCTACGCGGCCGGGGTGTTCTGGGCGCTCGGCGAAGCGGAGCGGAAGCAAGGACGAGGGCAGGGGCGGGAAACAGACGAGGGACAGGGGGCAGGGCAGGGGCGTCCGGTCGGCGGGGCGGATGTGGTGATCGACGGGGACGTCCCCCCGGGGGCGGGCCTGTCGTCGAGCGCGGCGCTGGAGGTGGTGATCGGTACGGCGCTGAACGAGCTGTACGGGCTCGGCCTCACCAGGATGGAGATCGCCCTGGCCGCCCAGAAGGCCGAGAACGACTTCGTGGGCATGCCGTGCGGGATCATGGACCAGGCGGCCTCCGCCCTCGGCGAGGAGGGGAAGGCGCTGTTCCTTGACTGCCGGACCCTGGGGACCAGGAGCATCCCGTTCGACCTGGCGAGTCACGGCATGCAGCTGCTGATCATCAATACCGGGGTGCATCACGAGCTCGCCGACGGGCAGTACGCCCGCCGCCGCAAGGACTGCGAGAACGCCGCCAAGCGCCTGGGGGTCGACGCGCTGCGCGATGTCACGGATCTGGCGGGCGCCCTCGCGAAGCTGAGCGGCGACGAGCGCAGGCGCACCCAGCACGTGGTGACCGAGAACCACCGGGTGGAGGCGGTGATCGGGCTGCTGCGCGCCGGGGCGGTACGGGAGATCGGTGCGCTGCTGAACGCCTCTCATCTGTCGCTGCGCGACCAGTTCGAGGTGTCCTGCGCCGAGTTGGACGTGGCCGTGGAGGCGGCGGTCAGGGGCGGGGCACGAGGGGCTCGGATGACCGGGGGCGGGTTCGGCGGCTCGGCGATCGCGCTGGTCGCCGACGACCGGGTGGAGTCGGTACGGGAGTCGGTGACCGGGGCCTACGCCGAGCGCGGCTGGACCGCACCGGACATCTACCCGGCGACCCCGGCCCAGGGTGCCCGTCGGCTGCTCTGATCCGATCCGTCTCGACGTACCGGATCACCTGTCGCGCCCGGGGTGCCGGTTCTACCCGGCTCACGGTGAGTGCCGCTCCTGCCCTCGGCGTCCGCGACCTTCATCGGTCGGGTTCGCCCCGCTCGCGGTGGGTGCCGGCCCTGCCCCGCGCCTGCGGTCCGAGGGTCAGGGCTCGGCCGACACCAGCTTGGGCACCGCGCCGAGCAGTTCGCGGGTGTAGTCGTGCCGGGGCAGGAAGAACACCTCATCCACGTGCCCCTCCTCCACGACCCGCCCGCCGCGCATGACCAGTACCCGGTCGGCGACGTGGTGGACCACCCCGAGGTCGTGGGAGATGAAGATCAGCGCGGTCCCGTCGGCGGCCTGGATCTCCGCGAGCAGGTCGAGCACCTGGGCCTGGATCGACACGTCCAGCGCGGAGACCGGCTCGTCGCAGACGAGCACGTCGGGGCGGGTGGCGAGGGCTCTCGCGATGGCCACCCGCTGGCGCTGGCCTCCGGACAGGCGCCGGGGGTGCCGGTCGGCGATGTCCGCCGGGAGGCCGACCCGGTTCAGCAGTTCGGTCACCCGGTCGAAGAGGGCCTCTCGCGAGGAGCCGTGCCGGAAAGGAACGCCGCGCGAAGGTCTGTTCTCGGTCGGAACGCCGCGCGCTGAGCCGTTCCGGGAAGAGCGACCGCGAGGAAAGCCGTCCCCGGAAGAGACACCGGGCGAGGAACCGTTCCGGAAAGGAACGGCGCGCGAGGGGCCGCGTTCGAGGAAGGCGCCGCGCAGGGGTTCCGCGACCAGGCGGCCGACCGTGTAGCGGGGGTCGAAGGAGTCGAGCGGGTTCTGGGAGATCACCTGGATGCGGGACCTGCGGGAACGCCTGGCGCGCTCGCGGATCCCCGACCAGGGCTCGCCGCCCAGCCGGACCTCCCCCGAGGCGGGTTCGAGCAGTCCGAGGACGAGCCGGGCGACCGTGGTCTTGCCCGACCCCGACTCCCCCACGATGCCGAGCGTCTCACCGGGATAGACCTCGAAGGAGACGTCGTCGACCACCGTGCGCGAGCCGTACCCGGCCGAGAGCCCGGAGACCGCCAGGATCGGCGCGGCGTGGTCGACGGTCCGCTCCGGCAGCGGGGTGCGCAACGCGATTCCCCCGGCGGCGATGGCCGACAGGCGGGTGCCTCGCGAGACCGCGGAGGGGACGGCGGCGAGCAGCAGCCTGGTGTAGTCGTGGCGGGGCTCGGACAGCACGCGTCCCGTCGCCCCCTCCTCGACGATCACGCCGTCCTTCATCACCAGTACGCGGTCGGCGACGGCGGAGACCACGGCGAGGTCGTGGCTGATCATGAGCAGCGCGGTGCCCTCGGCCTTGCGGGCGGCGAGCAGTCGCAGGATCTGGGCCTGCACGGTGACGTCGAGCGCGGTCGTCGGCTCGTCGGCGATGATCAACGGCGGGCTCGCGGCGATCGCGGAGGCGATCAGGGCGCGCTGGCGCAGCCCTCCGGACAGCTGGTGGGCGTACTGCCGGGCCCGCACCTCGGGTTCGGGGACCCCGACCGCCTCCAGCAGTTCGATCACCCTTGCCTTCCGGGCGGTGCGGGGGACGACGTCGTGGGTGGTGAGCACCTCGGCGATCTCGTCGCCGACGGTACGGAGCGGGTCGAGCGAGGTGAGCGCGTCCTGGAGCACGAGCCCCGCGAACCGGCCGCGCAGCCGTCGCCAGTCGCGGGCGCCGAAGCGGAGCGCGTCCCCGCCGTTCACCACGAACCGGGAGGCGGTGACCTCGGCGCCGGGTCCGGCCAGCCCGACCAGGGTCCTCGCCGTGACGCTCTTGCCCGAGCCGGACTCCCCGACGATCGCCACGCACTCGCCCGCCTCGATCGAGAGGCTCACCCCCCGTACGGCCTGTACTCCGGCCTTGGGGAAGCCGGCCCGCAGGTCCTCGACGTCGATGAGGCTCATCGGTTTCTCCCCTCGAAACGGCGCTGCAGGCGGCGCCCGACGAGCGTCAGGCTGATGACGGTTCCGGTGACGGCGAGGCCGGGGAAGAGCACGCTCCACCAGGCGACGCGCAGGTAGTCGCGGGCCTCGGACAGCATCGAGCCCCACTCCGGGCTGGGCGGCTGCGGGCCCATGCCGAGGAAGCTGAGCCCCGAGGTGGCGATGATGGCGGTGCCCATGCCGATCGTGGCGAGCACCGGCAGGGGGCCGAGCACGTTGGGCAGTACGTGGCGGGCGACCAGTATCGGTCTGGCCAGGCCGAAGGTGACCGCCTGTTCGACGTAGCCGGAGCGGCGCACCACGAACGTCTGGGCGCGGATCACCCGGGCGTAGTTGGGGATCTGCGCGATGCCGATCGCGAGGATCACGTTGCCGGTGCCGGGGCCGGTGATCGCGATGACCAGCAGGGCGAGCAGCAGTTCTGGGAAGGTCGCCACGACGTCGAACAGGCGGCTGAGCAGTTCGTCGACGTAGCGGGGGGACAGTCCCGCCAGGACGCCCAGCAGGGTTCCGGCCCCCGCGGCGAGCAGTACGGCGGCGGCGCCGATGCTCAGCGAGTGTCCCGCGCCGTGGACGACGCGCGACAGCACGTCGCGGCCGAGGTGGTCGGTGCCGAACCAGTGCTCGGCGCTCGGCCCGGCGAGCGCGTGCAGCGGGTCGGCGGCGAGCGGGTCGACGCCGGTGAGCAGGCTCGGCGCCACGGCGGCGACGGCGGCGACCGCCAGGAACAGCAGCGGTGCGACCGGCGGCGCGCTGAGGCCGTACCCGCGCCTGGCCGGCGCCGGGGCGGCGGTCGCGACACCCGGGACCTCCGTGACCGTCGTCATCGGCTCCTCCTCGGGTGGTACGGCGAGGGCGCCTCCCGCGGCGGGGCCACCGTCGGCTCCTGCCTCGGCAAAATCGTCGGTGGAATCGGCGGTGGAACCGTCACCGGCTCTTCGCGCGACGGGGTCGTCATCGGCTCCTCCTCAGGCGGGGGTCGATCGCGAGGTAGGCGAGGTCGACGATCGTGCTGACCGTCACGTAGGCGAGGGCGGATATCAGCACGACCGCCATCACCAGCGGCATGTCCTTGCTGTTCACCGCGCCGACGGTAACCTGGCCGAGCCCGGGTCGGCCGAACACGGCCTCCACGATGATCGCTCCGCCGAGCAGGAAGCCGACGAACCAGCCGGTGAGGGTGACGGCGGGGAGCAGCGCGTGACGCAGGGCGTGCCGGGCGACGAGCCGCCACTCGGTGATGCCGCGCGAGCGGGCGGTCACCGCGAACGGCTCCTCAAGTGCCCGTTCCAGCCCTTCGCGGAGCACCTGGCCGAGCACCCCCGCGATCGGCAGCCCGAGCGCGAGTCCTGGCAGTACCAGGGAGGCGAGTCCCCTGTCCCCGGAGACGGGGAACCAGCCGAGGGTGAAGGAGAAGACGGCGAGCAGCAGGATGCCGATGAGGAACGGCGGGACCGAGACGGTGACCAGCTCCGACAGTCCGACCAGGCCGCCGAGCCAGGGGCTGCGGCCCGCGGTGGTCAGGGCGAGCAGCAGGGCGAGGACGACCCCGAGGAGGGCTGCGGTGAGCGCGAGCCGGATCGTCGGCCCGATCTGGGAGGCGAGGATGTCGCCGACGCCGCGCTGCAGGATGTAGGAGCGGCCCAGGTCTCCCTGGAGCAGGCGGAGCAGATAGTCGCCGTACTGCTGGAGCGGGGAGCGGTCCAGCCCCCACTCGGCGATGATCTCCGCCCGCCGCTCGGGGGTGTCGATGCCGTCGCCGATGAGCACGTCGATCGTGTCGCCGGGGGCGAGCAGCAGGGCGAGGTAGGCCGCGGTGGCGGCGGCCCAGAGCACGGCGACGCCCGCTCCGAGCCGCCGGCCCACCGGGCCGAGCCACCCGGCGGCGGCCAGCCCCCGCCGCCGGGTGAGTGAAAGGGTGCTCACGTCCCTATCCGGATGTCGTAAGCACTGTTGGGGGTGCCGGAGACCGGCTCGAAGGTGATCCCGGTGACCGAGGCGCTGTAGGCGACCTGGTCGGCGGGAACGTAGAGCGGGAGCAGAATCGCCTCGTCGGTGATCACGGTCTTCTGCACCTTCGCGTAGAGCTCCTTGCGCTTGGCGACGTCGGAGGCGGCCGACGCGCCGGCGAGCAGCTCGTCCAGTTCGGCGCTCCCGAACTTCGTGCGGTTGATCGCGGCGTCCTTCGCCAGGATCAGGTTGAGCGCCGCCCCGGCGTCGGTGTCGCCGCGCGAGTTCTCGAAGATCTCGTACTCGTTGTCCTCGACGGCCTTCTGCGCGGTGCCCTGATCAACGATCTTGACCTGGAAGTCGATCCCGGCGCTCTGCTTGACGGCCGCCTGGACGGCCTGGGCGAGGACGTCGCGGCGGTCGCGGACGAACGGCGCGGCGTTGACGGTGCGCACGGTGAGTCGCTTGCCGTCCTTGACCCGGAAGCCCTCGGCGTCGCGTTCCTTCCAGCCCGCCTCGTCGAGCAGCCGGTTGGCCCGTTCGGGGTTGTTGCCGAAGGTCTTCTCCAGGGAGGGGTCGTAGAACTGCGGGCTGCCCTGGCCGATGACGCTCCAAGCCCGCTTGGCGGTGCCCTGGTAGACGGAGTTGAGCACCGCGTCCACGTCGACGGCGTCGCGGAAGGCCTCGCGGACCCGCTTGTCGTCGAACGGGGGACGGGAGACGTTGAAGTAGTAGGAGAACGCGCTTCCCGAGTTGAGGCTGGTCTCCAGTCTCAGCTCGGGGTCGCTCTTGATGAGGCCGATCTCGGTGGCGGGCACGCCCTCGATCACCTGCACCTGCCCGGAGGTGAGCGCGCCGACCCGTACCGCCGCCTCGGACAGGAAGCGGTAGGTGATCTCGGCCAGGTGCGCCGGTCCCTGGTGGGCGGCGCCGGTGGGCGGCCATTTGTAGTCGGGGTTGCGCTTGTAGTGGACCTCCTGGCCGGGGGTGAACCGGTCGAGGATGAACGGCCCGGTGCCGACCACGTCGACGCCGCCCGCCTTGAGGTCCTTCGCGTTCTTCAGCGACTTCGGGGAGACCTGGCCCGCGTACGGGGAGGAGAGGAAGTCGAGGAACAGTCCGTCGGGGGCCTTGAGCGTGACCTTCAGGGTGTACGGCGCGGTCGCCTCGGCCTTCTCGAAGTTGCGCAGCTGGATGGCGCTGAGCGCGGCGTTGTAGCCGGGTGCGACGAGCTGGTCGAGGTTCGCCTTCACCGAGGCGGCGTCGAACTTCTCGCCGTCGTGGAAGGTGACGTCGTCGCGGAGTTCGAAGGTGTAGGTCAGGCCGTCCTCCGACACCTTCCAGGACGTGGCCAGCCAGGGCAGGAACTCACCGTTCACGCCCCGGGCGATCAGTGCGTCGAACTGGTTGTGGACCAGGAGGCGGGCCTTGTTCTGGCCCCACTGGTGCGGGTTGAAGGTGATCGGCTGTGTCTCCACCGCCCACACGAGCGACCCGCCGTCGCCACTGCCGCCACCGCCGTCCGCACCGGCCTTCGCGCTCGGGGCCCCGCTCTCGGCTCCGCACGCCGCGAGCGCCAGCACTCCGGCGAGCGTCAGGGCGCCCCATCGCAACTTCACGTTCTTCTCCTTGCGCTTCTGTACGACGTGCTTCTGTATGGCGTGCTTCTCTGCGACGTGCTTCCGCACGGCGTTCTGTACGGCGTTGTTCTGTACGGCGTGTTGTGCGGCGTTGTTCGGTACGGCGCGTCCGGCCGGCTCGACGACACGCCGGGTATGGCGATCGGGGCGGTTCACGCGACGTGCCGTCTGATCTGGGTTCCGGCGGCCTCGGAGAGCACGATCCGGGCGAGGGCGTCGGCGTGGCGGAAGAGCGGGGCGTTGAGGCGGGGCCTGGCGAAGCCGGCGGTGGCCCTGCCGCCCACGACCCAGGGGCCGAGGGCGAACCTGCGGGGGTGCGGGCTGCCTGACCTGTCGAGCAGGCGGCGGTCCGCGGTCCGCACGTTCACCAGGCCCGACTCCTCGTCGAGCTCGCCCCGGTCGCGGAGCGCGCCGATGAGCGGGTCGACGGCCCGGCTCACGCTGGGCGCGGGCAGCCGGGCCTCGACGAGTGTGCCGGCCGCGACGCCACCGGGCACGGTGGGGCTCTGTGCCCGCCAGCGTCCTTCATGGTGGTCGACCTTGAGGTTCGCGCCGAGGAAGGTGACCACCCCGGCCCTGGCGAGGGCGCGCATCTCCTCCAGCCGGGATCCCGGCGGACCGCTCGCGACGTAGCTGAAGAAGCCGCCGAACCACGGGTCGGAGATGCCCAGCTCGGCGAGGACGCCGTAGACGGAGAGCAGTCCGAGGATCATGGCGTGGTCGGCGCTGTGCGCGGGGTCGGAGCGCCGTTCCAGGTCGACGGCGAGATAGCCGTGCATCCACTTCTGCAGGCCCGCGTGGTCGCCGAACCGGATGCCGTCCAGCGGCCGGTCGAGCCGGTCGAAGTCGAGCCGGTCCGGGTGCCGGGGCACGGCCTGGCGGATCAGCTTGCGCATCCCGAGGCTGCGCCACTCCTCGGCCGCGAAGCCCTCCTCGAACTCCTCCCAGCCCAGCTTGACCCGCTTGGGGTGGGCGGTGATGAGCTCGTGGTAGTACGCGAAGGCCAGCTCCTTGGCGACGAGCGGCCACACGTCCCTGCGGAAGTCCCACGGCCCCTCGCCCAGCGCCTCGCGGGTGAGGAAGCGCGGCACCGGCGGGCGGGCGCCCTTGAAGGGGTAACCGGTCTTGGAGTGGTACGGCACCCCGCGCCGCGAACCCACGTGCAGGAGGGGCTCTCGCCCGCTGGGCAGGTAGACGAGCTCCCCGTCGTACTCGCGGACGAACCGGCCGCCCCGGCCCGAGGTGAGCAGCACCATCAGGTCGACGAAGGCGAGCCCCATCCCCCGTACGATCACCGGCTCCCTCGCGGGGACGCCGTCCAGGTCGAGGTCCGCCGCGTAGCCGGTGGGCAGGTAGCGCAGCCCCGTACGTGTGGCGAGGCGGGCCAGCGTGCCCTCCTCGCTCGTCGGGGTCACGTCGCCGTGTCCCTGGGCGAGGATCACCGCGTCGACCTCGATCGTCCCGCCGTTCTCCAGCCTCACCGCCTGGCCGCCGGGGACGTCGGCGAGGTCGACGGCGCGGGTGGCGTGCACGTGCACCCGGACGCCCCGCGGCGCGGTCGCCACCGCGTGGCGGAAGACGTGGGAGAGGTAGCCGCTCTGCGCGGGGCGGGTGGCGAACCTGCCGGGGTCTCCGCCGAGCCATTCGGCCAGCGTGGGTCCCGGGCGGATCGGTCCCTCGCACCGCACCGACTCGTCGGTGAAGAGGGTCACGTCGGCCGCGGTGGAGTTCATCCAGAGCAGGTCCGGCTGGTCGCGCCGCCAGACGCGCCCGCCGCCCGGCGGGTGGGGGTCGATCACGTGGACGTCCAGCGACGGCCAGCCGAGCAGGTCGGCGGCGTTGGCGCAGATCCGCTCCACCAGGCAGGTGCCCGTCGGTCCCGCGCCGACGACCGCGATCGAGGCGCTCATACGGCGGCTCTGCGGTGCGGCTCGTCCCAGTCGGCGTACAGCGGCTCGACCGGGACACGCCAGGTGTCGGTCTCGCCGCGGAAGGGGGAGATGACGGTGAAGTCGGTGTTCTCGCGGAATGCGGGGTGGGCGTACAGGTCCCTGGCGTAGGCCCACAGGTTGGTGAAGGCGGTCAGCGGGCGCTCGCTGATCCTGGCCGCCGGGTTGTCGCTCAGGTCGAAGCGGAGCAGGGTCGGCCAGAGCCGTACGTCCGCCTCGGTGATCCCCGAGCCGAACAGGTACCTGCGGTCGGCCAGCCGGTCGTCCAGCTCGTCCAGGAAGGCGATCACCTCTGCGCGCGCCTCGGTGTACGCGGTCTCGGTGGTGGCCGACGCCACGCGGCCCGCCGCCGTGTTGACGATCTCGTAGATCCTCGTGTTGAGCTCGTCGATCTCCGGCCTGAGCTCCTCGGGGTAGAGGTCGGCCTCTGGGTCGCCGCCGAACCGGGTGGCGAGGTCGATCGTGATGTCGGGGAAGTTGTTGCTGACGATGCGGCCGCTCGTCCTGTCCCACAGGACCGGTACGGAGACGTGCCCGTCGAAGCCGGGCTCGGTCGCCTCGTACGCCTGCCGCAGGGTGGTGAAGCCGTTGACCGGGTCGGCCCCGCGCCGCTCGCGGAAGGCCCACCCGCGCCCGTCGCGCTCGTCGTCGACGTAGGAGAGCGAGACCACGTCCTGGAGTCCCCTGAGGGAGCGCACGATGGCGGCGCGCTGAGCGTACGGACAGACGGCCGCGACGTAGAGGTGGTAGCGCCCCGGCTCGGCGGGGAAGGCGGTTGTGCCGATCCGCCCCTGGAAGGGGTAGCGCAGGCCGGACCTGCCACCCGGCCGGTAGTGGCCGTGGGTGTCGAGGTCGACGGGGCTCGCGTGGTTCAGTGTGCTGCTCTTCGGCATCTGGCGCTCCCGGACATGTCGTGGTGACCCCGGTGAAGGGGTCCGCGCTTGCGGCACGCCCACCGTGCCGCCTGGTCTCCCCCGGGGGCACCCCGCCGCGGTGCGAGGGTTGCCGGTCAGTCAGCCGGGGCTTCGCACTGACACTCTTAACCTATTTAGAAGGTAGGAAATACATAGATCTCTGTCAAGCCTTAATGTCGGGGAATGTCCTATGAGAGCGTGAACGTGGTCTACCGCAAGTACGACGGGTCACTGCACTGGCACCACCGCGGCCTGCTGCTCGGCGAGGACGAGCACGGGGTGTGGACGGGCTGCGTGGCCGACTCCAGCGGCCACAAGGGCGACGGCCCCGCGGTCGCCTGGCCGCATCCGTTCGTGATGCTCTTCCCCCGCGACGCCTGGTGGACGGCCGCGTTCAACACGGCACCGCACAAGCACGAGATCTACTGCGACATCTCCACGGTGCCGCGGTGGAGCGACGGTCAGGTCACCATGATCGACCTCGACCTCGACGTGATCAGGGTCCGCGGGAACCTGCTGAAGGGCCGCCGGAGCCGGGTCTTCCTGGACGACGAGGACGAGTTCGAGGAGCACCGGATCAGGTACGCCTACCCGCCCGACGTGGTCGAGAGCGCCCGCGCCTCGGCCGCCTGGCTGATGGAGGCGGTCACCACCCGCACCGCCCCCTTCGGGGACGCGCCGCACTGGCTCACCCTGGTCAGCTGAGCGCGTCCCCTCCGGCCACCTCAGCGGGCGCGGTCGCGGAACAACCTGCCGGACAGCAGCGCCGAGACCAGCAGGAAACCGCCGCACCAGGCCAGCGCCTTCCACGGGTCGCTCCCCACGGGCCTGTCGAGCAGCAGGCCGCGCACGGACTCGATGATCGGCGTGGCCGGCTGGTTCTCCGCGAACCCGTGCAGCCACGTGGGCATGGTGTGGACCGGGACGAAGGCGCTGCTCGGGTAGGGCAGGAACATCACCGCGAAGGTGAAGCCGCCCGCGGCCTCCGGCGTCCTGGCCAGCAGGCCGACCACGGCGGAGACCGCGGAGACGGCCAGGACGAACACCACCAGGATGCCCGCCGCCGCGGCCCAGCCCGCCAGGTCCGCGTCCGCCCGGAAGCCGAGCAGGAAGGCGACGACGAACACGATGACGAGCGAGGTGAGGTTGCGCACGGTACTGGCGGCCACGTGCCCGCCCAGGAACGCCCCTCCGCCGACGTCCATCGACCTGAACCTGTCGACGATCCCCCGGCTCATGTCCTGGCTGACGGCGACCGCGGTCAGGGAGGCGCCGTAGGAGGCGCACATGACGAGGACGCCGGGGACGGCGTAGGTGACGTAGTCGGTGCCGGTCTGGATCGCGCCGCCGAACAGGTAGACGAACATCAGCATGATCATGACGGGCAACAGGAACGAGGTGATCAGCGCGTCGAGGTTGCGCAGCGACAGGCGGACGGCGCGGCCGGTCATGACCGGCCAGGCGACGAGC
Source organism: Streptosporangium sp. NPDC049078 (assembly GCF_040648855.1). Taxonomy (NCBI): domain Bacteria; kingdom Bacillati; phylum Actinomycetota; class Actinomycetes; order Streptosporangiales; family Streptosporangiaceae; genus Streptosporangium; species Streptosporangium sp. NPDC049078. Next base: position 141,120 of record NZ_JBEZEL010000002.1, read on the forward strand.
TCAGACACCGGCCCTCCTCCCCTCGCACCCGACGACGGGGCAGGACACTCGCCGCTCCTCGCTTGTCGAGACGTCCGTCGCCGTGAGGTCAGACACCGGCCCGCTCCCTGTCCGTCGGATTGTCCGTCAGGTTGTCCGTCAGGGCGAGGAACGCGTCGTCGAGCGTGGCGCCTCGCACGGTGAACCTCTCGACCGCGGAACGCCCGGGATCCACCTCGTCCAGCAGGGCGCGGATCTGCGCGGCGCTCCCGTCGGTGGCCGCCTCGACGGTGAGCCTGGCGGGATCGGCGTGCACGGCCCGCGCCCCGAGCAGGCGCGTCACCTCGGCGAACGAGCCGGCGTCGGCCAGGACGAGGTTCAGCCGCCAGGCGGCGACCCTCGCCTTGAGCTCGTCGGCGGTGCCCTCCGCCACCACCCGTCCGCCGTCGAGCAGCGCGATCCTGTCGGCGAGGCTGTCGGCCTCCTCCAGGTACTGGGTGGTGAGGAAGACCGTCGTCCCCGAGTCGGCGAGGCGGGTGATCACCTCCCACATCGCCTGCCTGCTCCGCACGTCGAGCCCGGTCGTCGGCTCGTCGAGAAAGATCACCGATGGTGCGCCGACGAGCCCGGCGGCCAGGTCCAGGCGTCGCCACATACCACCCGAGTACGTGCCGACCCGCCGCTTTCCCGCCTCGACCAGGTCGAACCGCTCCAGGAGCTCGGCCGCCCTGCGGCGGGCCCCCGCGCGTGACAGGCCGGACAGGCGGCCCATCATCCGGAGGTTCTCCTCGCCGGTCAGCAACTCGTCGACCGCCGCGTGCTGGCCGGTCAGGCTGATGGCGCGGCGCACCCGGCGGCGGTCGCGGACGACGTCGAACCCGGCGACCGTGGCCCGTCCCCCGTCCGGCCCGACCAGCGTCGCCAGGGTGCGTACGGTCGTCGTCTTGCCCGCCCCGTTGGAACCGAGCAGGGCGTACACGCTCCCCCTGGCGACGCGCAGGTCGACGCCCTTCAGGACGGCGACCCTGCCGTAGGACTTGGTGAGGCCGACCGCCTCTATCGCTGCTTCCACTACCCCTCCTGTGTATGGCGTACGCTCTACTGTTTATGACATACACGATATTGCGTAAGGTATACACTCGCAGAAAAGGACGGTCAAGCCCGGGAGCGCGATGGAAGTGCCGGAGAGCGTGGAGATCGCCTGGGGCCTGCGCGAGCGGCCCGGCAAGGGCCCCAAACGCAGCCTGAGCCTGGAGCACATCGTGGAGGCCGCCCTGCGGGTGGGCTCCGCGGAAGGGCTCGCCGCGGTCTCGATGAGCAAGATCGCCGCCGAGCTCGACGTCTCCACGATGGCGCTCTACCGCTACGTCTTGTCCAAGGGCGACCTGCTCATGCTCATCACGGACGCGGTGCTCGGCCCGCCTCCCCCGCTCCCCGAGCCGGGCGACGACTGGCGTCAGGGCGTCCACCGATGGGGCGCCGCCATGCGCGTCGCCCTGCAGCGGCACCCCTGGTCATTGCGCATCCCCATCACCGGGCCGGGGATCATGCCCAACCACGTCGCCTGGCTGGAGGCCGGGCTGCGCTGCCTGCGCGGCACCGGACTGGACGCGGACACGAAGCTCGCGGCGCTGCTGCTGGTCAACGGCTTCGTCAGGACCGAGGTGGCGCTCCTCGCCGACCTCCAGGACGCCCACCGCACCTCCCAGGTCACCGACGAGGAGGCGCTGTCCGGCTACGGCAGGTCACTCGCCAGGCTCACCGACGCCCAGCGCTTCCCCGAGATCCACGAGCTTCTCGAAGCCCGGGTCTTCGACAAGCCGGGCGGTGAGGACGACGAGTTCACCTTCGGCATGGAACGCATCCTCGACGGCCTCGCGGTGCTCGTCACCGAAAAGCCACCCACCTGATCGTCGGCGACCGCACACCGCCCACGCCGTGACCGACACCCCGCGCCCTCCGAGGCCGCCCACGTCACGCCCCCGTGCGCGCCGGAAACCCGGTGACGTTCCTGCCCGGTGAGCCGAATGCCGCCGGACACGCCACCGGGGCCCACGAGGCTGCCGGGCTACAGCGGCGGGAAGTCAGGGGCGCGGCGTTCGACGAAGCTGGCGACGCCCTCGACGAAGTCCGGCCTGGCGAAGGACTCGGCCATCAGGCGCTTCGCGGCCGACTCCGACGCCTCCAGGCTCTGCTGCCAGTCACCCCAGACCTGACGCTTGATCACCGCCATCGAGGCCGGGGAGCTGTGCGTCGCGAGCTCGCGGGCGTAGGCCAGCGTCTCCTCCATCAGCCTCTCCCCCGGCACCGACCGGCCGGCCAGGCCCAGCTCGTACGCCTCGGCGCCGGTGAAGGTGCGGCCGGAAAGCAGCAGGTCCATCGCCCTCGCCTGACCGGCCAGGCGGGGCAGGATCCACGACATGCCGTACTCGGCGATGAGGCCGCGCCGGGCGAAGGCGGTGGTCCACTTCGCCTCGGCGGCCGTGAAGACCAGGTCGCAGAGCAGGGCGTGGACCATGCCGAGCCCGGCGCAGGCGCCGTTGACGGCGGCGATCACCGGTTTGCGGATCGTGGTCGGGAAGGTGGTGGGACGCGGGTCGGGCCGCCCCGCGTAGGAGCCGTCCTGGAGGGCGGTGAGCGTCTGGAAGTCCGCACCGGCGCAGAATCCCCGCCCCGCGCCGGTGACCACGATCACCCGGACCTCGGGGTTCTTCTCGGCCTCGGCCAGCTGGTCGAAGTAGCGGCGGCCCATCTCGTCGGTCCAGGCGTTGAGCCGGTCCGGGCGGTTGAGGGTCAGCGTCAGCACGCCCCGCTCGATCGACGACAGCACCGGATCGACCATTGCGCATCCCCCTCGACAGCCCGCCGGGGACTCCCCGCCCGGAGAGTCACAGAATATCGTTCTACACCTTCTCCCTCTCCGGCGTCAGCATGTGCGAGCGGACCAGATCCTCGACCGTCGCGCGCAGGCCGAGGAAGGAGGAGGTGCGCTTGACGGTGAGCGCCCGGTAGGCGGGCAGGTCGATCGGCACCTCGGCGGCGACCCTGCCGGGACCGCAGGCGAAGACGAGCACCCGCTGGGCGAGCAGGACGGCCTCCTCCACGTCGTGGGTGACCATCAGCACGGTCGTGCCCGTGTCGCGCCACACCTGGCGCAGGAAGAGTTGCATGTCCTCCTTGGTCTGTACGTCCAGCGCCCCGAACGGCTCGTCGAGCAGCAGCACGGCCGGCTCGCACGCGAGTGCCCTCGCGATCGCCACCCGCTGGCGCTGCCCGCCGGACAGCTGCCGGGGCAGCGCGCCCGCCAGGGACGACAGTCCCACCTCGCCGAGATACCAGCGGACCCGCCGCTCCCGGTCCGCCCTGGAGATCGGCAGCAGTCGCAACCCGAAGGCCACGTTCTCCGCGACGGTGAGGAAGGGGAACAGCGCGCCCGACTGGAAGACCAGCCCGCGCTCGGGACCGGGACCGGTGACGGGCGCTCCGGCGAGCGAGACGGATCCCGCGCTCGCCGGGGTGAGCCCGGCGATCAGAGAAAGCAGCGTCGACTTGCCAGAGCCGCTCGCCCCGACCACGCACACGAACTCGCCCGGCTCCATCGACAGGTCGATGCCGTCCAGGACGCGCGTGGCGCCGTAGTCCTTGGCCACGCCGCGCAGTACGAGGGTCATGCCGTCCACCTCCCGAAGCGGTCGCCCAGGACTCGTGACTCCGGCCTCACGCCACCCACCTCCCGAGACGATCGCGCAGCAGGCGCAGCGCGACGTCGATCAGCAGGCCGACGATCCCGATCACGACGAGCACCGCGAAGATCTTGTCGGTCTGCAGGAACCGCTGTGCCCTCACGATCCGGTAGCCGAGCCCCGACTCGGCGGCGATGAGCTCGGCCACCACCACGAAGTTCCACGCGGCGGCGGCGTTGATCCGCGCCGCGTCCACGACCGCCGGGAGCGCGTACGGCCAGGTCACCTTCCTGAGGATCTCGCCGCGCCTGGCACCGAGGGTCGCCGCGGCCTGGCCCAGCTCACCGGGCACCCGCCGTACGGCGTCGGCGACCATCAGCGTGTTGAAGAACACCACGCCCAGCACGAGAATCGCGATCTTGGAGGGTTCGCCGAGGCCGAGCCAGATGATGAGCAGGGGGATGAACGCGGCGGCCGGCATGTATCGGAGCAGGCCGACGGCCGGTTCCAGCAGGGCCAGCGCCACGGCCGAGGTGCCCATCGCGACGCCCAGCGGCACCGAGATCAGCACCGCCAGCCCGAAACCGGTCCCGACCCTGCCGAGACTGGCGAGGGTGTCGTCGAGCAGCTGCCCGCTGCCCAGCATCTCCGCGAACGCCTCCAGGACGGCCAGCGGGGAGGGCAGGAAGGTGGGGTCGACCAGCCCCGCCGTGCTGACGGCCGCCCAGAGGGCGAGCGGGACGAGCACGGAGGCCGCCCGCAGGCCCCAGCGGGCCCGGAGAGACGGACCTCCCGCTCCGGAGCGGTTCTTGCCGATGGAGGCGCCGGAGCCGGGAGGGCGTCTTCTCAGCCGTCCGGGGCGGTCCGAGCGCCGGGGCAGCGGCTCCCAGGCCCGCCGTTCCTCGTCGGGGGGCGCGGCGGCGGGCTCGGCGGTCCGCGCGCTCATGAGGGCCTCGACCTTCCGGGTGGCGAGCAGGGCGAACTGGACCCGCCCCGGCCACAGCCGGTCGTCACCCGGCGTTGTCTCCATGTCGGTGCTCCCGCTCTGCCGGCTTCCACCGCTCTCACCGCTCTGACAACCCTCACTGCTCTCACGGTTCTCACGGCTTGAGACTTCTGACGAATTTCGGTTCGAACAGGCCGTCCAGCGACGGCTCGGTGTCGGCCAGGCCCGAGTCGACGAGGAACTTCGCGATCAGGGACGCCTGGTTGTCGAGGTGGTCGCCGGTGTCGCCGGGTTCGAAGGCGGCGAGGTTGTCCTCCAGGGAGAAGATCGTGGTCCCCGCGTCGTAGCTCGTGTAGTCGGCCTCGCTCACCCCCGCCCGCTTGGCCATGATCGCGGTGGCGTCGGCCCTGTTGGCGGCGATCCACTCCAGGGTCTCGAACCAGGTCTTCACCAGTGCCTGCACCTCCTGCGGCCGTTCGGCGACGAGCGAGGCGGCCACCACCAGGTGGTCGGGGATGGCGCCGGGGAAGTCCTTGGAGGTGGCGATGGCCGTGGAACCCGGCAGTTCCAGCGCGGTGGTGGTGAAAGGGGCGAAGACCCCGACCGCGTCCACCTGGCCGGCCTTGAAGGCCGCGGCGGCGGCATCGGTCGGCAGCGGCTTGAAGGTGACGTCCTTCTCGGTGAGCCCCGCCTTCCGCAGCGCGAGCAGCAGCAGGTAGTGGTCGACCGTTCCCTGCTCGGCCGCGACGGTCTTGCCCTTCAGGTCGGCCACCGTCGAGATGCCGGACCTGGCGATGATCTGGTCGTTGCCGGTGGAGTTGTCGTTGACCAGCACGATCGTCTGCTTCGCCCCGCCGGACACCGAGGCGATGGTGTCGTTGAGCGTCTGACTGTTGGCGTCGACGTTGCCGGTGGCGAGCGCCGTCAGGCTGTCGGTGTAGCTGTCGAAGTACTTCAGTTCGACGTCGAGGCCGTTCTTGGCGAACAGCCCCTTCTCCTGGGCGACCTGCCAGGGGAACCAGCCGGGCCAGGCGGAGAAGCCCAGTGTGAGGGTCTTCTCGCCGCCGGAGGCGGCGGGCTCGGCGGCACCGCCCGGGGTGGAGGCGCACGCCGCGCAGGCGGCGAGGAGGAAGAGAGAGACGAGCAGGCGAAGCGAGAACGGAGCGCGGGACGAACGAAACGCCCCGAGCGACCCGGTCCGGCCGGGCGGCCTGGACGAAACAGGCCGACGGAGGGTGAGAGGCGGGCGGCGGAGCATCAGGAGGCTCCCTTCCTCGTGGGCAGGTGCCCGGAACGGACCAGGCAGCCGAGGGTGTCGCAGATGACGCGGGTGGCGATCAACGAGGTGATCTCCGCGTTGTCGTAGGGCGGCGAGCACTCCACGACCTCGATCCCGGCGAGCGGCGCCGCGTCGGCGATGATCTGGATGAATTTCAGGACCTCGCGCGGCAGGAAGCCGCCGGGTTCCGGCCAGCCGGTGCCGGGGACGAACGCGGCGTCCAGGCAGTCGACGTCGAAGGAGAGCCACACGGCCTCGGCGTCCTTCCAGGCGACCTCCAGCGCGCGCTCGGCCGCCGCCTCGATGCCCATGTCCACGCAGTCGGTGACCGTCATGATCGTGGTGCCGCGCTCGCGGCCGACCTTCACCCCCGGCCGGGGCGCCTGCCAGCCGCCGATGCCGATCTGCACCAGGTTCTGCGGCGGCACGTTGGGGATGTCGGTCGCGTGGAACCACGGCGTGGTGTGCATGCGCTCGTCGAGGTCGGTCTCCTGGGTGTCCACGTGCCGGTCGAAGTGGATGATCCCGAGGTTTCCCGAGAGGTGCTCGGCCACGCCGCGCACGGTCGGGTACCCGATGGAGTGGTCGCCGCCCAGGACGACGGGGAAGGCCCCGCTGGAGTAGACGTGCGAGACGGCCTTGGAGATCTGGTCGAAGGTCTTCTCGATGTTGCCGGGGATGGTGAACACGTCCCCGAGATCGGCCATCGTGATCGACTCGCGCAGGTCCACTCCCAGCTCGAAGCTGTAGGGGCCGTACAGGGCGGAGATCTTCCTGATGCCCTGCGGTCCGAAGCGGGTGCCCGAGCGGTAGGTGGTGCCGCCGTCGAACGGCGCCCCCAGGATCGCCACGTCGTACTCCCCGCAGCGCCGCACGTCCTCGACGTACGGGGCCTTGAGGAAGGTGTTGATCCCGGCGAAGTGCGGGAGTTCTCCCCGGGAGAAGGTCGGGATGCGCCGGTCGACGATGGAGTCGGCGCCCTGCAGGCCCACCTCCAGGGCCCAGGCGACCTCGCGTTCCCAGTTGGTGGTGGGCAGTTCGGCCTCGCGGTCGACGGCGAAGCGGGCCTCGGGGCCGTACCTGTCGGGTGCCGAGGGTGCCGAGGGTGCCGAGGGTGCCGCGGACGAGGGGCCCTGGCGGGCGGGGTCGGAAGCGGACGGGTGCCAGTGCATGGAGCTCCGATCAGCTCGGAACCCGGCCGGAGGGCAGCCGGGGTCGGCCGGCCTCCCGGGCTTTTGTCCCGCCGTGGAACGGCCACGCGGCCGCCTGCACCTCTCGGACCAGTCCCGCGCCGACGCCGTACGGCCTCACGGTCGTGACATCCGGCGTCGGCGGCGGCGGAACCCTAGGTGCGCCCCACCATGAGGTGGGTCACTGCAAGTGCATCGCCGGTACGTTTCCCCCGGATTAACCCCCCGTTGCAGTCCGGTGACCGAGTGCACGCTCCAGGGAGTCCGGGTGGTGGACGAAGTTCGGTGACAGCTGCCGGTCCTCGTAGTAGCGGTGGAAGACCGGGGTGGCCGAGGCCGAGATGGGGGGCACGATCCAGGACCAGTCTGCTGGGCAGACCCGTCCTTCCTTCTCCTCGCGTTCCAGATGCATCAGGAAATGTCTGGACTCGGTGTGGTGGTCGGTCATCGTCACCCCGGCCCGTTCGAAGGAGTGCAGGACCGCCACGTTCAGCTCCACCAGCGCGTAGTCCCGCCAGAGCGAGCGGTCGCTCTCGACATCCAGGCCCATCCGCCGGGCGATGACCGGCATCAGGTCGTAGCGGTCGGCGTCGGCCAGGTTGCGGGCGCCGATCTCGGTCCCCATGTACCAGCCGTTGAACGGGGCCGCCCGGTAACAGATCCCGCCGATCTCCAGGCACATGTTCGAGATGACCGGCACGGCGTGCCAGCGCAGTCCCAGCTGCTCGAACCACGGGTAGGCGGGGTGTGAGAGCGCGACCTCCAGCACGGCGTCGCCGGGGATCGTGGACAGCAGCGGAGGCCCGTCCCCCATCGAGATCGCCAGCGGGAGGACGTCGAAGGGACTTCCCGGCCCCCCTGCCCAGCCCAGCTCGCGCAGCATCGCGGTGAAATCGGTGTAGCGGGGATCACCGACGACCGAACCGTCCTTCATCGCGTATCCGGCGTAGCGGATGAGCTGCTCGTTCCAGATCCTCGGCCCCGGAGCCCCCGGCCGATCGGGAGGGAACACCGTGATCGTCGGGCGGATCCTGCGGTTCGGCGCCGCGTCCCGCAGGTGGTTCACGCACTCGACGGCGACCCCCTCGGCCGTGGTGACGTGTCGCCGGTCGCGCACCCGCAGCGAGCGCCAGTACAGGCGCCCGATGCACCTGCCGCTGTTGCGCCAGGCCACCCTGGCGCCGAAGATCAGCTCGCCGGCAGTGTGCGTGTACGTTCCGGTCCCGGCGATCTCCTGCCGGACCTCACGCAGGCGTTCCCGCAGGGTTCCCGCCCCGGGGTTCTCGGCGTGGAAAAGCCTGAGGTAATCCTCGGCCGCCGCCACGTCGACCGGGGGCACCTCGGGAACGCCCCTGGAAACACCGTCGGGAACACCGTCGGGAACACCGCCGGAAATGCCCACGGGCCCGAGTACACCGGGGACGTCGCGCATCGAATCCGGCGTACTCCGCCGGGACCTTCGCCAGGTCAGCACAGAAAAACCACCCATTGTGGCTCACGGGCACGGCGACCGTTCCGGGCGGCGCGGTGCCCTCGACGCGGCGGCCCTTCCCCGCTGCGATCGCTGTTGTCCGCGGCAGCCGCGCACCGGTCCGCCCGCCAAGATCATGGCGGCGCCGGGCGTGGCGTTCCCTATTTTCTGGGATTCACAGTGGTTTGTCCGGCGAACTGGAACGCGGGAGGCTGACTGAATCAGGACAGAAGACGGCAAAGGCCCCGGAAGCTGGGCTTCCGGGGCCTTTCAACTGGCTCCCGCGATAGGACTCGAACCTATAACCTGCCGGTTAACAGCCGGCTGCTCTGCCGATTGAGCTACACGGGATTGCGCTTCGCGCTGGTCGGACCGGGTGTCCCCCGTTCCTTGCGGCGCAGGAATAGATTAGCGCACTCCGTGGGTGTGTGTCGCATCGATACTCCGGGGTAGGGGCGAGACGAGGCGATCCGCGAGTGATCACAGGACAGGGTCCGCGGAACATGTTTGTGGAGGTGGACATGCGTTATCGACTGATGCTCGGAGTGGGATTCGCGGTCGGCTACATCCTGGGGAGCCGCGCCGGCCGGGAACGTTACGAGCAGATCAAGCGACTGGCCCAGCGCGTCTCCGACAACCCCGCCGTGCAGGAGACGGCCGGCCTGATGGGCGCCAAGGTCTCCCAGGCGACGGATGTGGCGAGGGCCAAGGTGAGCGACGTGGCCAAGAACCGGCTGCCGTTCCTGCGCTCGGCCAACGGCTGGCACAGCGACCGGCACGACGACACGGGCACCGGCTGGCCGGAGAACCAGAAGACCAACGCACCCTACTGATCTTCCTGCCGCCGCTCCGTCGGCGGCCACGGGCCGAGCACGGCCCGTCGGTGCGAAGGGCCCCTACGGGGGCCTTTCGCGTGTCCGGAGGCCGATGTCTCAGACGCCGAAGCTTCGGCGTGTCTCCTCAAGCGCCTGCTCCGCGAGGGCACGCAGGCCGGGATCGTCCGGGTCGAGGCCGGCGTCGAAGACGAACTCCCAGATCAGCCGGTCGGCGTCGGCCTTCCTCGCCACCAGTCGCACTCCCCCGCGCGCGTCCAGCGGAACGTAGTGGTTGACCACGATCGAGGCGATCACCCGCTCCCGCACGGCCTCGGGGATCCGGCCCGGCTCGGGCAGCAGCGCCCGGTGCGAGCGCCCGTCGGTGGTGGTGACCGTCAGCCCCTCCTCGTCCCACACCCCGCGATCCACCTGGAACCAGGGCACGCGCTCGCCGCCCAGGTAGAGGGCCTTGTCCGCGGCGATCACGTAGCCGTCGGGACCCTCGGCGTAGGCGAGCACCCGGTCGCCGGGGACGGCGGCCGCGCGGACCTCGGGGGGCATGCGATTGAAGAGCTTCACCGCTCCACGGTATCCGCCAGCAGGTCGAGGGTGAGCGCCGCCGACCAGGAGAAGTCCCGGCTGCCCCGCCCGCTGCCGTCGAAGGGGTCGAAGCACTCGCGAAAACCGGCCTGCCGTACGAGGCGCAGGGTGCCCGAGCCGAGCACCCGCACCAGCCCTTCCAGGCCGTGCACGGCCGCCGCCCGGCGCAGCAGCCAGTTGGTGTTCACCCAGGACGGCCCGCGCCAGTAGCAGGACCGGTCGAACTGCGGTGCGCGGATCTCGCAGCTCGGCACCGGATATCCGGCGGCCCCCATGAAACGGGCCGACTCCAGCACGCTCACCAGATCCGCGACCCGCTCGCCGGGCATCCCCTCGTCGAGCATCGGCCCGAAGCCACCGACCGTGCACACGGGACTGAGCCGGTCGCCGCGCAGGTCGCGGGCGCGGAAGACCCCGCCGTCCCAGAGGCGTTCCAGCAGCGCCGCGCGGATCCGCTCCACCGCCTCCCGGTGCGGGCCCGCGTCCGCGCCCGCCACCGGGGCCAGCTCGGTGAGGGCCTGGCAGGAGGCGAGCCAGATCCCGTTGAACATCGGGTCCTCGACCGCGAACGGGTGCTCGTCCCGCAGATAGGCCGGGTCGTAGCCGGAGTCCCGGCAGCCCAGGGCGAGCGCCATGTAGCGGTCCTGGCGGCTGTCGGTGCGCCGCTCGGAGGGCTCCTCGCGCCGCCGGTAGGCGGGACGGACCGGGGGCAGCGCCTCCAGGGGCGCGTCCCAGGCGGGGCTGTCGTCCATTCCCGACTCCCACGGGTGCACGATCGCGGCGAGCCCTCCCCCGCCGAGGTCCCTGCGGGTGGCGAGGTAGTCGTGCTGGGCGACCAGCATCGGATAGAGCCGCCGCACCAGGGCCACGGCCGTGTCGCGGTCGGCCGCGTGCCGCCATATCCACCACAGGGCGAGCGCGTGCAGCGGTGGCTGCGTCAGCCCCGAGGTGCACACGGCGCGGGGGGAGGCCGGGTGCTCCCGGGATCGCCAGACCGAGGGGCCGGGGAAGTATCCGTCCGCGTGGACGGGGTGGAAGACGATGTGCGGCACCATTCCGGTCGCCCACTGCCCCGCCAGCAGGCTGATCAGCTCGGTCCCCGCCCTGCGGGTGTCCCAGCGGGCCAGGCCGATCGCGACGAAGGTGGAGTCCCAGTTCCACTGGTGGGGGTAGAGGCCGGGCGCGGGGACGGTCGCGGACCCCGTCCAGTTCGCGTCGAGCACGGACCACGCCTCGCGCCCGAGCGCGGCGTCGTCGACCGCCGCTCGCGACTCCATCCGCCCAGTCTGCGCCTGTATCGCCCAGGAGAACAGCCCGGCCCCCCGAACGCGCCGAACAGGAACGCCGTACGCCCCGGAAAACCGGGGCTTTTGGAGTGATCACCACGACAGGAATCCCTGGTGATCGGCGCCGGACCACCGCACCGGCACGAACCGGGGAAGCGGGGAAGCGGGGAAGCGGGGAGCCCGGATGATCCGCGCCGGACCAGCGGAAGGATTCCCTCGGCAAGGCGAGAACTCCAGGTGACCGGTACCGGACCACTGGAAAGGTCGCCCCCGGGGAACCCTCGGGGAAACAGGGACTCCAGGTGATCGGCGAGAGCGGCACCGGCCCGGAGAGAGGGCGCCCTGACGGTCACGGTGGCGAGGTCTGCCGAACGGCGCGGGCCCCGGGAACGGAGGTTCCCGGGGCCCGCGCCGTGTGGCTCCTCAGTCGAGGTAGTCGCGAAGCGTCTGCGCCCTCGTCGGGTGCCTGAGCTTGGCGAGGGTCTTCGACTCGATCTGCCGGATGCGCTCGCGCGTCACGCCGAACTCCCTGCCGACCTCCTCCAAGGTGCGGGGATGTCCGTCCGCGAGCCCGAAGCGCAGCTGGATGATGCGCTGCTCACGATCGGAGAGGGTCGCGAGGATGTCGTCGAGCTGGTCCTGCAGCATGATGAAGGCCGCGGCCTCCATCGGCACGACCGCGTCGGCGTCCTCGATGAAGTCTCCGAGGTCGGAGTCCTCCTCGCCGATCGGCGACTGGAGCGAGACCGGCTCCTGGGCGATCCGCTGGATCTCGATCACCCGGTCGATCGGCAGGTCCATCTCCAGGGCGATCTCCTCGGGCGCGGGCTCGCGGCCGAGATCCTGGTGGAGCTGGCGCTGGACCCGTACCAGCTTGTTGATCGTCTCGACCATGTGCACCGGAATCCGAATGGTGCGCGCCTGGTCCGCGATGGCCCTGGTGATCGCCTGGCGAATCCACCAGGTGGCGTATGTGGAGAACTTGTAGCCCTTGGTGTAGTCGAATTTCTCGACCGCCCGGATGAGCCCGAGGTTGCCCTCCTGGATGAGATCCAGGAACAGCATCCCGCGTCCCACATATCTTTTGGCGATTGACACGACCAGCCGCAGATTGGCCTCGATCAGCCGCTGCTTGGCCCGCGTGCCCTGCCAGGCGAGCTCCTTGAACTCCGGGAAGACCATGCGTGAGACGACGCTGGTCAGCTTGTCCTCGGCGAACAGGCCCGCCTCGATGGACTTGGCGAGCTCCACCTCCTCCTCTGCCGTGAGCAGGGGGACGCGACCGATCTCCCGCAGGTATATGCGGACAAGATCGCTGGTCGGGGCCCTTTTTCCGACGTCCTCCTCATCGGCCCGGGCGGGCTCCTCATCGCCCTGGGGCTCAAGAACCTCCACTCCGTTCTCGGCGAGCATCCGGACGACGCGTTCGAGCGCGTCGGACGGCAACTCGGACTTGTCGAGAGCGGCGGCCACGTCATCGACCGTGACGCTTCCGCGCTCTCTTCCCTTCGTGACGAGGTCGGCCACCTGGTCTACCGATGGCGGCCCACTTGGCAGCACCGATGCACCCACGGGAGACAGTCTGCTGTATTGGGTCCCCTAAATGGCAGACCTATTTTTGTCACCGAAGGTAAGGCGACGATCATTATCGGATCGAGACCTTATTCGGGTTTGGTGTAATCAGTGCGCGGATATTAATGCCATTTATGCCGTCAGCTCCCGGCCGTCAGCTCCCGGCCGTCAGCTCCCGGCCGCGCGCTCCCTGAGCACGCGCCGCTGGTGCTCCAGCGCGACCAGCTCTCCGAACAGCCGGTTGTACTCCTGCTGCTCGTCGACCGGGTTCGTCCGCTCCATCCTCGACTTGAGCCGCTCGATGGCCCGCGTCACCGAGACGAGCTCCAGGGCCGCCAGCATCGCCGAGGCGTAGCGCTCCTCGCTCGCCAGGTCGGCCCGCAGCTCCTCGACGGCGAACCGGGTGACGACCCCGCGCAGGGAGTCTTCGGCCCCGCGCAGCAACAGGTCGACCCACTCGCGTCCGCCCTGCCCCGCGGCGGCGGTGCCGCCGGAGTCGACGATCAGCCGGTAGAGGGCCGTGTGCTCGGCGAGTGTGAACGCCTCCGCTCCCAGCGCCTCGAAGCCGGGGCCGAGCAGCGCGGGACGCTGCACGGCCAGCCGCAGCACCTCCGCCTCGGTCCGCACCCCGGGGTCGGTGAGGTCGGCGACCTTGCGGGGTCCCGCGGGGCGCTGGGCGCGCGGCTGGGCCGCCGCGGAGACCTCGGCGATCCGGTCGAGGACGAACTGCTCGTTGTTGAAGCCCAGCCACCGGTCGAGGTCGACGGCGTACAGCCGGCGCAGCGACCTGTCCTTGATGCCGGCCACGATCGGGGCGGCGGCGTCGAGGGCGGAGAGCCGCCCCTCGTTGGTGCTCCCGTCGTAGCGGGAGATCACGCTGCGGATGGCGAAGGCGAACAGCGGCTCGCGCCCGGCGATCAGGTCGCGCACGGCCGCGTCGCCCTGCCTGACACGCAGGTCGCACGGGTCGAGGCCGTCGGCCTGCACGGCGACGAAGGTCTGGGTGACGAACTTCTGCTCGTCGGCGAAGGCGCGCAGGGCCGCCTTCTGGCCGGCCGCGTCGCCGTCGAAAGTGAAGATCACCTCACCCCGCGACCCCGACTGGTCGAGCAGCAGCCGCCGGAGCACCTTGATGTGCTCCTCGCCGAACGCGGTGCCGCAGGTGGCCACCGCCGTCGGCACGCCCGACAGGTGACAGGCCATCACGTCGGTGTAGCCCTCGACGATCACGGCCTGGGAGCGCTTGGAGATCTCGCGCTTGGCCAGGTCGACCCCGTAGAGGACCTCGCTCTTCTTGTAAAGCGGGCTTTCCGGGGTGTTCAGGTATTTCGGCCCGTCTTCGGCATCGTTCAATTTCCGTGCGCCAAAACCGATGACGTCTCCGGTTATGTCGCGGATAGGCCAGACCAGCCGTCCCCTGAAACGGTCGATCGGGCCACGCCGCCCCTCCTTCGCCAGCCCGCCCTTGATCAGCTCCGCGGTGGTGAAGCCCTTCGCCATCAGGTGCCGTGAGAGGGCCTCCCACTCGGCGGGGGCGTATCCGACGCCGAAACGCTCGGCGTCGACCCGCTCGAACCCGCGCTCCGACAGGAACCTGCGCCCGATCGCGGCGTCGGGGGCCGAGAGCTTGGAGGCGTAGAACTCGGCCGCCGCCCGGTGCGCCTCGATCAGGCGGATGCGCTCGCCCTGCTCGCGCCCGGGGACGTAGCCGCCCTGCTCGTAGCGGAGCTGGACGCCCGCCCGGTTGGCGAGCCGCTCGACCGCCTCGCCGAACGACAGGTGCTCCAGACGCCGGACGAAGGTGATGACGTCACCGCCCTCGGCGCAACCGAAGCAGTACCAGTAACCCCGGGTGGGGGTCACGTTGAAGGACGGGCTCTTCTCCTCGTGAAAGGGACAGAGCCCCTTCAGGTTGCCGCCGCCGGCGTTGCGGAGCTGGATGTGCTCACCCACGATGTCGGCGATCGGCGAGCGCTCCCGTACGAGCGCGATGTCCTCATCACTGATCCGGCTTGCCACGCCGCGAGTCTAGTCCGGCCTCCCGACAGATCGGGGCGGGGAGCCGGGCCCGCCCCCGCTCCGATCTTCCGGCAGGCCAGGGGGACCACCGGGACGGAAGGGACAGGAGGAACGATGACTTTCCCGAATTGGTCCTGACCAACCAGGACGTCGGTTACAAAGGTAAAGGCGGATTCTCGATAATGTACGCGGGTGGAGATCATGCGATCGGGGCATATAGCACGATTGGCCGCCGTGACCGGCGCGGCGCTCGTCACCGCGGCCTGTGCGCCGCCGGGCGGGGTGGCGGGCATCGGTACGGCGGCCCCGACCCCCGGAGCGGAGTCCGCGGCCGGAGCGCCGGCCTCGTCGGTCACCGCGACCATGCCCCAGGCGACTCCCACCTCCGCTCCCCCTCCCACGGCCGTCGACCGCCCCAAGGCCGACTCCCCGGTGCAGGTACCGCCACCGAAGGTCTCCGAGCACACCTACGTCTTCCCGGTGAAGGGCTGCTCGGTCACCTACGAGAGCAGGCTCCTGGTTCTGCCCAAGACCACGATCTGGGCGGGCAAGGGCTGCTCGTTCGTCTCCCCGGTGAACGGCGTGGTCGACGAGGTCAACACCAAGAACCGGTGGAAACCCTCCACCGATCGCGGCGCCGACCGTGAGGGCCGGTTCGTCACGGTGATCGGCGACGACGGCGTCCGCTACCTCGGCGGCCACCTGGACAAGATCGCCCTGGGGGTACGGCCGGGACTGCGCGTCAGAGCCGGTCAGGTCCTGGGCCAGGTCGGCAACTCGGGCAACGCCCGCTCGACCGCGAGCAACCTCTACTTCGCGATCTCCTGGAAGACCTCGCCCTCGATGTGGTGGGTACGCCGGGGCATGGTCAAGCCCTGGGACTACCTGGACGCCTGGCTGAAGGGCAATCCCACACTCTCCCCCAGGGAGGAGATGCTCGCCGTGATGAAGCAGACCGGGGCGGCTCCCCGCTGCTTCACCCTGTGCGCGTCGAAACCGCAGCCCACGCCGACGAAGAAGCCCACCAAGAGGAGGTCGGAGCCGTCGCAGGAGCCGGTGCAGATCCCGCTGAACGGCGGCACCTGACACCGGGAACGTGACAGGGCGGGCTCGCCCGTCCACCGGTCGGCCCCTGGCAGTCGGCCACCGACGAAGGAGGGTCGTCCCCGTCGCCGGAAGGCGCGCCGGGAACGCGACAGTGCCCGGTCAGCGGCCGGCGAGGGCGCGGTGCCAGGCGACCGCGGAGGTGTCGGTGAGCGAGGCGATCTGGTCGACGACCACGCGAAGCCGGCCGGCGTCGCCGGCGGCCCTGGTGAAGGCGGGTCTGAAGGCGGGCTCCAGGGTCCCCGGGGCGCCCAGCATGATGTGGTGGGCCAGGTCGTGGATCAGCTCGCGCTGCCTGACCTGGTTGGCGCTGTGCGCGTCACTGCTCATCACGTAGTGGGCCGTGACCCCCTTGAGCAGCGCGCACTCCAGACGGGTGGCCCTGGGCACGATCAGGTCGGCGCTGTAGCGTCCGGCCGCCGGTCCGTACGCCTCGCGGGTGGCGACCTCGGCGGACCTGCAGAAGCGGCCGATGAGCGAGCTGGTGAGCCCCTTGATCGCGGCGAGGTCGGCGAACGAGCTGTCGAAGTGACGGGGCCAGAGCGGCTGGGTGATGAGACGGTGGAAGAGGTCCTCCAGCTCGCCCGGCTCGGCGTCGGGGGCGTACCACTCGCGGGTGGTCGCGCAGACCTCGCGGCGCTCCGCCGGATCGCGCATCGCCTCCAGCAGCACGCCGCCGGAGTGCAGGGCGTCCTCCAGGTCGTGCACGGAGTAGGCGACGTCGTCGGCCCAGTCCATGATCTGCGCCTCGAAACTCACCTGCCCCTCCGGAGCGCCCTCCCTGATCCATTCGAAGACCGGCATGTCGTCGTCGTAGACGCAGTACTTGGCGCTTCTCTCGCGGGTCCACGGGTATTTGACGGCGGCGTCCAGGGAGGCCCTGGTGAGGTTGAGCCCGGCGCTGCGGCCGTCCTCGGTGACGACCTTCGCCTCCAACCGGGTCAGCAGGCGCAGGCTCTGCGCGTTGCCCTCGAAGCCGCCGCACCCCGCGGCGAGGTCGTTGAGCGCCGTCTCCCCGTTGTGGCCGAACGGCGGGTGGCCGAGGTCGTGGGCGAGGCACGCGGTCTCCACCAGGTCCGGGTCGCGGCCGAGGGTCTCCCCCATCTCACGGCCGATCTGCGCGCACTCCAGGGAGTGGGTCAGCCGGGTGCGGGGGATGTGCTGGCCGCTGCCGAAGGTCTCTCCCGGGCCGACGACCTGGGTCTTGGCGGCCAGCCGCCGAAGCCCGGCGCTGTGCAGCACCCGCGCCCGATCGCGCTCGAACGGGCTTCTTTCCGGGTTGCCGGGTGGTTCCGGCACCCACCTGACCTGATCGTGCTCGTCATAACCATGCATAAGTGCACTGATTTTATCCGCGAAAGGCACCTGCTATGCGGAACGGCGAGAAAACACCAGGTTATCGGGTATGCGGCGCCGTTCCCCGCCCGTTCGCGTGCTCTTACGGGAGCGCTACCGAGGGAGCGCGCCCCGCGTACCGGCCCGCGGCCACCGTTCCCGCCCGCCGGGAGCGCGGGCGTCGCGGGCGAGGTGTACCGGTCCCCGCGGCCGCCCCGGGTGAGGGTGGGACGGGCCGCGGGGACCGGCTCCGCGGAGAGTCGCCCCGGCGGCGCCGGAGGCGACTTCCCGCGAAGTCGGGGTGCCGACCACGAGGGTCAGCGGGTGTCAGCGAGTGTCCGAGCCCTCGCACACCAGGGTGGCGCGGGCGGCCTCCAGGCGGGCGACCGGGATGCGGAACGGCGAGCAGGACACGTAGTCGAGACCGGCCTGGTGGCAGAAGTGGATCGAGTCCGGGTCACCGCCGTGCTCGCCGCAGATGCCCAGCTTCAGGTCGGGCCGGGTCGCGCGGCCCTGCTCGACGGCGATCTCCACGAGCCTGCCGACGCCGTCGCGGTCCAGGGTCTCGAACGGGGAGACCCCGAAGACGCCCAGCTCCAGATACTTGGAGAAGAAGGCGGCCTCGACGTCGTCCCGGGAGAAGCCCCACGTCATCTGGGTCAGGTCGTTGGTGCCGAACGAGAAGAACTCGGCGGCCTCGGCGATCTGCCCGGCGGTGAGCGCCGCGCGGGGCACCTCGATCATCGTGCCGATCAGCGCCTCGACCCCGGCCTCCGCGAGGATCCGCCGCGCCTCGTCCCGCACGTGTTCCAGCTCCTGGACGGCGGCCACCAGCGGGATCATGATCTCCGGGCGGCTGCCCGGCACGGCCTTGGCCGCCGCCGCGATCGCCCGGACCTGCATGGCGAACACGCCGGGGATGACCAGGCCGAGCCGCACGCCGCGCAGGCCCAGCATCGGGTTCTCCTCGTGGAGCCGCTTGAGCGCGGCGAGGAGCTTACGGTCCTTCTCCTCCGCCGAGTCACCGGCGAGGGCGACCCGCACCGACAGTTCGGTGTAGTCGGGCAGGAACTCGTGCAGCGGCGGGTCGATCAGGCGGATCGTGACGGGCATGCCCTCCATCGCCTGGAAGATCTCCGTGAAGTCCGCCCGCTGCAGCGGCTCCAGCGCGGCCAGCGCCCGCTCGCGCTCCTCGTCGGAGACGGCCAGCACCAGGTCCTCGACCAGGGCTCGACGGTCGCCGAGGAACATGTGCTCGGTGCGGCAGAGGCCGATGCCCTGGGCGCCGAACCTGCGAGCCCTCGCGGAGTCCTCGCCGGTGTCGGCGTTGGCGCGTACGGCCATCCTGCGTACCTCGTCGGCGTGGGACATGATCCGGTGCACGGCGCGGACGAGCTCGTCGCCCCGGTCGCCCGAGCCCTCGAAGTACTCCACGACCGGGGAGGGGACCACGGGCACCTCGCCGAGGTAGACGGCCCCGCTGGTGCCGTCGATGGAGATCACCTCTCCCTCGGAGACCACGAGGCCGGAGGCCGTGGTGAACGTGCGGTCCCTGGCGGAGACCTCCAGCTCCTCGGCGCCGCAGACGCAGGTCCTGCCCATGCCCCTCGCGACCACGGCGGCGTGCGAGGTCTTGCCCCCGCGGCTCGTCAGCACGCCCTGGGCGGCGATCATCCCGGCGAGGTCGTCGGGGTTGGTCTCGCGGCGGACCAGGATGACGGCCTCTCCGCGCCCGGCGAGCTCGACGGCCCTGGCCGTGGAGAAGACGGCCTTGCCGACCGCCGCGCCCGGCGAGGCGTTCATCCCCCTCGCGATCATCTTGGTGCCGGCGTCGTCGGCGAAGCGGGGGAACATGAGCTGGGCGAGCTGGTCGCCGGACACGCGGGTCACGGCCTCGTCCAGGTCGATGACGCCCTGGTCGACGAGCTGGACGGCGATGCGGAACGCGGCGCCCGGGGTCCGCTTGCCCACGCGGGTCTGGAGCATCCAGAGCTTGCCGCGCTCGACCGTGAACTCGATGTCGCACAGGTCGCGGTAGTGGTTCTCCAGCGTCTCCATGGTCCGCATGAGCTCGTCGTAGACGGGCTTGTCGAGGCTCTCCAGCTCCTGCAGCCGCATGGTGTTGCGGATGCCCGCGACCACGTCCTCGCCCTGGGCGTTCTGCAGGTAGTCGCCGTAGACGCCCTGCTGGCCGCTGCCGGGGTCGCGGGTGAAGGCCACCCCGGTGCCCGAGTCCATGCCGCAGTTGCCGAAGACCATCGAGCAGACGCTGACCGCGGTGCCCAGGTCGGCGGGGATGCGTTCCTGGCGGCGGTACAGCACCGCGCGGGGGGCGTTCCACGACGCGAACACGGCCTCCACCGCCATGCGCATCTGCCGGTGGGGGTCGGCGGGGAAGTCCTCGCCGGTCTTGGCGTAGACGATCTCCTTGTACGTCGCGACCAGGCGCCTGAAGTCGGCCGCCTCCAGCTCCAGGTCGTCGCGGCCGTCCTTGAGCTCCTCCAGGGCGCCGTCGAAGAGCTCGCCGTCGATGCCCTGGACGGTCTTGCCGAACATCTGGATGAGGCGCCGGTAGGAGTCCCAGGCGAAGCGCTCGTTGCCGCCCGCCTGCTTGACCAGTCCGTGAACCGAGTCGTCGTTGAGCCCGATGTTGAGAACGGTCTCCATCATGCCGGGCATGGAGAAGGCGGCCCCCGAGCGCACGCTCACCAGGAGCGGGTCGTCGGCCTGGCCGAGGCGGCGGCCCATCGCGGCCTCCAGGGCGGCCAGGTGCGCGGAGACCTCCTCCTGCATCCCCTCGGGCAGGGTCCCGTTCGCGAGGAAGCTCCGGCACGCCTCGGTGGTGATGGTGAAGCCGGGGGGAACCGGCAGCCCGAGGTTGGTCATCTCGGCGAGGTTCGCTCCCTTACCGCCGAGCAGATCCCTTAGATCTTTGTTGCCCTCGGTGAAGTCGTAAACGTACTTCGGCACGGTTGCTCCTTCTGCGACTTCAGAACGATGTCTGGTTCCGCCTCCATCCGGACTCTACCGACGAACAAGGCAACGAAACGGCACCCACCACGTGAAACAGCATTATCACAGCTCAGAGCACGTGCACCGGTCTAATCCAATTCAAATCACGGCCAAATGCGTAAGGATATCGATCACTCGGAGAATTGGTTTACACCAATTGGTATAAACCAATTTTTCCGGCATTCAACCCCGTTCACGGCCGGTTCAGCGACCCGTCAGGCCCACTTCCGCGAGAGGGTTCAGGTCGGGGACATCGCCTTCCGCGGGCCCCTCTCCCGACGGGAGCCACAGCACGAACACGCTCCCCTCGCCCAGCCGGGAGAACAGCCGCACGTGCCCGCCGTGCGACTCCACGATCTGGCGGACGATCGCCAGGCCCAGCCCGCTGTGCCGGTCGCGGCGGCTGGTCTGGCCGCGCCAGAAACGGTCGAACACCCGCGTCTGGTCGTCCTCGGGCACCCCCGGGCCGGCGTCGCGCACCGCGACCCAGATCCAGCCCCCGCTGCGCCCCCCGGTGCGACCTGCGGCCACGACGACCTCGCTCCCGCCCGGCGCGAGCCGTACCGCGTTGGAGAGCAGGTTGCCCACCGCCCGGCGCAGGGCGTCGTGGTCCCCCACCCCGCGCAGTCCTGCGGGCAGCGCCTTGCGGATCGACAGCCCGCGCCCCGCGGCGAGCGCGGTGAACTCCTCGGCCGCCTCGGCGGCGAGCGCGCCCACGTCCACCTCGGCGTCGGCGAGCGCGGGCGCGGACCGGCGCGCGGTCGCGAGCAGATCCTCGACCAGGCGGGTCATCCGGGTGGTGGCCCGGTCCACGATGGCCACCGCCCGCATCCGCTCCTCCTCGGTGCTGTCGGGCGAGGCGAGGACGGCGTCCACGTTCGCCCGGATGATGGCCAGCGGGCTGCGCAGTTCGTGGGAGGCGTCGTCGATCAGCCGCCGCTGCGCCAGGAAGGCGCCCTCAAGGCGGCCGAGCATGGTGTCGACGGTGTCGGCGAGGTCGCGGAGCTCGTCCTTCGGACCGGTGAGCAGGATCCGCCGCGACAGGTCGGTGCCCTGGATCTCGGCGGCGGCCCTGGTGATCGAGCGCACCGGACGCAACACCCGGCCCGACAGCACCCAGCCGATGCCGAAGCTCACCAGGAAGAGCCCGCCCAGGGTGAGGAACGAGTAGTCGCGCAGGGTCCGCAGGGTGAGCAGGTTGACCGCGTTCTCCACCTCGGCGAGTTCGACGACGGGGGCCTTGCCCACGTAGCGCTCGGTGTCGACGCTGTAGAGCTTGGCCTGCTGGACGGTGTAGGGCCGCTCCTCCGCGCTCCTGGCCACGGCGACGTACAGCACGCCGATGACCAGGGCGCAGAGCAGGAACAGCAGGCTGGAGTAGAGCACGGTGAGCCGGAAGCGGATCGTCTGCACGAAGGAGAACCTCACGTGTCCTCCCTCAGCCGGTAGCCCTTGCTGACCACGGTCTCGATCACGGCGTCGGCTCCGAGCTTGCGCCGCAGGTTTCCCACCGTCACCCGTACGGTGTTGGTGAACGGGTCGGTGTGCTCGTCCCAGACGTGTTCCAGGAGCTCCTCGGCGGAGACGACGTGCCCGGGACGGGTCATCAGATAGTGCAGGACACCGAACTCCTTGGGGGTGAGTCCCAGCTCGCGTCCGGCCGAGTGAGCCTCCACCCGGGAGGTGTCCAGCCGCAGCGAGCCCACCTGCAGGATCGCCGTCCCGCCGCCGGGCTCCCTGCGCAGCAGCGCGCGGACGCGGGCCAGGAGTTCGGGGAAGGCGAACGGCTTGACCAGGTAGTCGTCGGCGCCCTCGTCCAGCCCTCTGACCCGGTCGTCCAGCCGGTCCCGCGCGGTCACCATGATGATCCGCACGGCCTGGCCCTGGTCGGTGCCGCGCAGCGCCCTGCACACCTCGAAGCCGTCCCCTCCGGGCAGGTTGAGGTCGAGAAGGACCAGGTCGTACGAGTTGACCTGGAGCTTCTCCCGCGCCTGGGCCACGTCGTAGGCGACGTCGACCGCGTATCCGGCCCGGACGAGCCCCACCCGCAGGGCGTCGACCAGATCTTCCTCATCTTCGACAACGAGCAGTCGCATGGTACGAACCTAGGTCGTGCGCGGCCGGAAACGCGGATGCCACCGCCATACCGCGCTTCTCTTCCCTCGCATTCCCTTCCCTTCGCTTTCGTCCGCCTCTGTTCGCCCCGTCGCCCCGTCACCCCGTCGCCCCGTCACCCCGTCACCCCGTCACCCCGTCACCCCCGGATGATCCGCTCGGCGACGGGGGCCGCCCGGTCGATCGGGATGGCGAAACCGATGCCGATCGACCCGCTCCCCCGCCGCGAGAGCGTCGCGATCGCGGTGTTGATCCCGATCACCTCGCCCCTGGCGTTGACCAGCGGGCCTCCGGAGTTGCCGGGATTGATGGAGGCGTCGGTCTGCAGAGCGGTCTGCCCGCCCCCGCTCCCGTTCCCGCCCAGCCTCACCTGGCGGTCGAGAGCGCTGACGATGCCGCCGGTGACCGTACCCGCCAGGCCCAGCGGGGAGCCGATGGCCAGCACCTGGTCGCCCACCGCGACGTCCGCGGACCTCCCCAGCTCCGCCGGGACCAGAGCGCGGGTGTCGTTCACCCTGAGCACCGCCAGGTCGTACGCCGCGTCGGTGCCCACGACGGTGGCGGGCAGGCGCCGCCCGTCGTTGAGCACCACGGTGACGCCCGCGCCACCGGTGAGGACGTGCGCGTTGGTGAGCAGGTGCCCCGAGCCGTCGATCACGAAGCCCGATCCCGAGCCCCGCCCCGACTCGACCGACACGACGCTCGGCAACACCTTGGCCGCCGTACCGCTGAGGCCGCCCGCGGCCCCCGCGGGGCCGGACGAGCCGACCGGGCCCGCGGTGGACCGGGGCAGCGCCGCCGGGGCCGCCTGCCCGTCTCCCGCCAGCCGGGCCCCCGCGACGCCCGCCGCGCCGCCGGTGACCGCGGCGACGAGCGCCGCGGCGACCAGGACGCGTGCGGCCCC
This sequence comes from Streptosporangium sp. NPDC049078, assembly GCF_040648855.1. Lineage (NCBI taxonomy): Bacteria > Bacillati > Actinomycetota > Actinomycetes > Streptosporangiales > Streptosporangiaceae > Streptosporangium > Streptosporangium sp. NPDC049078. The sequence continues at coordinate 164,430 of NZ_JBEZEL010000002.1, forward strand.
CGCCTTCCGCGCGGTGGCCGCCGGACCGGGGCGCGGCCCCGGCTCCTCCGGTGGCGCGGCCAGGGGCGGGTCCCCCGGTGTGAAACCCGGTCCGCGAGGCCGTCCGAGTCCCGAGAGCCGATCGTGCGATGTCACCATGGCCGACTCCTCACAGGATCCTTGAGAACCAGAACAGGGAGGTTCCGGCCGCCACGACCGCCCCCAGCAGGGCCACCCCGACGAACCACGGCCAGATCTCCTGCCTCTCGGTCCGGTAGCCCACCGAGCTGCCGATGTCGTCGTAGACCGCCCGCAACTCGTCACCGGAGGCCGCCTCGTAGAAACCCCCGCCGGTGCCTTCCGCCAGCTCGCGCAGCGCGGGGCCGTCCACCGGCACCAGGGTCTCCCTGCCGCCCAGCTGGATCGTGCCCTCGGAGGTGCCGTACGCGATGGTCGAGACCGGCACGCCCCTGGAGGTCGCCTCCTGTGCCGCCAGCTCCGGTGACCGCCCCATGGTGCTCGACCCGTCGGACATCAGCACGATGTGGGCGGGCGGCCGTTCCTGGGCCTCCAGGGCGTCGATCGCGTCCAGGGACGAGAACACCGCCTCGCCGATCGCCGTACCGGCGTCCGTGGTGAGCCGGTCGATCGCGGACAGCACCGCCGCCCTGTCGTCGGTGGGCGGCACGCTCACCGAGGCCGAGGACGAGAAGGTGACCAGGCCGAGGTTGAACCGGGAGGGCAGGTCCTCGACGAACCGCCGCGCGGCCTCCCGCGCCGCGGTGAACCGGTCGGGCGCCACATCGGTGGCCTGCATCGACGCCGAGACGTCGAACGCCACGACGATCGTCGCCTCCTCTCTCGGGACCCGCACCTCGGCCGTCGGCCGCGCGAACCCGACGACGAGGAGCACCAGCATCGCCATGAACGCCGTGGCGGGCACGTGCCTGCGCCACCCGGGCCTCCTGGGCGCCAGCTTGTCCAGCAGGTCCAGATTCGTGAACCGCAGGGCGTAGCGGCTGCGTCGCAGATACATGACCACGTAGAGAACCGCGATCATCAACGCGGGCACCAGCAGCCACAACCAGACAGGGGACAGAAAGGTCATGCCGCACCACCTCTCGCACCGTTCGCACCACTCGCCCCACGGGCCCGCGCCAGGCGGCGCTGGAGCACGACATGACGGACCAGGTCGCGGACCCAGTCCCGATCGGTGTCCAGCCGCAGGTGCGCGGCCCCCGACCGGCGCAGCGCGGTCGCGATCGCCGCCCGCTGACTCGCGGCGGCCTCGGCGTAGCGCTCGCGCAGACGACCACCGGCCGTGGAGACCTCCCTGCGGCGGCCGGTCTCCGGGTCGACGAGGGTGAGCATCCCCACGTCGGGCAGCGTCAGCTCCCTGGGATCCACGACCTCCACCGCGAGGAGCTGGTGGCGCAGCGCGAGATGGCGCAACGCCCTCTCCCAGGTCTCCGGAGGGTCGAGGAAGTCCGAGACGACGACCACGAGCCCGCGGCGGCGCACCACGCGGCGGAGATCGTCGGCGGCCGGTCCGAGGCGCGGCGCCGGGATGCCCGGCTCGGTGCGCGGCAGCGAGAACACGGCGCCGAGCAGCGCCATGAGATGCGGGCGTCCGCTCCTGGCGGGGAACCGCCGCACCTCGCCGCCGTGCAGGATGTGCGCCCCGACGCGGTTGCCCGTCCGCTCGGTGAGGAAACCGATCGCCGCGAGGGCGGCGAGCGCGAGTTCCCGTTTCTCCATCAGCGCGGTGCCGAAGTCCATGCTGGCGCTGGCGTCGAGCAACACCCAGGTCTCCAGCTCACGGTCGGCGATCATGTCGCGTACGTGCGGCTCCGCCGTGCGGGCGGTGACGTTCCAGTCCATCCGGCGCACGTCGTCACCCGGCGCGTACGCTCTCGCCTCGGCGAGATCGCCACCGGGTCCGAGGGTGAGCCCCCGGTGATCTCCCTGGAGCAGCCCGTCGAGACGCCTGACGACCGTCAGCTCCAGCCGCCTGAGCACCCGCTCGGACAGCAGGTGCCGCATCAGGCCGCCTCTCCCTGCCCGGGGGCGATCCTGGGCATCGGGATCGCCGTGACCACCCGGTCCACGATCCGGCGCGGGGGGACGTCGTCGGCCAGCGCGTCGAACGACGGCACCAGCCGATGCGCGATCACGTCGCCGGCCAGGTCCGCGACGTCCTCGGGCAGGACGTAGTCACGGCCGCGCAGCAGCGCCAGCGCGCGGGCCGCGGCCACCAGGCCGAGCGTCGCCCGAGGGCTCGCGCCGTAGGCCAGCAGCGGTGCGACGTCCGCCAGCCCGAACCGCGCGGGCTCCCGGGTCGCGTACACCAGCCGGACCGCGTACTCGGCGACGGCGTGGTGGACGAAGACGTCGTCCACGGCCCTCTGGAGCTCAAGCAGTCGCTCCGAGTCGAGCACCTGCCGGGAGACCGGCCGGCCGATGCTCATCCGGTAGAGGATCGCGAGTTCCTCCGACTCGCTCGGGTATCCCACGTCGATCTTCATCAGGAAGCGGTCCCGCTGGGCTTCCGGCAGGTGGTAGACACCCTCGGACTCGATCGGGTTCTGGGTCGCCAGGACCAGGAACGGGGCGGGCACCGGGTGGGTGCGACCGCCGATGCTCACCTGGCGCTCGGCCATCACCTCGAGCAACGCCGACTGGACCTTGGCCGGAGCCCTGTTGATCTCGTCGGCGAGCACGAAGTTGGCCATCACGGGGCCCAGCTCGGTGTCGAAGCTCTCCGTGGACGGCCGGTAGATACGGGTGCCGACGATGTCGGCGGGCACCAGGTCGGGAGTGAACTGGATCCGGGCGAACGAGCCGCCCACGACGCCCGCGAGCGTCTCGGCCGCCAGCGTCTTGGCGATGCCGGGAACCCCCTCCAGCAGGCAGTGCCCCCTGGCGAGGACCGCGACGAGCAGGCGCTCGACCATCCGGTCCTGTCCGACGATCACCCGCTTGACCTCGAACAACGCCCGTCCGAGCACGGTGCTCTCCGGCGCCCTTTCCGCTCCGCCGTCCATGCCGGACGGGATCTCCCGCACGTGCTCCGCGTACCCGGTCACCGGGCGGTCGCGGAGGTCGAGGCGGGACAGTCGTCGACGAGCAGCCGCAGCTCGACCGCGTCGTGCGTGGGTCGTGGGTCGGCGTGAGCGGCACTTCCGGTGAGCAGGAAGACGACCCCGGCGAGGGCCACGACCCCGGGAACGGCTTTCCAGGGTGATACGTGCGCCATCGTTCTCCCCCTTCATTGAACGAACGATCACCCTGATGTCATCAAAAAGACCCGAAAACCGCCGTAAGCCCGCTTTTTATCTCGTCTTTCGCCCGGCTCACCCTGGGGAAAAGCCCCTGCCGGGAGCCACCGGGGCGGAGGCGAGGGGGAGGCGGGCCGTTCGGAGACGAGTGGGAGGAGAGCTCGGAGACGAGTGGGAGGAGAAAGGGCGGGAGGAGAGCCGCACCGGGAAGCCTCGCGGGGAGAACCGCGCCGCGCGGGAACGACGACGGCCGGCGACCCCGCGAACGGGGTCGCCGGCCGTGACCGGTCGGGTGGGCCTTAGTCGTTGAGGTGCTGACGAAGGTAGGAGTCGACCTGGTCGAGAGCCACGCGCTCCTGGGCCATCGAGTCGCGCTCGCGGATGGTCACCGCCTGGTCGTCGAGGGTGTCGAAGTCGACGGTGATGCAGAACGGCGTGCCGATCTCGTCCTGGCGGCGGTAGCGGCGGCCGATCGCCCCCGCGTCGTCGAACTCGACGTTCCACCGGCGGCGGAGCTGGGCCGCCAGATCCTTGGCCTTGGGCGACAGGTCGGCGTTGCGCGACAGCGGGAGCACCGCGACCTTGACCGGCGCGAGCCGGTGGTCGAGGCGCATGACCGTGCGCTTCTCCATCACGCCCTTGGCGTTGGGCGCCTCGTCCTCGGTGTAGGCGTCGATCAGGAAGGTGAGCGTGGCGCGGTCGACACCGGCGGCCGGCTCGATCACGTACGGGACGTAGCGCTCACCGGTGTCCTGCTCGAAGAAGCTGAGGTCGGTGCCGGAGGCCTTGCTGTGCGCGGTCAGGTCGAAGTCGGTGCGGTTGGCGATGCCCTCGAGCTCGCCCCACTCGGTGCCGGTGAAGTTGAAGCGGTACTCGATGTCGACGGTCCGCTTGGAGTAGTGGGAGAGCTTCTCCTGCGGGTGCTCGTAGATGCGCAGGTTGTCCTTGTTGATGCCCAGGTCGGTGTACCAGCGGAAGCGCTCGTCGATCCAGTACTGGTGCCACTCCTCGTCGCTGCCCGGCTTGACGAAGAACTCCATCTCCATCTGCTCGAACTCGCGGGTGCGGAAGATGAAGTTGCCCGGGGTGATCTCGTTGCGGAACGACTTGCCGATCTGGCCGATGCCGAACGGGATCTTCCTGCGCGCCGACTGCTGCACGTTGAGGTAGTTGATGAAGATGCCCTGGGCGGTCTCGGGACGCAGGTAGGCGAGGCCCGACTCGTCCTCGACCGCGCCGAGGTAGGTCTTCAGCAGGCCGCTGAACTGCTTCGGCGAGGTGAAGGCGCCCTTGGTGCCGCAGTTGGGGCAGGCGATGTCGGCCAGGCCGTTGACGGGGTGCTTCCCGTGTTTTTCGGTGTACGCCTCTTCGAGGTGGTCGGCCCGGTAGCGCTTGTGACACGACTGGCACTCGGTCAACGGATCCGTGAAGGTCTCCACGTGACCACTGGCCTGCCACACCTCTCGGGCGAGGATCACCGAGGAGTCGAGGCCGACCACGTCGTCACGCCCCTGCACCACGGTCTTCCACCACTGCCGCTTCACGTTGTTCTTGAGCTCCACGCCCAGCGGACCATAGTCCCACGACGCGCGCAGGCCGCCGTAGATCTCGCTGGAGGGATACACAAGACCACGCCGTTTGGCGAGGCTGACGATGGTGTCCATGATGTCCGTGCGGCGTGCCATAAGGGAGAATCTCCATCCGGCTGGAGGTCGGCGAGGAATTGATTGAGCCTCCAGCTTAGGGGAGACGGGCTCACGGAACGTGCGGATGAACCACGCCGCCCGCTTCACCCCCGGCAAAGCCTCACCTGGACGCCGGGCGAAAGGTCAGGGACGCTCGACGTCCTCGAACGCGCTCGGCTCGTTGATCATGAGTGTCATCAGCGGATACATCGCCATCCGCGCCGCGCCCAGCGCCCTGCGGTAGAAGCCCGCGCCCTCCCACTCGCTGACCAGCGCCCACAGCTCCGGCTCGTCCACCGACCTCGACACCCGGCCGCTCACGTAGCCCGGCTGCCCGGCCAGGGTGTCGACGATCTCGTGGGCCCGGAGCGTGAACTCCTCGGTCTGGCCGGGTGGCACCGAGTAGCGGATGAGAGCAAGCACCCGCCCAGCATGCCAGAGCCGGCTCCCGGCCCGGCGGACGCCTCCCGGGGCCGCGCACGGTGGGCGGGTCCGGAACCCGAGATCCGTCCGGGGTTCGAGAGGCGAGCACGGCCGGCGGGCCCGAGGTCCGAGCATGGTGAGCGGGTCCGAGAGCGGGGGCAGAGGTCGGGGGCGGGGCATGTCATGGCGGGCGTGGTGGCGTTAGGCTCGACCCGTGGCAGAAAAGCGTGAGGAACGGCCCGCACACCCGCTGGCACAGCCCCGCCCCAGGCAGGGCAGGCGCCCGCTGCCCCCGGGTGAGCAGTTCTTCACGCCGGGGGCGACCGGGCTGAGGCGGAGGGTCGAGCGGCACAGCGCGGCCCCGCTGGTCTTCCTGTTCCAGCTCCCCCGCTGGATCGTCCCCGTGGTCCTGGTGGCCCTCCTGCTGGCCGGTTTCGCGGTGCCGTCCTTCTGGGGCGGCCTCGCCGTGCTTCCGGTGATCGGGTTCGTCGGCTGGCTCGCCTACATGTCGTGGCCGTCCCTGGGGGCCGGGGGGCGTCTCCTGCGCGTCGCGCTGCTCACCTTCCTGATCCTGCTCGCCGCCGACCGCTTCGGCGCCTTCTGACGCCGCCTTCGCCTCCTCCGGAACCCTTACCAACTCTTCGGTCTCCAGGGTCCTCGCAGGGTCCTCGCAGGGTCCTCGGTCTCCAGGGTCTTCGCAGGGGGCTACGGCGGGACGCGTACAGGACGGCCTGGCCGGCACCTCGCCGAGGCCGTCACCCGTTCCCCGCCCCCTCTCCCCGGTTACCGCCGCGACGTACGGCATCGTTGTCCGGTGCCGGACACGCGGGGGCATCCGAAACGAGCCGGGCAACGCCGGGCAGCGGAGTCCTTCCCTGCCGGAGGTGGCCCTCTCGGCCGTCGCGTGGCGACTCCCCCGGGACATGTGCCGACTCCTTCCGCGAACTCCTTCGCGCTCGATTTTGACAATCGTTTTCATTTGCGCGCATACTAGATGGCATGATGTCCGAGTCCTCCCGACGTATCCGCATACGTAATGTCAGCCTGGCTGCCTCCGCCGTCCTCCTCGCCGCCACCGCCGCCTGCGGCACGGAAGCCGGTCCGGCCAGCGGCTCACCCGGGGGGGCCTCAAGTGATTCCGCGGACGGGAAACCCACCGTCACCGCGGCCATGTATCCCCTGCAGTGGCTCGCCGAGCGGGTGGGCGGCCCCGACGCGGCCGTCACGGGCCTGACCAAACCCGGCGTCGAGCCGCACGACCTGGAGCTGTCCCCGGTGCAGGTGGGCGGGCTGGAGAAGACGGGACTCGTCGTCTACATCAAGGGGATCCAGCCCGCGGTGGACGAGGCCGTCGAGCAGCACGCCGCCGACCGGGCCTTCGACGCGGCCACCGCGATCACCCCCCTTCCCGCGGTCGCGGAGGAGGAACACCACGACGAGGAGGGACACGAGCACGGGGATGTCGGCCACGACCCCCATCTCTGGCTCGACCCGGCCCGCTTCGCGACGGTCGCCACCAAGCTCGGCGAGAGGCTGGCCGCCGCCGACCCCGCGCACGCGCAGGGCTACCGGGACCGCGCCGCCGCCACCGCCGGCGAACTCACCGCCCTGGACCAGGAGCTGGCCAAGGGCCTGGCGACCTGTTCCTCGGACGCGATCGTCACCGCCCACGCCGCGTTCAGCTATCTCGCCGATCGCTACAAGCTGCACCAGATCGGCATCAGCGGCCTCGATCCCGATGCCGAGCCCTCTCCCGCCCGCCTCGCCGAAGTGGCAAAAGTGGCCAAGCAGGAGAAAGTAACTACGATTTTCACCGAAACCCTCGTCAGCCCGAAGGTCGCGGAGATCCTCGCCCAGGAGGTCGGTGCGAAGACCGCGGTCCTCGACCCCGTGGAAAGCCAGCCGGCGAACGGCGACTACCTGTCCGCCATGCGCCAGAACCTCTCCACACTCCAGGAAGCACTCAGCTGCTCGTAAAGGTCACACGTGACATCCACTAAAACGGTCTTCACCATGAACGGCGGCCAGGTCAACCTGGACCGCCGTCCGGTGCTTCGCGGCATCGACCTGTCCGTCGAGCCAGGTGAGGCGGTGGCGGTGCTCGGTGCGAACGGATCGGGGAAGTCCACCCTCATCCGCGCCCTGCTCGGCCTCGTCCCCCTGTCCGGCGGCGAGACCTTCCTCTACGACAAAACCCCCGCCCGGTTCCGCGACTGGTGGCGGATCGGCTACGTGCCCCAGCGGCTCTCGGTGGGCGGGGGCGTGCCGACCACGATCCGCGAGGTCGTCGCCTCCGGCAGGATCGCGAGGCAGCGACGCCTGCGTCCGACCGGCGCGGCCGACCGCGAGGCGACCGGCAGGGCCCTGGCGGCCGTCGGAATGGCCCACCGCGCCTCCGACCCGGTGCAGGCGCTGTCCGGCGGGCAGCAGCAGCGGGTGCTGATCGCCCGTGCCCTCGCCGGGGAGCCGGACACCTTCGTCATGGACGAGCCCACCGCGGGCGTCGACGCCGAGAGCCAGCGGCTCCTCGCGGAGACCCTGTCCACGCTCGTCGACCAGGGCAAGACGGTCCTGCTGGTCGCGCACGAGCTGGGCCCGCTGGAACCCCTGATCACCCGCGCGGTGGTCCTCAGGGACGGGTACGTGTGCCACGACGGCCCGCCGCCCCGGGCGGTCGGCACGCACGCGCTGCCCGGCCACGACCATGTGCATCCGCACGGCGAGGAGGAGCCCGTGAGCCCGCTCGACTGGAGGCCGATCCCGTGATCGAGCTTCTGCGGTTCGACTTCATGCAGCGGGCACTGATCGCCGCCCTCCTGGTCGGCCTGGCCGCCCCCGCCATCGGCACGTTCATGGTGCAGCGCCGCCTCGCCCTGCTGGGTGACGGCATCGGGCACGTCGCGCTGACCGGGGTGGCGCTGGGCTTCCTGACCGGAACCGCCCCGGTGCTGACGGCCGTGGTGGTCTCGATCCTGGGCGCCGTGGCGATCGAGCTGGTTCGCGCGCGCGGCAGGACCAGCGGGGACGTGGCGCTCGCGCTGCTGTTCTACGGCGGTATCGCCGGAGGCGTGCTGCTCATCTCACTGGCTCCCGGTGGCAGCAACGCCACACTGATGTCCTACCTGTTCGGCTCGATCAGCAGCGTCACCGTCGAGGACGTGTGGGTGATCGGCCTGCTGGCGGTGGCGGTGCTCGGTGTGGTGACCGTCTTCGGGCGGGAGCTCTACGTGCTGTGCCAGGACGAGGAGGTCGCCAAGGCCGGTGGCCTGCCGGTCCGCTTCCTCAGCCTGCTGATCGCGGTGACCGCCGCGCTCACCGTGGTCATCGCCATGCGCGTCGTAGGATTGCTTCTGGTGAGCGCGTTGATGGTGGTGCCGGTGGCGACCAGTCAGCAGCTCACCCGGGGGTTCGTGAGCACGATGCTTCTTTCCATGCTGTTCGGAATGATCTCCACGGTCGGTGGTCTGACCTCCTCCTTCTACGTCGAGGTCCCACCGGGCGCGATCATCGTCGTCGTCGCTCTCGCGGGGTTCGTCCTCGCCCTCGGGCTCGGTAGATTCGTACGTCGAAGCCGATCTCAGGAGTTCAGTCATGAGCAACAGGCGTGATGCCGTCCACGCGATCCTCCGGCAGAGCGAGGGTTTCCGCAGCGCGCAGGACGTCTACGCGGAGATGCGCGCGGAAGGCGCCAAGATCGGACTGACCACCGTCTACCGGGCGCTCCAGGCGCTCTCCGACACCGGCCACGTCGACGTGCTGAGAACCGACGACGGCGAGTCGGTGTACCGGGCGTGCGCCAGCGGCGACCACCACCACCACCTGGTCTGCCGCAGGTGCGGCCGTACGGTGGAGGTGGCCGGGCCCGCGGTGGAGCGGTGGGCCGAGGCCATCGGCTCCGAGCACGGTTTCACCGAGATCACCCACACGGTGGAGGTCTTCGGCACCTGCGCCTCCTGCTCCACCGCCGCCAAACCGCTGCGCACGCCGAGCCGCGCCTGAGCGGACGGCCCGGGAGGCCGCGCGTGCGAGGAAAGCGATTCTTAACCCATCGGACATATCATGCAATAGCAGGACATAATTGCATAGAATGCCTTATAACACAGGGCACGCCGCCGCGACGGGCGTGCGCGAGAGGGCACCGGAGGTTCACCGGAGAGATACGCTTCCGACACGGCGAGCCGCCGTACGCGCCCTCACGCTGCAATCGCTTATACGGGAGTCAACATGCCATTCGGACATGACATGGTGCACTCACTCGCCACCGCGGTCGACCTGGTCAACACCTCCCCCTCCACCGGAGGCGAAGACACCCTGACCGACCTGCGGAAACTCAGCGACTTCGTGGCACGCTGGGAGGTCAGCGGGATCGGCGAGCTGAACGCCGCCGACCTGGCCCAGGTGCGCGCGCTGCGCGAGTCCTTCCACAAGGTCTTCACCGCCCCCGACCAGCCCACCGCGGTCATCCGGCTGAACACCCTGCTGAGCGGGACCCGCATCACCCCGCGCCTGACCGAGCACGACGGCCACCCCCTGCACGTCCACTACTTCGCGCCGGACGCCTCGCTCCACGACCACCTCGCGGCCGACATCGGGGTCGCGCTCGCCCACCTGCTCGTCGAGGACGAGTGGGAGCGCCTGCGCACCTGCTCGGCCCCCGACTGCGACCACGTCTTCGTGGACGAGTCACGCAACCGCTCGCGGGTCTACTGCGACAGCCGCACCTGTGGAAACCGGATGCACGTCGCCGCCTACCGCGCACGACGCCGAGCCTGACGACCGGGGTGCCGGCCCCGCGAGGTCCGAGGCCCGGCCAGGTGACACCCTGAGCCGGGCCGCGCGGGCCGGTACCCGCCTCATCCCGCGGCGCCGCCCGAGGCGTCCCGTGCGGGCGCGACCACGTTCGGCACCGCTCCCCCGTATCTCCTGTCGCGCTTGGCGTACGTCTCGCAGGCCTCCCACAGATCGCGGCGGTCGAAGTCGGGCCAGAGGCGGTTGAGGAAGACCATCTCGGCGTACGCCGTCTGCCAGATCAGGAAGTTGGAGATGCGCTGCTCCCCCGAGGACCGCACGAACAGATCGACGTCGGGAATCTGCGGCTCGTCCAGATAGCGGGCGAAGGTCTCCTCCTTCACCCGGCCCGGCTTGACCCGTCCGTCGGCGATGTCCTGCGCGAGACGCAGGGCGGCGTCCACGATCTCGGCCCGGCCTCCGTAGTTGACGCAGAACTGCAGGGTCAGCGTGGAGTTGTCCTTGGTCATCTCCTCGGCGTCGCGCAACTCCTGGATGACGCTCCTCCACAGCCGTCCCGGACGACCGGCCCAGCGGACCCGCACGCCCATCGCGTGAAGCTGGTCCCTGCGGCGGCGGATGACGTCGCGGTTGAAACCCATCAGGAAGCGGACCTCGTCGGGGGAGCGCTTCCAGTTCTCCGTGGAGAAGGCGTAGGCCGACAGGTAGGGGACGCCGAGCTCGATCGCGCCCTCGATCACGTCGAAGAGCGACGCCTCACCCGCCTTGTGGCCCTCGGTGCGGGGCAGGCCGCGCTGCTTGGCCCACCGTCCGTTGCCGTCCATCACGATCGCCACGTGCCGGGGCACGAGGTCGCGCGGGATCGGGGGCGGGGTGGCACCGGAGGGATGCGGGACGGGTGGGCGGACGTTCACGTGGCGTGCTCCCTTTCTACGTGTCGAAGAGAGCGTATGCCGTGTTCGAGGTGCCACTGGAGATACGCGGCGACCAGGCCGCTGCACTCGGCGCGGTGCCGGGCGACGGAGGCGTCCGCGGTGGACCAGTCGCCCTTGAGCAGCGCCACCATCAGGGCGAGCGTCTCTCCCTCGGGCACCGCCGCTCCCGCGGGGCGGCAGGCGCCGCACACGACGCCACCGGCCACGATGGCGAAGGCCCGCACCGAGACGGCCTTGCAGCGGGCGCATGCCTCCAGGGCGGGGGCGTAACCGGCCACCGCGAGGGAGCGCAGGAAGTAGGCGTCCAGGACGAGCCTGGCCTCGTGATCACCTGAGCCGAGCGTGCGCAGACCGCCGACGAGCAGCAGGAACTGGCGCAGCGCCGGCTCTTTCTCCCCCATGACCAGGCGGTCGGCGGTCTCCAGCATCGCGGTGCCCGCCGTGTAGCGCGGGTAGTCGGAGACGAGCGACTCGCCGTACGGCCTGATGGTCTCGGCCTGGGTGATCATGTCGAGCGTACGGCCGGTGTGGAGCTGGAGATCGACGTGGGTGAACGGCTCCAGCCGTCCGCCAAATCGTGATGTTGTCCGCCGGACCCCCTTGGCGACGCCCCGGATCTTGCCCATCCGGCGGGTCAGCACGGTGACGATACGGTCGGCCTCTCCCAGCTTGTGGGTGCGCAGCACGATGCCGTCGTCACGGTACAGACTCACCCGCACAGTGTAGTGGGACGGTCCACTTGGCAGAGGTGGAACCATGATCAAACGACACGGATAGATCACTGGTGCGTGTTGTTCACCTAAAACTCACTAAACTTTGGCCCCTGGCGAAATGCCGCCCCCGGTTACACCGCCTCACACCGTCTCCGCACGAAAGGGTGCCATGCCCCGCGTGGTCCTGCTGGGCTCATCGCCCGGCCCCGATGCCGCTCCCGGCCAGGTGACGCCCGCCGCGTTGCCCCTGCCCGCGCTTCCCGGCTGCCCCACGGTGATCGGCAAGCTGCACGGCCAGCTCGCCTCACTCGACTCCGAGCCGGTGACCATCGTCCGCTCGGGCGACGCCGCCGCCCACCGGGGCTTCCCCGGCAGCCTTGTCGAGACCTCCGACCTCGCCGGTGACCTGCGCGCCGTGGCCGACGCGGTCGAGTACGCCACCGAGAACCTGCTTCTCCTTCCGGCCAACTCGCTGATCCACGACGAGCTGATCTACCAGATCACCAAGTCGAAGCGCGGAGCCCTCGCGCTGATCGCCAAGGAGCCGCGCGAGGAGGACGAGAACGGCGACGTCGTCGTCCCGGACGTCCCGATCGAGGAGGCGCTGCCGGAGATCGGCGAGCGGACGCTGGAGGGCCTGCCCGTCAGGGTGCGCGCCCGCAGGTCCCGGGTCATCTCGGTGGGCTCGGCCTTCCACGGGGTGACCAGGCCCAACTCGGTCCTTCTCGGCCCGCTGCACCTGCACCACAAGCACGCGCCCGTCCTCGCGGAGGCCGCCCGCGAGCTGGCCGACATGGCCCACCTGCTGGGGCCCGAGGACGACCTGGTCCAGCTGCTGGTGCTGGGTCTGGTGCGCAAGGGCGTCTCCGTCGGCATCCGCGGCCGCCGGGACCTGTTCTTCCGCCGGGTGTCCACTCCCGAGCAGGCCGCGGAGGCGCTGGCCGAGATGTCCACGTTCAACGAGGACAGGGCGCGGCTGGACAACGCGGTGAAGGGCGCCGACGGCTTCTTCACCACGTACTTCGTCAGCACCTACTCCCGGTTCATCGCCCGATGGGCGGCGAGGCGGGGTCTCACCCCCAACCAGGTCACGTTGATCTCCATCGCGCTGGGCGTGGCGGCGGCGCTGTGCTTCGCCACCGGTGAGCGGACCGGGATGGTCGCGGGCGGGGTGCTGATCTACTTCGCGTTCGTGTTCGACTGCGTGGACGGCCAGGTCGCACGATACGCCCGTAAGTTCGGCGTGCTCGGGGCGTGGCTGGACGCCACGTTCGACCGGTTCAAGGAATACGTGGTCTTCGCGGGCCTGGCGGTCGGCGCGGCGGTCTCCGGGGTGGGCGACGTCTGGACGCTCGCGCTGATCGCGCTCGGCGTGCAGTCCATCAGGCACCTCCTCGACTTCTCCTACGGCGCGGCGAACCGGCGCAAGCCCCCGTCGCCGCTGCCGTCGGTCCCGCTCACGGTGAGCGCCGACACCGGGCTGCGCCAGGCGCTGGAGGAGCGCAAGAACGCGGTGACCGGCGGGATCCGCAGCCTGCTGAAGATGTGGGGCAGGGCCGGCAGATACCGCGCCGTGCACTGGGCCCGCAAGATGATCGTGTTCCCCATCGGCGAGCGTTTCGCCGCCATCGCGATCGTCAGCGCCCTGTTCGACGCCAGGATCACCTTCCTCACCCTGATCATCTGGGGCGGCATCGGTGCCGCCTACTCGCTCACCGGACGCCTGATGAGGTCTCTCGCATGATCACCCAGCCGCAGACCACCCCCGTTCCGGATCCGTACGAGGAGCGGTTGCGCGTGCAGACCGCGCGGCTGCTCGCCTACCGCGACGACGGCCCGCTGGTGACGCTGCTCCGCGACAAGGTGGGGCCGGGGCTGCCCCCGGTTCCCGCCACGCTCGCCGCGCTGCTGGCGATCATCGCGATGGCCGTGACCGGGCTACTGGTGGAGGGGCCGATCCTGCTCGTCCCGGCACTGGTCATGATCGTCCTGGTGCTGCCCACCGCGGCCCGCGACCACCTCGGCAAGCTCGACTGGCTCGCGCCGCCGCTGATCCGGGGGACCGAGTTCCTCACGATCATCCTCGTCGGCCTCGCGGTCGACGCGCCCAAGTGGCTGCTCTACGTGCTGATCTACGTGATCGGCTACCACACCTACGACACGGTGTACCGGACGCGGCAGAGCATCTGGCCCGCCCCCTGGGTGTTCAGGGCGGGGCTCGGCTGGGAGCTCCGGCTGCTGATCATCAGCGTCGGCGCCGTGCTGGGCGTGATGACGTGGGTGCTGGCCGCGCTCACGCTCTATCTCGGCGTGTTGTTCGCGGTGGAGAGCGTGACGAGCTGGGTCGGCCTGGACAAGCAGACGGCGAACGCCGCGCAGGCGAGCGACGACCTGGAGACCTCCCCCGAGGAGGCCCAGGAGCAGGCCACCGGCGAGGCCGACCAGACCTGAGCGGCTCCGGCCCGGCCTGACCTGACCGGGCTCGATCAAGATCGATCGGTGCTGGTCAGGGCTGGTCAGGGCTTCACGAACGGCGAACGCCGCCGGACGGATCATCCGTCCGGCGGCGTTCGTGTCTTCCGGGCGCGGGCCGCCGGCGCCCGTCGCGAACCCGCGCCCGTCCGAAGCGGTATACAGGTCTTCGTGGAACTGGACAGGCTGGATCGCGACATCATCGGGGCGCTCGTCGAGGACGCCCGCGCCACGTACGCGGAGATCGGACAGCGGGTCGGCCTGTCGGCGTCGGCGGTGAAACGCCGGGTGGACCGGCTGCGCGAGACCGGCGCCATCACCGGGTTCACCGCCCGGGTGGAGCCCGCGGCGCTCGGCTGGACCACCGAGGCCTACGTGGAGTTGTTCTGCGCGGGCAAGACCTCGCCGTCGGAGATCGGGGTGGCCATCGGCCGCCATCCGGAGGTGGTCTCGGCGTGCACCATCACCGGTGAGGCCGACGCGCTGCTGCACATCAGGGCCACCGATGTGCGGCACGTGGAGAGGGTGATCGAGCGGATCGCCTCCGAGTCGTTCGTGGTGCGGACCAAGAGCTCCATCGTGCTCTCCCGGCTGATCGAGGCACCCCTGGTGACCTCGCGCAGCGAGCCCTTCATCGCCCCGCACAACGAATCGACGTTTCTGACCTGAAGCACGCGGGAAACCCGCGCCGACGCGCAAAAGCAGGCTCTTGGCCTGCGAGAACGCGCTTCCTAGGCTGATGACGCCGCCATCGGGACCGTGATGGGCGGCTGTCACCACGACCTTTCACACGCGGGGGTTATCCATGACCAGGCACTACCTCATGTGTCGGCCCGACCACTTCGCGGTCGAGTACGCGATCAACCCGTGGATGCACCCCGAGGCCGGGGCCGACCGCGAGGTGGCGATCCGCCAGTGGGAGGCGCTCAAGAGCGTCTACGAGGAGCTCGGGCACCGCGTCAGCCTCATCGACCCGGTGGAGGGCCTACCGGACATGGTCTTCGCCGCCAACGGCGCGCTGGTCGTGGACGGCCGCGTGTACGGTGCGCGGTTCACCCACCCGCAGCGCGCGGCCGAGGGACCCGCGTACCTGCGCTGGTTCGTCGACAACGGCTACCGGCGGGTCCGTGAGGCGGCCTTCACCAACGAGGGCGAGGGGGACTTCCTCACGCTCGACCACCTGGTGCTGGCCGGGACCGGGTTCCGTACCGACATCACCGCGCACAAGGAGGCCCAGGAGTTCCTCGGCCGCCCGGTGGTGACGCTGCAGCTGGTGGACCCCCGGTTCTACCACCTGGACACCGCGCTCTTCCCGCTTAACGGACATAACGTGGCATACTTCCCGGAGGCTTTCTCTCCTGGAAGCCAGGAGGTGCTCCGCACCCTCTTCCCCGAGGCCGTCATCGCGAACGAGGACGACGCGGCCGTGCTGGGCCTCAACGCCGTCAGCGACGGCGTCAACGTGGTGATCAACGCCGAGGCCTCCGACCTGCAGCTCGAACTCAAGCGCCGGGGTTTCGAGGTCATCGCGGTGGACCTGTCGGAGCTTCGCAAGGCGGGCGGCGGCCCCAAGTGCTGCACGCTGGAGATCCGGGGACAGGGCGGGGCATGACAACCACAGACCAGACGTACCGGGCGGACCGGGCATATCGGGGAGGGGCGGATCATCGGATGACCGGCACCGACGAGTTCATCGAGCTGAGCGAGCGCCGCAGCGCGCACAACTACCACCCCCTGCCCATCGTGATCCACGAGGCGCGGGGCGCCTGGGTCGTCGACGTGGAGGGCAGGCGGTTCCTCGACTGCCTGTCCGGCTACTCCTCCCTGAACTTCGGGCACGGCAACCCGAAGATCATCGCAGCGGCGCAGGAGCAGCTGTCGCGGCTCACCCTGACCAGCCGCGCCTTCTTCCACGACCAGTTCGCCTCCTTCGCCGCCGGGCTGGGCGACCTCACCGGCAAGGACATGGTCCTGCCGATGAACACCGGCGCCGAGGCCGTGGAGACCGCGATCAAGGTGGCCCGCAAGTGGGGCTACGAGGTCAAGGGAGTGGCCGCCGATCAGGCCAACATCATCGTGATGGAGGACAACTTCCACGGCCGGACCACCACGATCGTCGGTTTCTCCACCGACCCCGACGCCCGGGGCGGCTTCGGTCCCTACCCTCCCGGCTTCAGGATCGTGAAGTACGGCTCCGTCGAGGCGATCCGCGAGGCCGTCGACGCCAACACGGTCGCGGTGCTGCTCGAGCCCATCCAGGGCGAGGCCGGGGTGCTGGTACCGCCGGACGGCTACCTCACCCAGGTCCGCGAACTGTGCACCGCGGAGAACATCCTGATGATCGCCGACGAGATCCAGTCGGGTCTCGGCCGCACCGGCGAGACCTTCGCCTGCGACCACGAGGGCGTCGTCCCCGACATCTACGTGCTGGGCAAGGCCCTGGGCGGCGGCGTCGTCCCGGTCTCGGCGATCACCGCGAACGAGGACGTGCTCGGTGTGATCAGGCCGGGGCAGCACGGCTCCACCTTCGGTGGCAACCCGCTCGCCTGCGCGGTCGCGAACGCGGTCATCGAGATGCTCGGCACCGGCGAGTACCAGGCGCGGGCCAGGGAGCTCGGCGAGGTCATGCACGAGAGGCTGCGCGGGCTGATCGGCCACGGCGTGGTCACCGTGCGCGGGCGCGGCCTGTGGGCGGGGGTCGACATCGACCCGTCGCTGGCGAGCGGGCGTGAGGTCTCCAAGGCGCTCATGGCCCACGGCGTGCTGGCCAAGGACACCCACGGCTCGACCGTCCGCCTCGCCCCGCCGATCGTCGTCTCCGAGGAGGACCTCCTCTGGGCGGTCGACCAGCTCGGCGCGGCCCTCGCCGAACTGGCGAAGTGAACCACCCCGGCCGAGCCCGGGCATGACGGAGCCGGTGCGGCTCCCCCGTCCAGGACGGGGGAGCCGCACCGGCTCCTCACGTTTCCGTCTCCCGGTCCCCGAGCGGGCACCGAGAGACGACTCCTACGTCGTCCAGCCGTCGCGGGTGGTCAGGCCCAGCCGTCTGCGCCGTTCCTCCTCCGCCACCAGCCAGGCCGGCCTCGCCTTGGCCGGAGGCCGGTAGAGCCGCTTGACGGCGATCCCGCCGAAGACGAAGGACCCGAGAAAGCCGAGCCCGACGAGCGCGTCGAGGATCTCCTGCCCGGACACCCAGGTGTAGGCCAGCAGCACCGCCCAGAGGGAGAACATGATCGCCCCCGGGACCTGGGCGAAGGGCAGGTTGCGCCACTCCTTCGGCTTGGCCTCGTCGAAGTAGCGCTCGGCCCACACGCTCTGCGCGTCCGCTCCACGGAACCGGCGATGGTTGACGAACCCGAGGACCGCCATGAGGGCGGTGGCGAGCACCGCCCACACCGGCGCGTGCGGGTACCCCGTCAGCACGGCTGTCTCATCCAAAGAGCTTGTTCCATCCCTTCTTGATCCCGGAACCGATGGACTTGGCGGTGTTCACCACCGGATCTCGCGCCTTGTCGTAGGCGGCGATGGCGGTGTCACCGACGACTCCGCCGACCATACCTCCGATGTAGGCGCCGGCCGCACCGCAGACCGCCGCGAGGACCACTCCGGGGCTGCACGCCGCGGCCCCGATGGTGGCACCCGCGTAGGCGCCGCCGGCCACCGCGGCGCCGCGGATACCGGCTCGCAGGGCTTTCTCGCCCTTGTTGATGTCCTTTCCCTTGTCGGAGTTCCACTGGGTCAGCGCGCCGTCGGCGAAGGTGGTCACCAGTCCGAACCGGCCCAGGAACTTCCCTGCCTTGGCCAGGCGTCCGCCCCACTTGATGCCGCGCGCCTCGACCCTGACCGACTTGGCGTCGTACCACTTGCGCAGCCCGTTCCAGAACCAGCTGGACTTCCAGTTTCCCTGCGGGTAGCTCGCCGCCTTGAGGGCGTAGATGCCGCCCATCACCCGCCCCTTCTCGGCGACGTTGGTTCCCCAGGTGTTGAGCATGTCGGACGGGCCGCCGAAGCCGTAGGCGAGCCAGCCGAGCGCGGTGAACTTGCGGGGATCGACGCTGCTGAGGGTGTTGGTCTTGACGGTCTTGCCGTAGGAGGTGCTCACGCCGCCGCTCGGCGCCGGGCGGTGCGGCGCGCCGCCACCACCACCACCACCGCCACCACCACCGCCGCCGTTGCCGCCGCCGCCCTTGTGGCCGCCACCGCCGCCGCCGTTGAGCAGCGCCGCCAGCGCCCGGATGATCGCCAGCAGGGCGGCGATCCAGCTTCCCCAGAACTTGCCGTCCGGGTCGGTGAAGGTGACCGGGTTGTTGTTCGCGTAGGCGTACCCGTTCATCTGCTGGGGGTCCTGCGGGTCGATGATCGGGTCGACGCTGATGAAGCGGCCGGTCGCCGGGTCGTACTCGCGGGCGCCCAGATGGGTCAGGCCGGTGGAGGAGTCGACGGTGCCGCCGACGAACCCCTTCTCCGAGGGCCATGCCCCTGGCGGTGCCCCCCGAAGCTGGCCGAAGGGCTTGAAGCGGCGCTGGGAGACCGCCTGGGTGGCGGCGTTGACCGCGAGCTCACCGGTGCCGTTGTGGTCGTTGGCGACGAAGGTCACCCCCGCCGTGGTCCTGACCGCGACCGCGACCGTGTCGTGGACGTAGTACCTGGTCGCGGCGACCTTCGCGGTCGCGGTGTCCAGCCGGAGCTCCATGCCCGGCAGGTACAGGGTCGTGGCGGTCGGCTCCCTGCGGATCAGCCGGTTGCCGTCGGCGTCGTAGAGATAGGAGGTGACCTTGGCCCCGTCGGTGACCTTGCTCAGCCGTCCCTCGACGTCCCAGTCCAGCTTCTGGTCGACGGCGCCGATCTTACGGCTGGTCGTGTTGCCGGTGGCGTCGTAGCCGTAGCTCTCCACGCGAGCACCCGCGGACCCGGTCTGGGTCACCGAGGCCAGCGCGTGCGGCTGTGGGGAACCCGCGGCCGGGTAGCCGTAGACACGCTGGGTGTCGGCGGCCCCGCCGACGCCGTGCTCGACCTCCTTCGTCCTGTTGCCCGTCGCGTCATAGCCGAACGACTGCCAGTACGGTGCCACCCCTCCGACGAGGTTCGCCGCGGGCGTGGTGGCGCAGCTCTGGGTGCCCTGCGTCCACGCCTCGGTCATCCTGCGCAGGTGGTCGTAGGAGAAGCACTGGGTGTCCGTGCCGGACCGGGAGACGTCGGAGACCGCGGTGACGTTGCCCGCCGCGTCGTAGGTGTAGGTGGCGTGGCGGTCCACACCGGCGACGTCCTCACGGTCGACCCGCGCCGACTTCAGCCGCTGTGTGCCGTACTCGTAGGAGTTGGTGAGCCAGACCTTCTTGCCTCCGGTGGAGAGCTCGTACTGCTCGGGTTTTCCGGTGAGGCTGTGGATCGACCTGGTCACGTAGGAGGTGAGACCGGAGGTGGCCGTGGGCCGCCGCAGCTCGTCGTAGGAGTAGACGACGGTCTCGGCCGCCAGGCCCCCCGAGGCGGGGAAGGTGGCGGACTGCACCGTGCCGTCCAGCTTGTAGCGGGTGTCGAACTGGTAGCTGCCCCCCAGTTCCTTCTCGGTCTCCGGGACGGTGATCGTGGTCCGGATCGCCCGGTCCAGGTTGTCGTAGGCGTTGACGGTCGTCGTGTACGCCTGGCCGCCCGCGTTCCTGGTGGAGCTGGAGAGCTGCCCCTTGCGGACCGTGTCGTAGGTCCACGCCGTCAGGACGTTGCCGGTCGCGGACCCCTCGCGGACCTCGGTCTTGCGGCCGAGCGCGTCATAGGTGGTGAACAGCTTGGCGCCCCTGGCGTCCTCGGTGGAGGTCACCCGGTCCAGGTCGTCGTAGGCGGACCTGGTCGTGCCCTTGTCCGGGTCGTCCACCCGGATCTCCCTGCCGCGCAGGTCGTAGTGATGGGTCCAGGTGTTGCCCGCCGCGTCCTCGACCGTGGCGAGCTTGCCCAGCGGGGTGTAGGTGTAGCGGGTCCGGTCGAAGTCACCGGTCGGAGAGTCCCCCCGGTACTGGCGCAGCTCGACGATGTGGTCGCGCGCGTCGGTGAAGGTGGTGACCGGCGTGTCCCCGGTCGGCGGGTCGACCGTGACCCGGCCTCCGGCGTACGAGGTGATCGTGCGCCACTTCTCCTGGGTCTCGCCGTTGCCGACGAGGAACCGCTCGACGGTCACCCGATTGCGGCCGTCGAACTCGAAGACCTTCTGCGACTCGACATTGCCGTCGAAGGCTCCGAAAAGGGTGGTCGAGGGCGCCCCGGTCGAGTAGTACTGCCCGTACTCGCGCGCGACGTTGCCCCGGGAGTCGTAGAGCTTGTCGGAGATCAGCCGCCCGCCGTCCGGCCCCGGGTCCTGGGTCTGACGCAGCCGCAGCCTGCCGTCGTACAGCTCGTAGGTGGGCTCGGTCTGGCCGCCCTCGGCGGTCAGCCGTTTCGTGCCGATCGCGATGATCTGACCGTCGGTCACCCGGTAGCTGAACTCCAGGTTCGGTGTCTGCTTGGCCGCCTTGGAGCGGTCTGCCATCCACACCTTGAGCAGACGGCCCAGCGCGTCGTACTCCAGGTCGGTCCGCTTGCCTCCGGCGTCCACCTTGACCGTCTCGAAGCCGAAGGCCGGGTCGAGTTCCTCGCTCGTGACGTGGGCCGTACCGGGGTCGCCGGGGACGACCGGTGGCCCGGTGGTCTTCACCAGCGTGGCCAGGCCCGCGGTGTCGGTGTAGGCGACGGTGGTGACGTTGCCCGCGGCGTCCTTGGTGGTGAGCTCACGGCCGTAGGAGTCGTAGGTGGAGATCTCGGTGGGGACGTACGTCGCGGTGGTGCCGTTGTGGCTCGCTATCTTCTCGACCCTGGTGACCTCTCCCCTGTCCGGCGCCGCGCCGAAGGCTTTGCCGTCGTAGAAGGAGCGCCCGTCCTCGATCACGTGTTTGGACCGGTCGGGCGTGACCGAGCAGGCCACCGAGAGGCTCTCCACCCGCGAGGGGAACTTCAGCATCCAGGCGGTCTTGTCCTGCGCGTACGTGGTCCTGACGCACCGGTCGTCGGCCGCCGTGGCCAGGTCGCCCTTGTCGTCGACCTGGGTGGCGAGACCCGTGGCCGGGTCGTAGGAGGTCACGATCTCGGTCTCCCGCCACTTCCCTCCGTCCATCGCGGTCCAGGTGTGGCTCTTGGCGACGTCCGTCAGGTTCGCGGTGACCTTCCCCCAGCTCCTGGTACGGCTGGCGGTCTGCTCGCGCCACGGGGTGTTGACCGTCTTGACGGCCACCGCGCCGCCGACCCCCTCGTACTCCGTCCGCTTCAGCTCGAAACCCTGCAGCGCCTCGTGGTCGACGTGCGTTCCGCCCTCGCCGTCGGCGACGGAGACCTTCTTGGTGCCGCCGTCGGCGTCGAGCCGGTCACCGTCCATGCCCCGCAGGAACAGGCGCTCGCTCTGGGAGCGCAGGTCGTTCCAGCCTCCCGTCTTGATCCGCACCCGGCCGTAACCGCGCCACTGCGACCAGGTCTTGTACTTCTCCTTGGTCATGCCGTCGTCGTCGTCGTAGTGCCAGGCGGCGCCGTCGAGGTATTCGTAGGTGGTGAGCATGTCCGGCGCCTTGCCGGTCCTGTCGCTCTGCACGACCTGGGTGACCACGTACTTGTGGAACCAGTCCCGGATCGGGTCGGCGTAGCCGGCCGGTGTCCACTTGACCGGGAAGCAGCGCCGGGTGTTGGTCTCCGGCGTCGGCAGCGAGGACAGCGTGCAGTCGGCGTCGGAGTAGTTGACGTCGATCTGGCCACCGGACTCGTCGTAGATCGCCCCGACCCTGTACTTGACGAACGGCGCGATGTCGTCGCCCAGTTTGTCGACCCGGTTCGGCAACTGGACGTGGTTGAACGTCACCGGGGGCAGCGTGACGGCCGGGGACGCCGCATGACCGGTGTGCTGGATCGACTTGACCAGCAGGGCCCGGTCGATGTCGGCGTCGCCCCAGAGGTGGTCCAGCTTCCAGGAGTCGACGTCCCGGTAGGCTCCGTCCGCCTTCAGCACCTGGGTGGTGACCTTGGTCAGCCGCTTGCGTGACCAGAAGGTGGGCGCCAGTGTGCCCTTGGTGCCCTTGCACTCGGTGCCCGCGGCGCAGTTCAGGTCCCAGGGCACGTCCGGCCACCTGGTCGGATGGTCACCGATCTTGTCCTCCGCGCAGTCGGCGGCGGTCGCCGACAGGCAGCGCTCCGAGAGGCCGAAGACCACCCTGGCCGACGGCTTCGCCGAGAACAGGGTGGCGGCGCGCTGGCCGTAGTCGATCCGGTCCAGCCAGCCGCCCCGCACGTAGGGGGTGTCGTCGGCGGGCTTGAGGTTGCGGCCGTAGCGATTGCCCTCCTGCGTGTAGAAGTAGGAGATGGCGTTGCCCCGCGGGTCCACGACGTAGTCGAGGTTCCACCGGTAGGCCTGCTGGCACCAGGAGGTGGCGAACGTGGAACCGTGACAGGGCTCGTCGGCGTCGTCGCCGAAGACCGGGTGGGTCCACGTCGACTTCGTCTCCTCCTTGCCGGTGCTCCAGCCGGGCAGGCGGTTCATGCCGAAGAAGTACTGCACGCCCTCGGTGGTGGTCAGCTTCCAGTACTCGCCGTCGTTGTCGCCGTTGGCCTTCCCGGTGTCCTTGACCCGCTCGATGCGCGTGCCGTCGTCGTTCTTCATCCGCCAGGTGCCGTCCGCGGCCTGGACCAGCTCGCCGCCCTTGCCGTTCCAGCTGAGCGTGGCGTTGTCGTAGGCCCAGCACTGGTCGCCCGGCGGGGTGCCCCACTGGTCCTTGGGAGCCCCGTCGTCGGCACACGGCTTGTAGCCGCGCTGGATGTAGCCGGGCCAGTAGTCGAATCCCTCTCCAACCCAGGACGGCTGGTTGTTGGTGTTGGACGTGCGGCCGTCCATCGCGCCCGAGGAGTAGCCGATCTCCACCTTGGGCGCGAGCTCACCGGGGACGGGCGGCACCCGCATCGGGTACGACCAGGCGAAGTCGCCCGACTGCTCGGAGACCGCCCAGGTCGACGAGGCCGACAGCGCCGTCGCCTTGTAGTCGCCCTTCTCACCGGACTCCCCCGCCACCGCGGCGAGCACCGTCGCCTGCGGTGCGGCCGTCACCTCGGCCGACAGCGTTCTCGCCTCGGTGTCGTTGCGCGAGGGGATCTCGGTGCCGGTACGGCACTGCGGCGCGTCAGGGGTGGTCAGCGCGCAGGCCGGCAGCCGGACCAGGCGCAGCCGGCTGCCGTAGGACCCGCCGAAACCTCCGGCGAACCCGGAGTAGTCCAGCTCGACACCGACCTGGCCGGTCCCGGGACCGCCCACGGTCAGCACGACCCCGTCCACGCCGGCCCGCCGGGCCGCCGCCCGTTCCAGGACCTGGACCTTCACCTCCTCCACGGGGGGCGCCGCCCCCCTGGCCCGCGACTGGGGAGCTCGTACCCGGACCGGCAGCTTCCCGGCGCGGACCGCCTCCCCGCTCGCCGGCACCTTCGCCTCGGTCACTCCCGGCTCCGGCCAGCCCGCCGGGGCCGGGTCTGGCTCGGCGGCCGCGGGGTCGGGCTTGCGCGGCCTCACCGTCTCCGCCCTGCCGGGCACCACGCGCTCGGCGCTCTCGACCTCGGGACGCTCTCCGTCCGGCCCGGCCCCGGCGTGCGCCGGTGGCGCCACCAGCAGGCCCGCGGCGGTGACCAGTGCCGTGAACACGGCCAGCCAACGCCGGGTACCCGATTCGTATAACCCCTTCATGAAAATCCTCCGCACAGGCGCAGGCCACCGGCCGCCGTACGCGGCGGCCGGGGCACCTCGGGAAATGGGGATGGGAAGGGGATCGCGGGCCGTGGCCCGCGATCCGCTCCTCAGGTCAGGGGCCGGTCTCGGTGTCGAGCTCGTTGCCCGCGGCCAGCATCTGGATCTGCTCCTGTGTGGCGACTCCCTGGAAGGCCCACACGTCGTCGATCACGCCGGGCCAGTACTCGCCCCAGGCGCCGTCGCCCTTGGTCCGGCCGAGTTGCAACCCCTTCGTGGCGTTGAAGCCCAGCACGTTGAACCGCCACGACACCTGCTCCTCGGTCTGTTCCAGCTCCCCGTTCACGTAGAGCCGCATCTCGTCCTGGAGCGCGTCGTAGGCGATCGCCACGTGGTCCCACTCGAAGCCGGACTGGAAGGCCGAGTGCTCCGAGGTGGGGCGGGTGGCTCCGGTGGCGTCGGAGTCCGGCATCTCGATCTGGTAGCCGCCCGCGTTGACCGGATCCGCCGGGTCCGGCCGGTAGCGGAGGGTGAAGGCGCTGTTGACCGCGCCCTCCTGGCTGAAGACCGTCGCCGGCCGGCCGGGACGGCCCGCGCTGGTCACCCAGCCGGCGACAGTGAAGCTGTCGTCCGTGCGCACCACGGGACCGGCGCTGGCCGCGTAGTCGCCGTCACCGTCCAGGACCAGCGCGCCGGGCGGGGTGCCGACCCAGCCCGCGCCCTGGTCGATGCGGGCGTTGCCGTACAGGGTGACGTGCCGGCCGGCGGTGCCGTCGTCGGCCGCGATGGTCAGCGGGGATCCCGACGCCAGCGTGGCGATCTCGGAGTCGGTGACGACCTGGTCGAAGATCCGCAGGTCGTCGATCTCGCCGGGGAAGAACGACCCGGCCGCGCCGTCGTAGGAACCCGCGCCCAGCTGCACGGGTCCGGTGGCGTTCCACGGCGTGGTGAACGCCGTGGTCGAGGCGAGCTTGCCGTTGACGTAGAGCCTGATCTGCTTGGCCGCCGCGTCGTAGGTCCCGGTCAGATGCGTCCACACCCCGCCCTGCGGCACCGAGGTGGACTGCGCCCGGATGATCGTGGCGGAGGCGTTGTTCGCGCTGAAACGGTTGAAGATCCACCGGTCGTAGGAGGAGGAGTAGTACAGCTCGAACGCCGGTTTCACCGACGCGGTCTGGGTGGCGATGATCCCCGCGTGGGTGGGTTTGGTGGCGGGGAGCCTCGCCCACGCCGACACCGAGAAGCTCTTGGTGGTGTCGAGCACGGCCCCGGTGGTCTTCAGGTACCCGTTCGTGCCGTTGAGGGTGACGGCCTTGCCGGACTTCCCGGTCGTCCCGAAGGTGACGGTGCCGACCTTGCTCGCCGGGTGGACGCCGCCCACCTCCTCGGCGCGGGTCGCGCCCGCCGCCTCGTCCAGCTTCCAGTACGCCTTGCTCGCCCGGACCGCCGAGGCCGAGTCGTTCAGCTTCCAGCGGGCGTTCACCACCGGGTGCTGGCTGAAGAGGTTGCCGACCTCCTCCGCGGTGACGATCCGGTCGAAGATCCGCAGGTCGTCGATCTCACCGGGGAAGAACGCGTCCGGGACCGTGCTGTACAGGCTCGCGCCGAGTTGTACCGGTCCGGTGGCGTTCCACGGCGTGGTGAACGCCGTGGTCGAGGCGAGCTTGCCGTTGACGTAGAGCCTGATGTGCTTGGCGACCGAGTCGTACACGCCGACCAGGTGCGCCCACTCCCCGCCCTGCGGCGCGGTGGCCCCTATCGCCCGCACGATCGTGGCGCTCGTGCTGTCGGTGCTGAACCTGTTGAAGATCCACCGGTCGTAGGAGGAGGAGTAGTACAGCTCGAAGCCCGGTCGAGCCGTGCCCGCCTGGGTGGCGATCACTCCGGCGTGGGTGGGTTTGACCTCGGGAAGCCTCGCCCACGCCGACACCGAGAAACTCGTGGTGGTGTTCACCACCGGGGCCGTCGTCCTGGCGTACCCGGTGGAGCCGTTGAACTGCGCGGCGCTCTTCGAGACGCCGTCCACCCCCAGCGTGACGCCGCCGGTGACGGTGGCGGGGAAGGTTCCCCCGACATCCGTGACCTGCGGGGAGTCGATGGGCTCGTCCAGCGGCCACTCCGCCTTCGCCGGCGCCCCGGTCTTGACCCTGAAGGCGTGACGGCCGATCTCGCTGACGTTGCCGGCCGCGTCGAAGGCCTGGACCGTGACGTAGTTCAGTCCCGCGTGCTCGGGCGCGATGTCGATCGTCACCGGCCCGCCGTTGGTGGCGGGCTTGCGCTCGTTGGCCTGCGTGGGGTTGCCGTTGATCCCGAACCAGTACTTGACGACGTCGGTGGAGGTGGAGGTGGCGGTGAAGCGTCCGTAGCGGCCCACCCCGTCGTACCACGGGTCGAGCTCGTCCTCGGGATCCGATTTGGGATAGGCGGTCGAGGCCAGCGCGGGGGCGGCCGGCACGCTCTTGTCATAGGTGTAGTAGCAGCCGGTCGCGTCGCCCGCGTAGCTCCACGGACTGTACTGGTAGCCGTCCCAGGTGCGTACCGACCAGGCGATCGTCTTCTTCTCGGGGATCGTCGAGGGCATCTTGACCTGGAACGTCGATCCGGTGGTCTTGGGGCCGATCCTGCCGGAGGTCCACTTCGTCGCGCCGTCCCAGCTGGCCTGGAACTCGGCGTACACCTTCTTGGCGTCGGCGGAGTCGGAGTCGTGCAGCACCGCCGAGAGCGTCGGGGGCACCCGCACCGCCGGGGCCGGGGAGTAGACGCACTTGCCGCCCGGGTCCATCGTCAGGTTGGACATCTTCGGCTGGGGCGGCGGGGTGTTGTAGTTGACCCGGAGCCAGGCGTCGTCGGCGAACCGCTTCCACCCCTTCGGGTCGGTCTCGTACCCGGCCCTGAGTCCGAACGTGGTGGTCGACCACTTGCCCGCCGCGGCGTCCTTCACCGCCGCGGTCGCGTTGAACTCCACGTCGCCACCCGGGCAGTCGGAGGACCAGCCCTTCGCCACGTCCCGGGTGGCGAGGTGTTCGAGCCAGTTGTCCTTGGTGGAGTTCCAGGTCGAGCCCTCGACGAACCCCTTGGTCCGCCAGAGCTGGACGGTACGGCCGTCGCAGGAGTAGGACCAGGTCTCCTTGGCGACGAACTCCGCGGAGATGATGTGCTTGCCCGCGTACGCGCTGGTGGGCATCCGGTAGAAGATGCGCTTCACGTCCGAGGGCGCGCACCTGGCGTCACCCGAGCAGTAGCCCATGCCGGAGTCGGCCTTGCCGCTGAACTTGTAGTACGACGTGCTCGGGTAGGTACGCGAGACATATCCCCAGGCGGACGCCTTGACCGTCTTCCACACCGGGTCGATGTAGACGGGGAACCGGGTGTCGGGGGCGGTCAGCAGCGTGGTCTCGGGGGTGAGGGTGAGCGAACCGTCCTCGACGGCGGTCCCGACGTCGGCCACCTTCGAGGTCGGGGCGGGGCCCCTGGCGAGGTCCTCCTCCGGCTCGGCCGTCGTGCGCCTCGCCGTCTCAGCGGGCGCCGTCTCAGCAGGCGCCGTCTCAGCAGGCGTGCTCCCGGCCTGCGTGCCGGAATCCCACATGATCGCCGACGGGGCCTCGAAGACCGCGCCCCCTCCCTCGGTGTCGACGGCACGCAGTCGCCCGTCCGGCTCGGCGCGCACCGCCAGCTCGGTTTCGCCCAGGTCGAAGCCGAGCCGGGCGAGGGCTCCGTTCTCCGCCGCCTCCCTGGTCTTCACGACGAGCGTGTGCGCGAACCCGTCGGTGTCGGCCCGAACGACCAGGTCGATGTCCTTGAGCACCGAGCGGTAGACGGCCGAGTCGCCCTGCAGTTCCGGCTCCGGCAGCTTTTCCGGCCACTTCAGCGACATCTCCCGGCCGGCGCGCGCCATCCGCACCATGGGCTCGTCCCCTCCCCCGGAGAGGGTCAGGTCGACGGTGGATGCCTTGGGCCCGATGGACCCGTCGGGCCTGCGGATCAGGGTGACGTCCGGCGCCACCCAGGAACTGTCCTGCCGGACCCTGACAGGGCGAAGGTGCTCCACCGCGGTGAAGGAACCGTCGGGATTGGCGAAGACCTCCCTGCTCTCACCTCGCTTGGCGAGGATTTCCGTACTGCGGCCCGTCTCGCGGGCGATCCTGCCGGCCTGCTCATCCGTCGGAGCCACCGGCTCCGCCGAGGAGGCGACGGCTCTCGGAGCCCCTCCATGAACGTCGATCGCGACCGTTGACCCCGTAGCGATAACCCCGGCGGCCAGTACGGCCGCCAGGCCCCGTAACGTTGACATGCGCCTCACCAGAAAAAGAGATGACGGCAGCACAAAGCTGTGTCACCTGGTAGAAAAGGGGCAAATCAGCGCTGATGATCACTATGTAAAACCGAGTAACGTTCGATGTCAACGTTTTTTATGATCAAAACGAGCACGCCCGCGGCCCCCGGTAAGCGATTTCCGCATCCGCCCAGGTGAGCACGCCTCACATACTTCCCGGCGCACGAGAAGAGCGCCGCGGCCCGCCGACCGGCCCCCGGCCGGAAGATCGCGACGGCCCCCGGCCCTCTTCGGCGCGCGGGGGAACGGAGGGCGCTTCGCTAGCCCTCCTCCAGCTTCACGACGGTGATCTCCGATACCTCGGTTCCCGCGGCGGTGTCCCAGCGGACCGACGTGGGGGCCGTGTCCAGGGAGAGGGTCGCGACCGCGTTGGAGAACCACGGGCCGTCGGTGATCCGCCACTTGAAGGGCGGCTTGGGGATCCTCGCCGTGCGGGAGAGCGTGCGGCCGACCAGGCTCGCGATGCCGAACTGGGCGACGATGTTGGCCAGGCGGAGGGTGCGGCTCAGCGGGTTGCGGATCGGGGAGCAGACCAGCTGGTAGACAGGAAGGTCGCGCGCCTTGGCCACGTAGGAGTAGTGCACGTCGCCGGAGAGCATGATCACCGGCTTTCCCAGCCCGGCCAGCAGCTTGGACAGGTCCTCGAACGAGCGGCGGAAGGCCGCCCAGTGCTCCAGGTCGACGGCCTGGCGCAGGGCCTCGGCCCAGCGCGCCACGGTCTTGCCCCAGGCCCCCTGGGCGAGGGCTTCGTTCCAGTTCTGGATGTGGTGGATGCCCGCGGGGAGCAGGAACGGCACCGAGGAGCCGATCACGAAGCGCTTCGCGCCCCCCTTGTGCAGCTGCTCGGTGAGCCACTCCCACTCCACCGGGTCGATCATGCGCCGGTCATCGGGGTCGAGCTGGCGGGAACAGCGGGAGTCGAGCATGATCAGGCGAGTGTCGCCGAGGTCACGGGCGTAACTCCACCGGCTGTCGGCGGGAACGTCGTAGGCGTGCTCGGCGAAGGCGTCGAGGACCTCGGCGCCGTCCCCCTCGGCCGCGCACACCTTGCTGAGCAGCTCGTCCGAGGCGCGTTCCGCCGGCGACAGGTTGCCCAGGTGCTGGTAGACCCAGTAGGCGCCGATCCCGGAGATCACCCGGTGCCGCCACCACGGCACCTCCTCCATCGACGTACGCCAGGAGATGGAGGTGTTGAAGTCGTCGCGCAGGT
Organism: Streptosporangium sp. NPDC049078; assembly: GCF_040648855.1. NCBI lineage: Bacteria > Bacillati > Actinomycetota > Actinomycetes > Streptosporangiales > Streptosporangiaceae > Streptosporangium > Streptosporangium sp. NPDC049078. Next base: position 193,940 of record NZ_JBEZEL010000002.1, read on the forward strand.
CGTGGTCATCGAAGATCATCGCGCTGGGCACCGTGGAGAGGAGCCAGCGGATCTCCGGGTCGGTCCACGCCAGGCGGTACAGCTCGGCGTACTCCTCGAAGTCGGCGATCTCCTTCTTCGGCTCGGTGTCCCTGCGGCCCGCGATGAACTCCAGCATCTCCGCGGACGGCTCGTCGGCGTAGACCTGGTCACCGAGCAGCAGCAGCAGGTCGGGCCAGCGCTCGTCGGGCGTCTCGGGCAGCGTGCCACCGTACGCGCGCAACACGTCCACCCCGTGGGAGATCGTGTACACGAGGTCGTGCGGCACGCTGGTCCGGCAGGAGCCGAACATGACGCGATTCGGACCGTCGGGGCCGAGCAGGCGGATGCGGCTCGGCGGCTGATCGGGCAGGGGCCACACGGTCTCCCCGCCCAGGCGCACCTCGTAGGCGCCTCCGCCCTCCACGTCCACGATCGCGTAGTGGTGACCGTGGACGGTGAACGTCCTCGCCTCCGAGCGCACGCCACCGACCTCGACCGTCACCTCGCACGGCTCGCTCGTCTCCATCCACACCGACGCGCTCGTCTCGTCCACGTAACGCAACATCGGCCCGACCACAAGTTCCGGCACTTTCATCCCCTCGGCTGCACAACGGTAGGAATCCTGACCGGATTCTGGAAAATCTATGTTTTACTCCCAGATTGCCCAGGGGAGCAGGCAGATAACAACACACCTCCTGCTCGCAGGCTCGCGACCCGATCCGCGGATCAGTCATGAGAACGAAACACGGCCCGACCCTACGGGCAAAAAACCGCGCCTAGTCTGATCGTGACCATGTGCCCCGAGCGGAGCAAGGGCGCTTCGCTCACCGTACGGAGGTATCCCTTGAGAACGCTCACGGTGCCGTCGACGACGCCGGCCGCCACCGCTCCCGTCAGTCCCGGCCGACAGGCCCTCGACTCCGCGCTCTTCCAGCTCGACCGGGCCGCGGACCGGCTGGACCTGGACGACAGCCTGCGCACCATGCTCGCCACCCCCCGCCGCTCGCTCACCGTCTCGGTCCCGGTCCGCCGCGAGGACGGCCGGATGGACGTCGTGCAGGGTTTCCGGGTGCAGCACAACACTACCCGCGGCCCGGCGAAGGGAGGCATCCGCTTCCACCCCCGCACCGACGTCCACGAGGTCACCGCCCTGGCCATGGGCATGACGTGGAAGTGCGCGCTGGCCGGCATCCCCTACGGGGGCGCCAAGGGCGGCGTCTCCCTGGACCCGGCCTCGCTGAGCGCCCGCGAGCTGGAACGGGTCACCCGGCGCTACGTCAACGAGGTCCTGCCCGTCATCGGTCCCGAGCGGGACATCCCGGCCCCCGACGTCGGCACCGACGAGCGCACCATGGCCTGGATCATGGACACCTACTCGGTGAACGCGGGCTACCCGGTGCCCGGCGTGACGATCGGCGGCCCCGTCTCCCCCGGCGGCGTGCCCGACACGGCCGGGACCGCGACCGCCCGCGGCGTGCGGATCGCCGCGCTCAGGGCTCTGGGCGGCTCCCCCGAGGGCCGTACCGTCGCGATCCAGGGCTTCGGCAAGGTCGGCGCCCCCGCCGCGCGCTACCTCGCCGACGCGGGCTGCCTCGTGATCGCGGTCTCCGACCGCACCGGGGCCGTGATCGACCGCTCCGGCCTGGACATCGACGACCTGCGGGCCTGGTCGGAGGAGACCGGCGGGGTACGCGGCTACCGCCGGGCGGACGCGCTGCCGGCGGAGGAACTGCTGGAGCTCGACGTGGACGTGCTCGTCCCCGCCGCCATGCAGGGGGCGATCACCGAGGAGAACGCCACCCGGATCAGGGCCGGCCTGGTCGTGGAGGGCGCCAGCTCCCCCACCACGCCCGGTGCGGACCGCGTCCTCGCCGACGCGGGCGTCACCGTGGTCCCCGACATCCTGGCCAACGCCGGCGGCGTGATCGTCTCCTACCTGGAGTGGCTGCAGGACATGCAGGCGCGTCGCTGGAGCGCGCGCGAGGTCGACGCGAGGCTTCGCGGCATCGTGCGGGACGCGTTCGACACGACCGCGGCGGTCTCCGCCGAGTGCGGGATCACCCTGCGCGAGGCCGCCCATGTGATCGGTGTCGGCCGGGTCGCCGACGCCCACCGGGCACGCGCGCCGCACCCCTGAGACCGTCGGGGACGTGCCGCACACCGGCCCGGACATACCGGCCCTCCCCGGCGGCGGGAACCGGCGTTCCCCCGTCCCGCGTACCGGGTGTGCCCGATGGTCCGCGCCCGCCTTCAGAGCGTCGTGGCACCCGTCCCCGTGTACGAAGGCGCGCCGTCACGCCGCCACGGCCAGGCGGCCGCGCCACCACGCGAGCGTCGCGGCCAGCGCCTCGTCCATCGGGGTCGGCGCGAGACCGAGGGCCGCCTGGGAGACGTCGGAGTCGAGGACGAAGGGACGGACGAACTGGTAACGCAACTCCTCCAGCTCCCTGAGCATCGGTGAGAAGACCCCGCCGGTGCGCAGCATCCAGTGGGGCAGGGCCTTCACCCCCGGGTTGGGCACTCCCGCGAGCGCGCACAGGCGCTCGGCGACCTCGCGCACCGGCCTCGGCTCGTTCGTGGGGACGTGCCACGCGCGACCCCAGGCGTCCTCGCCCTCGCCCGCCGCGACCAGGGTCCGCGCGACGTCGGGCACATAGGTCCAGCTGTGCGGCTGGTCGGGGTCTCCGGCGAAGCGGACGGTCCTGCCGGCGAGCAGTGCGGGGACGAACCTCTCCCCGAGGTGCGACTGGTCCAGGCAGCCGGGGCCGAAGTAGTCGGATCCGCGCACCTCGGTCACCCTGACCCGGCCCGCCTCGTGCGCGGCCAGGGCGTCCCGCCACACCTTCACCCGGATCGCACCCTTGGCGCTGGGCGGGTCGAGGGGGTCGTTCTCCCTCATCGGCCGGTCGGGCGCCGCGTAGACGTACAGGTTGCCGAGGATGACGTATCCGGCGCCGGTGGTCTCGGCGGCTCCCAGCAGGGACGCGGCGAGCGGCGGCCAGTCGCGCGCCCACTCGTGGTAGCGCGGGTTGACGCAGTTGTAGAGGACGGCGGCGCCCCGGGTCAGGGCGGTCAGCTTCTCGCGGTCGCTCACGTCGGCGGCGACCCTGCGGACGCCCGGCAGGTCGGGGCCCGAGCCCGAGCGACTGATGAGGACGACCTCGTGCCCCTGCCCGGTCAGCAGCCTGGCGACCTCCGAGCCGACCTGTCCGGCTCCGGCGATGACGTGCTTGGCCATGATTCCTCTTCCTGTGCGGTGGCTTACCCGTTCCGTCCTGAGAGCAATGCTCTCGCTAGAGAGCACTGCTCGTCAAGAGCAGTGCTCTCGTTTTTTGTCGGCGCTCTGATATGGTCACGGCATGAGTTCGAGCCTCACCGCACGCGAGAGGGTCAGGGCCGAGCTGACCCGCGAGATCACCGACGTCGCCCGCAGGCAGCTCGCCGTCGACGGCGCGAGCGGCCTGTCCCTGCGCGCCATCGCCCGCGAGATGGGCATGGCCTCCTCGGCGATCTACCGCTACTTCCCGTCCAGGGACGACCTGCTCACGACCCTGATCATCGACGGCTACAACGCCGTCGGCGAGGCTGTGGAGAACGCCGACGCGGCCGTCCCGCCGGAAGACCACGGGGGGAGGTGGATGGCGGTCTGCCACGCCGTGCGGGACTGGGCACTCGCCCACCCGCACGAGTACGCCCTGCTGTACGGCTCACCCGTCCCCGGCTACCGCGCCCCCCAGGACACCGTCCCCGCCGCGGTCCGCGACACCGCCGTCTACGGCCGGATCGTCTCCGACGCCCACCGCGCTGGAGCGCTGAACCCACCCGACACCACCCACCCGCCCGTCCCGCCGTCCTTCCACGAGGACGCCGCACGCGTGCGCGAACTCATCCCCGACGTCCCCGACGACGTGGTCGTCCGCGGCCTGATCGCCTGGACCGGCCTGTTCGGCTGGATCAACTTCGAGGTGTTCGGCCAGTTCGACAACGCGATCCTCGATCCCGCATCGGCCTTCGACCACGCCATGCGCTGCCAGGCCCGCACCCTCGGGCTGTCTATCTGATACGTCAGGAGTTGGCCGGGTAATTCACCCCGCACAGCAGGGCCTCGGCATGGACGCTATTTGTCGTCATGTGTCACACCAGGTTGCAGAGAGAGGGGCGATCGCGCCGTACTCAAGGTATTGAATTCCAGGGTCTTCCTGGCGTCGGTCAGACGGTCACCCGGCGATCCACGGCCCCGAGGGGCCGTGGGACGACGGTCCACGTGAGACCGTGTGAAGGGCCGCAGGCCCTCTACCGGGAGAACTTCTTGCGCGCGGCTCCCCGGATGACCTGGCCCGGCCGCTGCTGCTCTCCGTGCAGGGAGGTGAGCACGACGAGCAACCCGGTGACGGCGGGGACGACCCACTGCATGAGACGCAGCTGCTGTTGTGTCTTGGCTACGTCCTCCGGAGTCTCCTTCTCCGGTTTCACGGCACCTTCCACCGGCACGTCGCCCGCGTCCGCGAGTTTGGCACCGAGCACCCCGGTGTAGGCGGTCGCGGCGAGCGCCCCGGCGGTCAGCACGGCCTTGGCCGCGGTGCTCGCCCCCACCCCGCGCTGGTACGCCACCCGCCGCCTGTTGGCGGACAGCAGACCGAGCGAGCCGACGAGAAAGGCGCCGACGCTCGCCGCGCTGACCGGCGCCCACCTGCCCCATCCCGCGTTCGCGACCCGCAGGCGCTCGCTCCTGTCGCTCACCGCGGCGGTGGCACCGTTGAGGCCGATCGCGCCCATCAACGATCCCCCGAACCAGGCGGCCAGCCCGACATCGTGCATCGCGCGCACGACCGTATTGCGTTCCATGCTCTCCCCCTCATCACCAGCGCTGGATTCACGAGCTCTAACGGTGGATATCGCACTGTTATCGCTGTGATGGGAGTTGACTACCCTGATCCGATCGTAAGATCCGCTTGTGAGCTGATGTCCGGATCAAGGTTGAGGCTGGGAACAGTCAGGAAGCGAAGACACGGGCGTCGAGGAACGGGGTACGGAACTTGCCCGTGGGATCGAGGTCGGCGGCCAGGCGCCGGAAGTCCGGGAGCCGGTCGTACAGGGAGTTCAGGCGATCGGGTCCCATGAGGAAGAGTTTGCCCCAGTGCGGGCGGGCCTCGAAGGGCTCCAGCGACTCCTCGACCACGGCGAGCACCCGGCTCACCGCAGGCCAGTCCTTCTTCCAGGTGAAGTGGACGGCGACGACGTCCTCGCGGTAGGCGGTGCTCAGCCACAGGTCGTCCGCCGCGACGGTACGGATCTCCGAGATCTGCAGGACGGGGGCGATGACGTCCCTGACCGCGTCCAGCGCGCGGAGCGCGGCGAGGGCGTGGCGGCGCGGCAACAGATACTCCGACTGGAGCTCCTCCCCGCTGCTCGGGGTGAAGTCCAGACGGAAGTGCGGCAGCCGGTCGTACCAGGGGCCGGGGACGCCCATCTGCGCGGTGCAGTTGACGGCGGAGATCCCCGGCAGCGGGTGCCGGTCGGCCGTGGCCGCCGTGGTGTCCAGCCAGCGCGGCGCCGCCTCCCACGGACCGGGCTCGTCCTCGCGGCGCTTCACCCACACCTGGTCGATCCGGGGGCCGCTCCAGCCGGTGAACAAACTCACGCTGTACGCGGCGGAGAGGACCTCCTCGAAGTGCTCCTCCAGACGCGCCCACGGCAGGTTCTCGTAGACGTACTGCCGTACCTCGAAGGCCGGGACGACATCGAGGACGACCCTGGTGACGACGCCCAGCGCGCCGAGGCCGACGACCGCCCCGGCGAAGCGGTCGCCGTCCTTCTCGCGGCTGAGGACGGTGATCTCGCCGTCCGCGGTGACGAGTTCGAGGCCGGAGACCGCGGTGGCCAGGTTGCCGTTGGCGACGCCGGAGCCGTGCGTGGCCGTGGCGCAGGCGCCGGCGACCGAGATGTGCGGCAGGGAGCCGAGGTTGGGCAGTGCGTAGCCCTCGCCATACAGCCACCGGCTCAGCTCGCCGTAGCGCACCCCGCCGCCGACCGTGACCGTGCCCCGCTCCGGGTCGAGTTCGAAGGCGGCGGGCAGGCCCTCCAGCGAGACGAGGTCACCGCCGGGACGGTCGGCGATCTCGTTGAAGGAGTGACGGGTGCCGAGCGCCCCGATGGCGGCGCTGCCCGCGACCACCTCCTGGAGCTCCTCGACGTCGCCGGGGCGGTGGATCCGCGCGGCGCCGTAGGTGATGTTGCCCGCCCAGTTCAGCAACCCTCTGGTCACGATGTGCCCTCTCCACGCCTCACGCCAGGCCGTACGCGGCGGATGCGCGCCACACGCGGTGATCGTGCCGGGACACGGACTCACTCGGGTGACCGGGCGGGGGCACGGATCGCGGCCGGGCGGTCGCGGTCGTGGCCGTGCGCGAGCACGGCTCATGACCGGTGATCGCGCGAAACGCGACGGCGGGCATTGCCGCCCCCAGGTTAGTTGAGAAATGTCCGAACATCACCGGGGGCCTTCACCGGCCGCGGGCCGCGCACTCGATGCAGGTCCTGGCGATCGGGCGTGCCTTCAGGCGCTCCAGGGCGATGGGGCGCCCGCAGTCGTCGCACACGCCGTAGGTGCCCCGCCGAAGTCGCCCCGCCACCTCGTCGAGATCGTCGAGATGGGCTCGCGCCCTGTCGAGCAGGGCCTGGAGATGGGACCGTTCGAAGGCGATCGTCGCCCCCTCCGGGTCGTGCTCGTCGTCATTGCCCACCAGCGCCGACGCCTCGACGAGGTCGTCCCAGTCACGTGTCAGCGCCGCGATCTGGGCCACCGTCCTCTCGCGGTCCTCGGCGAGCAGATCTCGCATCGCCGCCCGCTGGGAGGAGGACAGCACGGTTTTCCCGGGCCGCTCGCCCATCGCCGTCTCCCCCGTCCTGTCGCGGATCCGCTCCTGGCCATGAGCATCGTCGACCCATGTCATGAGACCACCGACCTGTGTCTTTCCCCTGGTTCAGGGCGCGTGAGGGGGAACAGCCCGTACGGCGACGTGGGCACCCTCGCCGCCGTAGGAGCCTTTCGCGGGAACGGGGACCGGGGATCGGGCCCGCCGTTCCACGGCAGGCACGCTCGATCCTCTCCGGCACCGATCAGCGGGCCCTCCCGTGTCCCGGACGCCGCCCCGTGCCCGGAGCGGGTGTTCCACGGAGCGGGTGTCAGAAGGAGAAGATCGGCCCTGTCGCGGTGCGCAGCTCGCACTGGTTGCTGAAGGTCCGCTGGTATCTGATGAAGCGGCCGTTCCAGGTGCCTGTCGCGGTGACGGTGATGGGCTCGTAGTACTGCGGGCAGGCCCTCCAGGGCAGCCTGATGCGTGCGGGGTCGCCCTGCGCCCTGAGCAGCAGCGAGCATGCCTGGCTTCCCTCGGGATGCGGGCCGTAGAGCGGCGTGCATCCGAGGCGGATGGTCCGCGTCCTGCCTATGCGCGAGACGGTCAGCGTGAGGTGCTTGGCGTACGGGCCTCCGGCCGTCGGCCACGGCGGGCGGGGCGGCATCGGGGCCGGAATCGGCGGAGGCGGGATGGGCTGACCCCACGGCGGGCGCGGGATCGAAGTGGGCCAGGGCGGCACCGGAACGGGCGGGGTCGCGATGGGCTGTGTCGGGATCGGGATCGGGATGGGCCTGGGCGGAACGGGCGGGGTCGGGATGGGCCTGGGTGGCCACGGGGGCGGATCGGCGACCGACTGGGCCACGGGCGGGTCGGGTATGTGGTTCGGCGGTGACTGCGTGTCCGCGGTGGCGGTGCCGCTGAGGATGACGAGCCCGGCGGTGGCCAGGCCGAGAATACATCGCATAGTTTCCCCCGATAAATACGAATTTCGCATATAACCGATAAGTCGTTTTCGGTTGATTTGGGGGGAGCGAGTCGTACCCTGAGCTGCGAAGAGGCTACGTCGATAACGCGGGGATGTCTCGCAGTGACTCGCCACGGAATGCCATGAATTCACCGGTCGAGGGCGTCTCCGCACGGCCGCTCGGGGCAAAGGTCCGCGAGCATGATCGATCACACCGCAGATGGCGCCGTCCGCGGTGAGGGCGCGGGTTTCCGATGATCGCCGAGGTGACCGCGGGCCGGCTGATGACGAAGGCCGGGGCCCAGGGCTGAAGGCCGGGTGGTCCGAGGCGGTCGGGGAAGGCCGCCTCGGACCGGACTCGGACCGGACTCGGACCGGACTCGGACCGGATGAGTGCGGTGGTGGTCAGCCGGCGTAGGGGGCGGCGACATCGAGGATCCAGGTGACGCCGAAGCGGTCGGTCAGCATCCCGAAGCCCGGCGCCCACTGCGAGGGACCGTACTTCTCGATGAGGTCGGCGCCGTCGGCGAGCCTGTCCCACAACGCGCCGACCTCCTCGGCGGTTTCGCCGCGGACGGACACGAAGAACCGCTCGCCGGTCAGCGTCATGCCGTGCTCACGAGTGGTGGCGGCGGGCACGGCGGGGGCCGGCGCCTGGCCGGGCACGTCGTAGGCCATGACGGCGAAACCGTTGTCGGCCGCGACCTGGCCGAAGACGATCTTGTCGGCGTCGGGCATGTCCTTCGGCATGCCGAAGTCGCCGTAGGTGATGGTGGTGAGGTGGCCGCCGAACACGGTCCGGTAGAACTCCAGCGCCGCGCGGGCGTCGCCGCGGAAGTTCAGGTGGGTGGTGGTGGAAATGGCCATGTGGGTGACTCCTTGTTGATTTTCCAGGCGCGGTACGGCCGGTATGGGGTGGTGAATCTCATGTGAGAGCACCGGGGAAAGAGGGCGGCCGGGTCGCGGTGGCCGACCGGCTCGAAACGAAGATTCGCAGGGGTAGGTGACAGGATGTGGCACCTACTTCGGACAGAATCAGGTTCATGCCGAAGACTTCCGCCCGACTGCTGGCCCTGCTGTCGCTGCTGCAGACCCGCCGGGACTGGTCCGGCACGGTGCTGGCCGATCGCCTGGACATCAGCCTGCGCACCGTGCGCCGCGATGTCGACCGGCTCCGCGAGCTCGGCTACCCCATCGCCGCCGTCAAAGGTCCCGACGGCGGTTACCGGCTCGGCGCCGGCACCGAACTACCCCCGCTGCTGTTCGACGACGAACAGGCCGTCGCCCTCACCATCGCCCTCCAGATCGCCGCCACCACCCCCGGCAACGGCCTCGCCGAACCCGCCGAACGGGCACTGAACACCATCCGGCAGGTCATGCCCTCCCGGCTCCGGCACCGCGTCGACGCGGTGCGCGTCACCGCCGTCGAACCCCCTGCCACCCGACCGGCCGCCCCGGTCGACGGCGACGTACTCCTGACTGTCAGCGCCGCCGTCCACGCCCGCGAGATCCTGCGCTTCGACTACGCCGCCGGGGCCGCGGACGAACCCCCGCGCCGCGTCGAACCCCACCACGTCATCACCTGGGACGGACGCTGGTACCTCATCGCCTGGGACCTCGACCGCGACGACTGGCGCACCTTCCGCGCCGACCGGATCACCCCGCACACCCCCAACGGGCCCCGGTTCACCCCACGCGTACTGCCCGGAGGAGACGTCGCCGCCTTCGTCACCGGCACGTTCCGCGGCTCCGGCGACTCCTCGGGCAACTGGCCCTGCCAAGGCACGGTGATCCTCAACCTGCCCGCCGCCACCGTGGCCCTCTACACCCGCGACGGAGTCGTCGAGGAGATCGGCCCCTACCGCTGCCGGCTCACCCTCGGATCCTGGTCCTGGCCCAGCCTTGCCGCCGCCATCGCCCGTTACGACGCCGACTTCGAAGTCGTCGGTCCCGACGAACTCGCCGGCGCCTTCGAACACCTCGCCCGCCGATTCACCAGGACCACGGCCGGCCCCGTCGCCCGCTCAGGCCGGTGGTACCGAGGCAGTGCGCCTGACGTGGCCGACATGCCAGAAGCCCCTCGAACACCATGAAGGCGGATAGTCACCCACCACACACGGCCAGCTGTTCGGAGCCACCCAGGACGACCGCGACACCGTCTTCGCCCTGAGGTCACGAGCGTCTCCGGCACCGGAAGGCGAGCGGAGACGACTCGACCGCGCCCGGGCGGATTTCGCGGTGGGCGCGGTCGGGTGAGCGACGTCGATGCCTTGTGGGCCTCTGTCGAAACCTCCTACGGCAGATCGTGCCGTACGGTCCTTCGCTAGCGGCCGGTCCTTCGCTAGCGGCCGGCGCGGTTGACCGCGGAGATGACGGCCTTGAGCGAGGCGGTGGTGGTGTTGGAGTCGATGCCGACACCCCACAGGGTGCGGCCGGCGATCTCGCACTCGATGTAGGAGGCGGCCTTGGCGTCGGTCCCCGCGCTCATGGCGTGCTCGGCGTAGTCGAGGACGCGCACCTGGACGCCGACCCTCGCCAGGGCGTCGCAGAAGGCGGAGATGGGACCGTTGCCGACCCCCTCGACCTCGCGGATCTCACCGTCGAGGCGCAGGTCGGCGCTGATGGCGTCCTTGCCGTCACCCCTGGAGGTGGTGCGGTGGGCCAGCAGACCCAGACGGCCCCACGGGCTGGCCGGGTTGGGCAGGTATTCGTCGGTGAAGACCTCCCACATCCGGGTGGCGTTCACCTCGCCGCCGACGGTGTCGGTGTGGGCCTGGACCGCGCGGGAGAACTCGATCTGCAGGCGGCGCGGCAGGTCCAGGTGGTGGTCGGCCTTCATGATGTAGGCGACGCCGCCCTTGCCGGACTGGCTGTTGACCCGGATGACCGCCTCGTAGGTGCGGCCGATGTCCTTGGGGTCGATCGGCAGGTACGGGACCGCCCAGGTGAACTCCTCGACCGGAACGACCGCGGCGGCCGCGTCACGCTCCAGGTGCTCGAAGCCCTTCTTGATGGCGTCCTGGTGGGAGCCGGAGAAGGCGGTGTAGACGAGTTCGCCGCCCCACGGGTGGCGCGGGTGGACGGGCAGCTGGTTGCAGTATTCGGTGACCCGGCGGATCTCGTCGATGTCGGAGATGTCGACCTCGGGGTCGACGCCCTGCGAGAACAGGTTCATGCCCAGCGTGACCAGGCAGACGTTGCCGGTGCGCTCACCGTTGCCGAACAGGCAGCCCTCGATCCGGTCGGCCCCCGCCATGTAGCCCAGTTCGGCGGCGGCGACGGCGGTGCCTCGGTCGTTGTGGGGGTGCAGGGACAGCACGATCGAGTCGCGGTGGGCGAGGTTGCGGTGCATCCACTCGATCTGGTCGGCGTAGACGTTGGGCGTGGCCATCTCGACGGTGGCGGGCAGGTTGATGATGACCTTGCGGTCGGGAGTCGGCTGCCAGACGTCGTTGACGGCGTCGCAGACCTCCACCGCGTACTCCAGCTCGGTGCCGGTGAAGGACTCGGGGGAGTACTGGAAGTAGATCTCCGTGTCGTCCATCTGGGCGGCGAGCTTCTTGCAGAGCTTGGCGCCCTCGACCGCGATCGCGGTGATGCCCTCGCGGTCCTGGCCGAAGACGACCCGCCGCTGGAGGGTGGAGGTGGAGTTGTACAGGTGGACGATCGCCTGCTTGGCCCCGCGCACCGACTCGAAGGTCCGCTCGATCAGCTCGGCCCGCGCCTGGGTGAGGACCTGGATCACCACGTCGTCGGGGATCAGGTCCTCTTCGATGATCTGCCGTACGAAGTCGAAGTCGGTCTGGGAGGCGGCGGGAAAGCCCACCTCGATCTCCTTGTATCCCATCTTCACCAGCAGCTCGAACATCTTGAGCTTGCGGTGGGAGTCCATGGGATCGATCAGTGCCTGGTTACCGTCACGCAGGTCGACGGCGCACCATCGGGGGGCTCGGTCGATGACCTTGCCGGGCCAGGTGCGGTCGTCCAGCCGGATCGGCGCGAAGGACTGGTAACGCGTGAAGGGCATGGGACTGGGTTGCTGCTGCGGATACATGCAAGGCTCCTCGACTGGGAAAACAATCGTGGCCGACGCGCATGGCTCGCTCCGCGACGAGGGAGCCGGCCTCTACAGGCCCTCGTCGCGGCAGCTAAGAAGCAGACCGCGCAGCATGCCTAGCACGTTAGCAGACGTCTCAGGATCCCCGTGCCCCGGTCTCACATCGCGGGACTTCGAAGATCTTCCAGATCCCGTCCGTACGGGAGGCGCCGCCCGCGACGGCCGCCGCGCGAGGCCGCCCGATTCCCCCGGTGCGACGATCCACTGATCGGATACAGTCCAGAAATACTCTGACAGGGGGAACGGCCATGAAGGACGGCGACATCCTCGCCCACATCAACGAGCTGATCGCCGAGGAGCGGGAGCTCCGGGCGAAGCTGGGCTCGCACTCGATCTCCTCACACGAGGAGAACAACCGGATCAAGCAGCTGGAGGAGGCTCTCGACCAGGCTTGGGACCTGCTCAGGCAGCGCCGGGCGCTCCGCGAGTTCGGCGAGGACCCCGACTCGGCGGCCCCCCGCCCGATCGACGAGGTCGAAGACTACCGTCAGTGACCGTTCACCCGGAAAGTCGTCACAGGGAGTGCGTCGGCCGCCCCGCGAGCTGACCCGTCACTCCCGCTCGCCCGCCCCTGCCGCTCCGCCGCACTCACCCGGCGCGCGGCTCGGTCACGGACGGAGACTCGGCGGAAGTCGGAGACCTGGCGGGGGTCGGAGACTTCTCCGCACTCGGGGACGGATGTGGAGACGGATCCGGGGACCGGTCGGAGGACGGTGGCAGCGGGCCGGTCGCCTTCTCCGGACGGCCCTCGCAGCGCGAGTCCGCCGAAGTCCGCTGCGACGCCGGGGCGAGCCAGGAGATCACACTCTGTTCGACGTACCAGCCGTGCAGGTTCACCCACGTCCTGGGCACCTCACCGGGATCGGGGCAGAGCACCTTCGACTGCAGCCTGTCGTTCTGGATGAACTCCACGGCACCGTCGCGCTTGAGGACGGTGGTCATCTGGTCGTCGCTGGCGACCATGTAGCCCACGACCACCTCGGCGGGCCTCTTCGCGGTCGGACTCTCCACGCTGATCTGTATGGCGATCAGCGGGAGGATCGGCGCCCTCATCACGACCACGCCGACCAGGAACGGTGTGAACACCGCCATCCCGATCGCGATGCCGTGGGTCAGCACCCTGGCCGGCGCCTCGGGCACGGGACCGGTCAGCAGCGCCGCGAACACCGGGGGAAGCGTGAGCAGGATCGCGGTCGCCACGTCCCGCGCGGTGAACGCCGAGACGATCGCCGGCCACAGCATGACGTACGACAGTACGGCGGCGATCACCGGCAGCGCGTAGCAGAACGTCGTCCGCAGCTCCTCGTGATCCGGGAACCGTTCGCGCACGGTCAGCCCGAGCAGGGCGAGTGACATCATCGCGAGCGTCGGCAGGAAGCGCAGCTGCCAGGTGCACACACCCATCGCGACGGCGAGGACCACGACCCAGCCGGGCAGCCGCTGGGCGCTGTGCACCAGCCACGAGAAGCGGCCGGTGCTGATCCAGTAGAGGGTGCCGAGAAGCCTGCCCCCGACCACGACGACGGGCAGCACCCACACCGTGGTCAGCAGGACCGCGCTCAGCAGGCCCAGCGGGCTGATGGTCTGCACGAGCAGGAGCAGCGTCTGGGTGTCCTGCCTGCTGGCGTACCACAGCCGCATCACCAGCAGGACGATCGGGAACACCGGCAGCAGCGTGAGGAACCACTCCTGGTTCCTCGGCGCGTCCCTCAACCGCGCGTTGGGCTTCAAGGCGCGGAGGGGCAATCCCGCACGGGGAGGGTCCGCTCCCAGGGCCAGCGGCGTACGTCCGGGGGAAGCGCGCACGGCTGCTGCGCCTGCGCCACGTCCACCCCCGGGTTGGCCGCCAGCAACGGCCGGATGTGCTTCTCGTACGCCTCCTCCCACATCTTGTTGCCCGGATCGGCGTAGGAGCGGTAGAGCGCGAGGTCGACCAGGGTGCGCAGCGCGCGGTTGGAACCCGCGTTGACCGCCCACATCTCCGTCTTCTCCAGCGCGATGTCGTGGTGGCGCAGCTTCCTCTCCGGCTGTGCGACGAACCCGGCCAGCAGTGCCGCGTCGGTCGTCACCGCCTCGGCCGCCCTGTCGCTCGGCACACCGTCCGCCAGGCGGTCCACGCACTTGCTGATCAGGAGCTCGGCGATGGGATCGGTCTTGATCGCCTTCCTCAGTTCGGTCAGGGAGGTCGAGGTGCCGAGTGAGCAGACCTTCCTGCCCTCAAGCTGACCCAGCGAGGCGACGTTGTCGTCGGGGTAGTCGGCCCTGGTCACCACCGACTGCTCGGTGTAGAGGTAGGGCGTGGAGAAACCGACGGAGGGGTCGGCCCTGCGTTCCGGCGTCACGCTGAAGGTCGCCACCACGAGGTCGACCTTGACGAACGTGCCGTCCGTGTCGCGGGCCTGCATACGCGCCCTGTCCTCGGTCTCGATGGCGAGGAAGTCGACCTGGTCGGGCCGGAATCCCAGATCCGCCGCGATCATGTAGGCGATGTCGATGTCGAAGCCGGTGAAACCGGTCCCGCCCGGCTCCCGCAGGGCGATGCCGGGGGTGTCCTCCTTCACCCCGATCAACAGTCTGTCCTTGTTGAGGAGTCCCGCCTTCTCCCGCAGCTCGGCCTCGGTGGGAGGCCCGTTCACCCACGCGATGGACACCCCGACCACGACCGCGGCGAGCACCAGCGCGATCCAGGCGGCCAGCCGGAAACGGCGGAAACGGCGCCTGCGGGGCGGCCCCGGCGCTCCGGCCGGGGTGGTCGGCGGCCCGGGCTGGAAGCCCTTGACGTCCGCGTCGTCGAATCGCGGAGCGCGATCGTAGCGGTCGTCGTAGCGCCGGTCGCGTCCGTACCCGTCATCGTCCCGGCGGTCCCGGTCATAGCGGTCGTCAGACCTCCGGCCGCGCTCATATCGCCCGCCGTCGCGCCGGTCGCGTCCGTACCCGTCATCGTTCCAGCGGTCCCGGTCATAGCGGTCATCGGGATCACCACCCCGCCGGTCACGCTCATACCGATCGTCACCCCGCCGGTCACGGTCATAGCGGTCATCAGACCTCTGATCACGCTCGCGGCGGTCATCAGACCTCTGATCGCGGTCGTGGCGGTCATCGGGATCACGACCCTGCCGGTCGCGTCCCTCGTCGCCTCGCGAGCCGGGGGCGGCGGGGCTGGCGCCGTCCGGCTCGCCGATCGCCCCGCCGGGCGGTGTCTCGCGCTCGCCGACGGCCGGAGGGCCGGTCTCCCCCGAGCCCGCGGCCAGGCCGCCACTCTCTCCCGGGGAAGACCGGCGCTGCTTCTCGGGAGGTGAGGGAGCCTTTTCCGGGCCCGTCTCCCCGTCCGCAGGTTCCTTCGCCATGACACCCCCGGACTCCGCTTTTCTGGGCAGATTATGTCGTCGTCACCCGCCGCGGGAGGCTCTTCATCAAGAAGTGATCAAATGGACCCTTCTTGATATTGGAAGTCCGATTCGGATTTTCTGCGGATCAGACGGCGAGAAGACGGTGAATTCCCTCCCCGCGCAGTTCCTCGGCCGCGCCCGAGTGGACGACGTGCCCGGCGTCGAGGATGAGGAAACGGTCGGCGAGGCGGAGCGCCAGATCCAGATACTGCTCGACCAGCAGAACCGACAGGCCCGTGGCGTGCAGCCGCTCGATCGCCTCCTCGATCTCGATGACGATCGACGGCTGGATGCCCTCGGTGGGCTCGTCGAGGATGAGCAGCTTGGGACGGGTGACGAGGGCGCGGGCGATGGCGAGCTGCTGTTGCTGCCCGCCGGACAGAAATCCGGCGCGCCGTTTGAGCAGCGGCTTCAGACGCGGGAAGGTCTCCAGGGCCTCCTCCAGCGCCTCCTGCGGCCCCTTGGCGGCCTCCAGCGTGACCTGCAGATTGCCGAGCACGCTGAGCTGCGGGAACGTCTCGTGCCCCTGGGGGACGTACGCCATGCCGAGCCGGACCCGCTCGTGCGGCGGCATCCGGGTCACGTCGCGGCCCTCGAAGGTGACCGATCCCGCGGTGGCGGGCAGCACGCCCATCACCGTGTTGAGCAGGGTGGTCTTGCCGACCCCGTTGCGGCCCATCACGCACATCAGCTGCCCAGGCTCCACCTCCAGGGAGACTCCGAACAGCACCCGGGCCCTGCCGTACCCGGCGTCAAGTTCCTGTACCGACAGCATCGCTGCGCTTCCTTCCGATGTAGACCTCCTGCACGCGCGGATCGTCGCGAACCTCGTCGACCGACCCCTCGATCAGCACCTTGCCCTCGTGCAGGACGGTGACCTGCGAGGCGTACCTGCGCAGGAACTCCATGTCATGTTCGATCACGATCACCGTGTGGTCGTTCGCCACGGACGTGAGAAGCTCGCCGGTGCGCTCCCGCTCGTCCTTGGACATACCGGCCACCGGCTCGTCCAGCAGGAGCAGCTTGGGACTCTGGGTGAGCAGCATGCCGATCTCCAGCCACTGCCGCTGACCGTGGGAGAGCACCCCCGCGGGCCGATCGGCCAGCTCTTTGAGACCGGTGGTCTCCAGGGCCTCGGCGACGGCCTCCGAGATGCCCCGCCTGCGCCGGGTCAGCGACCAGAGCGGCCTGCGGAACGAAGCGGCCAGGTCGAGGTTCTCCAGGACGGTGAGCTCCTCGAAGACCACCGAGGTCTGGAAGGTCCGCCCGACGCCGAGCCGTACGATCTTGTGTTCGCGCTGCCCGACCAGGCTTTTCCCGTCGAAGACGACCTCGCCGGTGGTCGGGCGGGTGAGGCCGGTGATGACGTCGATGAGCGTGGTCTTCCCCGCCCCGTTGGGGCCGATCAGGAAGCGCAGCTCCCCCTTCTCGACGGTGAGGTCGATGCCGTCGATGGCGCGGAAGCCGTCGAAGACCACCGACAGCCCGCGCACCTCGATCATCGGGCTCATCCGACCTCCTCCATGACTCTCACTCCGGGGGCGTCCGCGGGCGGCGGTTCCGGGTCCGTACGACGTCTCGACCTGCGCGCCCAGGCGTCGCGCGCCGACGCCGCCACGCCGAGGATCCCCTTGGGGGCCAGGGTCATGACGAGGATGAACAGCACGCCCTGCAGGTAGAGCCAGCCGTCGGCGAACTGCTCGCTGAAGGACGTCTTGGCGTACCCCATCACGACCGCGCCGAGGATCGCCCCGGCCAGCGCGAACCTGCCGCCCACCGCGACCGCGACGACGAGTTCGAGGGAGGGGACCACGCCCAGCAGCGCGGGCGAGATGATGCCGACCACGGGCACGAACAGGGCCCCCGCGAGCCCGGCCATGCCCGCTGAGAGCGCGAAGGTGACGGTCTTGATCCTGGCGGGGTCGTAGCCGAGGAACCTGACGCGGTCCTCGCCGTCCCTGATCGCAACGAGCAGCCGCCCGAAGCGGCTTTTGACCAGCTGGCGGGCACCGAGATAGAGCAGTCCCGTGACGATCGCGACCGCGAAGTACAGCCCGCGCTGGGTGGAGTCGGCCGCCAGGTCCTGGCCGAACAGGTCGTAGAAGTTGGTCAGGCCGTTGGTGCCGCCGGTCAGGCCCTGCTGGCCGACGAGCAGGATGACGAACGCGGCGGCGAGCGCCTGGGTGAGGATCGCGAAGTAGGCGCCGCGCACCCGCTGCCTGAACACCAGCAGGCCGAGCACCGTGGCGATCGCCATCGGCCCGACGACGACCATGGCGAGCGCGAACACCGGGTTCGCGAACGGTTTCCACAGGGCGGGCAGCTGCTCGACCCCGCTCCACACCATGAAGTCGGGCAGGTCGCCCTGGGCGTCCACCAGTTTCAGGTGCATCGCCATGGCATAGCCGCCGAGGCCGAAGAACACGCCCTGGCCCAGGGTGAGCATGCCGCCCTGCCCCCAGGCCAGGCCGATGCCCAGGGCGATGATCGCGAAGCAGAGATACTTGGCCAGCAGGCCGAGACGGAAGGGCTCCAGCAGCAGCGGCGCGACCACGAGGGCGAGCACGGCCACCACCGCGAAGACCCCGGGCCCCCTGAGACGTGCGAGATTCATGTCAAAGCCCTCGATCGGAGTACGAACAGGCCCTGTGGCCGGAACTGGAGGAAGGCGATGATCGCGGCGAACACGATCACCTTCGCCAGGCTGGCGTCGCTCCAGAACTCGGCGTAGGAGTTGAGCAGGCCGAGGCCGGCGGCGGCGATGACGGCGCCGCGCAGCTGGCCGAGGCCTCCGGCGACGACCACGAGGAAGGCGTCGACGATGTAGTAGGTGCCGAGGGCGGGTCCGACGGGGCCGATGAGGGTGAGGGCCACTCCGGCGACCCCGGCCAGGCCGGAGCCGATGAAGAAGGTGCGCTGGTCCACGTGGGCGGTGTTGATGCCGCTGACCGCGGCCAGCTGGCGGTTCTGCATCACCGCCTGCATCCGCCGCCCCTGGCCGGTGCGGTTCATGTAGGCCCAGATGCCGACGACGGTGACGATGGCGAGGGCGAAGATGAAGAGCCGGTTGTAGGGCAGGGACGCGATGCCGCCCTGCAGCCAGGTGGGTGCCTGTACCTGCACGTTGGGCGCCCCGAACAGGTCGCGGGCGAGCTGCTGCAGCACGAGGCTCACGCCCCAGGTGAGCAGCAGGGTGTCGAGCGGGCGGCCGTAGAAGTGGCGGATCGCGGTCCGTTCGAGGATGAGCCCCATCAGCCCGGCGACCAGGAAGGCGACGGGCAGGGCGACGATCACGGCCATCCGGCCGGTGAGGTCCTGGAGCAGGTAGGCGGTGTACGCGCCCGCCATGATGAACTCGCCGTGGGCCATGTTGATCACGCCCATCTGGCCGAACGTGAACGTCAGGCCGAGGGCGATGAGGAGCAGTACGGCGCCGATGGACAGGCCGATCGGGAGCTGGTTGAGGAAGGCCTCCACCGAATCCCCTTCCTAGGAGTGTCTGGCTCCGGAGCGGGCCGTGCCGCATTGTGGGTGCGCCACGGTGCTGCCCGTGATCTGGTCACGGCCCGGTCCGGAGCCGGTCTGAGAGGGGGTCAGCCGTTGGCCAGGCCGCTCGCCCAGGGGTAGCCCTTGAGGTAGGGGTCGGGCTTGATCGGTTCGCCGGAGTTCCAGACCTCCTTGATGAGGCCGTCGGGCTGGATCACTCCGATCCTCGCCGTCTTGTACATGTGCTGGTTCTCGCCGTCGATGGTGACCAGGCCCTCGGGGCGCTCCAGGGCGATGCCCCCGGCGGCCTTCTTGACGGCTTCGACCTCGACGGTTCCGGCCTTCTTGGCGGCCTCGGCCCAGAGGTAGACGGCGTTGTATCCGGCCTCCATCGGGTCGGAGGTCACCTTGTCGGCGCCGTACTTGGCCTTGAACGCGGCGACGAACTTCTCGTTCGCCGGGTTCTCCGTGGTCTGGTAGTAGTTCCAGGCGACGGGGTGGCCGGCGATGTTGTCGACGCCGATGCCCTTGACCTCCTCCTCGGCGACGCTCACCGACAGGACGGGCATCTTCTCGGCGGTGACCCCCGCGCTGTTGAGCTGCTTGAAGAAGGCGACGTTGCTGTCACCGTTGAGGGTGTTGAAGACCGCGTCCGGCTTGGCCTGGACGACCTTGTTGGTCAGCGTGCTGTACTCGGTGTGGCCGAGGGGGGTGTACTCCTCGCCGAGGATCTCCATCCCGTTCGCCGCCGCGTACGCCTTGATGATCTTGTTGGCGGTGCGGGGGAAGACGTAGTCGCTGCCGACCAGGAATATCTTCTTCTTGCCCTGTTCCTTGAGGTAGTCCAGGCCAGGGATGATCTGCTGGTTGGTGGTGGCGCCGGTGTAGAAGATGTAGGGCGAGCTCTCCAGGCCCTCGTACTGGACCGGGTACCACAGCAGGGCCTTGCTCCGCTCGAACACCGGCAGCATCGCCTTGCGACTGGCGGAGGTCCATCCACCGAAGGTGGTGGCGACCTTGTCCTGGCGGATGAGCTTGGTGGCCTTCTCCGCGAAGGTCGGCCAGTCGGACGCGCCGTCCTCCACGACGGGGATCAGCTTCTTGCCGAGTACGCCTCCGGCGGCGTTGATCTCCTCGATCGCGAGCAGCTCGGAGTCCCGCACGGTCACCTCGCTGATGGCCATGGTCCCGCTGAGCGAGTGCAGGATGCCGACCTTGATGCCGTCCTCACCGCCACCGGCACTGGCCGCGTTCTTGTCCGCAGGGGCTTCGCCTCCACATGCGGTCAGTGCCATGGCCAGCGCCACGGCGACGACTCCGGAGCGCCACACTGTGTTCCTCAATGACTTTCCTCCTTGCCGGTACGGCCCCCGCACCGAGCTATCTGCCGTCAAGGTGACTGAGTGAGGTTTCCCGACTAGTTCGCAGTTGTTAATTGCGCTTTACCGGGGGCTAACCGACGACATGAACAACGCCCTGACCTGCCGTTTTACATGCCTGAGCTGGTCGGACAGCTTTGAACACTGTCGTCACTGCTGATAATCGGCTCCCCCACCGGTATGCAAAAACGCGTCAAACGGGAGGTCCCCTCATGCCCGACGCCGACATCATCGCCTTCACCCCCCGCCCGCCCAGTGGCCGCCGTAAGAAGAAACGGCCCACAGTCAACACGCCGCCGGGCGCCGAACTCGACAGCCTCATCGACTCCTGGCTCCTGAACCTTCAGGCGGCCAACAAGGCGGACGAGACGATCCGCGCCTACCTGCGCAGCGCCCGCTACCTCATCGCATTCCTCACCGAGCAGGGGATGCCGACCGACGCCGAGCGCGTCGAGCCGGAGCACATCCGGGCGTTCCTGGTCGCCGAGCGGGAGCGCACCACCGCCTCGTCGGCCGCCTGCCATCACGCGAACCTGGGCGTCTTCTGGCAGTGGCTCGTCGAGGAGGAGGAGCGCTCAACCCCCTCCCCCGTGCTGGCCAAGGACAAGCCGAAGAAGCACTCCAAGCGCACGAAGTACCTGACCGACGCCCAGCTCCAGGCCGTCTATGACGCGTGCAAAGGGCCGGGGTTCGCTGAGCGCCGGGACCTGGCGCTGTTCCGGCTGTTCAACGACTGCGGGGTCAGGGTCAGTGGCGCCTCGGGGGCGCTCCTCGCCGACCTCGACCTGAAAGCCAAGACGCTGCTTATCCGGTTGAAGGGCGGCAACGAGCACCTCGCCCCGTTCGGCGATCGGACCGCGGCTGCTCTGGATCGGTACCTACGCGTCCGCCGCTCTCACCCGCTCGCCGACTCGCCATGGCTGTGGCTGGGACAGCGAGGGCGAGCCAGCGGCCATCTGACGCCGGAGGGGATTCGGGTGATGATGCGGCGCCGCGGGAAGCAGGCCGGGGTGGCGGATCTGCGACCGCACCGGTTCCGGGCCAGGTTCGCGCACGAGTTTCTGGCCGAGGGTGGGTCTGCGCGGGGGGCGATGTCGGTGGCCGGCTGGCGTAGCGAGGCGATGCTGCATCACTACAGCGAGGAGCTGGCGCAGCAGCGGGCGCGGGAGGAGCATGCGCGGTTGCGGCTCGGAGACCGGTTCTGAAGACGATGAATCCCCGCTGCGGGGCTGCGTTCACCTGGCGCAGTCCCGGCGGGGATCAGGGGTGGGGCCGCGCTCGCGCATCCACTCGCGAGCGGGGGCTGAGGGGAGGGGTTAGTTTCGGCGGTCCCGATCGCTGTCACCTCGGCCGTGGTGGTAGCCGAGGTGGTATTCGTCGGTGCGGAACCGGAAGAGGTAGGCCACCGTCAGGACGCCAGTGATGGTGAGGAGGAGTCGGTGAGCGACATCGAAACTCCCCATTTCGGACCATACATAATGTGCAATTCCGTACGCGATGTTAATTATCCATAAGGTGTAGATTCCGGGTTTGGCAAGGCGCATCATTGAGCCCCCCTGGGTTGCTATGGGCATGGCGTCTCGAACAGCCGTACTAGTGTCGTTCAACATTGCAGTATTGGTCCGGTCCAGACAACACCCAGGCGAGTATTTACGGCGCTTTTTTGGCGGAATAACTCACCGTACACAAAAGCGCGACAATAACGCTACGTAGCGTCACTGTCGCTGTTTGGATATGTGAGGGCTGTCGTCCTCGTCCCCCTCCCCCTCCCCCCGCGCCGCCCGCACATCCAGACGAGCCAGCTTCTCCAACTGCGCGACAGAACGCTCATAATCAGCCCGCACCCGCGCCACACGCTGCTCGTACCGCGCCCGCTCATCGTCACGGATCTGCGCCAGCTGCTGCCGCCGCCGCTCGGGGATCCGCGCCAGGATCTGCTCCAGGCGCTCCTCGAAGACAGACACGTCTTCCGGATCAGGCAGCACGCCTCCTGTTGCGGTCTCCTCCACGACGGCCGCAGCAGGGACCAGTCCGGCCAGCCGAGCGGCTTCCGACTGGGGGATGCCGAGCACGTCGGCGATCGCGTTGACGACGCGTGGCAACGCCCGATTCTTCTGCCATTCGAGGCGGTCATACGTCCGCCGGGCGATGCCGGCCCCCTTCGCCAGGTCTGTTTTGGACATCCCTGCCGCGTTGCGGGCGACCTCGGCCCTGACCCAAAACGGGTAGCCGGGAGGCCTGTTCTTATCAGTCATTTAGCACCCTCGCTCATGACTCACGTTGTAGCACGGTGCGCCATGACGGGCCAGCAAAGTGACGCAACTATTCCTAGTCAAAGGTGCTTCATCTTGCGTCATTCATGGCTCGCGTTGTAGCGTCATGAATCACGTTGCATCACTTTGTGACATGCGAGGCACCACATGGCGAAGAAGACACCGAAGTACCTGACCCTGCCCGAGACCTGCCGGCGCCTGAACCGGCATCGGTCGACCGTCACCCGGCTGATCAGCAGCGGGAAGCTGAAGGCGATCAAATCGAAGGCCTCCCCGCAGGGGCGCGTCCTCGTCGTTATCGAGTCGGTCGAGGCGTACCAGAAGCTTCAGGCCGACGAGCAGGTGGCCGGCTGATGGCGGCCGACCAGCGGACCGTGTCCGCGCAGCGCAGCATCGCCGCCAACCGCTCCTGGGCGATGACGCCGAACCGGTCCGAGCGGACCGCGGCCGCCCGCGCGGCGTCGCCGACGTCCTTGTCGTACTGGGAGGCGCGAATCCGTGCCGAGGGCGTCGTCCGGGAGCAGGACGTTGCGGCGGCCGCGGTGAACGCGCGGCGGGCGCACATGAAGCAGATCCGGGCTCGGGGCGTCGCGAAGAAGGCGTCCGAGAAGGTGGCCCGCGAGACGGAGCGGTTTCAGCGCGCTGTGTAGGTCCCGGGCTCCGGCCGTGTCACCGGCCGGGAGCCCGGGAGGCACCAACCCCTCACACCCATCGCAAAACAGAAGAGAGGTCAGGCCATGCCTGAACAGTACAAGATCAATGAGCGCGTCCGCGTGCTCATCGAGGGCGCCATCGTCTACGAGCGCGACGGCAACGACGCTCTCGCGGAGCTGACGATCGCCCTGGAGACGAGCACCGGGGACCTGTACGACGTCACCGTGCCGCTCGACCAGGTCACCATCGAGCGCCTCGTCCCCGCTGACGGGAAGCCGAAGCCGGGGGAGATCTGGCGCGACCGTCACGGGACGGACCGGTTCGCCACCAAGGACTCCCAGTACGCGGAGATCGTTCTTCAGGACGCGGCCGGGGCGGTGAGGCGCTGGCAGTACGTCAACCAGCACTACGGCCCGCTGACCCGCGTCTACCCGGCCCCGGCCCCTCTGGCCGTCGAGCAGCCCGAGGGTGGTGCGGTGTGATCTTCGGCGACCTCGCCCCCGGCACCCTCGCCCGCGTCCCGGACGCGCCCGACCCCCTCACCCCCAACCGCGCCCCCTCCCTGCCGCCCGCAGTCGAGATCCTCACCTCCCCCGTCCCCTGCAGTTCCTGCCGGGCGGTGCAGGTCCTCGCCCGCGAGGTCGACGGCGGTCGTCCGCACCTCTACCACCGGCTCCCGTCGAGGCCCGTTATCCACATCACCCCTCAGGAGGCCTGATGTTCAGCACGTCCACCATCTCCCGCATCACCGAGGAACTGCGCCTGTCGCAGGAGCGGGTGATCAGCTTGGAGCGGGAGATCGAGGAGGCGCGCGCCTCCTCCGCCGAGTGGTCCCGGCTGCTGTCCTACGCGGAGACCACGCCCGGCGAGGCCCCGGTCGAGTCCGGCGGCGAGCTGGTCGCCGAGCAGCCGCCCGCGCCGTGCTTCTGCGGGCTGCCCGGGGTGCCCGGAACGCTCCACGGGCCGAACGCCTGCGTCCCCGACACCCCGGCGCCGACGCCCACCCTGCCGTTCGGCTCCGTGTGGCGCGGCACCTTCGAGCCCTACACCCCGGCGGCCCCGGCCAGTGACGAGCAGCCGGGAGGGCAGCCCGGATGACCACCCCCGACCTCGACGGAACCTGCGGCGACTGCGCCACCGGCAAATGCCACGGCACCGAGCCCGACGACTGCGGCTGCGCCCGCCACGACGCGAGCGTCAACGCTCACCTCGACGCCTGCATGGAGTGCGGCGGAGACCACGGCGAGGCCATCCACTACGACGACCGCTGCTTCGGCTGCGGCGAGGTCCACGACGGCACCATCGCCTGCTCCGCCCAACCCCACTGACCTCCTCCTGGCCCGCTCTCTCTGAGCGGGCCTCTGGAAAAGACAAGATCGGAAGGCTCAACGATGACGAACTTCAACCTCCGCGCCGCCGCTCGCGCCATCCTGGCCCGCTTCCACGTCGCCAGGAAGCGGGGTGCGTCGTGATCGGGGCCGCCATCCTCTGCGCCAGCATCGCGCTCACCGGATCCGGCCTCGCCATCACCGCCGCGAACAGCCGCCGGTGGATCCACGCCACCACCGCCGCCGCATGCTCCGCCCTCGCAGCGTTCGCCGCCACCTGGTTCCTCCTCACCAGTGGAACCGTGACGGTGTGGCCCGTCGACCCCGGGGCGTGGCTCCTCCTCGGCGCCCTCTGGCTCGCCGCGGCCGCCGCGCTCGGCCTCATCTTCTGGGGCATCGGCCAGGAACGGAGGGCGACCCGGTGACGCCCGTCGAGGAGCTGCGCGCCGCCGCCGCCCGGGTGCGCGAGGCCGGGAAGGCGGCGACGGACGGCCCGTGGCGCTCCTACTCCGGCCGTCTCGACGCCGAGACGGGGCCCATCGCGGTGACCCTCAACGGCGCCCGTGACTCCGAGTGGATCGCTCTCGCCTCCCCGGTCCTGGCCGAGCCGCTCGCAGCCTGGCTGGAGTCGGCCGCTCGCGAGTACGTCACCGTGGACTGGACCGACTGCCCGACCGCCGCACGAGCCCTGGCTGTCGCCCGGGTCATCCCCCGCTCCTGGGCCCTCCACCTCACCCCCGGCACGAAACTGCTGAACGCGAACAACCGGCTGCACCACGCGCCCAAGGCTCGCATCACTGCGGCCCTCCGCGCCGCCGGAAAGAAGGCCGCCGAGGACGCCCGGGTGCCGGCCATGCTGCGCGCGCACATCTACGGCCTCTACAGCCCACCCGACCGCAGACGGCGCGACGTCGGCAACCTCTACCCGTCCTTCAAAGCCGTGATTGACGGCCTGGTGGACGCAGGGGTGCTGCCCGACGACGACGACACCCACCTCATCGGCCCCGACATGCGCCTCGGCGCCGTCATCCCCGACGGCCAACTCGCCCTGCTCATCGTCGAACTCGCCCCCCTTACGGAGGTGATCCCCTATGGGTAGGCACACCGTCGACATCCGCTGCCGGTGCTGCAAGAAGCCCGGCAAGCACATGGGGCGCGGCCTCATCATCAGCTGCTACACCCGCCACCAGCGCGCTGGCACCCTCCACCGGTTCCCCATTCCGAAGCCCGCCAGCCCTGGCTGGTCCCCGACCGGCCGCCTCGGCGAGAAGACCCTGGACCGGTACATCGCCCTCGACACCCGCGGTCTCTCCCCGGCGCGGATCCGCTTCGAGCTGGGTCTGTCGGCCCGGCAGGTTCAGCGGTACGCGAAAGCTGCGAAAGAGCGGCAGTTGGCGGCAGCCGAATCCATCACAGAAAGGCAATCAGCGTGACCGATCAGACCCCCGAGTCCGGGCAGGTGCGGCCGTTCGCCGCGGTCCTCCAGGACATCCGCAACGGCCAGATCTCGGACGCCGCGGCCGTCTCCATGCAGGAGCTCGTCGCGGCGGTGCGCGAGCACGGCAAGAAGGGCACCCTCACGCTGACCATCTGCGTGGAGCCGATGAAGAACAACCCCGACGCCCTCGCCGTCAGCGCCGAGGTCACCCTGAAGGCGCCGAAGGAGGCGCCCAAGGCCGCCATCTTCTTCGCCGACAACGACGGCAACCTGCTGCGCGACGACCCCCGTCAGCTCGCCCTGCCCGGCCTGCGCCGGGTCGAGACCCCCACCACCTCCAACACTCCGAAGGACCTCGCCCAGTGACCACCACCCGCACCGAAAACGACGCCCTCGGCGATCTGCTGGCCACCTCCGCCCTCAGCGAGACGCTGGAGCCCGGCAACTTCTACGCCTTCAAGCACAACGACCACGTCACCACCATCGACCTGCTCGACAAGCACCTCGAGCGGCCCCGCCGGAAGAAGGGCGTCGTCCGCGTCGAGGACATCGCGTCGTTCGCGCAGTACTACAAGAAGCACGCCGACCCCGACTCCGAGGTGTACGTCAACATTCAGGCCGGGATGGTCACGGCGGTGCTCGACGCGCACCAGGAGACCGACACCGACGAGACCCGCGACGACTCGGCCCGGTGGGGGGAGCACCGCCTCCTCCTCATCCTCGCCCACACCGACGCCTGGCAGCGGTGGACCGGCAAGAACCGCGAACTCATCCGGCAGGCCGAGTTCGCCGACTTCATCGACGACAACCGCGCCGACATCCGGCGCCCGAGCGCGGCGGAGATGCTGGAGCTCGTCCAGCACTTCCAGACGCAGAAGAAGGTCACCTTCAACTCGGCGATCGTCTTGTCCAACGGTGACCGGCGCCTCACCTTCGAGGAGGAGACGTCGGCGGGCTCCGGGGCCAAGGGGCAGATCGAGGTGCCGAGCGGCTTCCGACTGGGGGATGCCGAGCACGTCGGCGATCGCGTTGACGACGCGTGGCAACGCCCGGTTCCGGTACCGGATCCAGAACGGCGGCGCCCTCTACATGGGCTACATCCTCGACAACGCCGACGAGGTCATCAAGGACGCGGTGAAGACCGTCGTCGGCAAGCTGCAGGACGAGCTGAGCATCACCGTGATGCGAGGCACCCCGGCGTGACGAACGGCACCACGACCTCCGCCGGCCTTCACGGTGGCGGGGGTCTCCCCCACCCGGCTCCGCTCCCCCGTAGCGCGACGATCACGGTCACGCAGCGGTTCGGGGGCCGGGTCACCGTCGACACGTGGGACACCTGCCACGGGGTCGCCGACTTCATCACCCGCGTGCTCGGCGAGCCCGGAACGAAAGTAGAAGCCACCCATGAGTAACCGCCGCGACGAGTTGCCCGACCTCGAACGGGCCGTGTCCGACACCCTCGACGAGCTGAACCACCGCATGCACGGACTCACCTCGTCGAACGCCCACCCTCACGAGTTCCTGACGTTCCTCGCCGAGCGTCAGCACGTGGTCGTGCACGAGCAGCTCCTGACGGACATTGTGAACTACCTCGGTGACCGGTCCGCGGGGTGCGGTCACATCTGGGACGCCATTCAGCAGAGCCTCGCTGATGCCTCGGAGCGTAGGACGGAGCAGCTGTGAGGATCCTCGACTACTTCCGCACGAAGAGAACGCTGTGGCTCCGCGTCGCCATGCTCACTGACGAGCTGGAGGAGACCAGGGAGGAGTGCGCGGACCTGGCCGACGAACGCGACCTGCTCACCCAGCAGCTCGCCCAGGCCGAGCGGGAGCGCGACAACGCGTGGCGCACCCTCGCCGCCGAGAAGAAGAGGCCGGCCCCCGCCCCGATGCCGACGACCGACGCGGGCCTGCGCGCCGAATTGCGCCAGGAAAGGGAGCGGTCAGCCGCGTTGGAGGCGCGTCTCGACATGCTGCAGCGCGCCAACATGAGGCGCGACGTTCCGGTCTGACCTGCGACTACACCGTTTTCTCTGAGATTCCTTCATGCATCACGCTGCTTCATCTTGCTTCATGATGCGTCATGAGATAGCTTCTTTCTTGTCACCGCGACGCAGAATGAAGCAAGATGAAGCGCCCCCCGGATCTCAGGAGCCCCGAATGACGATCACCATCGCCGACGAGCAGGACCAGGCCGCGGCCGTCATCACCGCCACCCTCCTCACCAACCTCCGCGCCGATGTCCGCGACGAGATCATCCAGGGCCTCACCACCTCCGAGCGCCGCACCGCCTACGCCGCCGCCAACCGGATGCCCCGCCAGTGGCGCGAGAACGACGACACCGAGCAGCTGGGTGAGCTCCTGGTCGTTCCGTGCGACCACGGCGGCTGGCAGATCCAGCACGAAGCCGCCGAACTGGTCCTCGACGTCGAGGGCTGCTGGATCCCCTACGACGCCGCCGACGACGACGCCGTCACCTGGTCCCACAGGGGCCTCGCCGTCGCCGCCGCCACCGCCACCCTCTGACGCTGAGCCCGAGCCGCCCTCCCCTGCCATCAGGGGCCAGGGGAGCGCGGTTCCGCCCAACGCCAGAACCACCTTCTTCCCCAGTTCAGAGAGGACGACATGACCGACCTCAACGAGGCGCAGCGCGACGGCGTCGCCTGCACCACCTGCGGGCGCGACGACGCGCCCATGGCCCCGACCGGGCAGCTCCTCAACGGCGTGCAGCTGTTCCAGTGCGCCGCCGACTGCACCGTCGACCAGCTCGCCGAGAGCATCAAGCGCGTCGCCGCCTACGCCGCTGGTGGACCGTCGCGCAACGACCGAATCGTCAACGGCCGGGTGAAGCACCGGTACCCGACCAACCACATCTCCCGTCGCAGCGCCGGATTCGTCGACGGCGTCGAGACGTTCAACGACCTGCTGTACAGCGACCTCGTCACCATCCTGAACGCGGCCCGCACCGAGGTGTCCCCGATCGTCGAGAAGGCGCGTCAGGCCGACGAGGTCATTCAGAAGGTCATCTCGAAGAACTTCCGCGGTCCGCTCGACCAGGCCGATGCCCTCGCGCTGTTCAACCTGCACCTCGCGATCCGCAAGGACGGTGCCCGGTGAGTGGCCTGGAGTTCGCCGCCCGCTACACACACCAGTGGGCCGACGGCCGCACCGAGACCGTCACCCTCATCCACCACGAAACCCCGGGCGACCGGGAGTGGGCGCTCGAGCGGGTCGCCGAGATGGTGCGCGCCCAGGCATCGTTCGGCAGGTCGCCGGACGCGCACCTGCTCGTCCGGCGGGCCGCGACCGAATGGACGCCCGAGGAAACGTCGGTCGACGCGAACGTCGAAGGTCTCGGCCCGTGGGAGCCCTACCAGGACGCGATCCGCCAGGCCATCGCAACCAAGAAGTGCTGGTGCGAATACGTGGACATCGGCGTCGGCAGTCAGCGCGTCACCAACGACCCGGAGTGCCCGGTCCACAGCGAGGCGGGAGCGGCGGGTCACTATCTGGTCGCGCTCATCCCTGTCGCCAAGCGACACGCGCAGCGCGGCGACGCAGTCGAGGCGTGGATCAAGGCGAAGCGCGACGCGCACGTGAAGGAATCGGGCTACTGGTGGGCGCTCGACCGCCTGCTCGACGAGTACCGGCTGCACGCGGACTACGGCACCCCGCTCGACAAAGAGCTTTCGGAAACCGCGCTGTGACGGTCTCGCCGCGCGTCGCCGCCCTCCAGACCGAGCTCGACCAGCTGATCGAGGCGCACATCAACAGCGCGCCCAGGTCGTTGCAGACCCGCATCGGGCCCAGCGAGCTCGGCATCCCCTGCGACCTGCGCCACGGCTACAAGACCTCCGGCCACCCGCCCGTCAACACCGACCAGCCCCTGTCCTGGAAAGCGTGGATCGGCACGAACGTCCACACCGGTCTGCAGGAGCTGCTCGCCGCGGCGAACATGGCGCTCCCCGGCTGGTCGGAGAACGGGGAGGACCGCTACCTCCTCGAAGAGCGCGTCACCGTCGGCCAGGTCAACGGCGACGACATCTCCGGCAACTGCGACCTGTACCTCGACGGCGTCGTGTGGGACTGGAAGATCCCCGGCGGGTCCACGCTCCGCAAGTACAAGAAGGACGGGCCGGGCGAGCAGTACGAGGTGCAGGCGCACACGTACGGCCTCGGCTGGGAGCTGCGCGGCATGCCGGTCACCGACGTCGCCGTCTACTTCCTCCCCCGCGACCAGGAGTGGCGGCAGCGCTTCCTCTGGTCGGCGCCGTACGACCGGCAGCGCGCCCTCGACGCCCTGTCCCGGGTCGACGGGATCGCGAAGCTCACCGCGGCGCTCGGCCCGGCTGCGTTCCCGTTGCTTCGGCGCCGCGAGTCGTGGTGCCGGTCCTGCCCGTGGCTCAAGCCCGGGTCCACGAACCTCTCGGACGGCTGTCCGGGTGACCCCGACGTGCTCGAAGCAGCGTCGTCGGAACTGCAAGACCTCATCGCCCAGTAACAAACGATCAAAGGAATCAGCATGACTGCTCAGCTCGACGCCAACGCCTTCCTGATGGGCGGCGGCATCCCCTCGGCGAAGTTCGAGACGATCGGCGCGACCGTCGGCGGCCGGATCACCTGCCAGCCCGAGGTGACCCAGCAGACCGACCTCGACACCGGCGAGCCGAAGACCTGGTCCGACGGCAAGCCCATGATGCAGCTCGTCGTCACCGTCCAGACCGAGCTGCGCGACCCCGAGGTGCCCGACGACGACGGCCAGCGCAAGTTCTACGTCAAGGCCAAGCTGCTGGAGGCCGTTCGGCAGGCGGTGCGGGCGGCCGGGGCTGCGGGCCTGGAGGTTGGCGGCACGCTGACCGTTCAGTACGTCGCCGACGGCGAGGCGAAGAAGCGGGGCCATAACCCGCCGAAGATCTACGCCGCGACCTACCAGCGGCCGACGGCGGTGCAGGCGAACGCCTTCCTCCAGGGCGCCCCGGCCGCGCCTGCCGCTCCGGTGTATGCGCCCCCGGCTCCGGCGGCCGCGCCGGTCGCTCAGCCCGCCCCGGTGGCCGCGTGGACGGCGCCGCCCGGCATGGACCCCACCCAGGCCGCGGCCATCGCCCAGCTCACCCCCGACCAGCGGGCCGCGCTCGGCTTCGCCTAACCCCCTGACCGGCCGCCCGGTCCGCTGTGGGGAAGCAGCAGGCCGGGCGGCCACCCCCTCCCCCTCCCCTTTACAAAGAAAGGTTCACGCCCGTGAGCAGCTACGACGACGACTACGACGAGCCCAAGGTGTACATCGACGCCACGCTCAACCTCACCACCCCCGACCTCAACCTCGACACCAAGGTCAGCAGCAACTACAGCGGCACGAGCACCCTCGCGGAGCTGATCTGCCGCCAGGCGCTCGACAAGCTGGCCAAGGGCCCCGCGTGGGACGACCTGGCCAAGCGCGTCCGGGAGATCACCACCGAGGAGATCCGCGCCCACGTCACCGCGCTGATCAAGGACGCGATGACCGGCGACCTGCGCCGCACCAACACCTACGGAGAGCCGTACGGCGAGCCGACCACGCTGCGCACGCTGATCGCGGAGGAGGCCAAGACCGCACTCACCCGTCCCTCGGACCGCTCCTCCCGCACGACCGTGCTCCAGGAGTTGGTCCGCAATGAGGTCGTGGCCGCGATGCGCGCGGAACTGTCCACGGCGATCGCCGACGAGCGGGCGAAGGTCGTGGCCGCGGTGCGCACGCAGGCGGCCCAGCTCATCGCTGAGGCCGTGACTGCTGGCGTCGGCCAGAAGCCGTAGCCCTGCGGATCTCCCCTGAGACCAGCCCCCCGTGCGCGCCGATGGAAGCGGCCCAGCGCGGGGGGCTGCCCCAGCTTCACAGCCCCACCGGCAGACGCCCGGGTTCGAGTCCCGGGGCGGGCGCTCAGCACCACCAGCAGGGCACGACCAGCGGGAGGCACCATGAAGATCGCAGCCATAGAGACCCGCTACGCGGGATGCCGGTTCCGCTCCCGCCTCGAAGCGCGATGGGCCGTGTTCTTCGATCACCTCGGCATTGCCTGGGAGTACGAGCCCCAGGGGTTCATCGTCGACGGCACGCCGTACCTGCCGGACTTCTGGCTCCCCGAGACGAAGACCTGGGTGGAGGTGAAGGGCGACGAAGAGAGCTTCCAGGAGCATGCCGCGCTGTACGCCAAGGCCGCGGGATCCGGAGCCCTACCGGACACCACTGACGCCGAGTGCAGCACACGCGGGCTGCTGATCCTCGGCCCGATCCCCCGCGTCGAAGCGGAGCAGTATCCCGTGCATGTGCTCCTCCGGGACGCTGCCGACTACGGCACCCCCTGGAAGGGGCACCAGAAGTTTTGGAGTGAAATTCACGCGGAGGCGTGGCTGTTCGGCCATGGGTCGGAGCACGACCCGACTGGGCCCATGGTCTTCTGCACGGACTTGGCCTCTACCGACCTGGACAGGCCCCTGATGCTCCCGGAGCTCCCCTCCGGGCAGACCTACACCGGCGGCCACGTGCTCAAGAACTACGGGGAATGTCCTGTGCGTCCGGCCTACATCGCCGCCCGGTCGGCCCGCTTCGAGCACGGCGAGAGCGGCGCCTGACCGTGACCCTTCACATCCCCGACATCACCCCCGACCACGACCCCATCACCGCGGCCCTCGCCTACGCGAAAGCGGGCTGGTACGTGCTCCCCGTCAACCGGGCCACGAAGCACGCCGGGTCCGTGCTCGGGAAGGGCTGGCCGTCCAAGTCGAGCCGCGACGCCGAGACGATCGTCGACTGGTTCGCCGGCACCGACCACGCGCTCGCCCTCCACGTCGGCCGCTCCGGAGCGATCTGCTTCGACGTCGACCGGCCCGACGAGCTCCCGCCGCTCCTGGTCGCCGTCCTCGGCCTCACCCCGCCCCCGTTCCAGTCCACCCGGGAGAGCAACGAGCGGCGGGGCCACTACCTGTACGCGGCCCCGCCGGACCGGTCCCTCGGCAACAGCACGGGCGGCCTGGGGAAGGGGTGGGGTGAGGTGCGCGGTCGGAACGGCATCATCGTCGTCGCCCCCTCCGAGCACGAGAAGGAGGCCGAGGGCGGCCGGTACGCGTGGCAGCGCACCGGCACCCTGCCGGTGCTGCCCGCGGTGCTCGCCGAGCAGCTGCCCGACGCAGGCGACTCCAACGACGCCGCCACCGACCGCGAAGTGAAGGCGTTCCTCGACCGGCACACGACCGGCACCCGGCCCGAACTGCTCTACGGCGTCCTCACCCAGTTCGGCACCGCGCTCGCCACCGGCGAATCCCGGCACGGAATCGCGCTCCGCGCCACCGCCGGGGCCATGCGGGAAGCCGCGGCCGGCCTCTACCCGGCGCTCGACGCGGCCACCGCGCTGCTCAACGCGTTCGTCACCGCCATGGCCACCTCGAGAGACGGGGCCGAACGGAGACTTCCCCCAGGGCAGGCGAAGGCCGAGTTCATGGGCGTCCTCGCCTGGGCGGTCGCGCAGTCAGCCGCGGCCGACCTGGACGGGCTACGCGCCGACGTCGACGAGCGCCTGCCGCACGACGACGACTTCTCCGACCTCATCGCCCCCACCGGGCCGGACTCCTCGGGGCCGCCCCCTTTCGACACGGTCGGCAACCTCGCCACCGTCCACCAGCTCCACCCCGAACCTGAGAAGCCCGCCCTCGAGGAAGAGGAGGAGCTCGACCTCGACGCCCTCGCCTACGAGCGGGAAGTCGCCTACGAGCTCCGCAAACTCCGGGTGCGCGAGGAGGCCGCGCGCCGGGCCCGGAGGGCTCGTCAGGGTGTGCAGGGGCGGCCGGGCATCGTCGGCTTGGACGCGTTCCTCGCGATCCCTGACGAGCCCGCCCAGTACCGCATCGACGGCCTGTGGCCCGCGGGCGGCCGCGTCGTGTTGGCCGCCCAGTTCAAAGCCGGGAAGACGACGATGGTCGGGAACGTTCTGCGGTCCCTGGTCGACAGCGTGCCGTTCCTCGGCCGGTTCCCGGTGCAGCCGTTCGCCGGGAAGGTCGTGCTCCTGGACGACGAGCTGGACGAGCGCATGGTGCGCCGGTGGCTCCGCGACCAGGGCATCGAGAATACGGCCGGGGCTGCGGTCGTCGCCCTCCGCGGCAGGCTCAGCAGCTTCGACATCCTCGACCCCGAGGTGCGCTCGGAGTGGG
Organism: Streptosporangium sp. NPDC049078; assembly: GCF_040648855.1. Lineage (NCBI taxonomy): Bacteria > Bacillati > Actinomycetota > Actinomycetes > Streptosporangiales > Streptosporangiaceae > Streptosporangium > Streptosporangium sp. NPDC049078. The sequence goes on from NZ_JBEZEL010000002.1 coordinate 228,024, forward strand.
CCGCCGACCTCCGCGCCGCCGGGGCCTCCGTCGTAGTGCTCGACTGCCTCGCCCCGATCCTCGATGCCCTCGGCCTGTCCGAGGACAAGGAAGCCGGGCGGTTCCTCGTCGCATTCGACGAACTATTGAAAGAAGCAGGCGTTTCTGAAGCCATTGTTGTGCACCACATGGGGCATTCCGGCGAGCGGTCCCGAGGCGCGTCCCGACTGCGGGACTGGCCCGATGTGGAATGGCGGCTCGTCCGCGAGAAAAGCGACGACGGGGAAATGGATCCGGCCGCACCCAGGTATTTCTCGGCGTATGGCCGGGACGTTGAGGTGCCCGAGTCGCTGCTGTCATTCGAGGCGTCCACGCGGCGCCTGGAGCTGTCCGGGGGCAACCGGCGTGACGCCAAGCACCGGGGAACCTCGGAGGCCATCGTGGAGTTCCTGACGCTGTCCCCGGGGCAGTCGGGGCGCCAGATCGAGGACGCGATCACGGGCGAGGAGCACACCCAGAAAGCGGTACGAGAAGCGCTCAAGGCGCTCGTCTCGGCGAAGAAAGTGAGGCGCTCGCCGGGCGCCCGGGGGGCTCAGCTTCACTGGCTGACGGGCGGATCGAGTGCGTTGCAAGATCACAAAAAGGCTCAATCCGGCACCGTGTCTAATAGTGTTTCAGCAGGTCAACCCAGTGCGTTGAGCGCGTTGATCTTCAACGCGTCAATAAGCGAAAACGATCACACCCCCAAAATGAGCGCGTCACAAGATCAACGCACTCAATCCGCAGGTCACAGCCCCAGTGCGTTGAGTGCGTTGCCAGCGCGTCACGCACTGGGCGGTGAGTGCGTCAGTGCGTCCCCCTATAGGGGGGACGACGCACTGACGCACACCCCACCGCCCAACGACCCCCGAGACCCCTCAGACCTCATCACCCCCAACCGCCCCGAAACCATCGCCGAGGGCATGCGCATCAACCGCGACACCGGCGAGCTCCTCGACCCCAAGGACGCCCTGTGATCCCCGCCTGGCTCCTCGCCCGCACCGGCGGCAACCTCCGAGCCGCCAGCATCAGCCTCTGCGCCAGATGCTCGAAGCCGATCCTCCGAGGCCTCGACGACGAACGCGCCGCCCTCCCCGCCCGCGTCGACATCACCCCGGTGGACGAATTCGGGGAAGCACTCGCGCTCATCCAAGGCCGAATGACATACGACCTCATCGGTGGGGCGCAGAAAAAGGAATTGGAGTTGCGTTATGAATGGCACATAAATAAGCCGCGTCGATATCCGGTTCATGCTGCACATAAATGTTGGACCCCACCGCTGGCTACGGCGCCTTCCCAGGTGCCCGCGATCCTCACGGAGGCCGAAACCGATGACATCCCGTTCTGAGCATGTGGCGCACATCACAGCCAGGACGCCCGTTGGCCTGTGACGCAAGCGCCACTCCCTCGGCAGCATGCAGCCCGACCACGACCGAACCACCCCCGGGGAGCCCAACCGTGCACCACCTGCCGACCGCCGTCGCCGCCGACTTCGCCTGGGCCGCGGACTACTGGCCCGACCTCCTCGACGCCTGCCTCCCCGGCACCCCCCGGCCACCCCGCCCCCACCTCATGACCGCCGAGGCCCGCGCGCTCCGCGATCAACTGGCCCGCATCGAACGCGCCGAACGCGCCGCAGGAATGCCCGGCGAACACCCGGTCCCCGTCGACCTCGACGTGGTGATGGCGCTCGACGAGCTCACCATCGAAGCCTGGACGAGCGCCGCGCTCACCTCCCGGGCCATCATGTGCCCGATCCCCTTCCCGCCGGCCACCCTCCAGGCCGACGCCTCCCCGCTCCTGGACTTCACCGCCCGCCACCTCGTCGAAGCCGACTTCGTCGATCCGGGCCTGGCCGAGGACCTCGCCCCGCGGATCCGGCGCATCACCAACGCGCTCGCCCACCACCTCGACCTCTGGCACGACGGCCAGATCCTCCGCATCACCTGCCCCTGGTGCCCCCCAGATGGCCCCCAGGCGGCCGGAGACGATCTTTGGACGTGGAGGGTGAGGATCATGCCCGGGGAGCAGATCGCGATCGTCTGTGAAGGCGTGTGCGAGCCGCCGCACCGCGACGTGTCGACCTGGTGGGGCGGCCGGCCATGCTGGCCGTTGCGGGACTGGGCGTGGCTCGCCAAGCGGCTCCAGAGCTTCGCCTCAGATGGGAAGATTGCGTCGTGAGCCTCTTGTCGTTAACCGCGGCCGCAGAACCCGACTGGTTCGCCAGAGCGCTCGGCGGCGCCGGCGTACTGATCGCAGCAGGAAGTCTCTTCATAGCCTGGCGTGCGTTCAGACGAGGCGGATACAAGATCAAAGTATCTGCAACGGTGAACACCGAGATGCTTGAGGACTACCCCAACGGTTCACGCCGAATGACGTACGTGAATGTGACCGTGAGCAACCACCGCGCCGGCGAAGTCCAGATTGTCCGCTTCCACGGCCACGACGGCGTTAATCCTCCGCAGGAGATCGGCCTGATCGGCGATTCCCAGCACACCCTTAAAGGCATTTCACAAGCCAGATGGCGCACTCACGGGGTCGAATCTTCAGGGGATCCCGCTCATGGCGCGCGCTGCCGCATCGGGGCAGAACTGGCAAATGACCAGACCGTCTGGAGTAACTGGATCACGATGGGACCTGAAGCTGCCAAGCAGGTGCTGGCTTCCCGGTACTGACCTGGCTTGACACGAGTTATCCACAAGCCCCATGATCGAGCCACGCGCAGCATGCGCACACGAGCCCCGCCACCGCGCGGGGCCTCCTCACTCCTCCGGCAGCACCACAGCCTCCAGCGCCGCCAGCCGCTCCCGAACCTCCCCGAGCTCTCGCCGCAGGGCCGCGAGTTCCTCAAGCATCGCCCCGGACGACGACTCGGTCGCAGGCACCTGGCGAACGAACACCCCCTTGCCCTGCTGACCAACCACCACGCCCTCAGTGCGCAGCACGCTGATCGCGGCCTTCACCACGCTCGCCGACACGTCGAACCGCTCGCACAGCTGGGCGATCGACGGCAACGCCGTCCCGGGCGGCAACTCGCCTGCACGGATCTGAGCACGAAGCTCGTCGACGATCTGCAAGTAGGCCGGTCGGCCGGTCTTCTCCACCATTCGCGTCACGGTATCGGCCAGGGGGTGAGCGCGTGTGCCCAAGCCTCTCGACCCCGCCCTCCGTGCCGCGATCCTGGAGAGCATCAAGGCCGGCGGAAAACGCAACGAAGTCGCCCGCGCCCACGGCGTCGGAGCAGGCACCGTAACGAAGATCGCCCAAGAGGCAGGGATCGCCTTCGACCGGTCAGTCACGAAGAACGCGACCGAGGCGAAGAAGGCCGACAACGCCGCCCTCCGCGCCACCACGTCGCGGCGGCTGCTGGTGAAGGCCAACGAGTTCCTCGACCAGATGGACGCCGAGCACGTCGCGTTCAACTTCGGCGGCAAGGACAACACCTACAACGAGAAGCGCCTCCCCCGGCCCCCGGTGTCCGATCTGCGGAACCTGATGACGGCCGCGGCCGTGGCGATCGACAAACACCTCGTCATCGAGAAGCACGACTCCGGCACCGGAGCCGAGCAGGCCGCGAGCCTCCTCGGCGCAGTGTTCGCCGACATGCAGGAGCGCCACGGTGCTACCCCGGCTGAGTGAACTCCAGGAACGCTCGATCGCTCACAGCACGGCGCGCATCAACATCTGGTCCGGCGCCGTCCGCTCCGGCAAGACCATCTCGTCCCTGCTGCGCTGGCTCATGTACGTCGCCCAGGCCCCGCGCGGCGGCGCGCTCGTCGTGTCCGGCAAGACGCTCGACACCGTAGGCCGCAACATCCTCGGCCCCCTCCAAGACCCCGCCCTGTTCGGCGACGTCGCCCAGCACGTCCACTACACCCGCGGCGCGAGCACGGCCACGATCCTCGGCCGCCAGATCGAGGTCATCACCGCGAACGACGCCCGCGCCGAGGGACGCCTTCGAGGCCTCACCGCGGCCGGCGCCTACGTCGACGAGCTCACCCTGCTGCCCGAGGCGTTCTTCACGCAGCTGCTCGCCCGCCTGTCCGTGCCCGGAGCGAAACTGTTCGGCACCACGAACCCTGACGGCCCCTCGCACTGGGTGCGCAAGAAGTTCATCCTGCGCGCGGGCGAGCTCGACCTGCGCCACTGGCATTTCACCCTCGACGACAACCCCGCCCTCGATCCGGCCTACGTCGCCGCGCTCAAACAGGAGTACGTCGGCCTCTGGTACCGCCGCTTCATCAAGGGCGAATGGTGTCTCGCCGAGGGCGCGATCTACGACACGTGGGACGAGACCCGCCACGTCGTCGACGGCCTGCCGCCCATCGAGCAGTGGATCGCCGCCGGCGTCGACTACGGGACGACGAATCCTTTCGCCGCCTTGATGCTCGGCCTGGGCGCCGATGGCCGCCTGTACCTGACGCGCGAATACCGGTACGACTCCAAGCTGAACCGGCGCTCGCTCACGGACGTCGAGTACTCCGCACGGTTGCGGACCTGGCTGGACGGTGGTGGCCACGCGCGCCCCCAGTACGTCGTCATCGATCCCTCGGCCGCGTCGTTCCGCGTGCAGCTCCACCAGGACGGCGTGACGTCGACGCTCGGCGACAACGAGGTCCTCCCAGGGATCCGTACCGTCGCCTCCCTGCTGGCCACCGACCGCCTCAAGGTTCACCGTTCGTGCTCGGGGTGGATCGAGGAGGTTCCCGGCTACTCGTGGGATGACGAGAAGGCGGAGAAGGAAGGGATCGACGCTCCGATCAAGACGGCGGACCACAGTTTGGACGGTGGCCGGTATGCGATCCATACGACGCGGGCGGTGTGGCAGTACCGGCTCGCTGATCCTGTCCTCTCGGCCGCGTGAGCACTGCTCTACTAGTCGGTAACTTGTGGGAATAGTCATTCCCGCGAGTTGCAAAAGATGATCTACCTACCCTCTGAGAGGAGCGCGTCATGCCGCTGCCGAGCGGCGGCACCTGGCCGCCCCGCAACCTCGACCCCATCTACCAGCAGTACGCGTTGCACAACGCCTGGTACGTCGGCGACAGCGAGCAACTCGCCCAGGCCTACGAAGGCCACACCGGCACCCGACCCGCCAACCGGCCGAGCCAGTACCGCGGCGGCCTCGTCGGCTGGGGCGCCCGCTTCTTCTGGGGCGTCCCCACCCCCGCCGGTGAGCGCCGCACGAAATTGCACGTCCCCGTCGCGAGCGACATCGCCGCCATGTGCTCCAAACTCCTCTACTCCGAGCCGCCCAGCATCACGGTCAAGGACAAGGCAGCGCAAGAACGCATCGAGGAACTCATCGAGCAAGGCCTCCAGGCGAGCCTCTTGGAAGGCTCCGAAGTCGGGTCCGCACTCGGCGGCTACTACCTCAAGGCCGTCTGGGACAAGACGATCGCCGAGAAGCCCTGGCTCCAGGCCATCCACGCTGACGCGGCCGTCCCCGAATTCCGGTGGGGCAGGCTCAGCGCGGTTACGTTTCACCGCCTGATCGAGCAGGACGACCGCACGTTCATCCGCCACCTGGAGCGGCACGAACCCGGCTACATTTTCAACGGCCTCTACGCCGGGGAGGCCGGCGCCCTCGGCAAGCAGCTCCCCCTCGCCTCCCACTCGGAGACGAAGGTCCTGAAGCCCGTCGTCGAGACGCGCATCAAGCGGTTGTCGGCCGTCTACTTCCCGAACATGCGGCCCCAGCGCGAGTGGCGGAACATGCCCGCAGGTGCGAACCTCGGCCGTTCCGACATCGCCGGCGCCACCCTCGGCCTCATGGATGCGCTCGACGAGACCTACACCAGCTGGATGCGCGACATCCGGCAGGGCAAGGGCCGCATCCACGTCCCCAGCAGCTACATCCAGAACCAGGGCCCCGGGAAGGGCGGGTACTTCGATCCCGACCGCGAGGTCTATGAAGCCCTGGACGTTCTCGGCGGCGATCAGCGCATGGAACTGGCCGTCACCCAGTTCGCCATCCGCGTCGCCGAGCACCGCGACACCAGCGCCGAACTGCTCGCCGCGATCCTCCGCGCCACCGGATACTCCGCCCAAAGCTTCGGCTTGACGGGCGAGGTCGCAGTCACGGCCACGGAGGTCATGGCGAAGGAGCGCCAGTCGTTCACGACGACGGCGACGAAGACCGTCTACTCGAAGCCTGAGCTGGCCACTGCGGTGGAGATGCTGCTGGAACTGGAGGCGGAGCTGTTCGGCAGCTCGGTCACCCCAGAGCGGCCAACTATCACCTTCGGCGACAGCGTGTCCGCGGACATGCTGCAGCTGGCCACCACGGCTGAGCTGATGCGGCGTGCGGAGGCCGCGTCCGACGAGACCCTCGTCCGCCTGCTGCATCCGGACTGGGACGACTCGGAGATTCTGGCCGAGGTGGATCGGATCGCGGAAGCGCGGCCGACTCCGGTGATGGATCCGTTCGCGCTGCCCGACGAGATGACCGGACCTGAGGGCGAGGATCCGGAGACCGAGGGCGAGCAGGACGGACCACCCGAGGAGTAGGGCCATCACTTTGGCATCTCCCAAAGTGATGGTCGAGGGAGGTCACGGTGGCTGTGGACCAGGACCTCCTCGACCAAATCGCCGGCACCATCGCCGACCTCTACCGGGAGGTCGAGTCGTCCCTGGTGAAGGTCATCGCCGACGAGCTCCGGAAGGGCCTCGACGCGCCGACGGCCGAGGTGAAGCTCGACGCGATCCGACGTCTGCGCGCGGCCGCGGTCGCCGTGCAGCAGCGTCTCGCGAAGACCAAGAGCGCCGCGGTGCGTGAGGCGGTGCGCACGGCGTACCGGTCGGGCACCGCCTCGGCCCTCACGTCGATCCCGACCGACATGCTGACGAGGATCCGGGCGAAGGAAGCCATGCTCCAGGTGCCGAACGCGGCGCTCATGGAGAACCTCGCCCAGGCGCTGCACCGCGACCTCGGCCGCGTGGAGGGCAACATCCTCCGCGCCCCCGAAGACGCGTACCGGGCCGTCCAGGCCGCCACCGCCGCGCGCATCGCCACGAGTACGGCGACCCGTAGGCAGGCTTCTCAGGCCGCGTGGCAGCGGCTCATGGATCAGGGGATCGCCTCGTTCACGGACTCGCGCGGTCGCCGGTGGAGGCTGTCGAGCTACGCGGAGATGATCGGTCGCACCAACATCGCCCGCGCGGCCGTGCAGGGCCAGATGGACCGCCTCGCCTCGATCGGCCTCGATCTCGTCTACGTGTCCGACAACAGCCAGGAGTGCAAGCGCTGCCGCCCCTTCGAGTCGAAGGTGCTGCGCCGCGACTCCGGACCCATCGGCAAGATCCGGGTCGAGCACAGCACGCGCGACGGGGAGCTCGTCACCGTCGACGTCCTCGACACCCTCGACGGCGCCAGAGCGAAGGGCCTGTTCCACCCGAACTGCCGCCACAGCGCGAGCGCCTACCTGCCCGGTGTCACCAAGCTCAAGGCCAACACCGCCGACCCTGAGGGCGACAAGGCCCGGCAGAAGCAGCGCGCCCTCGAGCGGAAAATCCGCGCCGCGAAGGAACGCGAGCTCGGCGCCCTCGACGAGACCGCAAAGAAGCAGGCCCGCGCGGACGTCAGTGACGCTCAGGCTCAGCTGCGTGCTCACCTCAAGGCCAACCCCAAGCTCAAGCGGCTCCCCTACCGCGAGCAGATCGGCGCCGGCAACCACCCCGGCCCGGGCGGGCCGAAGGGCGGGGCCGTCTCCGACCTGACCCCGCCCGCACCCGGCACCGGCCCCGCCCCCAAGGCGAAAAAGCCCGTGGATCCGGCGAAGAAGGCCGCCGCGGCGACGGCCAAGGCCGACAAGGCAGCAGCCGAGAAAGCCGCCCAGGAAGCCGCCGAGCAGGCCGCCGAGCAGGCCGAGGCCGAACGGCTTGCCCAGGAGGCGGCCGCGCGGGAAGCCGCCGAGAAAGCCGAGGCTGAGCGGCTCGCTCAAGAGGCCAAGAAGAAAGCAGAAGCTGCCACGGCTGAGAAGGCCAAGCAGGCCGCCAAGAAGAAGCCCCCGACCGCAGCGAAGCCCGGCAAAAAGGTCGGCGTGGACGCCCGCAACGCCGTACTCCGCGAAGGTGATGACGTCACCGTCTCAGGCAAGCCGGGCCGCGTCATCGGCAAGGGCAAATACGGCGCGATCAAGGTCGAGGTGGACGGACAGGAGCGGGACGTGTCTCCAGCGGACGTCCGCGCCGTGCACGGCGCCGAGGCCTCGAAGGCATCCGAAAAGGCTGCCGCAGCAGCTGCCACGGCAGCAAAGGTGAAAAAGCTGGAAGACCTGTACGGCAACCGGCTGAGAATCCAGAAAGGCTCCCAGGCCGGACCGAAGCACGCTGAGGATTTCACCAAGATCCCCGACGCCTTCCACGACGCGCTCGCCGCACATGTGCGCGGCGTAGACCTTGGCGACGGCGCCATCCCCGACTTCATGCCGGAACTACGTGGAGTGCAGCCGCGCGGCTGGGCTCCGGGGAAAACCTGGGACGCAGTCACAGGCGCGTACGATCCGACGTCGCGGCGCGTCATGGTTGGCAGCGGCCACGGACACGGGTCGACCTCGGTCTGTGTGCACGAGACGGGCCACGCGCTAGATCACGCACTGGGCCGTGCTGCTTCCAGTCCGGAGTGGCGCTCCCTGCACGCTGACGCGGTCTCTCATGGTGTCAGCCCGTACTACGCGCAGGCCGGTGAAGCGGGCCGACAGGAGATGTGGGCTGAGGCCTTCGCTGCGTGGACCATGCATCGAGACAAACCTGCCGCGATGCGAGACATGGAGATCGGCCTGGCTATGGGCCTTCCAAGCCGGAAAAGGGTCGAAGTGGGCGGTCGGTTGTCTGCATACTTCGATAACCTGCTCGCCAAGGAGGAAAGCTGATGGATGCCACCCGCAACGCCGATGGCACCATCACCATCCCCCGCCGCGCCGAAGGGCCTGGAGGGATCGTCGGCGACGGCATGGTGACCATCGGTCCGGACGATCCCGAGTACGTGGCGTGGGACGCTTGGTTCAACAGCCAAGACCAGACCTGATGTCCTCGGCCTGTGCGCCTACTTTTCGACTGCCCACTTTCGAAGTGCGTCCGTCATCTCACTTCGAGCTTCCTTCGAGGTGAGTGCTTGATCGCGTGCTGACCAGGCCAACGCGAATCGATCAGCTTGCCGCCAATCATGGCCATCGCTGCGGAATCTGGTGACCCAACGCTTCGCTACCGCAGTGTTCCTGAATTCGTACACCGACACAGTGTCTGTAGTGATCAGTTTCACGCATCCACGTGTGTCCCCAGGTTCACCTGAGCACGTCCCGGTGTTGTCCTGCGCGTTCGGCAACGGATAGAGATCCCCCAGTTTCTCCACGATTACGTCTGCGGTGAGCTGGGGAACTGCGTTCGTCGTCTGACTCGGCGCCGCGCTTGCTGACGGTTCGGCCGCGACCGGCTCCCCGTCGCCGTCCAGCAGCTTGACGAGGCCGCCAAGCAGCGCCAGGACGACCAGCGCGCCGAGGAGCACGGCGATCGCCCGCCCCTTTCCGCTCTTCTGCGGAGGCGTCGGCGGGGACAGTTCCGGCCGATACGGGCCCGGCGGAGGCTGCCATCCCGGCGGCGGGCCCGGCTGGGTGTACTGCTGCGTCGGCTGGTATGGCCCCTGCTGGGGCTGCTGCGGAGGGTGCATAACCGCGCACCATACGACGCACCACAGACAATCCACCCGCATTCGTCCGGGATGGATGCCCGAAAAGGACCGCCCGGAGCGGTCCAAAACCTTGGTCGGCCAGGCGCCGGCCACCCACCACCGCGCTCCCCTGGAGGGTCCGCATGACCACACCCGCCCCGCCCGCACCCGATGCTGGCCAGCCGCCCGCGGCCCCACCCGCGCAGGCCCCCCCGGCTCCCACGCAGGCGCCTACCTCACCGCAGGCACCGGCACCGCAGACCACACCGCCGGTTCCACAACCACCCACCTGGACGCCCCCCGCGCCCACGCAGGTCGACGACGGCGGCATCGACGACATCGGCAAGCTCCCGAAGAAGTGGCAGAAGGAGCTCACCGACGCGCGCAGCGACGCCGCCAAGTACCGGGTTCAGGCCCGCACGGAGACCGTGCTCCGGCACGCGTACACCACCGCGACCGAGCACGGCGTCAACCCCCAGGCCCTGCTCGGCAGCACGGTGTTCGCCGAGCACGCCAAGCAGCTCGACCCGAGCGCGGAGGACTTCCCGGTTCGCCTGGCCGAGACCATCCAGGCCGCGTTGAAGGCGAACCCGTGGATGGCCGCCCAGCAGACCACCACGCCCCCGCCTCCCCCGGTCCCCCCGCAGTCCGGCGGCGACTTCACCGGATCCGGCGGCCACCAGACGCAGTCCCTCGACGAGCAGATCGCCGACGCCGAGAAGTCGGGCAACCACCGGCTGGCCATCACCCTCAAGCGGCAGAAAGCCGCACTCAACCAACCGCAGTAATGATCTAGGAGATAACCATGGCGGGCTCTGTATCCGGCATCGGCACCACGTTCAACCTGCCGAACTACCACGGGCAGCTGTTCTCCCTGACGCCGGAGGAGACCCCGCTCCTGTCGGCGATCGGTGGCCTCACCGGCGGCGGCCAGACCGACGCCGTCGAGTTCGAATGGCAGTCCTACGACTTGAGGGATCCGTCTCAGCGGACCAAGGTGGAAGGCGCGGACGCGCCCACCGCCGAGGAGCGGGTGCGCGGCAACATCCGTAACGTCGTGCAGATCCACCAGGAAACCGTCGCCGTCACCTACACCAAGCAGGCCGCGACCGGGCAGATCGCGACGCCGCAGTCCGCGCCGTACAACGGGGTTCCCGGCTCCAACCCGGTCCAGTCGGAGCTGGACTGGCAGGTCGAGCAGGCGCTCAAGTCCATCGCGCTGGACGTGAACTACTCGTTCATCAACGGCGTCTACAACAACCCGACGTCCAACAGCACCGCGCGGAAGACGCGAGGGCTGCTGCAGGCCATCACCACAAACAAGGTGAGCAAGGCCACCAGCACGATCACGGGCCTGTCGTCGGCGACGGACACGATCACCGAGACCGCCACCGGGCTGTCCAACGGCGACAAGATCGTGTTCACCAGCACCGGGGACGCGACGAACGTCGTGGCCGGCCGCACCTACTACGTGGTCAACAAGGCGACGAACACCTTCAAGGTCGCGACCACCAGCGGAGGCACCGCGCTGACCCTCGGCACCTCGACGTCGAACATCGACTACATGGTGCCGTGGACGACCGACCTCACCACCACCCTCATCGACGACCTGGCCCAGCAGGTCTACGACAACGGCGGCATCTCCGACACCGCCCGCGCCACGATCCTCGTCAACTCCGTGCAGCGGCGCGCGATCACCCGCGCGTACGCGGAGGCCGGGGTGAAGATCACCTACGTGGACCAGTCCCGCACCATGGGCGGCGTCTCCGTGGACACGGTCATTACGGACTTCGGCCGGTTCAACATCATGCTGGACCGCCACATGCCGCGCGACGCCCTGGCGATCGTCAGCATGGAGATGCTCCGCCCCGTGCTGCTGAGTGTCCCGGGTAAGGGCGTCTTTTTCGAAGAGCCGCTCGCCAAGACCGGCAGCTCGGACAAGGTGATGCTCTACGGCGAGATCGGCCTGGAGTACGGCGTCGAGAAGGCGCACGGTCTCTACCGCGGCCTCAAGGTCTGAGAGGACTGATCACTCATGGCCCGTGTCGCAACCACCCCCATCACCGCCGCCACCACCGGCGCTGTCTGCACGCCGGTCGCGTTCACCGCGGACGGCATCTCGATCCCGAATGACGGTCGCACGGCGGTCGTTGTCAACAACGGCGCCGTCGCTTCGGTGAACATCACCACGAAGTTCGGGGGCCTCGCCCAGGTCGACGGCGTCGCCCCGGCCAACCGGGTCAAGGCCGTCGCCGCCGCCACCTCCCAGGTGTTCGGCCCGTGGGGCAGCGCGTACGACCAGGGAGGCGCGGACGGCCGCGTCGTCCACCTCGACATCAGTGCGCATGCCTCCGTCACCTACCAGGTGATCCGGGTCAACCCCAGGTAGGGGTCTGTTCGCGCGGGTGGGCGGCTGGTGCTGGAGGGGGCCGGCCGCTCACCCGCGTACCAACCAGAGGAGGGGTGATGTACGCGACCGTGGAAGAGCTGGAGGCCTGGCTCGGCGACACCCCGCCCGCCGGATCCGAGCGCATGCTGGCGCGGGCGAGCAGGTACATGGACAACGTCCTGCTCAAGACGTCCATCTACCCGGTAGACGATGCTGGCACCCCGACCGAGGAAGCACACATCACCGCGATGCGGGACGCCTGCTGCGCAACCGTCGAATGGTGGCAGGCGAACGGGGATGACGGCCTGGGCGCCGGCAGCGAGTACACCTCCGTCACTGCCGGGAGCATCAGCCTGTCCAAACCCAGTCGGACTGACCCGACCGGTGGAGCGGTGGATCCCCGCCGGGCACCGGAGGCGGTCGAGATCCTCGACGGTGCCGGGCTGCTCGGCCACTCCCCCCGGACCTACCAATGCCGCGAATGATTCCCGGCTGGCTGCTCCAGCGTGCAGGCCAGAACGTCACCGTAGAGCCGTTCATCGGGGAAGGTCCCTTCGGCTCCGAGTACGGCGAACAGACCGTCATCCGGGCCCTGGTCGAGCACAAACGGCGCCTCGTCCGAGACGCCGAAGGCTCCGAGGTCATCTCCGAGACGACGCTGCGCATGCAGCTCACCGAAACCTGCCCGGCCGGATCCCGCGTCACCCTCCCCGACGGGCGCACGTCGACGGTGCTCACGTCCGCGCCCATCGACGGCGGCAAACTCCCCGTCCCCTCCCACCTGCAAGTGACGCTCCAGTGAGGAGGTGGCGGGCATGCCTCAGCGGTCCTCACTGAAGCTGAATCTCGGCCAGCTCGACAAGCAGATGCAGGAGAGTGCGGTCCGCGGCTTGCAGAAGGCCATGGAGCACGTGCTCCAGGTGTCCCGTGAGGAGGTGCCGCACGAAGAAGGCACTCTCGAGAGATCCGGCACGGCGAGCGTGGACCCCGCCACGTTGACTGGTGCGGTCTCCTACGACACCCCGTATGCGGTCCGGCAGCATGAGGACCTCACCCTCAAGCACGACGAAGGCCGGAAGGCGAAATACCTGGAAGACCCTTGGGACGCCGAGGCCGGGACCGTGCAGGAGATCGTCGCCGCCGAGATCCGCAGGAGCCTGCGGTGAGCTGGACCACGGATCTCCTCACCGCCTTCGCCGAGCAGCTGCACGCGGAAGGCGTCGGCACCTGGAAGCCCACCGGCACCTACACCAGCGGGGAGACAGCCATCGTGTTCGGCCGCCTCCCCACGACCCCTGACCGGGCCATCGCACTCGCCTGCTACGGCGTCGACCAGGGCGCCGACGACCCGGTGAGCACGGACGGCACCCAAGGCGTCCAGTTGCGTCTGCGCGGCACCACAGACCCGCGCGTCGTCGACGGCATCGCTGACACGGCATTCGACGTGCTGCAGGGCTGGCGGCTCCCGGCCGCCGGAATCCTGCTCTGCACCCGCCGCATCCAAGCCCCGATGGGCTCGGACGGGAACGGCCGCTGGGAGCGCGCCGACTCCTACCACCTGCTCACCCACCGACCGACCCAGCACCGCCCCGGATAGAGGGAGAACCATGGCAACCCGCTCGCTGCTCGCCAAGGACTGGCAGCTCGACGTCAACACCGGGACGTACGACGTGCCGGTGTGGACCCAGGTCAAGGGCATGACCACCATCAAGGAAACGATCGAGTCGACGAAGGAAGACGACTCCGACTTCGACTCCGGCGGCTGGGGATCCGACCAGATCACGCAGCGCAAATGGCGCCTGGAGTGCGAGGGCAAGAGGAAGAGGGACGCTGACAACCTCGTCACCTTCGTGGCCGACCCCGGCCAGCAGGCCATCCTCGACGCCGGAAACCTGGTAGGTGTCGGCTCCAACATCGACATCCGCTACTACCGCAAGGACGGCTCCCCGGACGCGTGGCGTGGTTACGTCACTGTCGAGTACGGGGGCGGCGGCGGCCCGGTGACCGGTCTGGAACCGTTTAACTTCACCCTCGGCGGCCAGGGCGAACGCGCCGCGCTGACCCCGTTCCCTGAGCTCGAAGACGCGTAGAAAGGGCAACCCCTCCATGCCGAAGTTTCCTGAGTTGGACGCCAGCCTGGGCGAGACGCTCGACCTGCCCGTCCCCCTGCCGGCCCGCGGGTCGCGCCCGGCCGGGCAGGTCAAGACCTACTCCGTCCCCGCCCTGGACGCCGAAACTTGGCCGCGCCTCGCCTCCCGGTTCACCGGCCTCAAGGACAAGGCCGCGGCCGCCGAGAGCGACGACGAGGAGGTTGCCGACGACCGCTCCGAGACCGCCCTCTACCGGCAGTCCCTCGGACCCGTGTACGACGAGCTCACCGCGGACGGCGCCACGTGGAAGCAGATCCGCGCGTGCGGGCTGACCGCGCTCACCTGGCACATCCACGGGGATGAGGCCGCGCAGGACGTGTGGGCGCGCGGTGGGCTCCCAAAACCACGATCGACCTCGGAGACGGCCCCGTCGACGGAGACCCCGGCGGAGGCCCCATCGACCCCGACACCGGACTCCGAGAGTGGTACAACCCCGAACCGCAGGGCGCGGGGATCGAGTGGGCGGACCTCTTCTCCCGCTGGAGCCTGATCGAGGCGGACCTGCACCAGACGTACGGGATCGACCTGGAGGAGCCCGGCCTCCTCCGAGCCCGTACCGGCCGGTGGTTGCGGGTGCGCGTCCTCGGCCTCCTCGCCGACCCCAAGACCCGCATCTTCCGGCTGCTCCGCGCCGAGCGGGAACCTGACGCCCCTACCGCCGCGGAGTTCGACGGCTGATCCATGAGAGGGGTGATCCTCCCGTGGCGCTCACCGTCGGCGAGCTCGTCGCCTACGCCCAGGTCGACAAGTCCAACTTCTCGGCCGGGGTGCAGGGCATCGGCTCGGACCTGAACCGGCTCCAGTCGTCCACGTCCAGCTCCATGGCGTCCATGGAGAGCACGGTCACCAAGAGCCTCGCGGAGATCGAGCGCTCGATCGCTGACGGCCTCGACCCGACGGCCGCCATCGCTGATCTGGACCGGCTGGAGCGCGAGCTTGACGCCGGGCTGGACGAGATGTTGGCCGAGGCCGACCGGTTCGCGGCCGAGCTCGACGCGACGATCGACGAGGCGTTCGACCGGCTCGACGACGACGCCCAAGCCAGCGGGAAGCGCGCCGGTGACGAACTCGTCGACGGCCTGCGCGCCGGGGTGCGCGACGCCGAGCGGGTGGCCCGTGACGCTGGCGAGGGCGCTGGTGACTCCTTCGGCGACGGCGTCGAGTCCGAAGGCCAAGGCCGCATGTCCGGCGTCGGCGACACCC
Organism: Streptosporangium sp. NPDC049078; assembly: GCF_040648855.1. Taxonomy (NCBI): domain Bacteria; kingdom Bacillati; phylum Actinomycetota; class Actinomycetes; order Streptosporangiales; family Streptosporangiaceae; genus Streptosporangium; species Streptosporangium sp. NPDC049078. Next base: position 243,451 of record NZ_JBEZEL010000002.1, read on the forward strand.
TCATGTCCGGGCTGAAGTCCGCCGGCATCGGTCTCGCCCTCGCCGCTGGTGCCGCGATCGGCGCGAGCTTGGTGAAGGGCATCGAGGGCGCCCTGGAAAAGGAATCGCTCCTCGCCAAGCTGTCCGCGCAGATCGGTGCCAGTGAGGCGGAGATGGCGCGGCTCGGCAAAGTCGCTGGCGAGGTCTATTCGCAGGGCTACGGCGAAGGCCTGGGCGATGTGACCGAGGCGCTCAAGTCGGTGATCCAAAATGTGGACGGTGTCCGAGACGCGTCCGACGAGGCGCTGGGCACCCTGTCCAAGCGAGCCCTCGATGCGGCGACCATCCTCGATGGTGACCTCGGGGAAGTCACTGCGGCCGTCTCGCAGATGCTCCGTACCGGGGTCGCGAAGAACGCCGAGGAGGCGTTCGACATCTTGGTGCGCGGCGCGCAGTTGGGCCTGAATAAGTCCGGCGACCTGCTCACCAGCTTCAACGAGTACTCGACCCAGTTCCGCAGCCTCGGCCTGGACGGTAAGGCATCCCTCGGGATGATCTCCCAGCTGCTGCAAGGCGGTGCCCGCGACGCCGATGTGGCGGTCGACGCGCTCAAGGAGTTCGCCCTGGAGGCTGTCCAGGGGAGCGACAAGATCCGTGGCGGACTGAAGAGCCTCGGACTCGACGCGGACGACATGATCGGAAAGCTCGCCAAGGGCGGACCGACCGCCGCCGCCGCGTTCGATCTGATGGTCGACAAGCTTGTCGCCGTCGAGGATCCGGTGAAGCGGAATGCGATCGCCGTCGAGCTCTTCGGGACAAAGGCGGAGGATCTTGGCCAGGCGTTGTTCTCGCTGGACCCGTCGGCGGCGGTCGAGTCGCTCGGCCAGGTCGACGGCGCGGCGAAGAAGGCCGGCGACACTCTGCACGACACGGCCGAGAACCGGCTCACGTCCTTCAAACGCAGCTTGGAGACGAACGTCGTCGACTTCCTCGGCGGGACCGTGCTGCCCGCTGTCGAGCAGTTCGCGGCCGACTTCGATCGCGGCTTCGAACTGACCGGGGCTGCCGAGAAGATCGCCGAATGGCGGGACGAGCTCGGCGAGATCTGGGACTCGATCGTCGCCGACGTCCAGGAATGGGTCACCGCCAATTCGGAGACGATCGAGGAATGGAAGACGAAACTCTCCGAGGGTTTCGAATCCGCGAAGACGACCGTCGATGACACCCTGTCTTTTATAAAAGAATTGTGGGACGAATACGGCGACGATATTATCGAAACCGTTTCTTTCCTGGTCGACACTTTCCTTAATATCTGGAACGGCTTCTGGGGAACCGTTTCCGGTGCAATAAAAGTCGCCAAAGGCATCCTGACCGGTGATTTCGATGAAATAAAAGCGGGACTCACCCAAATATGGAACTCCCTGTGGCAGGCTGTCGAAGATCAGATCACCCGCACCCTCGATCTGGTCAAGAAAATCGCGTCGGAAACCTGGGAGAACCTGAAGAAGGACGCAACCGCAGCCTGGGATCGCCTATCAAAGGCGGTCGGTGATGGCGTAGACGACGCCGTGAAATTCGTCAAGGAACTGCCAACCAAAATCGATGCCGTTTTCGCCAACGCGAAAACCTGGCTCCTGCAAGCTGGAAAAGACCTGCTCATCGGTTTCATTAATGGCGTGAAGGCCATGGCGCAGGAAGTCGTGGATACCGTTTCTGGCATCACGCAGAAAATGGTGGACACGGCGAAACGGGTGATCGACTCCCACTCGCCGTCGAAGGTGTTCGACCAGATCGGCCGTTGGACGATGCAGGGCCTGATCCAGGGCCTCACTGCCGAGGGGGCGAATGTCGAGTCGACCGTGAAGGATCTGGTCGGCAAGATCAAGGAGGCGTTCAAATCCCAGCCCGACGTGGCCGATGGGCTGATTGATTTCGTGAAGGTCGGCAACAAGAGCCTGGAGGCTCTGGCGAAGCAGCGCCAGGAGCTGGTGGAGCAGCTGGCCGCAGCGAAGGAGTACGCGAAGCAGGTTGCTGGCTCTGCGCAGGAGTGGGCGGATATCACGGGCCTGAAGCCGGAGGATATCGGCGGCGCTGGGGATATGGCGTCCGAGCTCCAGGGCAAAGCTCGTGCGATCAACGATTTCGCGAACAACATCCAAACTCTCGCCAAACGCGGCCTGAATAAGAAAATCATTCAGGACATTATTGACGCCGGGGTGGAGAAGGGTGCTTCTTTCGCTGAGATGCTGGTCGGCTCAGATGGTAGCGAGATCAAGGCGCTAAACAAAGCGCAGGCCGCTGTGGATAAGGCGTCAAAGAAGCTGGGCAAGGCGTCGGCGGATGCCATGTATGACGTCGGAAAGAAGAGCGGCGAGGGCTACCTGAAGGGACTGACTGAGTCCCTGAAGGAGCTGGATAAGGAAATGGCGAAAATCGCCAAGGCTCTGATCGCAGCGATCAAGAAGGAATTGAAAATTAAGTCTCCGTCGCAGGTGATGGCGGAGATCGGCCAGTGGACGATGGCGGGCTATATCGAGGGCATCCAGTCCATGGAGAGCTCGACCCTGGCTGCGATGACCGGCCTCGTCGGCAAAGCCGTGTCCGCGACGTCGGATGCGGCGGTCGGCAGTGTGGGCAAGGCGGCGACGTCCACGCTCGGCAAGCAGCAGATCCTCGGCGCCACGTACGGCACTGCGGGCGTGGCGTTCGATGGGCCCCTGTTCGGAGGGCCGCGGGCCGGCGCCCAGGACGCGCCCCCGGCTGGCGGCGTCACCGTCAACGTCGACATGTCCGGCTCCACCATCCGCGATCCCGTTGACGTGACGAAGGTCGTGAAAGGTTTCGGCTACGAGCTCGCCGTCGCCGGCTAACCCCCTACAGCACGACAGAGAGGTGACACCCATGCCCTGGGATCCCCAGTCCGGCCAGACGTTCGGTGAGCACATGAGGGGCGGGCAGCCGCTCGGCAACCGGACGGCGGACGTCATCACCGACGAGCCGACCTACCTCACGAAGGACCAGGTGCAGGAGCGGCGCGGCGAAAACGGGTCCTTCTACAAGGCCACCCGGGATCAGGCCGGCCACATCACCACGCTGGAGACCACGGCTGACGGGCGCGAGCGTAAGCACGTCCGTATCGGCCTCAGATAGGAGGAGACGCCGGTGGCGTTCACCCGATCATTCGCGTTCGTCGACCCGCAGGTGCAGTGGCACAACGCCGCAATCACCCTGGACTACGGCGATACCACGCCCGGCGTCTACATGGGCGCGCTGTGGACCGACACCATCACCCCGCTCCCCTCCCAGGCCACCCCGAAGTATGGGGTGGCGCCCTGGGACAGCGGGGAGGTGGCCGGGGCGGCGCCCGGCTACGACACCGGCGGCCTCCCCCTACCCGTCCTCAGTTTCGCCGAACTGGTCGGCACCCCCGGCAAAGCCGCATGGCTGGTCGACCCGCTGCTGTGGACCGAGGCCACGTTCGAGGCGTCCGGCCTGCTCGCCTACCGGGCGAGCGACGATCTGGCGTTGGTCTTTCACTGGTTCGGGCCGCTCGGCCCCTACGACGCGGCTGACGGCGACTACGAGGTCGTGCCCGACCCGACCGAGGGGTTCTGGCGTCGCTCGTTCCTCGGTCCCACCTGAACGGAGTTTCACGATGACGCTGTACTGGGCCGCCAACGGCCCCATGCCCACCACCGCCGCCTTCTCACCGGTCACCACCGGCACCAGCCTGAAGACGATGTTGCAGATCGCCACCCCCTCCACCCGGGGCATCAAGGTGGTGGAGTGGGGCATCAGCTTCAGCGGGTTCGCGGACGCGGCCCGGATCAAGTGCGAGCTGATCGACACGAACGGCGCCGCCACGGTCACCGCGCATGTCGCGGCCGGGGTGCAGCCGTACAACGACCCCAGCGCCCCCGCGAGCTTGATGACGCTCGGCACCACCGCGACCGGCTACACCTCCTCCGGCGAGGGCAGCATCACCAGCACACGGTACGGCGACGCCCAGCAGGTCTCCCCGGCCGACAAATGGTGGAGGCAGTGGCCGCTCGGCCGGGAGTTCGCCGTCGGCCCGTCACGCTTCCTCCGCGTGCGTGTCCATGCCCCGGCCGCGGTGGATGCGTACACCTACGTCGTGTGGGAGGAGTAGGTGGCCGGCGCCACCAACAGCTTCGAGGGCGGCAGCAACGGGGTCGCGATCAGCACCGGTAACAGCGGCGGATTGTCGGGGACGGCGTTCGACAAAATCAGCCTCGACCCGTTCGCCGACCCTCCTATGGACCCACTGTACTCCACGGCGCGGGCCGCGCACGGCACCGTGTCAGGGCTCCTGAACGGCGGCAAAGGCAACGGCGTCGGCTGGGACTTATCCGGCTCCAACAGCACCCGCTGGGTCCGCGCCTACCTGTACAAGGCGGGCGCCTGGACCGGCGACGTCGAAATCTTCATCGACATGGCAAACGGCTGCTACTTCGCCCTCCGGCCAGGTGCGAGCAACGTGCTGCTACGCCACTACAACAACTCCTCCGAGGCGACCATCGCGACGATCGCGGTCACCCCGGCGTCCGGCCAGTGGATCCGCCTGGAGCTGCAAGCCAACAACGGTGCGGGTGGCGCGGCCGAGGCGAGGTTGTACAACAGCGCCGACAGCCTCACCCCCAGCGGACAGGCGTCCGGGAGCCGAGCCCAGACCGCGTCCGCGTGGTCGTCGACCAACGTGTTTTCCTCCGCGTCCGCGGACGTGTGGGTCGACTCCGTCGGCTGGTCTGACGTCGACTGGCTCGGGTCGGCCGCCCCGGTGGTGCCGCGTCCGCGCTCGTTCATCGTCGGCTCGTCGGTGGCTGTCCACCGCACCGCCAACTGGTAGGAGGCAGCTGTGGCACGGCTCGGCCGCGGGTATCCCGCACGCCCCTACATCACCCGGCGCCGCCCACCCCGCCACGCCTCCGTCGGCCTGGGCGTGCTGGAGAGCGCGGACGAGTTCCCGCAGCTGCTGGTCCGCACCCCGAACGCCTACATAGCGCTGGGCGTGCTGGAGAGCGTGGACGAGTTCCCGGCCCTCTCCCTGCGCTACGACTCCCGCGTCTACCTGCCCGCACTGGAGAGCGCGGACGAGTTCCCGCAGCTGGTCGTGAACACGCCGATCCTGCCCGGAGCGCAGCTCGACGGCGACCCGGGGCAGATCGAAGCGAACGGGTTCGTGCTGGGCCGCGGCACCCGCTACCGGTGGAAGACACTGGCAGGGTGGCGGGACCGGCCCGACGACACCAGCACCAATGTGCCCGAGCCGTCCAGCCACGGCACCCTGCCCGTGCGGCCGCTCCTGACTGAACGCACCATCTTGTGGACCGCGCTGCTGCGCACCCCACGCGCCGAGGTCGAAGACGTCGTCAACGCCCTGGAACAGGCCTTCCCCGTCCTCGAAGACGAGACCGAGACGCCGCTGGTCATCAACGACCTGGGCACCCCATACCTCGTCTACGGCAGGCTGAAGAAATTCAACCTGCCCGTGGATCAGCTGCTGCGCCTGGGCCGCGGGAATCTCGTCTTGCAGTGGGTGTGCTCGGATCTGCGCCGCTACAACCTGCGCCGCACCGGCGTGAACCTCAACATCAACGAGATCACCCCGTTGCCGAACGCCGGCAACGTCAGCACGCACCCGCTGATCCGCATCCCCGGACCCGCAGTCAACCCGTCCCTGTTGAACACCACGCTCGGCCGGCTCATCAGCTTCGCCCTCACGGTGCCTGAGGGGCAGCGGCTGACGATCGACCCGAAACGCAAAGCCGCCTACATCGGCGACACATCAGTGATCGGATCCCGCACCCGATCGTCGGTGCCGATCGGCGACTGGGTACTCGGCCGAGGCCCCAACGACATCCTCTACACCGCGACGTCCGGCGGGTCCACGCCCGCGGTCGGCCTGTACCGCGACGCCTGGGCCTGATCCGAAAAGGGGTGTGTCGTGCCTGCGACGTTTCGTTCTTCCTCCGCCGATGGCCAGGCTGAAAGCTTCCTCGTCGTCGTAGATCGACCGCCAGGGGTGCGCCCCGGTGATGTGCTGTACGCCGCCCACGCCAGCACCCACCCGTTCCCCCCGCTGGAGCGGCCGAACGGGTGGGTGCTGGTCGGCGCCTACACCGGCGACGTGTTCGGCCCGCTCTTCACTCGCCTGTACCGGCGCGTCGTCGGATCATTGGCCAGCGAGCCGGACTACGAGTTCCCGCAGGAGCCGTACTCCGCTGGTGTGGTGGCCATCGCCGCCGCGTACGGCATCAGCGCGAGCATCCCCCCGCGCATCACCTGGACCGGCTCGGCCGATTCCGCGGCCGTGCCCACCCCGGACGTTCCGCCGGCCGCAGGCTCACACCTGGAGATTCGCTTCGGCCTGGCCGCCCTGTCCGGGGCGGTCGACCTGGCGGCCCCGGCCGGGTACACCCCGCGCGGTCAGATCCGGCTGGGCGGCATCATCGCCGCCGCGGTCGCCTCCAAGCAGATCACCTCGTCCGCGCCGTCCGGGACGAAGAACTTCACGGCGTCGCCGTCGGCGGTGGATATCAGCCACGGCATCACGATCAGCCTGCCGTCCGCAGATGTTGAACCGGACCCGGAACCTCAGCCGCCCTACCAGCCGGGCAAAGGCGACGCCCTCTACCAGTACGGCTTCAGCAGGGTGCGTGACCGCTCCTACCTGGGCCACCTCGACCTGGCCAACGTGTCGTTCGAGAAGCGAATTAACCGGGCGGGGCAGATCAACTCCGGCCCGTTCACCGGCCGCGTCACGATCAACTCGGCCGACACGTCGAACCTGGTCAACGCCATCGTTCCCCGCGACCCGCTCGATCTGACGCGTGGACCGGGAGTCGTCTCGTGTGAGATTCTGCGCGACGGTGAGCCGTACGGCGAGTACTGGATCATCGGGGCGACCGTGTCCAAGCAGCGCGGACAGCCGCCGACGCTGGAACTCAGGGGTTTGGAGATTGACGCGTACTGGGCGTTCGTCGAGCTGCAGGAGTCGCTGGGAGAGCTGACGGGTGAGCGGGAGGATCTGGCCCGCCAGCTGTTGGAGCATCTGGCCGCGCAGCCGTACGCGGACCTGGGCTTGGTGCTGCAGGGCGGCTCGACCGGCTCCCCGGTGACCCGCACCTACACCGACGAGGCTCAATCCACCTACGCCAAGCACATCAGCGAGCTCACCGAGGGGGCTGAAGGGTTCGAACATGTGGTGAACATTGTGGCCGGGCCGTCCGGACTGGAGCGGCACTGGGTGCACGGCGCCCCCCTGGGCGACCCGGACGCCGGACACTCCTTCAGCGAGTCGCCGACGGGCGGCGACATCCTCGACTGGTCGTTCGAAATCACCCCGCTCAGGAACGCGACCCGGTGGCGGGCCCGCGGGGAAGCACCGTCGGGGGATGCGTCCACCACCGCCGTACCGCTCGTCTCGACGGTGCACGAATCCACGGCGCACCTGACCGCCGGGCACCTGCGCCTCGATCGCACGGTGGACCGGCCCGGAGTGTTCGACCTGGAGACGCTAGAGGACTACGCGGCCCGGTGGGCAGCCACCTCGTCCGGCGCGGTGCGCATCTGGCAGGTCACGGTCCTGGCCGGTGAGAAGCCGTCGGTGAACCCGAACTGCATGGGTGACGGCATCGGAATCTCGATGATCAACGAGTACTTCCCCAGGGTCGGATCCGGCTCGGGTTACGACGAGCGGCACCGGCTCATCGGGCTGCGCGTCACTCCGGTCGGGCGAGAGAACGGCAAGGACGAGTTCGGGCTGATCCTCGCCGAACCGGAGGAGGTGGCGTAGATGGACGGACTCCCGGCTTCTGGGGTGCAGGACATGCGGGAGCTGCAGCGCGGCCTGGCTCAGGTGCAGCAGACCGCGGCGACCGGCCGGCCTCTCACCGAGGCGTCGAAGGGCTGGATTTTACGGGCGATGGATAGCCCGGATACCGAGCTTGGCCCAGGTGATGTGCATATCTACGCGCGGAGCGGCCGGTTGTGGGTACGGTCGCAGTCCGGTGACATCCCGCTGGTGGAGTTCCAGCAAGGCGACGCCGTGAGCAACCCTTCCTACTCCCTCACCAACGCGACCCCGACCTATGTCCAGGGGCAGGCGCAGACGGTCGTCGCCACGGTCGACGCGCTGTACGACTCGCATGTGGCGCTCCTGGCGTCGCTGCGGGCTGCCGGGATCATCGACATCTGACCGGTGCCGTCCGCGCGTGGGTGATGCGCCCCTAAGGGAGGCGCGCGGACGGCACCCCTTCCCGGTCGATGACACATCCGTCATCGACCCGATCCCGGCTTTGAGCTGGGAAAACATGCCTACCGGCCGTCCCTTGTGACGGATGACAGTTTTTTCCCCAGTGCCTGCTATATAACGTCACGCGCGCGCCTGCATGGTGCTCATGCGGAGCGACGTGTCACATCTGTCATCCGTCACATGGCCCGGCCGCCCTTCTTGATTTCGGAGGACCGTGTGCCCGACATCTTGGCCGTCTGCGTAGCCCTGGCCGTCCTGGCCGGAGGCGCCGCCGTCGTCGTCAAGCTCCTCGCCCTCATCAAGAAGGGCGGCGACATCCTCGACGACTGGCGGGGTGAGCCCGGCCGCCCGGGGGTTCCGGCCCGTCCTGGGGTGATGGCCCGCCTGGAGGCCATAGAGGCGCAGCTGAAGCCGAACGGTGGTCATTCCACGAGGGATGTTGTGAACCGGGTGGAGCAGTCCGTGCGCCGCGTGGAGGACACGCTCGGGGTGGCGCTCGGCGAGCGAAGGGAGGACTGACCATGGCGAGGATGCCGGGGGCTGTCTGGAAGCCCATCACCGTGAACTTCGCCCAGGGACGGCAGGAGGTGCGTGGTGTGGTGCTGCACATCATGGCCGGCACCCTCCCGGGCACCGATGCGTGGTTCAGGAATCCGAAGGCTCAGGCGTCGTCGCACTTCGGCACCGGCCGCGGCGGGCAGCTCGTCCAGTGGGTCGATACGAAGGACAAGGCGTGGACGCAGGGCACGGGCAACCGGTCCTGGGTCAGCATCGAGAATGAGGGCAAGGGCGGCGACGAGCTCACGCCCCAGCAGCTGGAGCGGTGCGCGCAGGTGCTCGCCTGGGCCCACACCGAGCACGGCGTGCCGCTCCAGGTCACCTCGGACCCGGATGGGCGGGGCCTGGGCCACCACTCGATGGGTGGCCGAGCGTGGGGCGGGCACAGCATGTGCCCCGGTGCGGCGATCATCTTGCAGAAGCCTGAGATCGTCCGCAGGGCACGGATCATCGCCGGGCAGGATTCCGGGCCGGTGCCATGGCCGGGACGTCTCCTGCGCTACCAGACGGGCGTGCCGCTCATGCATGGCCAGGATGTGCGCACCTGGCAGGCCGCAGTGACCCGGGCCGGATTCCCGGTGAAGCTCGACGGCTACTTCGGCAGCCGCACCCGGACTGCCACCCGCGCATTTCAGCGCCGCGAGCGCCTGGTGGACGACGGGATCGTCGGCCCGGCCACCTGGCGAGCAGGCGTCCAGCAGTAACCCCTTATCCGTGGCCGCCGTCCTGGCAGCCCTGACCTCTCCGGAGGCATGCATCATGCAGATCTCGAAGTACTGGAAGAGCGTCCTGGCCACGGTCGGCGCTACCGTCGTCGCGGCCGAGGCCGTCGTCAGCGATGGCGTGGTGACCGACAACGAGTGGGTGAACCTCGGCATCGCGGCGCTCACCGCGGTGGGTGTGTTCCTGGTGCCGAACCGGGAGGCGAAGGAGAACGGTCACCCGGGCGCGCACGCGGGCCGGGACCTGCACGGCCTGTAAACCCAGTTCACGAAACGCCCCTGCTCGCCTCCTCCGGGAGGTGGGCGGGGGCGCTTTTCGTCATTCCCCGGCCTGCTCCGGGGGCTTCACGAACGTTCCGATCCCTTGCACGGAATAGGCCACGCCCTCTTGCCGAAGGCGGGTCAGAACCTTCTGCGCGGTGTTCGGCGCGACGTCGAACTCTGCGACCAGCTCGTGTTGGGAGGGGAGCTGGGTGTCCGGCGGATAGGTGCCGTCGGCTATCCGCTGCTTGAGAACCTCGGCCATCTGCAGCCATTTCGGCGCGTTCGGCCGCCACTCGATCATCACGTCTACACCGTAAGCACGCATGCTGACCTGCGGATACGCATGCATAACCAAGGAACTGCACGGTAGAGCATGGTTAACCATGGGTAGGTGGATTACTGTGGTGCATGAGGGTCGCTTAAAGTGACGGCCCCGGCAGGCGCTGTAACGCCGTACCGGGGCCTTGATCAGGAATGAGGTCCTGACCCATGCGCCAGACTACGGCCACCGGCACCACCCCGTCAGTACCGCTGACGGCCGACGAAGCCGCCGCGCTCGCCCAAGTGATCGCCCGCGCGTTCCCGCCCTGGCGCATCTGGTGGGCCGCCAACACCTGGTACGCAACCGGGCCATGCCGCCTTCCCGAATGCGTCTGCTCCCGAACCCTGCACGCGCCGTCCCCGTCCGGCCTGTGTGAACAGCTGGTCGCGGTCGAGGAGGCCGGGCGGAAAGCGCGCTCGTCATGACAGACGGGCCCCGCCCCAGCATCTGCAGTAGCTGCGGCTGGCCCATCGACCGCAGATGGAACATGTACGTCGGCTGGTACTGGGGGGCCGACGTGCGCGAGGAAGCCCTGTGGCTGCCCTCGCCCGCTTGCCCCAACCGGCGAGGAATCCTCGGCTACGGCCAGCACTCCCCATGAACTCCTCGCGGGCGGTGGCGCAACCAGGGCCGCCCGCGGGGGTTGAACGCGGTCGAGCGGCGTCTCAGGGACGGGACGCTGCTGAACAGCTGACCGTGAACGATGGCCCCGATTCTGGGAAGGGTCGGGGCCATCACTATGTCTGGTCTCTCGTACGGCTGCGCGTGGGGGGTGCCACAAAAAAAGTTGATCTTGCCGCCACGGGTGCCACCCCAGGCGCCACGAAGGGGTGCCACACACCGTGGCACCCCTTCTGACCTGTAACCCCCTCACGCGTGGCACCCCCTCCCCTCCGCGAGGGTGCCACGCCTGCTACACCTCGGGTCGCTTCTCCATGAGGTACCGCTGCGCGTCGTCGTCATAGCCGAGCACCCCGGCCTCAACGAGCTTGCGCAGGTTCTTCTGCGCCCACGCCCGCGACATGTCCGTGCTCTCCCACAGCGGCCTCAGATCCCGTGTGGCGAAGTCCCGCGCCCCGCCCTCCCACAGCCCCTGAAGATGGGCCAGGAGGGCCGCTCCGCGCTCCGCAGCCGTCATCTCCACCGCAGGCGGCGCGAACTCCCACGGCGGATCCCCCTCCGGCAGGTCCGGAATCTCATCGTCGAGCCCGGCCGTGATCTCCGGGTCCGGGTCGTCGACGGTCTGGTATTCGGCGGCCACGTCCTCCACCACCTCCCTCTCCTCCTGGTCGTCAGTCTCGAGGTGCTCCACCACCGCCAGCCGGGACAGCTCGGCCGTCCCCTCGTCCACCTGCTTCGCCGAGGCCGGCCACTGGGCGGCGTGCGCGCGCATCGCCTCGTTCGCCCGCTCGTCGTCGAACTGCCCCTTCGCGTCGATGCCCCAGGCGTAGGTGCGTTGCGGCATCGCGATCCGCGCCTCGGAGATGCTGGGTGCGTCGAGGTAGGCCATGCCGGGCTGCTTGTTCGACCAGATCTCCGGGCGGGCGCCCGCGTCCTGCTGCGACTCCGACAACCCGAACGCGGCATCAGCGCCGGATTCGACACCGAAGCACAGCTTGGCCAGCTGGCCCCGGGCGAGGGTCGGCATCTGCGTGTAGTCCGAGCGCTGCAGGCTCAGGACCACCGTGCCGCCCGCGGACCGAATGGCCTTGAGCAGGCTGAGGAAGGCGTCCATCTCCTTGTCGGTCAGCAGGTCGAGGATGTCGGGGCACTCCTCCAGCCACAACACCCAGTAGGTGAGGCCGCACCCCTCCTTCCACTTCTGCAGGCCCATGGCGGCGAGCTGGTCGGTGCGCTCCTTGACCTTCGCCTGCATCTCCCGGATCAGCGCCTTGGCCCCGGCCTTGGTCGTCTCGAACCGGTGCAGCGCCTCCTTCAGAGGGCCGAGGGTCTGCTCGCCCTTCGTGACGTCGATGGCGAACACCGCGGCGTCGTGCCGGGTGACGATCTCGGCGATGTAGTTCCACGCTCCGCCGATGCTCTTGCCGGATCCGGTCTGCCCCATGATCTGCACGTGGTGGCCGACGATGATGTGCGCCACCTCGTCCAGGTCCTGCCACAGGCCGGTACGCAGCGGCTGCGCGATCGACGCCCCGGGCCGGGATGGTCCCGGCCACGGAATCGGGCGCTTCATGACCCGCGGATCCGAGATGGTGATGTGCGCCTTCGACGCGTCATCGGGGTCGATCGAGGCGGTGATGGAGCCGGGCGGCAGGCCGATGCCGGATTCGATGTAGGGCACCTTGCGCTGCAGATCCTCAGCGGTCTGCTTGCCCGCTTCGAGCTGGACGGCGCCCTCCACCTTGTGCTCGCTCGCCGCCGTGGTCCTGGCCTCGATCGCCAGGCCCGCCCGCTCCGCACCTGCTCCGAACAGCGCGCTGAGCGGGTCGGCGGCGACCGCGGCGACGTCGACACCCTTCAACCGGATGATCGTCCTGATGTTCCACGTCAGGGCGAGGGTGAAGCCACCGATGAGCATCAGCCGGCCAGTGACGACGGTGGCCGGTCCGTTGATCGTGGCCGCGGTCACCCACAGCCCGGCGAGCAGGGTCGTCAACGTGGTGTGGGTGCGCCCCCACACGCCGCGGGCGTGCGACTGGCCGTAGGTGACTCCGGTGAGCACGAGGACAGCGACGGCGAGGAGGAACACGGTCCAGGCGATCACGTTCGGGTCGTCGCTGTCGAGGATGACGTGGAACGCCGATCCGACGCCGAAGGTGAGCATGCCGACGACCCACGGCCCGCCCAGGACGACGAGCTTCGACACCTCCTTCGCCGCGACCTTCGCCATCGACGACTCATGCTCGATCGGGGCGAGCTCCTTCGTGCTCGCACGCCCGGCCATCAGACGTCATCCCAACGGAACTCTGAGCGCTTCTCCGGTTTGGCCTGCGGCAGCACGTCGACGAACTCCTTGCGGAACTGGGCGTGGAACTTCACCAGCTCCACCCCGGCACCCTTCTGCAACTCTGCGGCGCGCTGCAGGCGGCGAACCACGCGGCGAGCCCGGAGCCGCACGTCGGGGGCGCCCAGGAGGGCGAGGACCGGGTTGCCCTTGAAGCTGCGGATGAGGACCGCGTACAGCTCGTCAGCACCCAGGTTGAATTCCTCGCCCAGGTCGCGGGCGAGCGCGCGGCCGACCTTCGCGTAGTCGGTGATCGCGCGGGGCCCTTCCCACGGGATGTTGGACAGCTCAGGGATCCGGGACCGGCCCGGACGGTCCGTGCTCACAGCTCGTCCTCCTGGCCGTCGATGACGTCGCCCTCGTGGACGTGGTGTTTGCCGGTGCGGTACGCGTCGCCGACTACCTGGGCGACATCGGCGATGTTGTAGCGGAGGGGGCGGGTGCCGGCGACTGCGGCGAGCAGGTCGTCGACGGCGGTGAGGAACAGGCGGGCGACGGCGCGGATCCCGGCCCACACGCTGGGCTCGGGGCGGCTCATGCCGTGTCTCCCTTCAGGGCGTCACGGACGGCGCTGGCGGGGCCGGTGCCGCATCCGAGCGCCTGCCGGATCCGGGTGGCGCTGGGCTGCTCCGGGAGCTCTCCAGCCGCGATCAGAGCTCGTGCGCGGGCAGTGAGAGCGTCGACGTTTGCCCTGTACGATCCGCCAGTAGCCCCCCTACCGGTAGGGCTGCCGTGGTCGAGGTTGGAGAACGCGGCGAGGATGATCGGCAGTGCGGTGACGATGGCGACCGTGACGATCGGTCCGAGCATGTGGAGCATCAGCTGGGACATGCTGAACTCGGCGGCGATCCCGGGCAGGTAGGGCCAGGCGTTCATGCCGAGCGTCAGGGCGAGGAACAGCCACTCAATGCGTTGCAGCGTCGTCGATTCGATGGGCTGCCCGGCAGCACCGGCGTAGGCGCGGGCGCCGACGACGACCATCAAGGCGAGCGACAGGAACGGCTCGACAAGCCACGCGATGATCCATGCGGGCGTCCAGGGGGCGGCGTCGTCGGCGGCGAACTTCTGGACGCCGACGGTGGACCAGGCGATCGCCAGGGCGAGGGCGACCATGGCGCCGGTGACGAGGAGGCGCCGCATCCGAGCGGCCTGCCAGGCGCGCATGGTGGGGTCCTGGGCGAGCTGGTGGAGGCGCGCAGCTTCTCCGGCCTTCTTCCTCTGCTTGCGCACCTTGACGGTGTCCAACAGCAAGGGCGTGTCGTCCTCCTGCAGCTGCGCGAGGAGGTGGGCTTCGGCGACTTCGGCGCGCAGCTGGCGGACCCTCTTCGTCTCGCCGAGAGTGGTGTCGACGGCGGAGGGGGCCGGGGTGGTGTTGGCGAGGAGTTCGAGTTCGGCGAGGCCGCGGGCGACGTCGTCGGGCTCGGGGGTTGGGGTGGTGAGGCTCATCGGGCGCTCACCACCTGGTGGGCGTCACAGGCGGGGGTTGGCGCAGGTACGGGCGTACCCGTAGGGTTCTGCATGGCGAGGACTCCAAGGAGAAGTTGGTGTCTGAGCTGGTAGAAAGCCCCGTTCGGTTGGCGCCGAGCGGGGCCTTCTGCGTTATGGGGGTTGTCAATGGGGGGCGGGCCGGAGGTGAGCAGGTGGATCTGCGGCCGACCCGCCCCGTGCCGTCATTGAATCACAGCTGCTTCACTCTGCTTCATAGTTGTTCTGGGTCAACTGTGGTTGTGGCTGCGTGAGGACCCTGCACCATGATCTTCTACGATCCGGTTCATGATCGAATGGCAGCCTGGGGTGTACCGGTGGAGGCAGATCGCCGACGACCTCACCCGCCGCATCGACGCCGGCGACATCCCACCCGGCGGCTTGCTGTCCGAGAACGGGCTGATGCAGGAATACGGGGTCGCCCGCGCCACCGTCCGGCGCGCTCTCAGCGAACTCCGAAACCGGAAATTGATCTTCACGCGGCAGTATCTCGGCTCATTCGTCGGCCAGGACCCAGAGGGCGACAACGCCTGATTTTGCTGTGTTAATTATTTGCGGCACTGTCCGCACATGTTCGCGCTGACCTGGCTACTCTGGGCTTTCCACACTGTCACGTCCCGCGTAATTGCGCTTTACCGGGATTTCACCGCTGTGACAGGAGGTGGCGGTGCGGACACCGCGCCACTTTTTATCCTGACAAATCAGCAAATTTCGTGATATTCACTTCGGAACGCGTCGGTATACCCGCAGGAAAGGGGACACCGATGGCCGCTTCTCCCCCGTTCGTACGATCCGCACCACCTGGAAACCAGCACGACATCGACGTGCAACATCATGGAAACCGCTGGTTCCTATGGTCCGGGAATGCGGCTCACACCACACGAGCAGGAACGCCTGCTCATCCACGTCGCCGCCGGTGTCGCCCGCGACCGCAGGTCACGGGGCCTCCGGCTCAACCACCCCGAGGCCACCGCGATCATCGCGTCCTTCCTCATGGAGGGCGCCAGAGACGGGCGCACCGTCGCCGAGCTGATGGACGCGGGCCGCAAGGTGCTCTCCCGCGACGACGTCATGGAGGGGGTGCCCGAGATGCTGTCGTCGGTCCAGATCGAGGCCACCTTCCCCGACGGCACCAAACTCGTCACCGTCCACCACCCGATCCCGTGAGCCCCGGCCGATCTCATGAGAGCCCACGACTTTCCACCGGCCCCTCACATCCCAGGAACGGTGAGCGCCGATGACACCCGGTGAGATCCAGTACGGCGACGCGCCCATCCCGCTCAACCCGGGCCGCGAGCGCGTCACCGTCCGCGTCGTCAACACCGCCGACCGGCCGATCCAGGTCGGCTCGCACTACCACTTCGCCGCCTGCAACCCCGGCCTGGAGTTCGACCGCGAGGCGGCCTGGGGCACCCGGCTCGACGTCCCCGCCGGCACGGCGGTGCGGTTCGAGCCCGGTGTGGAGCGCGACGTCACCCTCGTACCGATCGGCGGACTGCGGATCGTCCCCGGCCTCCGCCCCGAGTGGGCCGGACCTCTCGACGGGAGCCCCGGTGTTCATTGAACGATCGCGCTATGCCGCGCTCTACGGCCCCACCACCGGCGACCGGGTCAGGCTGGCCGACACCGACCTGCTCATCGAGGTCACCGAGGACCTGTCCATGGGCCCTTCGGGAGCGGGTGACGAGGCCGTCTTCGGCGGCGGCAAGGTCATCAGGGAGTCGATGGGCCAGGCCAGGACCACCAGGGCCGAGGGTTCACCCGACCTGGTGATCACCGGCGCGGTGATCCTCGACCACTGGGGCGTGGTGAAGGCCGACATCGGGATCGGCGACGGCCGCATCGTCGCGATCGGCAAGGCGGGAAACCCCGACACCATGGACGGCGTCCACCCCGACCTGGTCATCGGCCCCTCGACCGAGATCCTCGCGGGCAACGGGAAGATCCTGACCGCCGGGGCGATCGACTCCCACGTCCACCTGATCTGCCCGCAGATCCTCGACGAGGCCCTCGCCGCGGGGGTGACCACCATCGTGGGCGGCGGCACGGGGCCCGCCGAGGGCACCAAGGCCACCACCGTCACCGGCACCTGGTATCTCGCCCGGATGCTGGAGTCGCTCGACTCCTACCCGATCAACGTCGCGCTGCTCGGCAAGGGCAACACGGTCAGCCGCGAAGGGCTGCTCGAACAGCTCCGCGCCGGGGCCTCGGGGTTCAAGCTGCACGAGGACTGGGGCACCACCCCCGCCGCGATCGACGCCTGCCTCTCGGTCGCCGACGACACCGGCACCCAGGTCACGATCCACACCGACACCCTCAACGAGGCCGGGTTCGTGGAGTCGACGCTCGCGGCGATCGGCGACCGGATGATCCACGCGTACCACACCGAGGGGGCGGGCGGCGGTCACGCGCCGGACATCATCCGGGTCGCCTCCTACGGCAACATCCTGCCGTCCTCGACGAACCCGACCCGCCCGCACACCGTCAACACGCTCGACGAGCACCTCGACATGCTGATGGTCTGCCACCACCTCAACCCGTCCATCCCCGAGGACCTGGCCTTCGCCGAGTCCCGGATCCGGCCGTCCACGATGGCGGCCGAGGACATCCTGCACGACATGGGTGCGATCTCGATGATCGGCTCGGACTCCCAGGCGATGGGCCGGGTGGGCGAGACGATCATCCGCACCTGGCAGACCGCGCACGTGATGAAGCGCCGCCGGGGCGCGCTTCCCGGCGACGGCCCCGCGGACAACCTCCGCGCCCGGCGCTACGTCGCCAAGTACACGATCTGCCCGGCCGTGGCCCACGGCCTGGACGGCGAGGTCGGCTCGGTGGAGGTCGGCAAGCTGGCCGACCTCGTCCTGTGGGATCCGGCCTTCTTCGGCGTCAAACCGGACCTGGTGGTCAAGGGTGGTGTCATCGCGTACGCCCAGATGGGTGACGCCAACGCCTCCATCCCGACCCCGCAACCGGTCATGCCGCGCCCGATGTTCGGTGCCGCCCCGCTCACCGCCGCCGCCACGTCGGTCCACTTCGTCGCCCCCCTCGCGATCGAGGACGGCCTCGCCGACCGGCTCGCCGTACGCAGGCGCCTGCTGCCTGTCGCCGACGTGCGTCGCAGGGGCAAGGAGAGCATGCCGCTCAACGACGCGATGCCCAGGATCGACGTCCATCCCGACACCTTCGCCGTCAGCGTCGACGGCGAGGTGATCGAACCCGCCCCCGCCGAGACCCTGCCCATGACCCAGCGCTACTTCCTGTTCTGACCGGTTCCCGATCGACCGCCCCGCTGTCCCGTCCAAGCGAAGGTGAGGCCCCGTAGCGCATGAACGCCGCGTTGCTGCTCCTGGCCGACTCCCGGTTGCCCGCCGGGGGTCACGGTCACTCCGGAGGCGTCGAGGAGGCGGTCAGGATCGGTGCGATCCACGACCTTCCCGGCCTCGCCGCCTTTCTGCGGGGCCGCCTCGCCACCGCGGGTCTCGTGACGGCCGCCCTCGCCGCCGCGGCCTGCGAGCTCGGCACGGCCCACCTCTCCGCGAGCCTCTCGCCTCCGGCGGGCGGCCCTCCGGCGGAGGTTCCCACGCGGACGAACGGCCTCCCCCCGGCTGACGGCGCCGCTCTCGCGAACGGTCCGGCTCCCACGCCCGCGAACGGCTCGTCTCCGGATCCGGAGACGAGCCGTTCGCTCTGGGTACGGCTGGACGCGGAGGCAGACGCCAGGATCTCCTCGCCCGCCCAGCGGGAGGCGAGCCGCACGCAGGGCAGGCTGCTGCTGCGCACCTCGCGGAGAATCTGGCCCTCCCCGGTGCTCGACGCGCCGGCCGGGGCCGTCACCTCGGGGGTCCACCACCCTCTCGCGCTCGGCGCGGTGGCGGCGGTGGCGGGCTGCTCCCCCGCCGAGGCCGCCCTCGCGGCGGCCTACACCTCCGTCACCGGACCCGCCACGGCGGCGGTACGGCTGCTGGGACTCGACCCGGTGGCCGTCCACCGCCTGCTCGCCGAACTCGCCCCGGCCCTGGAAAGGGTCGCGGCCGCCGTCCCCACCGGGCCTGCGTCCCGATCCCGGGAGTCCTGGGGAGCCGGAAAACCCCGAAAGCCCGAGAAGTCACGGGAGTCCGGAGAAACCGGAAAGTCCCGAGGGCCCGGGATGTCATGGGAGTCGTGGGAATCATGGGAGTCACTGCCCGCGCACGCCGCCCCCGCGCTCGACCTGCTCGCCGAACAGCACATCCGCGCAGATCTGAGGCTCTTCGTCTCCTGACGACCATCTGGAAGGACGGTGACCCCCATGGGCGCCAACCACGACGACCACCACCACGCCGCCGACCCTCACGGACGAGCATTACGCCTGGGCATCGGAGGCCCGGTCGGCAGCGGCAAGACCGCGCTGACCGCGGCCCTGTGCCGGACGCTCGGCCCCTCGATGCGCCTGGGGGTGGTGACCAACGACATCTACACCACCGAGGACGCCGACTTCCTGCGCAGAGCGGGCGTGCTCCATCCCGAGCGGATCGTCGCCGTCCAGACCGGATGCTGCCCGCACACCGCCATCCGCGACGACATCGCGGCCAACCTCGACGCGGTGGAGAGCCTGGAGGAGCGGTTCGGCCCGCTCGATCTGGTGATCGTGGAGAGTGGCGGGGACAACCTCACCGCCACCTTCAGCAGGGGCCTGGCCGACCGGCAGATCTTCGTCCTGGACGTGTCGGGCGGCGACAAGGTCCCGCGCAAGGGCGGCCCCGGCGTGACGACGGCCGACCTGCTCGTGGTCAACAAGACCGACCTGGCGCCGATGGTCGGCGCGGACCTCACGGTGATGTCGCGCGACGCGGCGGCCGTACGGGAGGGCAGGCCCGTGCTGTTCACCTCGATCAGGGAGGACCCGAGCGCGCACGCGGTCTCGGAATGGGTCACCGGCCTGGTCTCGTCCTGGGCCCACGAACACTCCGGCGTCTGACCTCATGTCCGTCACCGACTCCGCTCCCGCACCCGCCGACAACGCCACCGCACCCGCACGGTCCCTACGACCCGAGCCCGGGCGGGCCGGGCGGCGGTCGATGAGGGCACGGGCGGAGATCGTCACCCGGCGGGACTCCGGCGGCCGGACCGTCCTGGCCACGATGCGTTCCGGACCGCCGCTCACGGTGCGGGCGACCGCGCCGGGCCGGGTGCACCTGGTGTCCACCGCCGCGGGTCCGCTGGGCGGCGACGACCTCGCCCTCGACATCGAGGTGGCACCGGGCACCGCGCTTGAGGTGCGGTCGGTGGCGAGCACGCTGGTGCTGCCCGGTTTCACGGGGGCCGAGTCGCTGATGACGATCACGGCCAGGGTCGGCGCGGGCGCCTCGCTGCGGTTCGCGCCGGAACCGACGGTGCTCGCGGCGGACTGCCTGCACCGGACGGCCGTCCGGCTGGACCTGGCCGAGGACGCGCGGGTGTTCTGGCGCGAGGAGATCGTCTTCGGCCGGTACGGCGAGCGGCCCGGGCGTTGCCACTCGCGCTTCGACGCCGTTCTCGGCGGGGTGCCGCTGCTGCGGCAGGAGTTCGTGGTCGGCGATCCGGAGATCGACGGCAGCTCCGCCGTCTACGGTGACGCCCGCTGCGTGGGCAGCACCCTGATCACCGGACGGGCGCCGGAGACGACGGTGGGGGACGGCTGGGCCGTCCTTCCGCTCGCCGGCCCGGCCACCCTGGTCTCCGCGCTGGGCCGGGACGCCGTCGAACTGCGGCGGCGGCTCGGGCACGGTGAGGAGGCGACCGCCCTTGAGGCGACGATGACGGATCCTCGCTCGTAGAGACCCGGCCGGCGGAGCCACCGGGCCGGTCTCTACGAGCGTGCGGGAAAAACCGGATCCGGCCGTCATCAGGTGGTGATATCCGGTCAACGTTCGAAGACGGGCCGGCACCCGTCGTGCTCTCGCCGGGTTCGAGGTGCCCCGGTGCCGCTCTCAGTCGTAGAAGCCCAGGCGGCGGAGCTGCTTGGGGTCGCGCTGCCAGTCCTTGGCGACGCTGATGCGCAGGTCGAGGTAGACGCGGGTGCCGAGAAGCGCCTCGATCTGCCCGCGGGCACGGCTGCCGACGTCCTTGAGCCGGGAGCCCTTGTGCCCGATCACGATGGCCTTCTGTGACGGACGCTCGACGAACATGTGCGCGTAGATGTCGAGCAGGTCGTCGCGGCCCTCCCTGGGCATCATCTCGTCGACGACGACCGCGATCGAGTGCGGCAACTCGTCGCGTACGCCCTCCAGGGCCGCCTCGCGGATCAGCTCGCCCACCAGCACCTGCTCGGGCTCGTCGGTGAGCCGGCCTCCCTCGTACAGCGGCGGGCTCGGTGGCAGGTGCCGGACCAGCACGTCGGCGAGCACGTCGAGTTGCTCGCCCGACTGCGCGGAGACCGGGACGATGTCGTCGAAGTCGGCGAGCTGGGAGATCGCGAGCAGCTGCGCGGCGATCTGCTCGCGGGTCGCCAGGTCGCACTTGGTCACCACGGCGACCACCGGGGTCTTCTTGATGCCCGCGAGCTTCTCCGCGATGAACCGGTCGCCCTTGCCGATGGGCTCGTTGGCGGGCACGCAGAAGCCGATCACGTCGACCTCGGTGAGGGTGGAGAGCACCAGGCTGTCCAGCCGCTCGCCCAGGAGCGTGCGGGGCCGGTGCAGCCCGGGAGTGTCGACGATGATGAGCTGGGAGTCGGGGCGGTGCACGATGCCACGGATGGCCCGGCGGGTCGTCTGGGGCTTGGAGGAGGTGATCGCCACCTTCGTGCCGACCAACGCGTTCATCAGCGTGGACTTGCCGACGTTGGGCCGGCCGACGAAGCAGGCGAAACCGGCATGGAAATCAGCAGCTGAGGAACTCACGTCCACCATTGTCCCCGATACCGGACTCAGCTCTGACGCGGTGTCCCGTCGGGGCCGGCCACGAGCACGGTCTCACCGCCCAGGTCGCGGACCGCCCGCGTGTCGGCATCCGAGGGGCCTTCACCCGCCGTGACCAGCGCGGCGGCCTCCAGTGACTCCGCTCCGCTGGAGACGGCCATCGCCACGGCGACCTGGAGCGCGGAGAGGGTCAGTGACGGCAGCGCCACGTTGGTCGCCGAGTAGGTCCTGCCCGTCTCGTCCCGCACGGCGGCCCCCTCCGCGGCGCCGTTGCGGGCACGGGCGGAACGGGCCAGCACGATGATCTTCTTGTCCTCGGGATCGAGGGTCGCGTCACTCACGGCACAAGGGTATTCAGCCATCGACCCTCACCGCGACCCGGCCTCGCCCCGGCGGGGTTCTCCCGGCGAACCCCGCCGGGGGGGGGGCGGGGGCCCCCGCCGCCCCCCCGCCCCCCAGATCGAGGGCGGGCCCCCGCGCCCGGGCGGGGTTCTCCCGGCGAACCCCGCCGGGGCGAGGCCGGGTCTCCCGGCGAACCGCGGGCCGCATCCTGCCGGCGCATCCGCCGGCACGGCGTGCCCTTTCACGTGCCGGCCTCGTCGACCAGCAGGCGGGCGAGCTGCCCGGTACGCGCGGCGTCGACCTCCCTCACCCCGGCGTGCACCAGCGAGATCAGGGTGTGACCGCTGAGCGCGAACACCAGGTGGATCTCGTACGGGTATCCGTCCAGCCTGCCGTTCAACCGCCTCGCCCGCACCCCGTCACCGACCCCGCTCAAATCCAGGTCCAGGTCGGAGACCCTGAAGGCGGTGCCGCGACCCGCCATGGACGTGCGCACGACAGGGCAGCCGCCCAGCGCCTCGGCGAGCTCGCCGAAGTGGAGTGCGGCGTCGTCGCCGTCGTAGGAGGCCAGGCCGAACCCGGCCAGCTCCCCGACCCCGTCGCCCTGGTAGGTCACGGCGGCCCGCGCTTCCAGCGCCCGCTTCGGCGGCCTGCCTCCGGCGGCGTCGAGGACGAGTCTGCAGTCCTCGTCGACGGCTTTGAAGGGGGCGCGCCAACCGGCGCGCGGGCGTGCCGTGAACCCGTCAGGCAGCCCTCGCGCCTCGCCGAGTACCGCCCGCAGCCGGTCCCGCTCCGCGGCGCGATCCGGCACCCCGCCCTTTTCCTGCTCGCCACACCCGACCAAAACACCCGATAAAAGTCCACACAACACTACAAAAACGACAAAACTCATCCCCCGTGTCATGACCATTCCCCCGATGTCATGTGCGAGGCATCCCTGTCCCCACCGACCCGCTTTCTTCCCCATCGGCAAAAGCGGCAATCATTCAATAAACGCCTAAGGGTGCCCTCAACCGCACTTCACGGTCGAGAACACCCTTGCGCGAGTCACGCAGAACAGCCTCGGAGCTCTGCGTGACCCTGTCTCCCCTGAGGTGGATCCCTCGCACCGCGAACCCCTCCGGGCACCGGGACCTTCCCCACCGGCTCCCGCGCGACCGGGTGCCGTGAGAGAAGAGTCGCGCGTCCCGGTTGCGAGAGGCTTGCGAATGGCTTGTAAACGGATAACCCACCCAAAACGCATGGGGCGCTTCCCCGGGCCGCCGCGGCGGCCCGGGACCCCTCACTGGTCGGCGGAGGCCGAGACCGAGTCGGGCTCGGCGGGAACGGCCCTGGTGACGAGGACCGTGCCGATCCGGTTGCGGCGCCCGGCGAGGCTCTCGGCCGTCAGGCTGAGACCCTCCACCACCGCGTGGGAACCGGCGATCGGCACCCGGCCCAGCGCGTGCGCCAGCAACCCTCCGACGGTCTCGACGTCGTCGACCTCAAGCTCGATGCCGAACAGGTCCTCCAGGTCGCTCACCGGGAGCCTCGCGGTCACCCGGACCGCGCCGCCCTCCAGCGGCTCCACCCTGGGCGCCTCCTGGTCGTACTCGTCGGCGATCTCACCGACGATCTCCTCCAGAATGTCCTCGATGGTGACCAGACCGGCCGTGCCGCCGTACTCGTCGATGACGATGGCCTGGTGGATCTGGCGGGCCTGCATCTCACGGAGAAGCTGGTCGATCGGCTTGCTCTCCGGCACGTAGGTGGCCGGACGCATGAGGGACTCCACCGGCTCGGCACGCCCCTCGTCACCGGTGTCCTGCACCCGGCGCGCGATGTCCTTGAGGTAGGCGATACCGATGACGTCGTCCTCGTTCTCACCGACCACGGGGATCCGCGAGAAACCGCTGCGCAGAGCGAGCGACAGAGCCTGGTTCAGCGTCTTGCCGCGCTCGATGAACACCATGTCGGTGCGGGGCACCATGACCTCGCGGGCCAGGGTGTCACCGAGCTCGAAGACCGAGTGGATCATCTCCCGCTCGTCGGGCTCGATCACCCTGCGCTCCTCGGCCAGGTCGACCAGGTCGCGCAGCTCGGCCTCCGAGGTGAAGGGCCCCTCGCGGAAGCCCTTGCCGGGCGTCACGGCGTTGCCGAGCAGGATGAGCAGCTTGGGCAGGGGGCCGAAGATCCGGGTCAGCCCGTAGACGAGGGGCGCGCTCGCGAGCGCGATCGGCTCCGCGTGCTGACGCCCCAGCGTGCGCGGGGAGACCCCGACGATCACGTAGCTGATGACGATCATGACGGCCGCGGCGGCGGCGTAGGCACCGCCCCGGTCGCCGAGCCAGTCGATGAAGAGCAGCGTGGCGATCACCGTGGCGACCAGCTCGCAGCTCAGCCGGAGCAGGAGCAGCAGGTTCAGGTAGCGCGGCGGGTCGGCGACGATGGCCTGCAGGCGCTCTGCGCCCCGGCGGCCTTCGCGGCAGAACTCCTCCGCGCGAACCCTTGAGATGCGGGTCAGGGCCGTCTCCGCGCTGGCGATCAACCCGCCGACCACGACGAGGACGACGGCCGCGAACAACCACCCGTTGGCGAGGTTCACCGCTGGGGGCGCACCTCCTGCCACGACTCCAGAAGCTCGCCCTGAAGGCCGAACATCTCCTTGTGCTCCTCGGGCTCGGCGTGGTCGTATCCGAGCAGGTGGAGGATGCCGTGCGTGCACAGCAGCTCCAGCTCGGCCTCGGTGCCGTGCCCGGCCTCGGCCCCCTGCTTGGCGGCCACCTGCGGGCAGAGCACCACGTCACCGAGGAGCGCCGGGTCGGTGGGCGCGTCGCCCTCCTGCCTCGCCCCCGCGCCGGGCCCGGGGCGCAACTCGTCCATCGGGAAGGCGAGCACGTCGGTGGGGCCGGGCTCGCCCATCCACTGCTCGTGCAGCACCGACATCGCCTCTTCGTC
Organism: Streptosporangium sp. NPDC049078; assembly: GCF_040648855.1. Taxonomy (NCBI): domain Bacteria; kingdom Bacillati; phylum Actinomycetota; class Actinomycetes; order Streptosporangiales; family Streptosporangiaceae; genus Streptosporangium; species Streptosporangium sp. NPDC049078. The sequence goes on from NZ_JBEZEL010000002.1 coordinate 268,181, forward strand.
GACGACCAGGATCGACAGCTCGGCGAGCGGGTTGATGCCCATCCGCTCCAGCACGTGCCCCGCGAGCGAGACGATGAGCCCCTCGTCGATCTCGACACCGGACTCGTTGTTGACCTCGACGCTCATCGGGCGCTCCTCGCTCCCCGCTCGCCACGCGGCCGGCTCGTGCCCCGCGCCCCGATCGGTTCCCCGCGCCGGAGTCGCTCCACGCTCATCGCCTCTCGACCGGCCGTTCTCATGATCTCCCTCGGGGACGCTTGACCACGCCCTTGATCTGCTCCACCGCGCTGCTCTGGCGCTGCGTCTCGTCGTAGCGCCCGTACGCGTCCACGATGTCTCCCACCAGCTTATGCCGCACCACGTCAGCGCTGGTCAGGCGGCTGAAGTGAATGTCGGAGATGCCGTCCAGGATGTCCTGGACGACCCGGAGGCCGCTCTGTGTGCCGTTCGGCAGGTCGACCTGGGTGACGTCACCGGTGACAACGATCTTCGAGTTGAAGCCCAGTCGCGTCAGGAACATCTTCATCTGCTCCGGCGAGGTGTTTTGCGCCTCGTCCAGGATGATGTAGGCGTCGTTGAGCGTACGGCCGCGCATGTAGGCCAGGGGGGCGACCTCGATCGTGCCCGCGGCCATCAGCCTGGGGATCGAGTCGGGGTCGAGCATGTCGTGCAGCGCGTCGTAGAGCGGGCGCAGGTAGGGGTCGATCTTCTCGTAGAGCGTGCCCGGCAGGAAGCCCAGCCTCTCGCCCGCCTCGACGGCGGGGCGGGTGAGGATGATCCGGTTGACCTTCTTCTCCTGGAGGGCCTTCACGGCCTTCGCCATGGCGAGGTAGGTCTTGCCCGTGCCTGCCGGACCGATGCCGAAGACGATGGTGAACTTGTCGATCGCGTCGACGTAACGCTTCTGGTTCACGGTCTTCGGGCGGATGGTCCGGCCCCGCGAGGAGATGATGTCCAGGGAGAGCACCTCGGCGGGCCTGTCGGAGGTCATCCGCAGCATCGCGATGCTGCGCTCGACCGCGTCGGCCGTGAGCTGCGCGCCCCCGCGGACGAGTTCGGACATCTCCTCGAAGAGCCGCACCACGGTGCTGCTCTCCTCGGGGCTGCCGGTGACGGTGATCTCGTTGCCCCGGACGTGGATGTCGGCGCGGAAGGCGCCCTCGATGACGCGCAACAACTCGTCGCGCGAGCCCAGCAGGCTGACCATCGACTGATCGTCCGGAATAACCACCTTCGCCTGGGTCCGGCTGGCACCCCGGGACCTCGGCGGCGTTCTGCTGGAATCGTTTGTCTCGGACATGAGCGGGCCTTACGGCCTGTTCGCCTCCAGATATAGGCGCGGAACTTCAACGCCATGCTATCCGCGATCGTCAAGATCACGCCTACCGGTTTTCAGCCGGGCGGCCACTGCAGGCCCCGCCCGCCGATCACGTGTCCGTGCACGTGGAAGACGGTCTGGCCGGCACCGGGCCCGGTGTTGAACACCAGCCGGTAGCCCGACTCGGCGACCCCCTCCAGCAGGGCGACCTCGTGCGCGGCCTTGATCACCTCGTCGGCCAGGCCGTGGTCGGCCGCGGCGAGGGCCGCCGCGTCCCGGTAATGGTCCTTGGGGATCACCAGCACGTGGGTCGGCGCCTGGGGATTGACATCGCGGAAGGCCAGCGCGCGATCGGTCTCGTAGACGATCTCCGCGGGAATCTCCTTGGCCACGATCCTGCAGAACAGGCAGTCGGCTTCGCTCACCATGACAGGCACCATACCGCTGAGGACGTTGTGAATCGGTGATGGTTCCCGTCCGCAAACAAAGATCCGCCCGGATATGGTGGGTGTGCAAAACTTCAACCACGACAGCCCTTTGCGCACAGCAATATATGGCCGCCTGGCGAGGACACGACTGGGTCATGCCCCCTAATGAACCGGAAGAGCGTAAACCCTCTGGGAAGGCCAAGCGTCCCACTGATGTGACCACCGAGACCCTCGTGGCCGACAGGTCGCTCGGGGCGGTGCCCGTCGGATGGGACGCCGACATGGCCGTTACCGCGCTCTACAGCGCGCACTATCGGTCACTTGTCCGTCTCGCCGTCTTGCTCGTCCGCGATATGGCAACCGCGGAGGAGGTCGTGCAGGACGCGTTCGTCGCCATCCATGGCGCCTGGCGCCGACTGCGCGACACCGACAAGGCACTGGCCTACCTGCGACAGTCGGTCGTCAACCGATCACGTTCGGTGCTTCGGCATCGAGCGGTCGTCGAGAAGTACGCGCCCAAGGGCATGCCCGACGCGCCGAGCGCCGAGAACGGCGCGATCGGCGAGTTCGAGCGTTCCGCCGTCATCGAAGCGCTGCGCGGGTTGCCCGCACGCCAGCGGGAGGCCCTGGTCCTGCGTTACTACGGAGACCTGTCCGAGGCGCAGATCGCCCACGCGATGGGCATCAGCAAAGGCGCGGTCAAGAGCCACACGGCTCGTGGCATGGCCGCCCTACGAACCTCACTGGAGCAACTGTCATGACCGACTCCCCGGATGAGTACGGCGAGCTGCTTCGCCGCGCGCTCAGCGCGGAGGCGAACTCGGTCGTCCCCTCCCCGGACGGGCTGGAGATAATCCGCGGCCGCATCGAGCGGCGCGGACTCCGCGGGCTGATGTGGTGGCGTGCCGGAGCCTCCGTCGCCGGTGCGGTCCTCGTCGCGGCGACCGTCGTCATGGTGGTTCCCCAGTTCCGCGAACAGGTGATCCCTCAAGTGAGCACCGAAGGGGTCAAGTACGCCGAGTCGACTCCTCCCGTCGACGGGTCCGCCACCTCGCGCCCCCCTGCGGCCTCCTCGCAGCCACCGTCCGCCCACGCCCCGCTTCCGACTCTCGACAGGTCGGGCGGCCCCGGCGCCACCATGCTCCCGCCGACGCCCACACCGTCCAGGAGCGCGGCGTCCAGCACCCGGCCGTCCAGGACCGACTCGGCGCCGACGCCCCGGGCTGCGCCGACGCCGACGCCGACCTGCCCCACTCCCCCCGACAGCCCTGAGGTCGAGCCCAGCGGGATCATCAGCAAGTGCGAGGAGATCGAGGCGACCCCGACGCCGTCGCGATCGAGGCCACCGGCCCCCTCGGAGAGCCCGTGCTCGCCCGACGAGTGCGCCCCCTCGAGCGACGTGTCGCCCCCCATGCCGACGGAGGCGAACACCCTGGCTCCGGCCCCCATCCAGAACTAGCGCGGTAACCGGTCACGGCGAGCCGTGACCGGTTTTTGTCTCACGGCTGCCGAGAACCTCACGGCGCGGATCCCCCGGGCCCCGTGGTCGCCGTGCGATCGGTGGCGCGCCGGCAGGGGCGTCCTACCAGCGGCCACTGCGCGTCTGGAGCACCGCCGCCGCGACGACGCCGGCCGTCGAGGTGCGCAGCACCGTCGGCCCGAGCAGCGCGGGCACCGCCTTGGCCTCGCGGAACGCGGCGATCTCCTCCCCCGACACCCCGCCCTCGGGTCCGACCACCACGACGATGTCGCCGCCCGCGGGGAGAGGCAGGCCGGACAGCGGGGAGGTGGCCTCCTCGTGCAGTACGACGCCCAACGCCGCCGCCGACAACAGGCCGGCCACCTTCGCGGTGGACGCGAGCTCCGTCACCTCCGGCAGGTGAAAGCGGCGCGACTGCTTGCCCGCCTCGCGCGCCGTGGAGCGCCAGCGGGCCAGCGCCTTGGCCGCCCGCTCGCCCTTCCACTGGGTGACGCACCTCGCCGCGGCCCAGGGGACGATCACGTCGACCCCCGCCTCGGTCATCATCTCCACGGCCAGCTCGCCCCGGTCGCCCTTGGGCAGGCCCTGGACCACGACCAGGCGCGGCGACGGCACGGGCACGTCGTGGCGGCGCAGCACCTCGACCCGGAGCGAGTCCCTGCCCGCCTCGGTCACCACACACTCGGCGACGGAGCCCGCCCCGTCGGTCAGGTCGAGCCGCTCACCCGCCCGCAGCCGCCGTACGGCCGCCGCGTGGCGCCCTTCGGGACCGCCGAAGACGAACTCCGGCCTGGCCAGGTCGGCCGGGTCCGCCAGGAAGACCGGGACGGTCATGGGCCGTCCGGGCGGACCGCCCCGAGGTGCCCCCGGCAACGCGACCGGGACGACGCCTCGGGACGGACCCGACGCCCCGGCCGGGAACCCGCACCGGGCAGGGTGCGGGCCGGACCGTGACGACGCGACCGGAAGCGGGGCGGAGCGGCCGTTGAGACCTGGTCAGCGGCCATTGAAAGCGTCCCGCAGGCGGGAGAAGAAGCTCTGCTGACCGGGGGCGAACTTACCGGGCGGGCGCTCCTCGCCGCGGAGCCTGGCGAGCTCCTTCAGGAGCGCCTCCTGCTCAGCGTCGAGGCGGGCGGGGGTCTCCACGTTCACATGGATCAGCAGGTCGCCTCGGCCCGTCTCGTTCAGCCGTTGCACGCCCCGCCCGTAGAGGGGGATCGTCTGCCCGGACTGCGTGCCGGGACGGATGTCGAGCTCCTCGGCGCCGTCGAGCGTCTCCATGGTCAGGATGGTGCCGAGCGCGGCCGCGGTCATCGGGATCTGCACGGTGCAGTGCAGGTCGTCGCCGCGCCTCTCGAAGATCTCGTGGGGACGCTCGACGATCTCCAGGAACAGGTCTCCGGGCGGACCCCCGCCCGGGCCGATCTCGCCTTCGCCGGCGAGCTGGATGTGGGTGCCGTCCTCGACACCGGCCGGGATGCGGACCTTGATGGTCCGGCGGGTGCGGACCCGGCCGTCACCCGAGCACTCCTGGCAGGGGTTGCGGATGATCGATCCGAAGCCGCCGCACTGGGGGCAGGGGCGGGAGGTCATGACCTGGCCGAGGAAGGACCGGGTGACCTGGGAGACCTCTCCCCGGCCGTGACACATGTCACAGGTGTCGGGGTGGGTGCCGGCCGCGGCCCCTGAGCCCGTGCAGACCTCACAGACCACGGCGGTGTCGACGACCAGCTCGCGGGTGGTGCCGAAGCCCGACTCGCGCAGGTCGAGCTCGACCCTGATGGTCGCGTTGCGCCCGCGGCGGGCACGGGAGCGGGGGCCTCGGCCACCGCCTCCACCGGCCGCGCCGAAGAAGGCGTCCATGATGTCGCTGAACGGGAAGCCAGCGCCGAAGCCCCCGGCGCCCGCACCGCCGCCCGCGGCGAACGGGTCGGCACCCATGTCGTACATCTGCCGCTTGCCGGAGTCGGACAGGACCTCGTAGGCCTGTGTGATCTCCTTGAAGCGCTCCTGAGTCTCAGGATCGGGGTTGACGTCGGGATGCAACTCGCGTGCCAGGCGGCGGTACGCCTTCTTGATCTCTTCCGCACTGGCGTCACGGCGCACCCCGAGGGTGCCGTAGTAGTCGCTCTTAGCCACTTTTCGTTGACCTCTTATGATGCAGCCAGAATCTGGCTGACGTAGCGTGCCACCGCGCGCACCGCGCCCATCGTGACCGGGTAGTCCATTCGCGTCGGGCCCAGCACACCGAGCCGGGCGAGTTGCTTGTCCCCGGAACCGTATCCAGCGGCGACGATGGATGTGCCCTGGAGTCCGGTGTAGGGGTTCTCCGAGCCGATCCGCACGGTCAGCGCGGAAAGGTCCGAGGTCTCACCGAGCAGTCGCATGAGCACGACCTGCTCTTCCAGGGCCTCCAGCACGTCGCGGAGCCCGACGGTGAAGTCGGCTCCCGCGAGGTTGGCGGCCCCGGCAAAAACGATCTTCTCATCATGCCTGTCCACCAGGGACTCGAGCAGTACGGACAGGATAGTCGCCGCGAGCGGTCGATCCTCCGCGGGCAACCGCTCCGGCAGATCGGCGACCCGGTCGGGAACGCTGGTGAGCCCGCATCCGTCGAGGGAGGCGTTGAGCATCGCACGCAGGTGTGCCACGCGCTGCTCGTCGACGACGTCGGGCACCTCGATCACGCGCTGCTCGACCCTGCCGGTGTTGGTGATCAGCACGAACATCAGCCGGCGCTCGCTCAGCGGCACCAGCTCGACGTGCCTGACCGTCGAGTGGGTCAGCGTCGGATACTGCACCACGGCGACCTGCCGGGTGAGCTGGGCCAGCAGCCGCACCGTCCGCATGACGACGTCGTCGATGTCCACGGCGCCCGCGAGGAAACTCTCGATCGCCTTGCGTTCCGCGCTCGACAGGGGCTTCACCTGCGAGAGCCTGTCGACGAAGAGCCGGTAGCCCTTGTCGGTGGGCACCCGGCCGGCGCTGGTGTGGGGTTGGGCGATGTAGCCCTGCTCCTCCAGCATCGCCATGTCGTTGCGGATCGTCGCCGGGGACACCCCCAGGTTGTGCCGGTCCGCGAGAGCCTTCGACCCCACCGGTTCGTTGGTGGACACGTAGTCCTCGACGATGGCGCGGAGCACGGCGAGCTTGCGGTCGTCGACCAACGTGGTCACCTCCCTGCCTGCGTTCAGAGGGAAACACGAGGCTTGGCACTCTGTGTTCCCGAGTGCCAAGTGTACGGCCCCCGCACGGAAGGCGCGATAAGCGAAAGCGGTGGATGATGACGGCAAGCCTTTGTCAAGTCAACTGCTATCGCGATCCAAGCGGTACCCACCACAATTTGCACATGTCCAACGATTTCGGTTCTTATCCGGGCGACGCCTCCCGCGGCCCCGGTCACGGCGGCCCTCAGCAGCCGTATGGTCAGCAGTACGGCCAGCAGCAGCCCGGCCAGCAATACGGCCAGCAGCCGTACGGCCAGCAGCCCCCCTCGTACGGTTACGCCCCTCCCGGTTACGGCGCCCCGCAGGGACCGCCCCCCAGCGGAAAGATCAAGCCTGGCATCGGGTGGATCGTCGGGGTCTGGTTGCTCGCCCTGGTCAGCATCGTCGTCGGCATCGGCGGCTTCGCCGGTGGCATCCTCGGCGCGGTCACCGACGCGGCCCCGACGCGGACGTTCGCCCCCGGCGAGACCGCGACGGTCGCGCTCGACCCGGCGGACAAGCCGGCGATCTACGTCGCCACCGGCGGGCCCACCAAGTTCGAGTGCACGCTCACCGGCGGTACGAGCACGCCCCGCCTGCAGAAGCCGGACATCCAGCAGACCGTCGCGGGATCCGACGGCGTCACCTGGGAGATGGGCCTTCGGGTCGGCGTGGACCAGGCGGGCGACTACCAGGTCCAGTGCTCCGCCGACCCCGCCGACGGCACGACCTTCGGCGTGGGCAGGGAGCTGTCCGCCGACTCGCTGGTGGGCGGGGTGGCCGCCCTGTTCTTGATCCCCGGTATCGGGATCCTGCTCGCCATCGTCGTGACGATCGTCGTGCTGGTGAAGCGCAGCGGCGCCCGCAAGCGCCAGGCCGCCGCCGCGTCGTCGATGGGGCAGTGGGGACAGCCGGGACCCTACGGCAGGTGACGCCGGTGTTTGCTAGCGTCCCACCTGATCCCCGGCGAGAGAGGGTGGCGGTCGGTGATGTACGAGCGTGACGTTCTGGCGGGAGACTGGCGGCGCCCGCGCAGGGGGACGATCCCCCAGGTGCCCGCGGAGCTCGACCTGGTCGTCGAGGACGCCGACGGCGGCTTCTGTGGCGCCGTGGTGGCCTGCGACAAGGAGGCCGTCACCCTGGAGGACCGCTTCGGGCGCCGGCGGGTCTTCCCGCTGGAGCCGGCCGCCTTCCTTCTGGAGGGCAGGGTCGTGACACTCGTACGACCCGCCGCCGCGTCGCGTGGCCCGAGGCGGAGCGCGTCGGGTTCCATCGCGGTCGAGGGCCTGAGGGCCCAGGTCGCGAAGGAGAGCCGGATCTACGTGGAGGGCGTGCACGACGCCGCGCTCGTGGAGAAGGTCTGGGGGCACGACCTGCGGGTCGAGGGCGTGGTCGTGGAGTATCTGGAGGGGGTCGACCACCTGCCCTCGATCGTCGAGGAGTTCGGCCCGGGGCCGGGGCGGCGGCTGGGTGTGCTCGTCGACCACCTCGTCCCCGGTTCCAAGGAGAGCCGGATCGCCGCGCGGATCTCCTCACCGCACGTACTGATCGTCGGGCACCCTTTCGTGGACGTCTGGCAGGCGGTCAGACCGCACGCGCTCAGGATCCCCTCCTGGCCGTCGGTGCCCCGCGGGGTGCCCTGGAAGGAGGGTGTCATCGCCGCGCTGGGCTGGAATGTGGAGCCTGCCGCCGCATGGCGCCGCATTCTCGGATCGGTCACGACATATGCCGATCTGGAGCCAGAGCTCCTCGGCCCCGTCGAGGAGCTGATCGACTTCGTGACGGTTCCGGACGAGGACGGATAGGCCGTCAACCCATCAGGAGGGGACATGAGCGAGAACCCCGAAGGCCCATCGGCCGACGACCCGACGCGGCGGGTCGGCAACCCTCCGCCGGACCACTCCTGGCCGGGGCAGAGCACCCCACCCCCGGACCAGGGATACGGGCCCGGCGGCCAGGGTCACCCCCCACCGGGCCAGGAATACGGATCCCACGGGCAACCGGACCAGCGGTACGGGGGCTACCCGCCCTACACCTCCCCGTACGCCTCCGACGGCTACCCGGGTGGTTACCAGCACGGATACCCCGAATACGGGGCGTACGGCCCCCCGCCGAGATACGGCCACCAGGCGCCCCCTGGAACGTACGGCCCGCGACCGGGCAGCGACGACACCACCATGGCGATGCTCGCCCACCTGCTGGGCCTGCTCACCTCCTTCGTCGGGCCGCTGGTGCTCTATCTGGCGAAGAAGGACGAGTCGCCCTACGCGCGCGACCAGGCCGCCGAGGCGCTCAACTTCCAGCTCACGGTGCTGATCGCCTACGCCGTCTGCTGGGTCCTGGCGTTCGTGTTCATCGGTTTCCTGCTGATGTTCTTCCTCTGGGTCGGATCGATCGTCATGGCGATCGTCGCCGCGCTGGCGGCCAACCGGGGAGAGACCTACCGCTATCCGATAAACATCCGCTTCGTCGACTGACCCGCCCGGCGGACCGGCCGGTGCCCCGGAGCTCTCAGGTGAGATCCCGGACCAGGGCGTCCGCCAGGAGACGACCGCGCAGGGTGAGCACCGCACGGCCCGCCTTGAACGGCTCCACCTCCAGCAGGCCGTCGGCGAGCGCGCGGGCGACCACGGGCGGGCGTTCCAGCTCGCCGAGCGGGAAACCCCGGGCGAGCCGCAGTTCCAGCATCAGCCGCTCCACCGCCCGGTCCTGAGGGTCCAGCACCTCGCGCGCGTGCGCGGGCGAGGTGCCCTCGGCCAGACGCCGGGCGTAGGCGGCGGGGTGCTTCACGTTCCACCAGCGAGTGCCGCCGACGTGGCTGTGCGCCCCGGGACCGACGCCCCACCAGTCGCCGCCGGTCCAGTAGAGCAGATTGTGCCGGCAGCGCCCGGCCTCCGAGGTCGCCCAGTTGGACACCTCGTACCACTCGAACCCCGCCTCGGCCAGCATGGCGTCGGCGATCAGGTAACGATCGGCGGCCACGTCGTCGTCGGGCATCGGGAGCTCGCCGCGCCTGATCCTGGCGGCCAGCTTCGTTCCGTCCTCGACGATCAGCGAGTACGCGGAGACGTGGTCCGGCCCCGCCTCGATCGCCGCGGCCAGCGACGCGCGCCAGTCGTCGTCGCTCTCCCCCGGCGTGCTGTAGATCAGGTCGAGGTTGACGTGGTCGAACCCCGCCTCCCTCGCCTCCCGTACCGCCCGCGCGGGGCGGCCGGGGGTGTGGCGGCGGTCCAGCACCTGGAGCACGTGCTCGCGGGCGCTCTGCATCCCGAAGCTCATCCGGTTGAACCCGCCCGCGCGCAGCTCCGCCAGGTAGGCGGGATCCACCGACTCGGGGTTGGCCTCGGTGCTCACCTCGGCGCCGGGGGCGAGCCCGAACTCCTCCTCGATCGCCTTCAGGATCCGTACCAGATCCCCGGCGGGGAGCAGGGTGGGGGTTCCTCCGCCGAAGAACACGGTCTCGACCGGGAGACGCGCGGCGCCGAGGTTGGCCCGCGCCCGCCGCACCTCCTCGACGGCGGTGTCCGCGTAGTCCTTCTGCGAGGCGCCGGGGCCGAGCTCGGACGCCGTGTAGGTGTTGAAGTCGCAGTAACCGCACCGGGTCACGCAGAAGGGGACGTGGACGTAGAAGCCGAAGGGCCGCTCGCCGAGTCCGGCGAGCGCGCTCTCCGGGAGCTCGCCGGAGGCGGGTACGGGATCCCCGTCGGGAAGTGTGGATGGCACGCCCCAAGTCTGCCGCTTTCCCCGCGATGCCCGGTACGCCGAAGATCCGATGCTCAGGGACACCGACCGGCTCGAAGCCAGGGCCGTCGGCTTCGAGCCTCGGCTCTCGCCTATCGACCGGAGTCGCCGCCGTCGGCGAGGACCGTGGCCGGCGGAGGCGGGGGCCAGACCTTGCGGTCCTGGCGAGGCGACCGGGCACGGCCCCTCGGGGCCGGGTCGTCCGGCGCGGGCGGCCGGGGGCGCTCGTCCGGTGGAAGATGCTGCTGCCAGTCGGCGGGATCCTGCCGCCACTCTTCGGGCGGGATCCTGCTCCCGCCCGGAGGGACGCCCCCGGAAGGCCGCACCGAAGGGGTCTGAGCCGACGGGGCCTGGAGCGGCGGGAACCCGGCCGGCGAGGACCGGCTCGCCGAGGGCAGGCCCCCCGTGGACGCCCCACACCCGGGACATCGCGACAGCCCGCGCACAGGGGTGCCACATCGGTTGCAGAACGCCTGCTGCTCCATGCCTTACCAAGGTAGTCGAAGCATCCTGCCGTCCACCGGTCAAAACGCCGATGGCCGTTGACGGCCAGATCGCGCAGGTCTACGATCCGGGAAAACTTAAAGGAAAGTTTCCTATAAGTTACTATTCCAAGCAGTGGAGAAGCCCGTGCAGAGACTCCTCCGTAAAGTGATCGCGACAGCCCTCGCCGCGGGTCTCGTGGCGGTGGCCGCGCCGGCCCCCGCCCAGGCTCAGGCATCTCAGGGACTCCAGGGACACGGTGACCGCTACAAGCGGGTCGCCTACTTCGTCCAGTGGGGCATCTACGGTCGCAACTACCACGTCAAGGACATGGACACCAGCGGCGCCGCGGCCAAGCTCACCCACATCAACTACGCCTTCGGCTTCGTCAACGCCGAGGGCTCCTGCTACTCCCCCGACCCGTGGGCCGACTGGCAGCGCCCGGTGCCCGCCGAGCAGAGCGTGGACGGCGTCGCCGACGTCGAAGGGCAGGCGCTGAACGGCAACCTGAACCAGCTGAAGAAGCTCAAGGCCAAGCACCCCGGGCTCAAGGCCCTGATCTCCCTCGGCGGCTGGACCGGCTCGAAGTACTTCTCCGACGCGGTGCTGACCCCCCAGGGCCGCGCCAAGCTGGCCTCCTCCTGCATCGACCTGTGGCTGAAGGGCAACCTGCCCGGTACCGCCCCCGGCACCGGGGCCGGCGTGTTCGACGGCATCGACCTCGACTGGGAGTGGCCCGGCTCCTCAGGGGAGGTCGGCAACATCATCCGCCCCGAGGACAAGCGGAACTTCACCCTGTTCGTCGCCGAGATCCGCCGCCAGATGAACCAGTTCGACCAGCGCACCGAGCTGACCGCCTTCCTGCCCGCCGCCGCCGCGAAGATCGACGCGGGCTTCGAGGTCCGCGACGTCTTCAAGCAGCTCACCTTCGCCACCATCCAGGGCTATGACCTGCACGGCTCGTGGGAGACCGTCACCGGCCACAACGGCAACCTGTTCAACGACCGGCGCGACCCCCACCCGGTGAAGTACAGCGTGGACCAGACGGTCCGCGACTACCTCACGCGCGGCGCACCCGCCAAGAAGCTCGTGGTGGGCGTACCGGCGTACGGCCAGGGCTGGACCGGCGTCACCGGCGGGAAGAACGGCCTGTACGGCACCGCCACCGGCCCCGCTCCCGCCACCTACGCCGCCGGAAGCGAGGACTACAAGATCCTCGTGAAGAAGCCGGGCAAGCGCCACCGCGACCTGCTGACCGGGACCGTGTGGCTCTACGACGGCAACGAGTTCTGGTCCTACGACGACCCGGCCACGCTGTTGCAGAAGGCGGCCTACATCCGCCTGAAGGGCCTCGGCGGTTCGATGATGTGGTCCATCGACCAGGACGACACCCGGGCGTCGCTCACCTCGGCGCTCTACAGCGTCCTGCGCTGAGCGATCCCCCTCATACCGGGCGAGGCCGCAGGATCTGGATCACCAGCGGCCTCGCCCGCACGTTTCAGCTATTTCTTGGCCTTGTCCGTGGAGGACTCGGTGGACAGCGCGGCGACGAACGCCTCCTGGGGCACTTCGACCCGGCCGACCATCTTCATCCGCTTCTTGCCCTCCTTCTGCTTCTCCAGCAGCTTGCGCTTCCTGGAGATGTCGCCGCCGTAGCACTTGGCGAGGACGTCCTTGCGGATGGCGCGGATGTTCTCACGGGCGATGACCCGGGCGCCGATCGCCGCCTGGATCGGCACCTCGAACTGCTGCCTGGGGATGAGCTCGCGCAGCTTCTTGGCCATCTCGACCCCGTAGGCGTACGACTTCTCCCGGTGGACGATGGCGCTGAAGGCGTCCACGGCCTCGCCCTGGAGCAGGATGTCGACCTTGACCAGATCCGACTCCTGCTCGCCCGAGGGCTCGTAGTCCAGCGAGGCGTAGCCGCGCGTACGGGACTTGAGCTGGTCGAAGAAGTCGAAGATGATCTCACCCAGCGGCATGGTGTAGCGGATCTCGACGCGGTCCTCGGACAGGTAGTCCATGCCCTGCAGGTTGCCCCGGCGGTTCTGGCAGAGCTCCATGATCGCGCCGATGAACTCCGAGGGGACGAGCACGGTCGTCTTGACCATCGGCTCGAAGACCTTCTCCACCTTGCCGGTGGGGAACTCCGAGGGGTTGGTGACGACGACCTCCTTGCCGTCCTCCATGATCACCCGATAGACCACGTTGGGCGCGGTCGAGATGAGCGAGAGGTTGAACTCGCGCTCCAGCCGCTCGCGGACGATCTCCATGTGGAGCAGGCCGAGGAAGCCGCAGCGGAATCCGAAGCCGAGCGCCGCGGAGGTCTCCGGCTCGTAGTCCAGGGCGGCGTCGTTGAGCTGGAGCTTGTCCAGGGCCTCGCGCAGGTCGGGGTAGTCGTCCCCGTCGATCGGATAGAGGCCCGAGAAGACCATGGGCTTGGGGTGCTCGTAACCACTGAGCGCCTGGAGGGCCGGACGCGTCACGGAGGTCACCGTGTCGCCGACCCGCGACTGGCGGACGTCCTTCACCCCGGTGATCAGGTAACCCACCTCGCCGACGCCCAGCCCCTTGTCGGCGATCTTCGGCTCGGGCGAGATGACACCGATCTCCAGCGTCTCGTGCGCCGCGGTGGTGGACATCATCAGGATGCGCTCACGCTTGCCCAGGTGGCCGTCCATCACCCGGACGTACGTGATCACGCCGCGGTAGGTGTCGTACACCGAGTCGAAGATCAGCGCACGGGCGGGCGCGTCGGCGTCGCCGACCGGGGCCGGAACGTTCGAGACCACGTGGTCCAGCAGCTCGCGGACGCCGACGCCGGTCTTGCCGGAGACCCTCAGCACGTCCTCCGGCTCGCAGCCGATGAGGTGGGCGATCTCCGCGGCGTACTTCTCCGGCTGGGCGGCGGGCAGGTCGATCTTGTTGAGCACCGGGATGATCGTCATGTCGTTGTTCATCGCCAGGTAGAGATTGGCCAGCGTCTGCGCCTCGATGCCCTGCGCGGCGTCGACCAGCAGGATCGCGCCCTCGCACGCCTGGAGCGACCGGGAGACCTCGTAGGTGAAGTCGACGTGCCCGGGGGTGTCGATCATGTTGAGGACGTAGTCGGTGTCGCCGACCTTCCAGGGAAGCCTGACCGCCTGCGACTTGATCGTGATGCCGCGCTCGCGCTCGATGTCCATGCGGTCGAGATACTGGGCACGCATGGAACGGTCGTCGACCACTCCGGTGATCTGCAGCATGCGATCGGCGAGCGTCGACTTGCCATGGTCGATATGCGCGATGATGCAGAAGTTGCGGAGCACAGCGGGGTCGGTCTGGCCAGGCTGAATGCGCACCGGGATCCGTTTCAACAGATTGATGACGATCATACGGCTGGCATGCCAGCCGTCTTCCATGGTGACATGTCCGGGTGATTGCCCGGACCAGAGCACGGCGCGGCCTGCGGTTCCTCGCTACGGTGGCGGCCCTGCTCCTCGCGCTTCCAGGGGTGGCCGTGGCCATCCTCACCCTGCAGTTTACCGGGACACCCGCCCCATGGGCGAAGACGACCGGCCACGACGCCCTGTGGCTGGGCCACGCGTGGGTCGACGGCCGCAAGACGGCCGACGACGTGCGGACCCTCGCCGCCCGGCTGCGAAAGACCGGGATCAAGGACGTGTACGTCCATTCCGGCCCGTTCGACTCGGACGGGACACTGCCCGCCGGCGCGTATCCGAAGGCGGCCGACTTCCTGAAGTGGTGGCGCGAGGAACTCCCCAAGGTCAGGGTGTCCGCCTGGCTCGGCCAGAAGGTCGACGGCGTCCTGGATCTCGACGACGCCGCCTCCAGGCAGCGTGTACTGGAGGGGGCCCGCGCGATCACGGAGCTCGGCTTCGACGGCGTCCACTACAACTTCGAGCCGATCGGCGACGGCGACACCGACTTCCTCGACCTGCTCACCCAGACCCGGGCGATCGTGGGCGACGGCCTGCTCTCCACCTCGACCCCGCAGATCGAGCCGTTCCCGCTCGTCCGGCCGGCCGTCCGCGCGGCCCTCGGCCACGACAAGTACTGGTCGCCCGCCTACTTCCGCGAGGTCGCGAAGCTCACCGACCAGGTGGCGATCATGACCTACGACTCCTACCTCCCCTTCCCCACCGTCTACGGCGGCTACGTCGTACGGCAGACCTCGCTCGCGCTGGAGATCGTCCCCGAGGAGAAGACGGTGCTGATCGGCGCCCCGGCCTATCACGACCACGGCGTCTCCTGGGCCGACGAGGCCGAGAGCGTCGAGAAGGCGGCGACGGGCGCCCGGCTGGCACTGACCTCGTACGGCAAGCCGCGCGAGCGGTTCGGCCTGGCGCTCTACGTCGACTTCGCCGCGACCAAGGAGGACTGGGCGGAGTACGAGAAGTTCTGGTTCAAGCCATGAGGATTCCGGCCCGAGCCATCGGGACCACACGCTAGACTGATCAGGCATCCCTCTGCCCGGCCTGTCGATTTGAGTGTCGACCACGGCAGTTGGTAGCCTAGTCAACTGCGTGTGGCGCGCCCTCTCTGCCCGCGCGCCCCATCCAACGACATTCACCGAGGCTTCTTCGTGGCGAACATCAAGTCCCAGATCAAGCGCAACCGGCAGAACGAGAAGGCCCGGCTGCGCAACAAGGCTGTCAAGTCTTCCCTGAAGACGGCCATCCGCAAGTTCCGCGAGGCCGCCGACCAGGGTAACGTCGAAGAGGCTGTCGCGCTGCAGCGCGCCGCCTCCCGCCAGCTGGACAAGGCTGCCAGCAAGGGCGTGATCCACAAGAACCAGGCCGCCAACCGCAAGTCGGCGATCGCCCAGCGCACCGCCGCCCTGTCGGCCGCCAAGTAGTCCCAGGTTCCGCGAACGCCGCATCCCTTTGGGATGCGGCGTTTCTGCGTTTCCCGCCGTCCCGCCCCGGCGGCTTCGGTTCCCGGCGGTCCCGTGAGGGGCTCCTCTCCCCCGTATCCGCCTAACGCCCCGTGCGACTGGCGACCACGGTCTGGACCATGTGCTCCAGCGCGTACGCGGGGTCGGCCCCGCCGCCCTTCACCTGCGCATCGGCTGTGGCGGCCGCCTGGATGGCACGGGCGAGCCCTTCGGGCCCCCAGCCGTTCAGCTGCCGCTGGACCCGGTCGATCTTCCAGGGCGGCATGCCGAGATGGCTGGCGAGCTGACCACCCCGGAGGTTGCGGGGAGCGCCTCCCACCTTGGCCAGCGAGCGCAGGCCCCCGGCGAGCGCGCTCACCAGCAGGACGGGGGCCGTACCGGTCGAGAGCGCCCAGCGCAGCTGCTCCAGGGCGTCGCCCAGCCGCCCCTCGACCGCCGAGTCCGCCACGGTGAAACCGCTCACCTCGGCCCTGCCCCGGTGGTAGCGCGCGACGGCGGCCTCGTCGATCGTCTTGCCGGGGGTGTCGAAGGCGAGCTGGCTGCACGCGGCGGCCAGCTCGCGCAGGTCGTTGCCCACGGCGTCGAGGAGGGCGGAGGCGGCGTCGGCCCCGATGGTGCGCCCGGCCCGCTTCAGCTCCGCCTTGACGAACGCGAGACGCTCGGCCGGTTTGGTCACCTTGGTGACGGAGACCACCTGGGCACCGGCCTTCTTGACCCCGTCGACCAGGGCCTTGCCCTTCACTCCTCCCGGATGGACGAGGACGAGCACGGTCTCGTCCGCCGGGTGTGCCGCGTAGGAGACGACCTCGGCGATGACGTCCTTGCCGAGGTCCTGGGCCGAGCGGACGACCACCACGGACCTCTCGCCGAACAGCGAGGGCGACGTCATGCGGGTGAGCTCCCCGAGCTCCATCTTCGAGCCGGGAAGGTCGTGCACCTCGGCGGTCGGATCGGCCGCCTTCGCCGCCGAGGTCACCTCGCTCACCGCGCGGTCGGCCAGGAGTTCCTCGTCGCCGAGGATCAGGATCACGGGTGCCGGATCGATTGCCGCCATGTCGAGCAGCATGCCACGTCCCGGTGACCGGCTGGGCCGTCGGCAAGCCGTTCGCAATCGAAATGCAGGTGCCACCGGGCACCCTGGGAAACATCAGAGGAGGTGAGAACCATGACAAACTCCACCATTCGCCGGCACGCCTGCCCTCGCTGCGGAACATCCCTCGACGAGGGCCCGATCATGTACCGTTGCGCGCGCTGCAGCCGGTCGGTCTACGCCGCCGATGTGGACACCGAGTTCCGCCGCCAGGCCGGAAGCGGGAACTGATCCGCACCGGCGCGACCGGACCCGGAAGCCTGCCCACCTCGACCCGGACTCCCCGAGCCGCCCGCGAACGAGTCTCCGCCCCCCTCGCGATGACGGCCAGAGCCCCCTCGCGGACCACCACGGCGAGGTCTCCCGACAGATCCGTTCGATAGACGCGGGCGCCGAGCCGGCGCAGCGCGGCCAGGGTCGACGGGGCGGGGTGGCCGTAGCCGTTGTCCGTCCCCACGCTGATCAGAGCGGCGCGGACACCGGAGGCGGCGAGGAAGCCCGGATCGTGCCTGCCCGATCCGTGGTGCGGAACCTTGAGGATCTCGGCGGACGGCAGGCCGCGCCGGAGCAACTCCGCCTGGGCCTCGGTCTCGATGTCGCCACTGAGCAGGGCCGCCCCCGCCGCCCAGCGGACGTGCACCACGACGCTGGCGTTGTTGACGGCCGCCCCCTCCCCCGCGCCGGGCGGGGACGCCTCGGCCGCCGGGCCGATGACGGTGAGTTCAGAGGGCCCGAAGCGCCAGCTCACACCGGGCCTCGCCGCCCACTCGATCACATGGCGACGGGCGAGGGCGTCGCTCAGCCTCGCCCCCTCGTGCCCTCCGGCATCGTGCGGGGTCACCATCACCGCCCCCACGACGCGTCCGCGAAAGACCCCGTCGAGCCCTCCCACATGGTCGAGATGCGGATGGGTGAGAATGACCAGCGGCACCTCTTTGATCCCCATGGAGCGCAGGCAGCGGTCCATCCGCACCGGGTCGGGGCCCGCGTCCACCACCACGGCCCGCCCCGGTCCCGCCGCGACGAGCAACGCGTCTCCCTGACCGACGTCACAGGCCAGGAGCAACCATCCGCGAGGCGGCCAGCGTGCCACGATCGGCGCGGCCACCGTCACGGCGAGAACCAGCCCGGCCATGGCCGCGAGGGCGATCAGGCGTGACCGCCGGTGTCGCAGCACCAGCACCGCGAGCGGGACGGCGGCGGCCAGCAGGAGCAGGCCGGTGACGCCGCCCGGCCACGGGATCACGCCCAGCGGGAGCCCGGCGGCGTGCGCGGCCACCTCGATGATCCATCCGGTGGCCAGCCCCGCCGGCCGGGCCAGCAACCGGGCGAGCCCCATGTGCAGCGGGGCGATCAAGGCCACCGCGAAGCCGAGCAGGGTGGCGGGGGCGACGGCCGGCCCCGCGAGCAGGTTGGCGGGAATCGCCACCGGCGCGAGCTGCCCCGACATCAGGACCAGGACGGGGGTCACAGCGGCCTGAGCCGCGGCGGCCACCGCGGTCGCCTCCGCGAGCCATCGGGGCATGCGGGCCGAGAGCCGGTCGCGCCAGCCGGGAGCGAGGACCAGGATGCCCGCGGTGGCCGCGACCGACAGGGCGAAACCGTAGGAACGCGCGAGACCGGGAACGAAGAAGATCAACCCCAGGACCGTCACCGACAGGGCGGCGACACCGTCACGCGAGCGGCCCGTGCCGAGGGCGAGGGCGGCGACTCCACCCATCAGGAGTGCCCTGAGCACGCTCGGCGAGGGCCGGGCGACGACCGCGAAGGCGACCATGGCCGACATCGCCAGCACCGCCCGCGCCGCGAGGGGCAACCCGGCCATTCTGGCCAGCGCGACCACCGCCCCCGCCACGACGGCGAGGTTCGCGCCGGAGACCGCGAGCAGATGGCTGAGGCCTGCCGCCTTGAAGTCGGCCTTGACCTGCTCGTCCATCCGGGACACGTCACCGACCACCAGGCCGGGCAGCAGTCCGCGCTGCGCCGGAGGCAACACGTCGGCCGCCTCCCGCAATCCCGACCTGAGCGCCCCGGCCGCGCGCTGCTCCCAGGACGGCCCGCTCAACACTCGCGGTGCCCCTCTGACCAGCACCACCGCCGCGAGCAACTCTCCGGGGCCGGCCCGGCCGAAGCGACCGGTGACCTCCACTCGCTGGCTGGGCAGCAGGAAGCGCCACTCGGCGCCCGAGACGAACAGCACCACCGGAGCCCGCAGCACCACCCTGCCCGCTCCCGTACCGACCGACTCGACCCTGGCGGGCACCACGAAGCTCTCCCGGAGGGAAGGCCCTCCCCTCCTGCCCGTCTCCCGCGGGTCGTCGGTCACCACCACCTCGGCCACCGCCAGGGCGTTTCCTCCCGCGAGCTCGGCGACCGGTCCAGTACCGACCGCGTGCACCCGGAAGGCCACCGATCCCGCCACCGCGGCCGCGCACCCAAGGACCGCGATCATCGCGTTTCGCCGGCCCGCCACTCCCGGTGGCCGGGGCAAGACGGCCATCGCCAGGGCACCTGCGGCCATGAGACCGGCCGTCACGGCACCGGTCACAGCCGAGCAGCCCAGCAGGACGAGGGCTGTGATCCATGAGGCCGCCGCCGGCAGCACCAGCTGAGCGGCATGTGCGCGCCTCCCCTTGCCGGAACCCTCCGGGCCTCCCTGCCCGCCCGAGCCTGCCGCACCTCGGGAATGACCGGGGTCGGCGGACCATCGGGGACCGCCGGAGCCGATGGACTCCTCCGGTCCGCGCGGTCCCCCGAGACTCCGAAGAGCGGCGACATCGCGGCGAGGAGGGCCACCGGAGCCGGCTGCCGTGATGACCGTGACGAGCCGTGTCACGACCTCCCTCGCCGTCGGCGCGTCAGACACGGACCTTGTCGCGCATCTCGGCGTACTTACGGTCGCCTATCCCGCTCACGTCGCGAAGCTCCTCGACGGTGCGGAAACCACCGTGGGCGTCGCGATATTCGGCGATGCGCCGGGCGAGCACCTCACCAACGCCCGGTAACCGCTCAAGCTGCTCGGGGGTGGCCGTGTTGAGGTCGACGACGGCGGTGGCGGGATCCACGGGATTCACCGGGTTGGGCGCCGCCGCGACGACGGCCGCGCCGGAGGGTCCGACGACGATCTGTTCGCCGTCGACGAGCCTGCGCGCGAGGTTGAGGGATCCCGTGGCGGCCGCCCCACGGATGCCCCCGGCCGCCTTGACCGCGTCGGCGACCCGGGAACCGTCCGGCAACGTGAGCACTCCGGGACGCCGGACCTTACCCGTCACGTGAACGGTGAGTCCGGTGAGCGGCTCGGACTGCCGGCGTGGAGCGATGGCGGGCGCCGACAGCGGTGGCCCGGAGACCGGCACAGGTGGTGCCAGGGGCTCGGGCTCCGGTTGGGACCGCCAGGCGTACACGCCTCCCATGACGAGGGCGATCAGGGCGACGAGCAGCAGGAGACGCAGCCCGGGACGGCCGGGCACGAGCGCGGGGCTCTGGATGGCCACGACCTTGCGAAGCGCCTCGAAGGACGGGGGGATCGGTGCCGAACGCAAGCGCGAGGCGGGGCTGTCGTGGACGACATCCTCCATCCCGTCATGAACGCCGGGCCGCGCGTGCCGGCCCCGGCGCGGTATGCCGCCCGGACGGCGTGGCGAGAGCAGGGGGTCGGGGGCGGATGATCCGCACCCCGTCAGGATCCTCAGCCGCGACTCGGCTTGGAACCGCTCGATGTTCTGGCCTGTGGTCCGCACCCGCAGGACGTTACGGTGGCGGCGGCGAGCGAACTTTCACCGAATCTGGTTCTGTGGATAACCGGAAGATCGCGCGACGGAGGGGGTGGACGCCGGTCATCTGATCGGCGTGTGGGACACCGAAGGCCCGGAGACCTGCGAGCGCAGAGAGGTGCGAGCGCAGAAATGTGCGAGCGCAAAGACGTGCAAGCGCGGAGAGCCACGGACGCAAGACATCCGCGGGCGTCCCGTGTGTCCCCGCTGTCGCTGTCACGAATTCGGAGACGTCGGCTCCGAATCGGAGACGTCAGGGCTCCGAAGACGTCAGAGGCTCACGAGAGGAGACGGTGATGCCCAGCATGCCGGGGCCGACATGGGCGCCGATGACCGAGCCGACCTCGACGACGACGACCTCGGTGAGTGCGGAAATACGTCCCTGCAGGCGTGCGGCCAGGGCTTCCGCGCGGGACCGTGCGCCGAGATGCTGGACGGCGATCTCCACCGGGCCCGTGCCCGCGGCCTCGACCGCGAGGTCTTCGAGACGGGAGATGGCACGACTCGCCGTACGGGCCTTCTCCAACGGGACGATCGTCCCGTCGGATATGTGCAGGATCGGTTTGATCATCAGCGCCGAGCCGAGGAGGGTCTCCGCGGCGCCGATCCGACCTCCCCTGCGGAGATGCTCCAGGGTGTCGACGTAGAAGAGGCTGCGGGCCGACTCCGCCCGGCGACGGGCGACGTCCGCCACCTCTGTCCGGGGCGCGCCCCGCGCGGCGGCGCTCGCGGCCGCGAGGACGGGGAATCCGAGACCCATGGCGATGGACCTGCTGTCGACGACGTCGACGGGAACGGGAGAGTCCTCGGCTCCCGCGCGGGCGGCCTCGACCGTACCGGACAACTCCGCCGACAGGTGGACGGAGACGATACCGCTCGCGCCCCGGGCCGCCGCTTCGCGGTAGACATCGGTGAAACGTCGCGGGGCGGGCCTGGAGGTCGTCACCCGGCCTCGTTCCCTCAGCACGTCCTCGCCGCCCGC
The DNA here is from genome assembly GCF_040648855.1 of Streptosporangium sp. NPDC049078. Classification (NCBI taxonomy): domain Bacteria; kingdom Bacillati; phylum Actinomycetota; class Actinomycetes; order Streptosporangiales; family Streptosporangiaceae; genus Streptosporangium; species Streptosporangium sp. NPDC049078. The sequence goes on from NZ_JBEZEL010000002.1 coordinate 289,579, forward strand.
GCCGTCGGTCCACGCCATGTCGTCGAACGACCTGCCGCCGACGACCACCTGGAGGGGCACCACGACGACTCCCAGGCGGGAGACCTCCTCCTGCGGGAGGTAGGCGGTGGAGTCCGTGATGACGGCGACCGGTGCGGGCATGTCCAGAGGCTACGTGGAGGAGATCACGCGAAGGAGACGGGGTCGATGCCCAGGAGGGATCCGGCGGGTGAGGGTTTCGAGTGCGGACCCGCCGGAGGAGGGAGGGATCTACTGGACGGGGGTGCCGCCGCGCCAGACCCGGCGAGGCTTGAGGCCGAAGGACCAGGCGAAGGCGCCCTCGTGGTCGGCGTCCCACTGGACGATGTCGGCCAGGCGTCCGGGAGCGAGGACACCGCGGTCGGGAGCGCCGAGGACCGTGGCGCCACCGAGGGTGGCGGCTCGGAGGGCGTCGCCGACACTCATGCCGAAGGCCGCGACGGCGAGGCTGATGACCAGGGACATCGAGGTGATGCCGCAGTGGCCCGGATTGTGGTCACTGCCGAGAGCCACGGTGACCCCCTGGGCGAGCATCCGGCGGACCGGGGGCAGGCTGCCACGCTGGAGGGCGGTCCCGGGGCAGACCACGGCGGGGACACCGTAGCGGGCCAGGATCGCGATGTCCTCGTCGGTGGTGTGGTGGAGCAGGTCGGCGGAGGCGCAACCGAGTTCGGCGGCGAGCTGAACGGCGCCGCGTCGGCTGTAGGCGCCGGCGTGCACGCGCGGCAGCAGGCCGACGTTGCGCCCGGAGGCGAGGACCCAGCGGGCCTCCTCCGCGGTGAAGTGGCCCTCGTCGCAGTAGACGTCGACACCGTCGGCTCCCGCCGCGGCGGCGTCGGCGCACCAGGAACCCACCGCCTCGACGTAGTCGCGCTGGCGGCCGAAGTATTCGGGCGGGACGACGTGCGCGGCCATGAAGGTCACGTGGACCCGCGGCATCATCGGCTCTTTCTCCAGCTCGCGCAGGAGCCGTACGTCGGCCAGCTCACCGTCACGGGTGAGGTGATAGCCGGTCTTGGCCTCGATGGTGGTGGTGCCGCTGAGCAGCCATTCACGGAGTCGCTCACGGACGCCGTTGCAGAGCGTCCAGGGGTCGGTGCCTCGGGTGACCGTCACGGTGGAGCCGATGCCGCCGCCCGCCGCGGTGATCGCGGAGGGGGTGGAACCGCTGGAGCGCATCGCCATCTCGGCGTAGCGGTTTCCCGCGTAGACCGGGTGGGTGTGCGCGTCGATCAGACCGGGGGTGACCAGCGCGCCGCCCAGGTTCTCGACGTGGTCGACGTCGACGATGTCGTCGACGACACCGGGCACGCTCTGCGGAAGATCCGCGGCGCGACCGACCCAGGCGATCCGGTCGTTGTGGACGAGAATCGCCGCGTTGCTGAACACGTCGTTTCCGGTCCAGAGCCGGCCGATGTTGGTCAGGAGGCGGACCGTCATCGCATCACCGCCTTGTGTTCAGGGGAAGACACCTGGAGGAGGACCACACCCGGACGGGGCGGGCCGCTCCGCGCGGCGCCGAGCACCGCACCCTTCGAGCCCGCTGTGAGTCCGGACGGCATCGGGGGTCTCCTGCTCTCATCCGCGTGTCTGTTGTGCGGCGACAGTATCGCCGGGATCATGATCGGGCGATTTCAGTTCAGTTACGTTATTTCACAAGTCGGCCCGCTGTACAGGCTAATTGGGAAGAACGCCGCCCCTCCGCGACCGCACCTCACCCGCCGGCTCGACGGTCACGCGTGGCGTCGAACAACTTTCCACAGCTCAGACTACTTCTTCATCGCTCGTAACAGTAGTCACCAGAGCAACTTGCGTCATAACATCTCGCTAGATTTGCCTTATGGTAGCAATCTAAACCTTGGGCGACCACTGCAACTTTTGAGGCTTTTGTACGCTTTCGCACTCTCACAGTGCAGCCACCGCAGGCCGTCGGACGCAAGTTCCGCCATTGAAACGCGGTTCGCCACCACTCTAGGCTGGAACTCGGAAGTCTCAAAACGCGCCCTCCCGGCGACCCGCCCCACCTGCCCGCGGGCCTGCACCGCGGGCGTGACGGCGATCCCACGGTCACTCGCGAGCTCCGACGCCCTCGCCTCCAACGCTCCCGGTGGACACGCGCCCTCGATGGGGACACACCCCAGGATGACGCCCGAGCAGCTCGCGGGACCTCGCGATGTGATACAACGCACAGGCCGTCCAACCTGGTCGCTCCCCCTCGAAGATCTGACCACAAGCGGCCCACCAAACCCCCAAAAAAGGTCGTAAGCAGGACGTTCCATGTAGCCTTTCGTGCGAGTTGTCTTCAGGTCGTACGCATGGGAGTTGCCTTGTCCGTCCACGCGGACGCCGGTCGGCGTCGCATCGAAGAACTTTTCCAGGAGCACGAGGCACGCGTCTTCAAGCGCTGGCTTGAGATCGCCCGTTCGTCCATCGGGGACCATGCGGAGAGCGGAAAGCTCGCCGATCAGTTGCGCGAGCTCTCCCAGGCGCTGCGTCAGTCCTTCGGGGACTCCGGAGACCTCAGTGACCTGCGCGGCCTGCTCTCCGAACTCTCCCGGGACCGTGCCCGCCAGGGGTTCACCCCGACCGAGACCGCGACCCTGGTCTTCGGTCTGAAGGAGGCCCTCTACGAGGTCGTCGAGGATGACGGCTCCCCCGAGGCCATTCGTGGTTTCATCTGGTTCTCCCGGGTAATCGACGACCTCGGCCTCTTCACCATGGAGAGCTACGCGGCGGCCAGGGAGAAGATCATCATTGACCAGGCGGAGCAACTGCTGGAGCTGTCCACCCCGGTGGTCAAGCTCTGGGAGGGCATCGTCGCGGTGCCGTTGGTCGGCACGCTCGACTCCGCCAGGACCCAGGTCGTGATGGAGAAGCTGCTCCAGACGCTCGTCGACACCGGCTCCGAGCACGCGGTCATCGACATCACGGGGGTCCCCGCCGTCGACACCGAGGTCGCCCAGCACCTGCTCAAGACCGTGGTGGCGGCCCGGCTGATGGGTGCCGAGTGCGTGATCTCCGGTATCCGCCCGCAGATCGCCCACACCATCGTCACCCTGGGCATCGAGTTCGGTGACATCGTGACCAAGGCCACCCTCGCCGACGCGCTGGCCCACACGCTGCGGGCGAGCGGCGTCAAATTCGTCAAGGGCGGGGCGTCCCGCATCGCCGTGCGGACGGTGGAGGGCTGATGGATCGCGTTCCCATCCTCAAACTCGGCGACATCCTGATCGTCTCCATCCAGATCGACCTGCAGGACATGAGCGTGCTCGCCCTGCAGGAGGACCTGTCGGAGAAGGTCGTCGAGACCGGAGCACGAGGGGTGATCATCGACATCACCGCCGTGGAGATCGTCGACTCCTTCATCGGCCGGATGCTCGCCACCATCGCGGCGATCTCCCGCATGCTCGACGCCGAGACGATCGTCGTCGGCATGCGACCGGCGGTGGCGATCACCCTCGTCGAGCTCGGCCTCTCCCTCGGCGGCGTACGCACGGCGCTCAACCTTGAGAAGGGCGTCGCCCTGCTGAACCAGATCGAAGAATCCCAGCACTTCGAGGCCTCCCGGTGACAACCGCGAAGGAACTGCCCATCAACGTCAACGGCGATGTCGTGCTGGTCCGCCAGCACGTCAGGACCGTCGCGGTGGACGTGGGCCTCTCCCTGGTCGACCAGACCAAGGTGGTGACCGCGGCCAGTGAGCTGGCCCGCAACGCCCTGGTCTACGCGGGAGGCGGGCAGGTACGGGTCGAGGTCGTCCACAAGGGCATGCGGCGGGGCCTGCGGATGGTCTTCAGCGACAACGGCCCCGGCATCCCGGACATCGAGCAGGCGCTGACCGACGGGTGGACCACCGGCGGTGGCCTGGGGCTCGGCCTCAGTGGTTCGCGTCGCCTGGTCGACGAGTTCGACCTCGAATCGACTCCCGGTGAGGGGACGTTGATCACGGTGACGAAATGGGCGCGCTGATCCACTCCCAGCGTGACACCTGGGTGAGGGCCGAGGACGCCAGCGCGATCGGCGCCCTTCGCCGTACCGCCGTGACACTCGCCGAGGCGAAGGGATTCAGCGAGGAGGACAGCGGACGAGTCGCCGTAGCGGTGAGCGAGGCCGCCTCGAACCTGGTCAAGCACGCGACCGACGGGGTCATGCTGATTCGTCCTCATCTGGAGCTGGAGTCGGCGGTGGAGGTCCTCGCGATCGACCAGGGGCCGGGAATGCGGGACGTCTCCCGCGCCCTGCGCGACGGCTACTCCACCACCGGCACGCTCGGCATCGGCCTGGGCGGCATCGCCAGGATGGCGAGTGGATACGAGGTTCACTCCATGCCGGGCCGGGGCACCGTGCTCGGTATGTACTTCGTCGCGAAGGACGCCCCGCGGCCCCCGTCCCGGGTGAGCGGCCTCACCCGCCCGATCGGCGACGAGACCGTCTGCGGCGACGCGTTCGTGATCAACGATGAGGGCTCCGTGACGACCGTGATGCTCTGTGACGGCCTCGGCCACGGCCCCGCGGCCGCCCATGCCTCCCAGGAGGCGGCACGGCTGTTCCTGCGGCACGCCGACCTCACTCCGGTCACCGCCCTGGAACGCATCCACGCCGGTCTCGGCCACACCAGGGGCGGCGCGGTCGCCGTGGCCCGCGTCGACGGCGCCGCGGGCACGGTGAGCTTCGCCGGCCTCGGCAACGTCTCCGCGTGGATCGCCCACAACGACGGCCGTCAGGGGATGATCTCGGTTCCCGGCATCGCCGGTCACAAGGCCAGGACCCTGCGCCAGTACGAGTACGTCCTGCCACCGCACAGCGTCGTCCTGCTCCACTCCGACGGTCTGTCCGAGCGGTGGAACATCACCTCCTACCCCGGTCTCGTCACGCGCCTCCCCTCCGTCGTCGCCGGCACGCTGCTGCGCGAGGCCGGGACCCGCAGGGACGACGCCTGCGTGGTCGCCGTCAGGCCGGGCACATGACCGGGGACGAGCTGATCCAGATCCAGATCCGGGACGACCAGGATGTCTTCGCCATGCGAAAGCTGGGCCGTGAGGTGGCGGAGAACGTCGGGATGGAGGCCCAGGACCAGATACGGGTTGCCACCGCGCTGAGCGAGATCGGCAGGGAACTCGTGGAGGCGGGGAGCGACGCCTTCGTCGCCTTCCGGCTGGAGCGGGACGCCCTGCTCATCGCGGTCGACTTCTCGAAGGCCGACTTCCGTCCTTCCGACGGCATGACCCTGGCGGGGCGTCTCGTCGACCGCATCGAGCTCGATTCCGCCGAGGGAAGAATAAGCATGGTCAAACGGCTCCCGCAGGGCCGCAAGCCGAGATTCTCGGCGGAGGAGATCCGCGCCAAGCTCGCCGCGGTCGCGCCCACGACGGCCCTCGACGAGCTGCGCAGGCAGAACCGCGAACTCGCCGAGACCCTGGAGGAGGTCCTGCAGCTCAACACCGAACTGCAGGAGACCAACCAGGGAGTGCTCGCGCTCTACAACCAGCTGTCGGAGGAGCTGGAGGAGACCAACCGCGGCGTCGTGGCGCTCTACGCGGAGCTGGACGAGAAGTCCGCGCAGCTCCGGGCGGCGAGCGACGCGAAGAACAGGTTCTGGGCCACCGTCAGCCACGAGCTGCGCACCCCCCTCAACTCGGTCATCGGCCTGGTCCGCCTTCTGGTGGGCCCCGGCGGGGAGCCCTTGGCCGACGAGCAGCTCCACCAGATCAACCTCATCGGCTCCTCCGCGGAGACGCTCCTTTCACTGGTGAGCGAGTTGCTCGACATGGCGAAGGCCGAGGCGGGCAGGCTCGACCCTCAGCCGTCCATGGTCGACCTGACGGCCCTGGCCGAACGGCTGCGCATGACGCTGCGCCCCACCACCGGCCACGACGGGGTGCGGCTCACCGTGGAGGTCTCGCAGGCACCGACGGAAATGCTGGTGGACGAGGTGATGCTCACCCGGATCCTGCGCAACCTGCTCACCAACGGACTGAAGTTCACCGAGCAGGGCGAGGTCAAGCTGGAGGCGAGGCTGGAGGAGGCCACCCAGGATCTGGTCTTCACCGTGACCGACACGGGGATAGGCGTGCCCGAGGAGCATCTGGAGCGCGTCTTCGAGGAGTTCTTCCAGGTTCCCGGGCCGATCCAGGTGCGAAGCAAGGGGACCGGGCTCGGCCTGCCGTACGCACGTCGGCTGGCGGAGGCGATGGGCGGCTGGCTGCACCTGACCAGCGTCGCGGGCTCAGGCACCACGGCCACCCTGAGGCTGCCCTACCGGCACGACGGTGCCCCCGTGGTCGACCGGTTGCTCGTCGTGGACGACGACGAGGAGTTCCGCGCCGTCGTGCGCCGGATGCTCACCGGATTCGCCGCCCACATCGACGAGGCCTCCGACGGCCTGAGGGCACTGGAGTTGATGGAGGAGAACCCCCCGGACGTCGCCCTGGTGGACCTGCTGATGCCCCGGCTCGACGGCACCGCGCTGATGCTGCGGATGTCCGACGACGAGCGGCTGCGCCAGGTGCCGGTGATCGTCGTGACCGTCGCCACGGCGCGCCAGATCCCCGAGGGGGCGCACATGATGGTCCCCAAGCACGGCCTCCGCCGTGACACCCTGCTGGAGGCGATCGAGAGCGCCCTGGGACACGTCGATGACTAGGAACGCCGCGAGGAAGGAGGCGACCGTACTGGTCGTGGACGACACCCCGACCAAGCTGTACATCCTGTCGAGCTGGCTGCGGCGCTCGGGGCACCAGGTCGTGCAGGCCACCGGCGGCATGGAGGCACTCGCCAAGGTGCGGGAGCTCCTCCCCGACCTCGTCATCCTGGACGTACGGCTGCCCGACATCAGCGGCTACGAGGTCTGCGAGCAGATCAAGGCGGACCCGGCGACGTCCTCCATCCCGGTCATCCAGATCTCCGGTGCCGCGATCGCCCCCGCCGACCGGGCCCAGGGGCTCGAACGCGGGGCGGACGCCTACCTGGCGGAGCCGGTCGAGCCGGACGAGTTCGCCGCGACGGTCGAGGCCACGCTGCGCTACTACCGCGCCCGGCAGCGGGCCGAGCTGATGGCCGGACGGCTCGCCGCCCTCACCGAGGTCACGCTCTCCATGAACTCCGCCGAGACGTTCGACGAGCTCCTCGCCACGGCCGTCGAGGGAACCTCACGGATCCTGGGGCGGCACGCGGGCGCGCTCGCCCTGCCCCCCGACGGCCGGACCCGCAGGTTCGCCGCGACTCCTTCGGAGAACGTCGCCCAGGCCAAGGTCGCGGCGCCGGACACGCTGCCCAGGCTGAGCGCGATGTCCCTGGGTGCCGCCGCGGGCACCCAGGTCCTCACGGTGCCGGCCGCCGAGTGGATGAAGTTGATGCCCGACGCGACGCTCGACGGTGCCGTCTCGGCGGTGATCTGCCGCACCAAGCTGGGCAGGCCCCCCGTCTATCTCGGGGTGGTGGAGACGCCGCCGCTCGACCCCGACGAGTCCAACGTGCTGCGCCAGCTCGGCCAGGCCCTCGCCCTCGCCGTGGACGCGCTGCGCGCGTACGCCGAGGAGCACGCGATCGCCCTCACCCTGCAGCGCAGCCTGCTGCCGGCGCGGATCCCCGAGATCCCCGGAATCGCGATCAGCTGGCGGTACCAGCCCGCGGTCGACAACGTCGAGGTCGGCGGCGACTTCTACGAGGTCCTGCGGATGGACCACCGGGTGCTCATCGCCATCGGCGACGTCCAAGGGCACTCGCTGCTCGCCGCCACCGTCATGGCGGAGTTGCGCCACGCGCTGCGTGCCTCCGTCATCGGCGCCCAGGATCTCGGCGCGTCGATGGCGCTGCTCAACAACGTGCTGCGGCGCTACCACCCCGGCATGACCGCCACCGTGGCCCTGTTCCTGATCGATCCGGTGACCGGGGAGATGGAGATCTCGAACGCGGGGCACATCCCGCCTCTCGTCATCGCGGACGGCCACGCCCGCTACCACGCTCTGGGCAACCTCCTGCTGGGGGTGGCCGAGGAGACCTACCGGGTCGACCGGGTGAACGTCCCCGAGGGAGCCTCGGTGCTGCTGTTCACCGACGGGCTCATCGAGGACCGCGACAAGCTGCTCGACGAGAGCCTGGAGATCGTACGGCACCTGGCGGAGAGCCTGGAGGGAGACCAGGAGGCCTTCTGCGACCGGCTGATCGAGCGGTTCGGTGCCAGGGAGGACGACGTGGCGCTGGTGATGTTCCGGCGCGAGAAGCGCTGAACGACGTCCGGGAGACGGCGGACGCGCCCGGATGTGCTGGATGCGCCGTACCGCCTCGGAGAGGACGGTACGGCGCACTGGCGGGTCAGACTGCGGTCTCGACCGGTTTGGCGGTCTTCTCCAGCTCGGCGAAGAGGCCGGGCAGGACCCTGGCGTGCAGCACCGTGCCGTCCCCGGTGTGCTCGACGCCGAGGACCTCGCCCTCCTTGTGCGCCCTGGAGATCAGGTCGCCGCGCTCGTACGGCACGAGAAGCCTGACCTCCTGGTCGAAGCGGGGCAGCTCCCGCTCGATCGCGGCCCTCAGCTCGTCGAGTCCGGCGCCGGTGCGGGCCGAGACCACGACGGTGTGCTTCTCCTTCGCGGTCAGCCGGGCCAGCACCACCGGGTCGGCGGCGTCGGCCTTGTTCACGACCACGATCTCGGGGATGTCGCGGGCGCCCTCGATGTCGCCGATCACCTCGCGTACCGCGGCGAGCTGCGACTCGGGGTCGGGGTGCGAGCCGTCGACCACGTGCAGGATCAGGTCGGCGTCGCCGACCTCCTCCAGCGTGGAGCGGAACGCCTCGACGAGCTGGTGCGGCAGGTGCCGGACGAATCCGACGGTGTCGGCGAGCGTGAACAGGCGGCCGTCGGGCGTGTGCGCCTTACGGACCGTCGGATCGAGCGTGGCGAACAGGGCGTCCTCGACCAGCACCCCCGCGCCGGTCAGCCGGTTCAGCAGCGAGGACTTGCCCGCGTTGGTGTATCCGGCGATGGCCACGGCGGGAACCTCACGCTGCAGGCGCCGCGAGCGCTTGGTCACGCGGGCGGTGGTCATCTCGCCGATCTGGCGGCGCAGCTTGGCCATCCGCTCGCGGATCCGGCGGCGGTCCAGCTCGATCTTGGTCTCACCGGGTCCGCGGCCTCCCATGCCGACGCCGCCCGCGGCGCGACCGCCGACCTGGCGCGACAGGTTTCCACCCCAGCCTCGCAGGCGCGGCAGCAGGTAGTTGAGCTGCGCGAGCTCGACCTGCGCCTTGCCCTCGCGGCTCTTGGCGTGCTGGGCGAAGATGTCGAGGATCAACATGGTCCGGTCGATGACCTTGACCTTGACGATCTCCTCAAGCTGGCGGAGCTGGCCGGGGCTCAGCTCTCCGTCGCAGACCACGGTGTCGGCACCGGTGGCGGAGACGATGTCGGCGAGCTCCTGCGCCTTGCCGGAGCCGATGTAGGTCGCGGTGTCGGGCTTCTGCCTGCGCTGGATCAGACCTTCCAGGACCTCCGAGCCCGCGGTCTCGGCGAGGAGCTTCAGCTCAAGGAGGGAGTTTTCCGCGTCGGTCGACGTACCGGAGGTCCAGACGCCGACGAGGACGACCCGCTCAAGCCGCAGCTGGCGGTATTCGACCTCGGTGACGTCTTCCAGCTCAGTGGAGAGGCCCGCCACCCGGCGGAGTGCCTGGCGCTCGGCCAGGTCCATCTCGCCGTTGTCGAGCAGGTCGTCGAATCGGTCGATGTCCAGCGGCTCACGAGTGTCTATGTCGTCGCTCCATTCAGATGGTTGGTGCGTATGCGTTCTTCTCACAGGAGAGAACGCCCCGACACCCCGGGTCTCTTCCCCTTGATGGTGCCACGGGAACCTCTCGCCATCACCTGGTTATCACCGCCTCGCCCCGGCGTGCCGCGAACGCCCCTGGTCGGGGCGCCGGGAACGGGTCGGACACGCGGCCTCAGGGAAGCCGGACCGAGGCGTCGCCCGAGCCGGTCCGCAGCGTGACCTTGCGGGGCGAGGAGGGGTCCCTGACCACCTCCACGGTCTCCTGCCCCGAACCGGTGTCGGTGGTGACGTCGTAGCCGCCCTTGGGAAGGTAGGCGACGACGTCGCCGGAGCCGGTCTCGATCCGCACCTCCTCGGGCGCGGCGGAGAACCTCGCCTCGACGTCGCCGGAGCCGGTGTCGGCGACGAACCGCTTGGAGGTCAGGGCGCCGGCCTCGATCTCGCCGGAGCCGCTCGTGGCCTCAACCTCCCCGGTGAGCCCGCGCATCGTGATGGTGCCCGAGCCGGTGTCGAGTTTGGCCGTGAGGCCCCGCGGGATCTCGACCTTGTAGTCGACCGAGCAGTTCCCGCGGCATTCGTAGCGCAGGGTGAGCGTGCCGCCGTCCACCGGGTGCCGGAGGGTGGGCTTGTCACCACGCCAGTGGATGGTCTCGGTCACCCGGACGGCCTCCCGGTCCGACTCGGCGACCACGATGTCCCCGGAGCCGGTGGCGACGTCCAGGGCCTTCAGCTCGCCGGTGACGTCGTAGGAGACGACCTCCTGCTGCCGGTCGCGGAAGTCGAGTGCGCCGCACCCCGAGAGCACGAACACCGACCCCAGGATCGCCCCTGCGACGACCATGTTCCTCTTCATGTGCTCAGTCCTCGACCTTCCGGGAAACCTTCGCTTCCCAACCGACGTGCGACGGGTTCGTCCTCTCCCTCTGCCGACCTGCCGAGGGCGCTGACCCAACTCTGGCCGAGCCCGCCTCCCAGATCATCGGGGAACGCCCGGATCGACCCCTGAGGGGGACCCTGCCTTTGACCGGTGACCGGCCCTGAAGTAGCGTCGATTCCACAATTCAGAATTACTTTTCCACCATATGGAAATCCGCGAGGAAAAGAGGACCCATGGACGGCGTTGAGATCGGCGGCCCCCTCCAGGACCGCTTCGAGGAGATCCTCACGCCGGAGGCACTGGCCTTCCTGGCCACCCTCCAGCGCGAGTTCGACGGCCGGCGTCTGGAGCTGCTGGAGGCCCGCCAGACCCGCCAGGCGGAGCTGTCGGCGGGAGGCACCCTCGACTTCCTGCCCGAGACCCGGCACGTGCGTGAGTCCGAGTGGCACGTCGCCCCGCCCGCCCCCGGCCTGGTGGACCGCCGCGTGGAGATCACCGGCCCCGTCGACCGGAAGATGACGATCAACGCGCTGAACTCCGGCGCCAAGGTGTGGCTCGCGGACTTCGAGGACGCCAACGCTCCCACCTGGGAGAACACCGTCAACGGCCAGCTCAACCTGCGCGACGCGCTCGATCGGACCCTGGACTTCTCCGCCGGGGAGAAGAGCTACGCCCTCAAACCGGACACCGAGCTCGCCACCATCGTGGTCCGGCCCCGCGGATGGCACCTGAACGAGAAGCACCTCACCTGTGACGGCAGGCCGTTCTCCGCCTCCCTCGTCGACTTCGGCCTCTACCTCTTCCACTCGGCGCAGCGGCAGATGGCCAAGGGCAGGGGCCCGTACTTCTACCTGCCGAAGATCGAGTCACACCTGGAGGCCCGCCTCTGGAACGACGTCTTCGTCAGGGCCCAGGAGCTGCTCGGCATCCCCCACGGCACGATCCGGGCGACGGTGCTCATCGAGACCTACCCTGCCGCGTTCGAGATGGACGAGATCCTCTACGAGCTCCGCGACCACTCCGCGGGGCTCAACGCCGGCCGCTGGGACTACCTCTTCAGCGTGATCAAGAAGTTCCGCACCCGGGGCCGCGAGTTCCTGCTGCCCGAGCGCAACGCCGTGACGATGACCGCTCCGTTCATGCGGGCCTACACCGAGTTGCTGGTCCGCACCTGCCACCGGCGCGGGGCCCACGCCATCGGCGGGATGGCCGCGTTCATCCCCTCCCGCCGCGACCCCGAGGTCAACAAGGTCGCCCTGGAGAAGGTCACCGCCGACAAGACCCGCGAGTCCGGCGACGGTTTCGACGGCTCGTGGGTGGCGCACCCCGACCTCGTGCCGATCTGCCGCGACGTCTTCGACACCGTTCTGGAGGACCGGCCGAACCAGCTCCACCGCCTGCGCGAGGACGTCTCCGTCTCCGCCGCCGACCTGCTGGCGGTCTCCAAGACCCCCGGCGACATCACCGAGGCGGGGCTGCGCAACAACGTGGACGTGGCGCTGCGCTACCTGGCCGCCTGGATGGGAGGGCTGGGCGCGGTGGCGATCCACAACCTGATGGAGGACGCGGCGACCGCCGAGATCTCCCGTTCCCAGATCTGGCAGTGGATCCACAACGGCATCGAGCTCGCCGACACCGGTGCCGTGGTGACCAGAGAGCTGGTCGAAAAGATCATCGACGAGGAACTCGCCAAGATCAAGGCGGAGCCCGGCTACGACGAGGCCCGCTACGGTCAGGCCACCGCCCTGTTCAAGGAGGTCGCCCTCGACGACGACTTCGCGGAGTTCCTTACCCTCCCGGCCTATGCCCGTATGCCGTGACATGGCCGGCCCGACAGTGCGAAATCCTCATCCCCCGGCGGGGATTCCTCACTCCGGGCGGTCCTCGCGGACGGATGCGGACGCCGGGCTCAGTGGATACTTTGCGTGCATGAGCGATGACAGGAACGGCGAAGGAGCCGACCAGGGCGAGTACGCGGCGCTGCTCGACGCCGTCAAACGCGAGATCATCGGCAGCAGGGGACGGGTGGCGTTGCTCACCACCGACACCGAGCTGATCCGGCAGTACTGGCGGATCGGCCGCCACATCCTCGATCGGCAGCCGGACGACGACTGGGGCAGAAGAGCGGTGCCCCGGCTCTCGACCGACCTGCGCGGCGCGTTCCCCGAGGCGATGGGGTACTCGCGGACCAACCTCCTCTACATGAGGGCCTTCGCGGCCGCCTGGCCGGACTCCATCCCGAGGACGACCCGGCCGATCCCCTGGGGCCATCACATCGTCCTGCTCGACATGCTCGACAACAGGGCGACCAGGGAGTTCTACGCGCGCAAGACCGCGGACGAGGGGTGGGCGAGGGGCGTCCTGATCACGATGATCAAAGGACGGCTCCACCTGCGCGTCCGGCACTCCCCGCCGGGCCCCGTCCACACGCCGCCCTCCCCCGACCGCCGTACCCCGCAGCGGGCGCCCGGAGAGCCCTGCTTCTCCGGCCTCGTGGACGACGGCCCCAGACACGGCAGGAACGCCGGCGCCGCCGCGCTGAGTGAGAATTCGAGACGAGGATGACAAGAACGGCGTCCTCGATCGGCCGATGGAGGCCGGCGGGCACCGGCGACAGCGCCGGGACGCCGGGCACGCCGGAGGAGGAGCGATGTCGACGAAGACCCTGGACGAGCCGGCCCGCAGGTTCGAGGAACTCCTCGGACCCGGGTCGGTCATCACCGATCCCGTGCGGCTGCGCACCTACGAGTGCGACGGGCTGACCCACCACCGGGTCACCCCCGGAGTCGTGGTGCTGCCGGAGAGCACCGAGCAGGTCGCGGCCGTGGTGAGGATCTGCAACGAGTACGACCTGCCGTTCGTGGCCAGGGGCGCCGGGACCGGACTGTCGGGCGGTGCCCTGCCACGGGCCGACGGGGTGCTGGTCGTGACCTCGAAGATGCGGCGGATCCTCTCCGTCGACCTGCCGAACCGGAGGGCGACCGTGGAGCCTGGGGTCACCAACCTGGCGATCACCGAGGCCGTCCGCGACCTGGGCCGCTACTACGCGCCCGACCCCTCCAGCCAGCAGGTCTGCACGATCGGCGGCAACGTGGCCGAGAACTCCGGCGGCGCCCACTGCCTGAAGTACGGCTTCACCGTCAACCACGTGGTCGGCCTGGAGATCGTCACCCCTGACGGTGACATCGTCGAGCTGTCGGACACCGATCCCGGATACGACCTGCTGGGCGCGTTCATCGGCTCCGAGGGCACCCTCGGTATCGCGACCAAGGTCGTCGTACGGCTGAGCAGGCTGCCGGAGGCCGTGACGACGCTGCTCGCGGCGTTCGAGGACATCGAGCGGGGCGGGCAGGCGGTGTCGGCGATCATCGGCGGAGGCATCGTGCCCGCCGCGATCGAGATGATGGACGCCCTCGCCGTCGAGGCGGCCGAGGCGGCCGTGGCGTGCGCCTACCCGGAGGGCGCGGGGGCGGTGCTCATCGTGGAGCTGGACGGCCCCGCGGAGGAGGTCGCGCACCAGTTCGGCGAGGTGACACGGCTCTGCCGGGAGAGCGGCGCGTTCGAGATACGGGTCGCCGACGACCCGGCGGAGCGGGCCGCGATCTGGCGGGGCCGCAAGTCTGCGTTCGCCGCGGTGGGCCGGATCAGCCCCGCCTACATCGTCCAGGACGGTGTCGTCCCCCGCACCGCGCTGGGCGGGGTGCTGGCGAGCATCGACGCCCTCTCCCGCGAGTACGGCATCAGGGTGGCGAACGTCTTCCACGCCGGTGACGGCAACCTGCACCCGCTGGTGCTGTTCGACGACGCCGAGCCGGGTGCGGAGGAGAGGGCGGAGATCGTGTCGGGGAGGATTCTCGACCTGTGCATCGAGCACGGCGGTTCCATCACCGGCGAACATGGCGTCGGTGTGGACAAGTCACGATATATGCCGAAAATGTTCTCTGACGACGATCTCAACACCATGCAGCTGGTGCGCTGCGCCTTCGACCCCCGCGGCCTGTCGAACCCGGGAAAGATCTTCCCGACCCCCCGGCTGTGCGGCGAGGTCCCCGGGGTCCGCAAGGGCGCGCACCCGCTGGTCGAGTCGGGACAGGCGGAGCACTTCTGATGGGAGCACCGCTGGAGGCACCGTTGACGGCACAGCAGGCACAAAAGGCACAGGAAGCGCAGAAGGCGCTGCGCGCGACGGGCGTGACGATCCGGGAGGCGACCTCCGACGACGCGGTGGGCGGGGTCTCGCCACGCTGGGTGGCCCTGCCGGAGAACACCGGGGAGGTCGCCGCGCTGATGCGCGTCTCGGCCGCCCACGACCTGGCCGTGGTCCCGGTGGGAGACGGCACCAAGCTCGGCTGGGGCAATCCCCCCGAACGGTGCGACCTGCTGATCGACACCTGCTGTCTGCTCCTCGGGGACGGAACCGCGGTCGAGCACTCCTCGGGCGATCTCGTGACGCGGGTCGGCGCGGGACTCCCCCTCAACGTCCTCAACGCCACGCTCTCGCGGTCGCGGCAGGAACTCGCCCTGGACACGCCCCTGGGCGCCGGCACGGTCGGCGGGACGCTCGCCACCGCGGTCGCCGGCCCCCGCAGGTTCCGCTACGGCACCGCCCGCGACCTGCTGATCGGCATCACGGTCGTGCTGGCCGACGGCACGATCGCCACCTCGGGCGGCAACGTCGTCAAGAACGTCGCGGGCTATGACCTGGGCAAGCTCTTCACCGGCTCCTACGGCACGCTCGGCGTCATCACCGAGGCCACCTTCCGCCTCCACCCGATCCCCGCCGACCGCCGGTGGGTCACCGTGGACCTGCCCGCCGGCGGACCGGGTTCCGCCGGTTCCCCCGCGAGGGACGGACTGGACGCGCTGGACGCACTGGTCGCCGAGCTCGCGGCCTCGCAGGCCGAGCCGAGCGCCGTCGAACTGGAGTGGCCGGACATCACCGGCGAGGCCACCGTCTGCGCGCTCGTCGAGGGAGTGGCGGCCGATGTCCGCGCGGAGGCCGTGCGCACCTCGATGGACGAGTACGGGAGCGCGCGGATCACCGCCGAGGCGCCCGCCTGGTGGTCGGTGCCGCCCGGCGAGGAGGTGCTGCTGGAACTGCGGGTCCCGCCCGCCGCGGCCTGCCCGGCGCTGCGCGCGGTCGCCGCACGCGGGCTGCCCGCTCGGGTGCGCGGGTCGGTGGCCTCAGCGGTCCTGCTGGCCGCCCTGCCGGGGGACGTCGGCGAGGCGGAGTTCTCCGGGTTCGTGACGGGCGTACGCGACGACCTGCGGCGGCTCGGCGGCGCGCTCACGGTGCTCGCCGTGCCCTCCGCTCTCGCCCGCGGGATCGACCGCTGGGGTCCCTCCGGCGCCCTGCCTCTGATGCGGCGGGTCAAGGAACGGTTCGACCCCGGCCGGAGGATGTCCCCCGGCCGGTTCGCGGGAGGGATCTGACATGGACCCTGAGCTGATCAACGACTGCGTGCACTGCGGGTTCTGCCTGCCCTCGTGCCCGACGTACGTCCTGTGGGGCGAGGAGATGGACTCCCCGCGCGGCCGGATCCACCTGATGAAACAGCACGTCGAGGGCACACCGCTCACGCCCGAGATGGCCGGGCACTTCGACGCGTGCCTGGGGTGCATGGCATGCGTGCCCGCCTGCCCGTCCGGGGTGAGGTACGACCGGCTGATCGAGCAGACCCGGGCCGAGGTGGAGCGGGTGCACGTGAGAGAGCCTGACGACAGGGCGCTGCGGGCGCTGGTCTTCCAGCTGTTCCCCTATCCCCGGCGGCTGCGGGCGATGCGGCTGCCGCTGCGGCTCAGCGCCGGGCTGCGCCGCGCGGTCGCGCCGAGGCTGGAGCGGATCAACCCGTCCCTGGCGGCGATGGCCGACCTCGCTCCCCCGGCCGCCGACCGGACGCGGCTGCCGCGAAGGATCGCGGCGCGGGGCCCGCACCGGGCCACGGTCGGCATGCTCACCGGCTGCGTGCAGGGGGAGTTCTTCCCCCAGGTCAACGAGGCCACGGCCCGGGTGCTCGCGATGGAGGGCTGCGACGTGGTGATCCCGCCCTCGCAGGGCTGCTGCGGGGCGCTGTCGCTGCACTCCGGCCAGGAGAGGCAGGCCCTGCGGTTCGCGAAGCGGACGATCGCCACCTTCGAGCGGGCGGGCGTCGACACGATCGTCGTCAACGCCGCCGGATGCGGATCGACGATGAAGGACTACGCGGAGATCCTCGAGGGCGAGGGCGGCGAGTGGGTCGAGAGGGCCCGGGCGATCAGGACCGTCGACCTGGCGGAGTATCTCGTCGCGCTCGGCCCGGCGGCCGAGCGCCATCCGCTGCCGCTCACCGTGGCCTACCACGACGCCTGTCACCTCGCCCACGCCCAGGGGGTACGGTCCCAGCCCCGCGAGCTCCTGGGCGGCGTGCCCGGCCTGAAGCTGAAGGAGATCGCCGAGTCGGCGATCTGCTGCGGCTCGGCGGGAACCTACAACCTGTTCCAGCCCGAGACCGCGAAGGACCTCGGTGACCGCAAGGCGGAACGGGTGCTCGCCACCGGCGCCGACCTGCTGGTCTCGGCCAACCCCGGCTGCACCATGCAGATCGCCTCGGCGATCCGCCGCCGGGGCGCCGAACCCGTCCCCGTGGCGCACACCGCGCAGGTTCTCGACGCCTCGCTGCGCGGACTCGCGAGGGTGCCGTGAGGGCGGGTGGGGATCTCGTGAGCGGCCCGTCCCGCCGGTACGGGACGCGCCGAGGTCGAGGGCCGTCCCGTGGGGAGGGCACATGAGCGCGGTGCAGTCGGTCGACCGGGCGCTGGACGTGCTGGAGGCGCTGGCCGAACGGGGCGGGGAGGCCGGCCTCTCGGAGATCGCGGCGAGGACCGGCCTGCCGTACGGGACGATCCACCGGCTGCTGCGCACGCTGCTCGCCCGGGGCTACGTGCGCCAGGAGTCCGACCGCCGCTACGCCCTGGGGGGCGCTCTGGTGCGGCTCGGCGGGGTGGCCGAGCGCATGGTGGGCGTGTGGGCGCAACCGTACCTGACGAGGCTCGTCGAACTGTCGGGTGAGACGGCCAACCTGGCGGTGCTGGAGGGTGACTTCGTGGTCTACGTCGCCCAGGTGCCCTCGCCGAGGCGGCTGCGGATGTTCGCGGAGGTCGGCAGGCGGGTGCTGCCGCACAGCACCGCCGTGGGGAAGGTCCTGATGGCCGACAGGGCGGACAGCGAGGTGGCGTCGCTGGTCGAGCGGACCGGCATGCCCCGCAGGACCGCCAACACGATCACCGACCTGCCCGGGATGCTCGCCGAGCTGGAGCGGGTGCGAGAACACGGGTACGCGATGGACCTGGGCGAGGAGGAGCTGGGCGTGCACTGCCTGGCGGTGGGCGTACGGGACGGGGCGCGGACGATCGCCGCGCTGTCGGTGTCCGGGCCGGCCGAGCGCATCGCCGCGCTCGACCGGCGGGACCTCGCCGAGGGCATGCGCAGGATCGCGCACGACTTCGGCGCCGAACTGGGGCCGATCACGCCCGGCGGAGCCGAGCGCGTCTCGTGAGCCGATCGCCGCCCTGGCAGGGGGCGGCGTGCGGCGACCGTGGGATCACCGGGGACGGCCGCCGGACGAGGGTTCCAGAAGACTGGGCGGCTGCCGGGTGCCGGAGGGTGGGGGCCGAGGTCAGCATCCGGGAGGGGTGAGGGATGAGGGCCCGGATCAGCTGTGCAGGCGGTGGACGGGTGATCCGTCGGCCGCGCAGCGGACCTCGACCTTGACCTCGTCCTCCTCGGACTCGAACTCGACGCGGGCCCGGTCGGCGGGTCCGCGCTCGACGTCGTCGGCCTGGAAGCCCTGGGCCGGACTCCACGACCGCAGGGTGACGAGGCCGCCCTCGCACCGGGCGATCACCCTGCCGCCCTTCGTGATGATCAGCCGGCTCTCGCCGGGCTCCGCGGCGGTGGTGGCGGGCTCGGGGGTGGCCTCACCGGACTCCTCGACGCCGTCGGTCTCGGAAGGGGCACTCTCGGAAGGGGAGGGAGCGGTGGGCGGGGCACTGGGAAGGGACGAGGCGAGGGCGAGCGCCTCATCCACCTCGGCGGCGGAGAGCGGCCGAAGACCGGTGTCCGTCAGCGGCTCGCTGAGACGATCGATCACCGCCACACCCGCTCCGATCGCGAGAAGCCCGGTGATCAGCCATCCGGCCACGACCAGGGGAAGACGCTTGCGCATGTCCTCACTGTGCCACCTGGAACGATAAGACAACGCTAAGGAGCGGCTAACCCGCTTTTGACGCGGTGCCGGAGAAGGCTAACGTGGCGGCAAATGTCGAATGTGCTGCTCATCGAGGACGACGCCGCGATCCGCACCTCCCTCACCCGGGGCCTGCGCGATCGCGGCCACGCCGTGTCGTCCGCCCCCACCGCTCTCGAAGGCCTGCGGCTGGCCGTCGAGGAACACCCCGAGCTGGTCGTCCTCGACCTCGGCCTGCCCGACATGGACGGCCTGGACCTGCTGCGGATGCTCCGCGCGGTGAGCCGGGTCCCGGTGATCGTGGCGACCGCGCGAGACGGCGACACGGAGATGGTCAGGCTGCTGGACGCGGGTGCCGACGACTACGTGGTCAAGCCGTTCAGCGCGGCCCAGCTCGACGCGCGGATCCGGGCCGTGCTCCGGCGGGTGGCGGGCGAGAGCCGCGCCGACAGCGCGGTCACCGTCGGTGGCCTGCGCATCGACCCCCGTACCCGGGAGGCGACCCTGGACGGGACGCCGCTGGATCTGAGTCCTCGCGAGTTCGACCTGCTGCACTACCTGGCGGCCAGGCCCGGCGAGGTGGTCACCAAGCGGGAACTGCTCACCCACGTCTGGCAGATCCCCTACGGCGGAGCCGACAAGACGGTGGACGTCCACCTCTCCTGGCTCCGCCGCAAGCTGGGCGAGACATCCCAGGAGCCCCGCTACCTGCAGACCGTCCGGGGTGTCGGCGTGCGACTGGCCGCCCCGGCATGAGGCGCTGGCTGACCCTGCTGGTCGCGGCGACCACCTCCCTCGTACTGATCGCCCTGCTGGTCCCGCTCGCCCTGCTGGTCCGCACGGTCGCGGTGAGCGGAGCGGTCAGTGAGGCGGAGAGCGAGGCCGAGTCGGTGGCGGTCGTGGTCGGCGCGGTGGACACCGAGACCCTGCGGCTCACCGCGGAACAGGCCAGGCATCCGGTGACGGTCTTCCTTCCCGGCGGGGAGGTGATCGGCGATCCCGCGCCGCGCTCCACCGCCGTGGAGCTGGCCTCCCGCGGCCGCAGCGTCACCGCCGCCGCGCCCGGCGGGCGGGAGATCCTGGTCGCGGTCCAGGGGGCGCCCGGGGGCACGGCGGTGGTCCGGGTCTTCCTGGACGACGCCGACCTGACCAGGGGCGTGCCCCAGGTCTGGGCCGGGCTGGCGGCGCTCGGCCTGGCCCTGGTCGGACTGGGCGTGCTGGTCGGCGACCGGCTGGCCCGCGCGGTGATCAGGCCGATCACCGCGCTGGCGAAGGTGTCGCACCGGCTCGCGGCGGGCGACCTGTCCGCCAGGACGGTGCCCGACGGCCCTCCTGAGGTGCACGCGGTCGGTCTCGCCCTCAACCACCTGGCCGAGCGCATCACCGGCCTGCTCGCAGAGGAGCGGGAGAGCGCCGCCGACCTGTCCCACCGGCTGCGCACCCCGCTCACCGGGCTGAGGCTGGAGGCGGAGTCACTGGCCGATCCCGAGGAGTCGGCCAGGATCGAGGCGAGGGTGGACGCCCTGGAACGCGCCGTCACCTCGGTGATCACCGAGGCGAGGCGGCGGGTGCGTGAGCGGGCCGAGTGCGACGCGGCGGCGGTGACCGAGGCGCGGGTCGCGTTCTGGTCGGTGCTCGCCGAGGACCAGTCACGAGACTTCACCCTGGATCTCGCCCCGGGACCGCTGCCGGTCGGGGTCGCCGCGGACGACCTGGCCGCCTGTGTGGACGCCCTGCTCGGCAACGTGTTCGCGCACACCCCGGAGGGGGTCTCGTTCTCCGTACGGCTGGAGGCGACCGGCGACGGCGCGCTGCTGACCGTCGCCGACGCGGGTCCCGGCTTCGCCACGCCCGATCCGCTGCAGCGTGGCGAGAGCGGGGCCGGATCGACCGGTCTCGGCCTCGACATCGCCCGCCGCACGGCGGAGTCGGCGGGTGGCTCGCTGTCCCTGCGCACCTCCCCCTCCGGTGGGGCGAGCGTGATCCTGTTCCTGCCCGCCGTCACGTCCTGACCCCGGAACCCTCGCCCCCGCGGTGGCCGGAGGTGGACGCGGTGGCCGGGGAGTTCACGGAACCGATGAGGAAGCCCCCGCCCATCCCCGCGACGCCCGCGTGCTCGTCCCACCTGTGATCTGCCGCACTTCAGACAATGAAATGTTGCACAATCTGAAAGTTTCTCCCTACTGTTGACGTCGTGACCAGTGTGGAGAGCGTGGACGAGCTCGGCCGGAGAGATCGAAAGAAGCTCGAGACCCGTGCGGCGCTGGAGCACGCCGCCCTGACGCTGGTGGCCGAACACGGCCTGGCGGGTGTCACGGTGGAGGACATCGCCACGGCGGTGGACCTCTCCTCGCGCACGTTCTTCAACTACTTCCCGTCCAAGGAGGACGCCCTTGTCGGAGCGAGCCCGGCGTCCGTCGCCGAGCTGCGCGAGAGGCTGGAGGCCGTGCCGGCCGAGGTGCCGGTTCTGGAGGCGCTGCGCCTGATGTCACGGGTCGAGGCCGAACACGTCCAGCAGCGCCGCGAGCAGTGGCTGCTGCGGTTGAAGGTGTTCGAGCAGAACCCGTCACTCCTGCCGCGGCTGGTCGCCAACGGCACCGAGACCGAGCGCGCCGTGTCCGCCGTCGTCGCGCGCAGAATCGGCGTCGAACCGGGTACGAGCGGCTATCCCGAGCTGGCCACCGCGGTGGCCATGGCGGCCTTCCGGGCGGCGATGATGCGCTGGAGTGCCGCGGACGGCCGCCCGGCGCTGGCCGACCTGGTTGACGAGGCCTTCTCCCAGCTCGCCGCCGGCCTGCCCAATCCGTGACCGTCCCGGTCACCGTTCTCCTTCGATCACCCCCCGAACACGTTCCCGTTCGGAAGGCGTCCGCGCGAGTCACGCGGAGCGCCGGTCCCCCGCCCGAGAAATCGAGGAAAGATGACATCCACCAGCGCGCAGCCCGAGTCCGTGGCCGCGGCGCCCACCTCCAGGAGAAAGGTGCTGCAGGCGCTGTCGGGACTGATGGTGGGCATGTTCGTGTCCATCCTGGCCTCGACCGTCGTGGCCAACGCCCTGCCCCGCATCATCACCGACCTGCAGGGCACGCAGACCGTCTACACCTGGATCGTCACCTCGGAGCTGCTGGCCATGACGGCCACGGTGCCGCTCTGGGGCAAGATGGCCGACCTCTACAACAAGAAGTTGCTGATCCAGCTCTCACTGGGGCTGTTCGTGGTGGGCTCGCTGATCGCGGGTCTCACACCGAACGTGGAGATCCTCATCGTCAGCCGCGTAGTGCAGGGCATCGGCGCCGGCGGCATGACCGCGCTCGCGATGATCGTGATGGCGGCCATGATCCCGCCGCGTGAGCTCGGCCGCTACGCCGGCATCTTCGGCGCCGTGTTCGGCGTCGGCACCGTGGCGGGCCCGCTCATCGGCGGCGTGCTCGTGGACACCTCCTGGCTCGGCTGGCGCTGGTGCTTCCTCATCGGCGTGCCGTTCACGATCCTGGCCATCGTCCTGCTGCAGCGCACGCTCGACCTGCCGGTGGTGCGCAGGGACGTCAAGGTCGACTACCTGGGCGCCCTGCTGATCACACTGGGTGTGTCCACGCTGCTGATCTGGTCGTCCCTGGCGGGCAACCAGTTCGAGTGGGGCTCCTGGTGGACCGTCGCCCTGGTGAGCGGCGCCCTGGTCACCCTCGCGCTCGCCATCTGGGTGGAGTCGAGGGCGGCCGAGCCGATCATCCCCCTGACCATCTTCAGGAACCGCACCGTCACCCTCGCCACCGTGGCGAGTGTGCTGGTCGGCGTGGCCATGTTCGGCGGCACGGTCTTCCTGTCGCAGTACTTCCAGGTGGCGCTCGGCAAGTCGCCGACGGTCGCCGGCCTGCTGAGCCTGCCGATGGTGTTCGGCCTGCTCGTCTCCTCCACCGTGGCCGGCCAGCTCATCACCAAGTGGGGCCGCTGGAAGGGCTTCCTGGTGGCCGGCGGCGTCGTCATGCTCGCCGGGATGGGCCTGCTCAGCACCATCGACGGTCAGACCGGCATGGTGCTGCTCGGGATCTACATGGCGGTGCTCGGCATCGGTGTCGGCATGCTCATGCAGAACCTGGTCCTCGCCGCCCAGAACGACGTACCCGCCCACGACCTGGGGGTCACCACCTCGGTGCTGACCTTCTTCCGCAGCATGGGCGGCGCCGTCGGCGTCAGCGCCCTGGGGGCGGTGCTGGCCAACCGGATCACCGCGCTCATGACGGAGAGGCTCGGCCCGATGGCCGCCGGCGGCGCGGGTGGCGAAAGCGGGGCCGTACCCGACATCTCCAAGCTGCCCGCTCCCGTCGTCCGCATCGTCCAGGACGTGTACGCGACGGCAACCGCCGAACTTTTCCTCATCGGCGTGCCGCTCACCGCGCTCGCGCTGGTGGCGGTCCTGTTCATCAAGGAGAAGCCGCTCAACACGCTGTCGGGCGAGGAGCGGCTGGCCCGGGAGCAGGCCGCGGCCGCCGGTCACTGATCGGACCGCCGGAAACGGCGCTGGGGAGCACGCCGGAATCCGGTGGCGGGCCGTACTCACCGTCGGTTAACGATCTCTTAGCGTGCCCCTAGCAAAGTCTCCGCAAATCTTGACCCATGACACGAATCACCAGAATCACCGTCGGAGCCCTCGCAACCGCCGCCCTCCTCACCGGTGGAGGCGGCATCGCCCTCGCCGCGCACCAGACGGACGGTGCGGCGATCACCGCCACCGCGGCCACGACCGGCACGACCGGCGTGACCGCGGTCGGCACCACGGGTGCCGCCACCGCCCCCGTCACCACCTCGGCGTACATCTCCTCCGGCCAGGCCGTGAAGATCGCCAAGAAGCGAGTCCCCGGCGCGCGCGTGAGCAAGGTCGAGCGCGAGTGGGAGCACGGCCGACGCGCCTGGAAGGTCGAACTGCACAAGGGGGCCTGGGAGTACGACGTCTACGTGTCCGCGAAGACCGGAAAGATCATCAAGTTGAAGCGCGACTACGACGACTGATCAGCAGGATTTGAGGACGTCCTCCATGGCGTCCTTCTCCCCCTGCGTCACCCACATCTCGTACTTGACCTTCACCTTGATCTGACGTTCCACATAGGGGCACCGGTAGGCGCGGTCCGGCGGCAGCCAGGTCGCCGCGTCTCCGGCGCCCTTCTGGCTGTTCAGCGGCCCGTCCACCGCCAGCAGGTTCAGCGGGTCGTTGGCGAGTTCCTTCCGCTTGGAAGCGGGCCACTGCTGGGCGCCCTTCTGCCAGGCGTCGGCGAGCGCGATCACATGGTCGATCTGCACCGCCATGCTGGTCCGTGTCCCGCGCTCGAACTTGATGGTCTTGCCGCTGTAGGGGTCCTCAAGAATTCCGGACTGCACGATGCAGCCCTCCTCGCCCTTCTTGAAGACCTCCTCCTTGAGGTCGCGAATGAGAATGTCGTTGCGGGTGTCACAGCCGTTCTTGTCGACGTCCGACCACGCGGGGCCGAACTTGTCGCGGTTGAATCCCGTCATCGGGGCGCGCCCCTTGACCTCGAGTTTCCTCAGGTCCTTGAGCGCCTCGGAGGCGGAGTTCCTGTCCCCGGAAGCCCCTCCTGAGGACCGCGTCCCCTCGTCCACGCCTCCGTCGGGAAACGGGCCGCAGCCCGCCACCGTGAACGCGATCGTCGCGACGACCACGCCTCGTACCAGTGCCGTCCGCACCCTGCCACCTCTCACGTGCTCACCAACTGAAGCGGCAAATTACCTCAGATGCCGCCCTCAATCTTAAAAGCCTTAAGAAGCCTTTGGGAGAACGAGAGAATTTCTGACCCATCAATCCATGCCTTACCAGCATCTTTCTCACTCGATACGGACAAAAGCTACCAAAGACACTCCTCTCGGAGCAGCCGGATCAGGTGATCAGGATCCCGCCGTCGACAGGGATCACCGCACCGGTGACGTACGAGGCGGCGTCCGAGGCGAGGAAGATCGCGGCGGCGACGAGCTCGGCCGGGTCTCCCGCGCGCTTCATCAGCACCCGCTGCTCAAGCTGCCTGGCCAGATAACCCTCGGCGTACTGCTCGGTCATCTCCGAGGCGAAGAACCCCGGCTCGACGCAGTTGACCCGGATGCCGCGCCGCTCCGTCCACTGCTGGGCGAGATCGCGCGTGAGGCCGACGACCCCCGCCTTGGAGGCGCTGTAGGCGGCCTGCGGCAGACCGGCGGTCGTCTCGCCCAGAATGCTCCCGATGTTGACGATCGAGGAGCCGGGCCTCATCACCCTGGCACAGGCCTGCGCCATCCAGTAGGTACCGTGCAGGTTGATGTCCACGACCTGCCGGAACTGCTCGGGCGTCTCCTTCAGCGCCGGGACCGCCGAGCCCACACCCGCGTTGTTGATCAGGATGTCCACCGCGCCGAGTTCGGCCACCGCCGTCTCGGCCAGTGCCCGGCAGTCCTCCGGCCTGGTCACGTCGGTGGCGAGGGCCACGCACCGCCTGCCGGTCTCCTCGACCAGTGCGCGGGTCTCCTCAAGGCGGTCCTTCCTACGGGCACCGATCACGATGTCCGCGCCCGCCTCGGCCAGCCCTCTCGCGAACGCGACACCCAGCCCCGAGGACGCGCCGGTGACGATCGCGACCTTGCCGTCCAGCCGGAATCGTTCCAGCATCGGGGTCCTCCCTCATCCGTCCAACATGCCGAATGAGATTCTAGTGACCGTGCCGGAAACCGCCCGCGAGGGGTCGGTCCACTCGCGGGCGACGCGGTGTCCTGTGCTCGCCGGTGATCCTGGCGGGTCACCGGCGATATGGGCTCCGAGTGGGTCACGAATGACCGCGCCCCTCCCTTCCTGAGGCGGCGCGCGGACCACACCTCCCGAAGGGCGGGCGGCGCCACGGACCGCCGGGCACGGCCGTGGCGAGCCGTCCTACAGGCCGTACTCCTTGGTGATCCGCTCGTGCCGCTCCACCTCGACGTCGACGGCCTTGGCCAGGTCGAGCCAGGCCAGCGGGTGCACCCAGCGCTCGGTGGCGTCGTCCAGAAGCGCGTCGAGCTCGACCGGGCTGACATCCGGCGGGACCGCGATCCAGCCGAAAACGCCGGGCAGCGGCTCGCCCGAGGTCGGGTGGGTCACGGTGTAGTTGTCGTCGCTGTAGACCCACATCGGCCAGCCGCGCTCGACCATGACGTCGTTGAACTCCGTCCAGTCGGCCTGGCTGGGAGCGGCGCCGTCGAAGAACCAGCTGGTGTAGCCACCCGGACGGAGCATGCTGACCGCGGCGAAGGGCGGGACGAAACTCTCCTGCTCCTCTGCACTCTCCGGGATCGGCTCAAGCAACTGCGGCTCGAAGACGACCAGGTCACCGGCGTTGTACTCCATACCGGGAGGCTGGGGGATGGCCAGACGCGCCGTCGCGGGGCCGGTGCGCACGCTCAGGACCTGCCGCTGGCTGCCGTCCGGGGCGGGAAGGATGATGCGCACCAGGCCCATCTCCTCCTCGATCGGCCCCTCGGTCGACTGCAGCGGCATCCCGATCTTGGCGGTGCCCAGACGGACGGTCTCCCAGTCCTCCGCGGCCGTCGCCATGACGATCATTCGCCAGACGTCCTGCTGCTCGATCTCCTCCGAGTCGAGGAGATCACGCAGCACGCCGGCGCCCTTGGCGTTGTCGCCGAGCTGCTGCGCCGCGGCCGACCACAGGCGGACCGCCTCGATGCCGCCGCCCGCGGCGACCGCCGCCTCGCCCTCGGCCGCCGCCTGCTCCCAGCGCTCCCGCGAGGTGTACAGGCGGCCCAGGGCCATGTGGCGCTGCGCGGCCGGCAGCCGCTCCGCCACCTGCTCCAGGCGCTCGTCCTGGCGGGCCTCGATCAGCAGGCCGCTGAGATACGAGGCGTCCTGCGGGTCCGCGGTCTCGATGTCACCGGACTCGACCAGCATGGTCCAGTAGATGTCGGCGCCCTTGGCCGGGTAGCCGAGGAAGCCCAGCGTGGTGGTGTGGCGCCGGGTGGCCTCCACGTCACGGCCGGACAGCGGGGCCAGCCAGCCCACCCAGCGCTCCGGGTCGGCGTTGAAGCCGTCTGCTGCGTCGAAGTAGCCGACCAGCTCGTCCGTGGGACCCGGGGCAGGAAGCGCGGTGGCGGAGTCCGCGGCGGCGCGCAGCTCGGTGATCCGCTCGGCGATGTCACCGGGGCTCCTGAGCTCCCCCGCCGCGGACTCCGCCAGGTCGGCCAACAGCCGCGCCTGCCAGATTCCCTGGCGCGCGACCGCCAGGTGCCCCGCGACGAGCGCCAGTTCGACCCGGGCGCGGTAGCCGCCCATCATCGCGAAGTAGTCGATCCACTGCTTGAGCACCCGGCCCAGCTGCCAGGTGTTGGTGATCTGCGTCGCTCCGGTGAGCGCGTGGATGGCGTGCGACCACTCGACCCAGACGCGAGGGTGGTCGCCGACCACGTCGAGGTCGGGCAGGGCGTCGACGGACTCCTGAACCCTGCCGAGGGTGGCGAGCACGAGTGAGCGGAGCACTCCCTCGCGGTGCTCCTTGGCCACCGGGTCGTCGGGCTTGAACCCGGTCGCGGCGTCGAGCGCGGTGAGCGCGTCCTCGGCTCGTCCGGCGGCGAGCAGCGCGCGGGCCGAGGCGGCCCCCAGCTCCCAGCTCGCCTCACGGTCGGCACCGCCGAGCGCCGCCACCGCGGTCTCGGCGTGGGAGACGGCCTCGTCGACGCGCCCCGCGTCGACGAGCGCCGCGACGTACTGCTCGGCGACGGAGGCGAAGGCCAGCGAGCCGGGCTCGACGTCCAGGGCCGAGAGCGCGGCCAGCCGCTCGGCGGCGTAACCGGGACCGTCCGCGTTCGCCTGCGCGATGACCAGCGCCACGACGGCACCGGGCACGGACGGGCACTCGCGGACGTCCTCCCGCTTGGTGAACTCCACCAGCGTCTCGGCGTCGGCGATCGCGACCGTCCCCTGCGCGCGGTCGCCGACGCGGCCGATCAGGTGCCAGTAGCGGGCGTAGAACTCCAACCAGGGCAGTCGCAGGTTCTCCGCCTGCTGCGCGATGGCGGGCGCGAGCACGTCGAGCTGCCCGTACCGGCCTTCCAACGCCTGCGCGGGCACGTCTCCGATCGCCATAGCCAGACCGGTGTTGCCTGCCTCATGCAGTTGCCGCTGGGTGTCGCCCACCCAGGCCCAGATGTCCACGTCCATGGGACGTCAGTCTGCCAGGTCGGGGAGCATGCCCCAAACGGCTTGGCGATCCCGTGCACCTCCGAGGCCTCACGGTATGGCCCCGCACGTGCGGATGAGCGTGTCCCCGCCGGGCGCGGGGCCCGCGGCGACGCCACGAGGGTCACGAAAGATTCACCTCCGCGCCCCAGAGCGTGTCCCCGGCGGGCACGACGCGCCCGCGCGACAGCGCGGGCGGCGAAGGCGGCGAAGGCGGCGACGTCATGCGCACCGCTCGGAACGCGACCGGGACACGTACCACTCCGAACGCGACCACACAGGACACGGCCGAGGGAACGTGCCGTTCGGCGCGTGACCCACACCGGACACGACCCAGGACGCGCACCGCTCAGAGCGTGACCACACCGGAGGCGACCAGGACGGCGGGACCCGCCAGGTAACTGGTGTGTTCGTCGAGAGTGACGGTGACCGTGCCTCCGAGCACCTCCACCGCCCAGGTGCCGCCGCTCTCACCGGCCAGCCGCGCGGCCGCCACCGCCGAGGCGACGGCGCCGGTGCCGCAGGACCTCGTCTCACCCGAACCGCGCTCGAAGACCCGCATGACGACCCGGCGCGGGCCCACCGGATTGAGCAGCTCGATGTTGACCCCGCCGGGGAAGGTCTCGGGGTCGAACGCGGGCTGGTGACTCAGGTCGAGTTGGGCCACCGGGTCGCCGATGACGCAGGCCAGGTGGGGGTTGCCCATGTCGACGTGCAGACCCTCGTACTCGTGGCCCGCGACGGTCGTGCGACTCGATCCCAGCACCCTGGGCGGGCCCATCTCGACGGTCACGTCACCCGTCTCCGCCAGCCGCACCCGCTTGACGCCCGCCCTGGTCGCGACACCGAACTCCCCGGGCGCGGCGAGTCCCGCGTCGACCAGGTAGCGGGCGAAGACCCGCACCCCGTTGCCGCACATCTCGGCGACGCCGCCGTCGGCGTTGCGGTAGTCCATGAACCACTCGGCCTCGCCCGCCTGGCCGGACACCTCCGGGCTGAGCTTCGTCCGCGTCACGCGCAACACGCCGTCCGCGCCGATCCCCGCGCGCCGGTCGCACAGCGCCGCCACGGTCGTCGCGGACAACTCCAGCTCACCGTCCGGGTCGGGGAGGATGACAAAGTCGTTCTCGGTGCCGTGTCCCTTCACGAATCGCATTCACCAACCCTATCCGGGCACGCTTCCGCCCTCATCACCCCGGCCGGTCACCCGCGCCTCCGTCCGCACCCCGGCCGGTCACCCACGCCCGTATCCGCTCCCCGGCCGGTCACCCGGAGCGGTCAGCCGCGAATCGCGGCGAGCGCGCGCCCCAGAAGGTCGGGCTCCTGCTGGGGAAGCCAGATCACGCGAGGATCGCGGCGGAACCACGACTCCTGGCGGCGGACGAACCTCCGCGTCGCCCGCACCGTCTCCTGCTTCGCCTCCTCCTCGGTGCACTCCCCGCCGAGGAAGCGCAGCACCTGCGCGTACCCGAGGGCACGGCTCGCCGTACGGCCTCCGGCGAGCCCGCGCGCGGCCAGCTCCCTGACCTCGTCCACCAGCCCGGCCCGCCACATGTGGTCGACCCGCGCCTCGACCCGGGCGTCCAGCGTCGCCCTGGGCACCTCCACCCCCAGCTGGACGCTCTCGTAGACGGCGTCGTACGACGGCATCGTGGCCGAGAACGGCCGCCCGGAGATCTCGATGACCTCCAGCGCGCGGACGATCCTGCGCCCGTTGCCGGGGAGGATGGTCTCGGCGGCCTTCGGATCGCGCTCGCGGAGCCGCTCGTACAGCGGGCCGGGGCCTCGCAGGTCGAGTTCGGCCTCCAGCCGGGCGCGGACCTCCGGATCGGTACCGGGGAACTCCAGGTCGTCCAGAGCGGCCCGCACGTACAACCCTGATCCGCCCACCAGGATGGGCACGACCTCCTTCGCCCGCAGGTCGTCGATGAGCGGCCGGACCAGCGACTGGTACTCGGCCACGCTCGCGGTCGTGGTCACGTCCCAGATGTCCAGCAGGTGGTGGGGCACTCCCCTGCGCTCCGCCACGGACAGTTTCGCCGTTCCGATGTCCATTCCTTGGTAAAGCTGCATGGAGTCGGTGTTGATCACCTCGCCCCCCAGTTCGAGGGCGAGATCCACGGCCAGGTCGGACTTTCCGGCCGCGGTCGGGCCGACGACGGCGATGACGGGTAGCTGAGGCACGAGGTAAGTCTGCCAACTCCCCGGGTATGGATGAGAGGCGATGTGTCCTCACATCGGAATTGGGGGATTCACCATGTCGATCCTCGACAAGGTCAAGCACATGCTGGGTGGCGGCGCCAAGACCGAAGAACTCGCCAAAAAGGGCATCGACAAGGCGGAACGGTTCGCCAAGAAGAAGCTGGGGCCGAAGCACGCCCAGCAGGTCGACACCGCCGCTCAGAAGGCCAGGGAGATGGCCGACAAGATCGACGAGCCGGACCGCACCACACCACCGGGTACGACACCGGCGCCCGGACGCACCACACCTCCCGGACCTTCCGGGCGGGGAGACACCGCGTCCGGTCCCGGCACAACACCGCCGCCCTCAGGGCCCTAGACGATCCGTCGACGATTTGCCGGGCCGATTCCGGTCCCCGGCGTCAGTCCCAGTCGAGCATCGGCTGCAGGTAGCCCTCCAGGGTCAGCAGCCAGCGCTTCGACTCCACCCCGTCGCCACCGCTGAAC
The DNA here is from genome assembly GCF_040648855.1 of Streptosporangium sp. NPDC049078. Classification (NCBI taxonomy): domain Bacteria; kingdom Bacillati; phylum Actinomycetota; class Actinomycetes; order Streptosporangiales; family Streptosporangiaceae; genus Streptosporangium; species Streptosporangium sp. NPDC049078. The sequence goes on from NZ_JBEZEL010000002.1 coordinate 320,348, forward strand.
CCGCCGAGCCCGTTGCCCGCGACCACCCGGTGGCACGGCACGATGACGGGGATCGGGTTGGCTCCCATGATCGACCCGATGGCCCGCGCGGGAACACCCGTCCCGCTGCGGGCCGCCAGCTCCCCGTAGGTCACCGCCTTGCCGTACGGGACCGTCTCGTACAGCGTGCCGAGCACCCTGCGCTGCACCGGCGAGGTCAGCCGCCAGTCCAACGGCACCCCGAAGACCTTCAGCCTGCCCGCGTAGTAGTCGCCCAGCTCGCCGAGCACGGCCGCCGTCATGCCGGGATCGTCCGTCTCCTCCAACCCCAGCCGTTCGAGCAGGCGTGCCCTGAACCGGGACGGATCCTCCCAGCCGACGCTCACCACGCCGTCCTCGGTCACGGCGACGGCCATGTCCCCCAGCCGCGTCGGAACGCTCCCGAACGCCACGGTCCCCGCCATCGGCCTCGTCTTCCCTTCGCGAGATCGTCGTCACCGACGCCTCTGGCGCCATCCTCGTCCGCCACGGTACAGCCACTTCCCTGCGGGATCACTCCGTCCAGCGGGCGACGAAATAGCCGACGCCGTAGGGCGCGTCGTCGTAGAGGACCTCGCCGCGCAGGGCGCCTCGGCACCCGCCGAGAACCTGCAGGGCCGCACGGCCCGCGACCCACAGCACGGCGGCCTCACCGGGGTCGAGCGCCGGGATCTCGGCGCGGGCCAGTGCCTCGACGATCGCCCGGTTGTACGGTTTCGCGCGGGGGTCCAGATATCCGGGGGACTTCTCGGTGAGGCAGGCCGAACCGTCGGCCATGACGAGCATCGCCACGCGACCGGCCGTGGCCGCCAGCCGCTCTCCCAGGGCCGCGCACTCCCCGGGAGAAGCGTCGAAGGAGATCGCGTGGAATCCCGAAGCGGTCAGACGCTCCGCGTCGAGGAGGCGGCGTCCGATCGTCAGGGACAGCGGCAGGACAGGCTCCCCCTCGCCGCCCCGGACGTCGACGCCCCAGGGCGCGAGGCTTCCCGCCGCGTCCGCGCCGTACGCCGCGGTTCGGTCGGCGCCTCCCACCACCACGACCTCGTCGGCTCCCGCGCCGCGCAACGCCCCGATCGCGGCCGCGCAGGCCGCCCTGAGGTCGTCGAGCTCCGAGGCCGCGGCCCCGGCCAGCTCGGGGACCAGCAGCGGGGGATGCGGGCACACGGCCGCGGCGACAAGCACCTCGCCAGACTAACGGAGCCCTCCCCCGGCGACCGTCTCGCGGTCTCGCGGTCTCGCGGTCTCGCGGTCTCGCGGTCTCGCGGTCTCGCGGTCTCGCGGTCTCGCGGTCTCGCGGTCTCGCGGTCTCGCGGTCTCGCG
>NZ_JBEZEL010000002.1:321781-507495 GCF_040648855.1 Streptosporangium sp. NPDC049078
CGGGGCGAGGATGGTCTTACAAGATCCGGAAACGCGCCGGGGCGCGGTGCTTCTCGCACCGCGCCCCGGCCGTACCGATCATCTTTGGCTCATCGACCCTGGGTCAGTAGCCGCCGACGGGCCCCTGGGGATGCACATAGCCGGCAGGGCCGTCGCTCAGATCGCCCTCCTGGGTGCCCTGCGGCTTCTGCGGGCTGCTCTGCCGCTGCTTCGACGGCTTGTCCTCCGCGGGCCTCCCGGCGGCCGGCTCGTTCCCGCCCGTTCCGCCGCCCCCGGCGTTGGCGTTGGTGTTGGTGTTGGCGCCTGAGCCACCGCCTCCGGTGGACGTGTCGTCGCCTCCGGAGGCGACGTCCGCGCTCTTCTTCGGCTTCTGCTTCTCGTCCTGCGGCGAGCTCTGGTCCGGCTCGGGCTCCTGGACCGCCTCCTGGGCGCTGTCCGGCACCGCCGGCGCTCGGGGATCGTCGCCCCCGGCGTTCACGAAGGCGAAGACGGCACCTCCGCCCAGGAGGGCGGCGGCGAGCACGGAGAAGACGGCTATGGCCAGGCCGCTTCTCCGTCGGGGCTTACGGGATTTACGTGACTGTCTGGGCTCGTCGGCGGGTCCGACGATGATCTCTGGCTCCTCGGGACTGCCCGAAGATGGAGGGACGTGCATGGGGAAAACTCCCTGCGGTTCTCGGGGGGAAACCTCCACGGCTTCCGCGGGTGCTGAACCACAGTAGCCACAGCAGGGAAATGCTCGCACATCAATCACGGATGAATCACGAAATATCATCCGTTAAGGGGCCGACGGCTACGGCGCACAGGTACTCCCTGGCAGGAGCGTCGGCGCTGCCGAAATCACCGCCCCCACCGGGGGTTCCGGCGATTCGATCATGGAATCGCACCGCTCGGAGAAGCATCCCAAAAACAATCGGAAGATCTCCTCCGAAGTGAGCAAATCCGAGAAAATCCCTCCTTCAAGGAGAGGGAGCGACGGTCCTCCAGCCGAGGGCACAGGCCCCTGCCGGGAGACGAGCGGGACCTTCTCACCGGGTGGAGCGGGGATTGCGATGACCGGATGCGCCGTGAGCCGCCCCACCGTTCGGCCCGAGCGCTCGCGGCCCACCGACCCCGGAGAACGCCCTCGGCCGCGACGACGAGGCCCGGGGATCACCGGGACCTCGCGGCCGACGACCGTCGTGTCTCCCGAAGGTCCCTCGGAAGGGCGGGACCCCGGAGGTCGGGAGACCGGATCCTCAGGAGACGGAGCAGCCCGAGGCCTCGGGGAGCGGGGCGGGGCGGCCGATCGAGGGCATGCCGAGCATGACCCCGGAACCGGCCCCGGCGGGGGCGCCCTGACGCGCCTGCCAGGCGTCGCCCGCGCGGGTGCGGCGGAGCCTCAGAGCCGGACCGTCGGCGACCAGGTGATGCGGCGCCGCGTACGTGACCTCGGCGCTCACCACGTCACCGGGACGCGGAACCTCCGCACCGGGGGTGAAGTGCACCAGACGGTTGTCGGGGGCCCGCCCCGACATACGGTGGGTCGCCTCGTCCTTGCGCCCCTCGCCCTCGGCGACCAGCACCTCGAGCGTCCGGCCGACCTGCTTCTTGTTCTCCGCCCAGGAGATCTCGGTCTGCAGGGCGACGAGCCGCTCGTAGCGCTCCTGCACGACCTCCTTGGGAATCTGGTCGTCCATGGTGGCGGCGGGGGTGCCAGGCCGGATGGAGTACTGGAACGTGAAGGCGTTGGCGAACCGCGACTCGCGCACCACGTCGAGGGTGCCCTGGAAGTCCTCCTCGGTCTCGCCGGGGAAGCCCACGATGATGTCGGTGGAGATCGCCGCGTCGGGCATCGCCGCGCGGACCCGCTCGATGATGCCCAGGTAGCGCTCGGCCCGGTAGGAACGGCGCATGGCCTTGAGGACCCGGTCGGAGCCCGACTGCAGCGGCATGTGGAGCTGGTGCATCACATTGGGCGTCTCGGCCATGGCCGCGATCACGTCGTCGGTGAAGGCCGCCGGGTGCGGGCTGGTGAAACGGACCCGCTCCAGCCCCTCGATGTCGCCGCAGGCCCGCAGGAGCTTGCCGAAGGCGAGCCGGTCGCCGAACTCCACGCCGTAGGTGTTGACGTTCTGACCGAGGAGGGTGATCTCCAGCACGCCCTGGTCGACCAGGGTGCGCACCTCGTTCAGGATGTCACCGGGACGGCGGTCCTTCTCCTTGCCGCGCAGCGCGGGCACGATGCAGAACGTGCAGGTGTTGTTGCATCCCACGGAGACCGACACCCACGCGGCGTAGGCGGACTCGCGCTTGGTCGGCAGCGTGCTCGGGAAGGTCTCCAGGGATTCCTTGATCTCGACCTGGGCCTCCCGCTGGACGCGCGCCCGCTCGAGCAGCACCGGCAGCGAGCCGATGTTGTGGGTGCCGAACACCACGTCCACCCAGGGCGCCCTGCGGACGATCTCCCCCTGGTCCTTCTGCGCCAGGCAGCCGCCCACGGCGATCTGCATGCCGGGGTTGCCCACCTTCGAGGGACGCAGGTGGCCGAGGTTGCCGTAAAGCTTGTTGTCGGCGTTCTCCCGTACGGCACAGGTGTTGAACACGACCACGTCGGCCGTCTCCCCCTGGGCGGCCGGGACGTATCCGGCGTCTTCCAGGAGGCCCGACAGGCGCTCCGAGTCGTGCACGTTCATCTGGCACCCATAGGTACGGACCTCGTACGTGCGGGCGCTCTCCACGGTGGCAGTCATCTCACGACAAGGGTAGGCGCTCCGCCGAACCTTCAGGTACGCCCTCGACCCACCGAACTCCAGGTAATCGAATGGTCGCCCAGCGTCAATCTTCTCGCTAAGCTGGGGTTCCAAAGCCGCATGCGAGAATTAGGACTCGACCGACAGCTGAGAGTGGTGAGCCACGGTGGCGATGCTCGTGCAGACCTCGGAGGCCCCGTTGAAGGCCAAGAAGCCCACCAAGAAGCCCCGCCGGAAAACAGCGGCGCCGAAAACGGCCATCTGGGAGACCCCAGGCGAACTCAGCCTCGACGAGTGGTCCGAGCTCAACTCGCGAGACGACGGCGGTCGCTACGAGCTCATCGACGGGAGCCTCATCGTGTCCCCCGCTCCCCCCTTCAGACACCAGCGCATCGGAGACCGTCTTCAGACCTATCTGGAGACGGTGACGCCGGAGGATTTGATCCCCGTTACCGCGACAGGTCTTCTCCTGGATCGCAAGCCCGGCGTCATTCCCGATCTGATGGTGGTGGAGGCGGCACCTTTCGAGGAGGGCGCGGAGGTCGCGCAGCCCGAATGGGTCCACCTGGTGGTGGAGATAGTCTCCAGGTCCACTACGGCCACGGATCGGATCATCAAGCACGCGAAATATGCGGAGGTGGGCATCCCTCACTTCTGGCGCGTAGAGATGAAGTCGTTCCGAGGGCAGGGCTCCGACGATCTTCCGGTGATCTTCACGTACGCGCTCGACGAGAACGGCGAATATCAGCTCATCCATCGTGTCGCCGCCGGGACGACCGTGGACCTGACGGAACCCTTCAAGCTCACCCTCGACCCGGCTACCCTGGGCAGGCTCCGATGATCAAGGCGTGAGCAGGACGTGATCTGATCGGTACCGCAGGGTTAGCCTCAGGTGCCCTTTACAGAATTACGTTGTCCAGCATGACGGAGAACGGGGACAAGACTCCTCTGGTCGTGCTTGAAGGTGTCAACAAGCACTTCGGCAGCCTGCACGTCCTTCGGGACATCAATCTGACGATCTCCCGCGGCGAGGTCCTCGTCGTCATCGGCCCGTCGGGCGGCGGCAAGTCGACCCTCTGCCGGACGATCAACCGGCTGGAGGCGATCGACGAGGGGACCATCACCTTCGACGGGCAGCCGCTCGCGGTGGAGGGCAAGACCCTGGCCAAGCTCAGGTCCGAGGTCGGGATGGTGTTCCAGTCCTTCAACCTGTTCGCCCACAAGACGATCCTCGAGAACGTCACCCTTGGGCCGATCAAGGTTCGCGGCGTCGCGAAGGAGGCCGCGGAGCGGCGGGGCATGGAGTTGCTGGAGCGGGTCGGTATCGGCGCCCAGGCGTCGAAGTATCCCGCGCAGCTCTCGGGAGGCCAGCAGCAGCGCGTGGCGATCGCCCGCGCCCTGGCCATGGACCCCAAGATGATCCTGTTCGACGAGCCGACCTCGGCACTCGACCCGGAGATGGTCCAGGAGGTGCTCGACGTCATGATCGGTCTTGCCCAGGAGGGGATGACGATGATGGTCGTCACCCACGAGATGGGCTTCGCCCGCCGCGCGGCGAACCGCGTGGTGTTCATGGCCGAGGGCCAGATCGTGGAGGAGAACACCCCCGAGGAGTTCTTCACCAACGCCCGGACCGACCGGGCCAAGGATTTTCTTTCCAAGATCCTCACTCACTGACGGCCTGCTCACCCCTGATGTTCCTGATGTCCCTGACGAAAAAGAGGTAGCAAGAATGCGTGTACGTCGTATTGGAGCCGTGGTCATCGCAGCCGCGGCGGCGCTGGCCGGCCTGACCGCGTGCGGCGACGACGGCGGCAGCGGAGGCGACAAGTTCGTCGTGGGAATCAAGGTCGACCAGCCTGGTCTCGGCCAGAAGCAGCCTGACGGCTCCTTCAAGGGTTTCGACGTCGATGTCGCCCGCTATATCGCCAAGGAGCTCGGCTACACGGACGACAAGATTGAGTTCAAGGAGGCCATCTCGGCCAACCGTGAGTCCTTCATCCAGCAGGGCCAGGTCAACGCTGTGATCGCGACCTACTCGATCACCGACGACCGCAAGAAGAAGGTCGCCTTCGCCGGCCCGTACCTGGTCACCGGCCAGGACATCCTGACCCGGGCGGACGACACCACGATCAACAGTGTCGAGGACCTCAAGACCAAGAAGGTCTGTGGCGCCCAGGGCTCCTCCTCCCCCGCCCGCCTGGTCGAGAAGTTCGGCGACGAGTGGAAGAGCGGCTTCCTCACCGAGCAGCAGGGCTACGGCGCCTGCCTGCCGCTGCTGGAGAACAAGCAGGTCGACGCGATCTCCACCGACGCGACGATCCTGGCCGGCTTCGCCACCCAGTCTCCCGGCAAGTTCCGCCTCGTCGGCCAGCCCTTCTCCGAGGAGAAGTACGGCATCGGCCTGAAGCTGGAGGACACGGAGACCCGCGAGAAGGTCAACGCGGCCGTGGAGAAGATGTTCACGGACGGCAGCTGGAAGAAGGCCATCGACGCCAACTTCGGCGAGTTCGGCAAGTTCTTCACCAACCCGCCGACCGTCGAGCGCTACTGATTCGGTCACACCTCGGCCGGGGCGTACGGACGCCCCGGCCTGTGACCACGGGAGGGATGAGTGCAGGCACTCTTCGATGAATACCAGGTCATTCTGGACGCTTTCTGGCTGACGATCCGGCTCACCCTCGCCAGCGGCCTGGTGGCGCTCGTGCTCGGGACGATCCTCGCGGGCATGCGGGTCAGCCCGCTGCCGGTCCTTCGCGGGATCGCCACGGCGTACGTGAACACCCTGCGGAACACCCCGCTGACCCTGGTGATCGTGTTCTGCGGGCTGGGGCTCGGCCTGGTCCTGGACGTCTCGTTCTCCGAGAGCCTGTCCACCAACTACCTGTGGCTCTCCATCATCGGACTGTCCGCCTACACGGCGGCGTTCGTCTGCGAGGCGATCCGCGCCGGGATCAACACGGTCCCGGTCGGCCAGGCGGAGGCGGCCCGTGCCATCGGGCTCACCTTCGGACAGAACCTGAGGCTGATCGTGCTGCCCCAGGCGTTCCGCGCGGTGATCGCCCCGCTGGGCAGCGTCCTGATCGCGTTGATCAAGAACACCACGATCGCCGCGGCCATCGGGGTGGGTGAGGCGTCCCTGACCATGAAGACCCTGTTCGAGGCGCACGGCGACGCGGTCATCCAGATCTTCGCCGGGTTCGCGCTGGGCTTCCTGATCCTGACCCTGCCGACCGGGCTGCTGTTCGGGTGGCTCGCCAAGCGCCTGGCGGTGGTCCGATGACCGCGGTGACCACGGAGCGACCCCCGGCACGCAAGCGGCGCGCCGAGAGCTCGGAACGCGTCAGCGTCCTGTACGACATTCCCGGCCCCAGGGCCCGGATCCGCAACAACGTTCTCACCGTGCTCGTCATCCTCGCCGTGCTGTTCGCGGTGTACGTGATGGTGACCAAGCTCGGCGAGAAGAACCAGCTCAGCGCCGAGTTGTGGACGCCGTTCCTGCGCGGCGACGTGTGGATCAACCTGATCCTGCCCGGCCTGGTGAACACGCTCACCGCGGCCGCGGTCGCCGCCCTGATCGCGGTGCCCTTCGGGTTCGTCTTCGGCATCGGCAGGCTCTCCACGAACGCCTGGATCCGGCGCGCCGCCGGTGCGGTCGTCGAGTTCTTCAGGGCGATCCCGCTGCTGATCATGATCTTCGCGGTGATGTTCGGCGGCAGCGCGGTCTTCGGGCTCACCGTGACGCCGTTCTGGGCGGTGGTGATCGGCCTCGTCCTCTACAACGGCTCGGTGCTGGCGGAGATCGTCCGGGCGGGCATCCTGTCGATCCCACGGGGGCAGAGCGAGGCCGCGCTCGCGGTCGGCATGCGTCCCGGCCAGGTGATGCGGATGATCCTGCTGCCGCAGGCGGTCACGGTCATGATGCCGGCGATCGTCGCGCAGCTGGTGGTCCTCCTGAAGGACACCGCCCTCGGCTTCATCGTGTCGTTCGAGGACCTGCTGAACGCGGGGGCACGCGTGCTGCCCTCCAACTTCAACAACATCATTCCCGCTGTGATCGTCATCGCGATCATCTACATCATCATCAACGTGATGGTGGGCGCCGTCGCCACCTGGCTGGAGAGACGGAGCCGTCGCAGCAGGAAGACCGCGGCCAAGCCGATCGCCCGGCCCGACTCGCCGACGGCGGTCGAGGACGGCCCCGGCAACCCCGCGCCGTAGGAGTACGGCAGCCGAAGGGCGGTCACCGGATCCGGTGACCGCCCTTCCGTGTGACAGGTGGGTAAAAACCTCCGCAGGCCGATTTATGCCAGAGATCGGGCCAACCGCCCTCACCTCATCATTCCCCCTGATCTCACGGCCCGCTCGGTTCACCGACGGCATATCTCCGATGACGCGAGCGTGATACCGGCGACACGCGACGGGTTATCGGGCAGGATTACGCCATGTCCCCCGAGCAGGTCGTCCTGCCGTACGCCACGTGGCCGTCGCCGGTCTCCACCTCCGACGTCGCCCGTTCCGGGCTGCGCCTCGGATACCCGACTGTTCTCGGCGAGGAGGTCTGGTGGACCGAGGACCGTCCCGCCGAGGGCGGACGGACCACCATCATGCACCGCAGTGCCGACGGAGCCCAGCGCGAGCTGCTGAGCGCGCCGTGGAGCGCCAGGACCAGGGTCCACGAGTACGGCGGGCGGTCGTACGCGGTGGTGCCCGGCGAGGGCGTGGTGTTCACCAACTTCGTCGACCAGCGCCTCTACCTACTGCCCGCCGGCGGTGAGCCCAGACCCCTCACGCCGGAGCCCGAGGAGCCGGCCGGCCTGCGCTACGCGGACCTGGTCGTCCACGACGGGCAGATCTGGTGCGTGAGGGAGCGTCACGACGACGGCCGGGTGAGCCGGTCGATCGTGTCCATCCCGCTGTCCGGTGAGGACGCGCCGCGCGAGCGGGCCGGCGGCCACGACTTCTACGCCTTCCCCACCCTCTCCCCCGACGGCGAGCACCTCGCCTTCGTCTGCTGGGACCACCCCCGGATGCCGTGGAACGGCACCGAGTTGTGGGTCTCCCGGCTCGCCGACGGCACCGCCTGGAAGGTGCGGGGCGGCGTCTCCGAGTCGGTGCTCGCCCCTCAGTGGCGTGACGAGCAGAGCCTCTACCTGATCTCCGACTGGTCGGGCTGGTGGAACCTCTACCTGGTCGGGATATACGGCACCGAGCCAAGGGCGCTCTACCCGGCGGAGGAGGAGTTCGCGGGTCCGCTGTGGCAGCTCGGCGCGGTGCCGTACGCACCGATGGCCGACGGGAGCCTCGCGGTCCTGCATGGGCGGGGCAACCTGCGTCTGGGGGTCTTCGACCCGGACAGCGGCGTGCTGAGCGACCTGGACGTGCCCTACGAGGGCTGGGACGCGGTGCTCGCCACCGACGGGCACGCCCTGGTCGGAATCGGGTACGGTCCCGCGCTGCCCCGGTCCATCATCCGGGTCGACACCGTGACCGAGCGGGTGGAGGAGCTCCGCAGGGACGTCAACGAGCTGCCCGACGCCGGTTACCTGCCACTCGCCAGGCCCGTGGAGTTCGAGACCCGGTTCGGGCGCGAGGTGCACGCGTTCCTCTACCCTCCGTCCAACCCCGAGGCGCGTGGCGAGGGCCCCGCGCCGTACGTCGTGTTCGTGCACGGCGGGCCGACCGGGCACAGTGTCGGCGCACTCGACCTGGAGAAGGCGTTCTTCACCAGCAGGGGCATCGGTGTGCTCGACGTCAACTACGGCGGTTCCACCGGCTACGGCCGCGTCTATCGCGAGCGGCTGCACGGCCAGTGGGGCGTGGTCGACGTCGAAGACTCGATCGCCGCGGCCGAGTGGCTGGCCGCGGAAGGTCTGGGCGACCCGGCGCGGATCGCGATCAGGGGCGGCAGCGCGGGCGGATGGACGGTCATGGCGGCCTGCTGCGCGTCCGAGGCGTTCGCCGGGGGTGTCTCCTACTACGGCGTGAGCGGACTCGCCAACTTCAGCGCGACCACCCACGACTTCGAGTCACGCTACGTCGAGTGGCTGATCGGCCCGGAGGATCCCGCCCTGTACGCCTCGCGCGAGCCGGTCGGCCGCGTGGCGGGGGTGAGCTGTCCCATGCTGCTCCTGCAGGGGCTGTCCGACCCGGTGGTCCCTCCGGCGCAGTCTCAGGCCTTCGTCGACGCTCTCACCGAACGCGGCGTCCCCTGCACCTACCTCACGTTCGAGGGCGAGGCCCACGGGTTCCGCCGTGCCGAGACCCGTAGTGCGGCCCTCGCCACCGAGCTCGCCTTCTATCAGCAGATCTTCCACTCCTGACCGGTCGGCGAGGTCAGCGGCTCAACGGGTTTTCAGCGGTTCGGCGGGGGCGACGGTTCGGCGGGGTCAGCGGGCGAACTCGGTGGCCCGCGATTCACGGACGACCGTGATGCGGATCTGGCCGGGGTAGGTGAGCTCCTCCTCGACCTGTTTGGCGACATCTCGGGCGATCACCTGGGCCTGGATGTCGTCGACCGCGTCGGGCTTCACCATCACCCTGATCTCCCGCCCCGCCTGCATGGCGAAGACCTTCTCGACGCCCTCGTAGGAGGTGGCGATCTCCTCAAGCCGCTCCAGTCGCTTGACGTAGGCCTCCAGCGACTCGCGGCGGGCTCCGGGGCGGCCGCCGCTGATCGCGTCGGCGGCCTGGGTGAGGACGGCCTCGACCGTCTTGACCTCGACCTCGTTGTGGTGGGCCTCGATGGCGTGGACGACGTCCTCGTGCTCGCCGTAGCGTCTGGCGATCTCGGCGCCGATGAGCGCGTGGCTGCCCTCGACCTCATGGGTGAGCGCCTTGCCGATGTCGTGCAGGAGCGTGCAGCGCTTGAGCAGTGTCGTGTCGAGCCGCAGCTCGGCCGCCATGATTCCGGCGATGTGGGCGGACTCGATGAGGTGACCGAGCACGTTCTGGCCGTAGGAGGTGCGGTAACGAAGCTGGCCGAGAAGGGTGACCAGCTCGGGATGCATATCGGTGATGCCGAGCTCCACCAAGGCGTCCTCACCGGCGCGCACGCACAATTCCTGGACCTCCGCCTTGCTGCGCTCGTGGGCCTCCTCGATGCGCTGCGGATGGATGCGCCCGTCGAGGACGAGTTTCTCCAGGGTCAGTCGCGCGGTCTCCCTGCGGACCGGGTCGAAGCACGACAGCAACACGGCTTCCGGTGTGTCGTCGATGATCAGGTTGACGCCGGTGGTCGACTCGAAGGCGCGGATGTTGCGGCCCTCACGGCCGATGATGCGCCCCTTCATCTCGTCACCCGGCAGGTGCAGAACGCTCACCACGGACTCGGCGGTCTGCTCGGTGGCCACCCGCTGGACCGCCAATGTGACGATCTTGGTGGCGCGCTTCTCACCCTCCTTGCGGGCCTCGCTCTCGATCTCCCTGATGATCAGCGCGGCCTCGCGCTTGGCCTGGTTCTCGATCTCTCGGACCAACTCGGCCTTGGCCTGGTCGCTGGTGAGTCCGGACACCCGCTCCAGGATGGTCTTACGCTCCTCGGCGACCCGTTCGAGATCCTCACGGCGGTCGGCCAGCTCGACCTCCGTCTCGGCGAGCTTGCGGGCCCGGTCGGTCTGGCGCCTGGCCTCCTCGTCGAGACGCTGCTCCCGCTCGGCGAGCCGGTTCTCCCTGCGTTCGAGGTCGGACCGGAGCTCCTTGAGCTCGTACTTCAGGATCTTGCCCTCGGCCTCGGCCTCCTTGCGCATCTCCGCCGCCGCCTCGACCGCCGTCTCCGACTTGCGCAGGAGCTCTCCGGCGTCATCCCTGGCTCTCGCCCGAATGTCGGCGGCCTCGCGCCTGGCCTCCTCCAGATGGGTCTCGGCCTCGGCCTCCTGCTCAGGGGTGGGGCCCTTCTGCACGGGCCCGGCTCCACCGATACGACGCAGCAACACGACCAGCACGGCTGTCATCACGGCGAGAGCCACAACCGTCACTACCAACATGACGACCACGACCGGATCCATGCGCGCCTCACCTTCCTCGCGTCGCAAATATCAGGCACACGAGGGGTCACACGCACGGCACGGAAAGTCCAGGTGGCAGCGCTGTCGGGACAGAAGTGACCCCAGAGGGGATCACCTACCGGCTCTTCCCGCCGGTCCGTCGTTCCGTCCTCATCCGCCAAGCCTGTTTGCCCGTACTACACCGCTATGACAATCCGCACTGCGCGGAGTAACTCCTCACTGCCGTTGAGATTAAGCGTCAGAGAGGTAACGAGCAAGCAAAGACCCGCTGTCAAGCTGCTTTGGACTAGTCAAGCGGATAGCCCGAATCATCCGTGAATGACGATGTTTCCGCACCCTCGTCCTCCAGCACTTCGCGGATGACGCGAAAGGCCAGGCCGGGGCCGTATCCCTTCCGGGCGAGCATGCCGGCCAGTCTGCGAGTCCTGACCGCGGGCTCCAGGCTTCGGGTCGAGGAGAGCTTGCGCCGAACGAGGCGACGGGCGGTCTCCGCCTCCTCCTCGGGATCGAGCTGATCCACCGCTTCCTTCACGGTCTCCTCTTCCACCCCGCGATGGCGGAGCTCCGAGGCGAGGGCCTTTCTGGCGAGCCCCCGCCCGGCGTGGCGTGAACTCACCCATGCCGCGGCGAACGCCTCGTCGTCGATGAGTCCGACCTCGGAGAAGCGGTCCAGCACGGCGTCCGCCGCCTCCTGTGGCACCTCACGCTTGCGCAGCGCCTCCGCGAGCTGGGCTCGGGTGCGCGGCGCCATGGTCAGCAGCCGCAGACAGATGCCTCGCGCCACCGCCTGCGGGTCGGCCTCGGACTTCCGGCTCACCCCTGCCCGCTCGGCCGATCCGTCGGACCCGCCTGGTCCGTCGGGGCCGTCGGATCCTTCGGGAAGGAAACCCGGGGTAGCCCTCCCTGAGCGCCGCCCGCCACGACGGGAGGCACGTTTCCTCCGGCCGCGGGGTGCGTCGCCCGCAGCTTCCGCGGTCTCCTCGCGGAACCCTTCCTCGAAAGCGGACGAACCGAAGTCGCGCCCACGCCTGCCCGGTGAGGCCGCCCGAGGTTCGTCGGGCCAGGCGCCCCAGTCTCTCGGCCCGGCCTGGTCGGCCGGACCGGAGTCAGGTCCCGTCGTCATCGATCAGCCCGGACTCAGGCGTCACCCGGCTTGGGAGTGGCGGCCTTGGAACCGCGACCGGACCCGGCGGAAGACGCGGCACCGGCCGCACGGCCGGACGCGGCGGCCGGGGCCGAAGCCGCGGGGACGGGCGACGGGGCGGCCGGGCTGTCAAGGCGCGGGCCGACACCCAGCTTCTCCTTGATCTTCTTCTCGATCTCGTTCGCCATGTCCGGGTGGCTCTTGAGGAAGTTTCGCGCGTTCTCCTTGCCCTGGCCGAGCTGGTCACCCTCGTAGGTGTACCAGGCGCCGGACTTGCGGACGAAACCGTGCTCGACACCCATGTCGATCAGGCCACCCTCGCGGGAGATGCCGACGCCGTAGAGGATGTCGAAGTCGGCCACCCGGAAGGGCGGGGCCATCTTGTTCTTGACGATCTTCACCCGGGTGCGGTTGCCGACCGCCTCAGTGCCGTCCTTCAGCGTCTCGATGCGGCGGATGTCGAGACGGACCGAGGCGTAGAACTTCAGCGCCTTTCCACCGGTCGTGGTCTCGGGCGAACCGAACATCACGCCGATCTTCTCGCGGAGCTGGTTGATGAAGATCGCGGTGGTGCCGGTGTTGTTGAGCGCGCCGGCGACCTTGCGCAGCGCCTGGGACATCAGGCGGGCCTGGAGGCCGACGTGGCTGTCGCCCATCTCGCCCTCGATCTCGGCCTTGGGCACCAGTGCGGCGACCGAGTCGATGACCAGCAGGTCGACGGCGCCGGACCGGATCAGCATGTCGGCGATCTCCAGCGCCTGCTCACCGGTGTCGGGCTGGGAGACGAGCAGCGCGTCGGTGTCGACGCCCAGCTTCTGGGCGTACTCCGGGTCGAGCGCGTGCTCGGCGTCGATGAACGCGGCGATGCCGCCGCCGCGCTGGGCGTTGGCCACCGCGTGCAGGGCGACCGTGGTCTTGCCCGAGGACTCGGGACCGTAGACCTCGACGATGCGGCCGCGTGGGAAACCTCCGATGCCGAGGGCCACGTCGAGCGCGATGGAGCCGGTGGGAATCACCTCGATGGGAGCCCGGGTCTCGTCGCCCAGGCGCATGATCGAGCCCTTGCCGAACTGACGCTCGATCTGAGCGAGTGCGGTCTCAAGCGCCTTCTCGCGGTCGTTAGCTGCCATGGGAGCCCCCTGAAGGGTCGCGGGTTGGATCGGTTGCCAGAAAGCTACGGGGTGCCGCCGACAATTTCGGGAGGGCACGCCAGGAGTGGTGGCCTGTTCAATATAGCCGAACGACTGTTCGATCGCCGCCCGTTGGCACCACGGGTTGCGGGAGTCGCGAACCATCGCGGAGGTCACCCGCGCACGACCGGGCACGACCGGGCGCGACCGGGCGCCGACGAACACAGACGGACGCGGACGAACACGAGTGGGCGCGGACGGCGGGTCCGCCTTGACGGTCCAGATGTCGCGTGGCGGTCCGACGAACACGGGGGCGCGGACGGCGGAGCCACCAGCGAGGCGTGCGTGACACCGGGTGCGACAGGCATCATCGGGCATGAATGGCTACGAAACACATGAATAGCCGGTAACTGGCATAGAACACCACAGGTCTACGCAACCAGGCACGGGCGGCGGGGCCGCCGACGAGGCGCGTGGCGCCAGGCGCCGTGGGCACCGGCGGCGGGAGAACCGCCCCGGAGAACCCGGAACCCATCCGAAAGGCGACATTTCCAAGAATTACCTGGAGCCTGTTGTAACCGGGCTGACCTGGGGTGATCCTGAGGGGAAACGACCCGAGGTGCCCGACGTGCCCAACGCGTTCACACAGCAACGCCTAGCCCATCTCGACTCCCTCGCCGCCGAACTGCGACAACGGGGGATGGCGAGCCGCACCCTCGGCGGCACCGCCCCCGTGCTGTGGGTGTGGCATCCCGACAGTCACCGGCAGACGATCGTCTTCGCCACGCCGGTCAAGGACGGCTGGCTGTTCCTGTGGGCACCGGACGGCGAGGAGAGCGCCGACGATCCCGCGCACGCGGCCGAGGTGGTGGAGAGGCTCCTCGTCCCGCTTCCCGAATCCTGACCGGCTCTCAGCGGAGCCTGGGCGAGACGTCGGTCACCCCGCACACGGCGTGCCAGACCTCCTTCGCCCCCACGCCGTCGGCCAGCGCCTGGACCACGGTCCGACCGCCGAGGTCGGCGATGACGTAGTCGTTGGCCCATGAATCGGCGTACCGGTCACCGAAGTGTGACTTCATCCGCTTCCAGAATTCCGACAGGCGCATACCCCAAGTATGGGTCCACTCCGGGGTGGGGGAGCCCGTTCCGAGACGCCGCCTGACCGCGAACCACCCCGTCTCCCGATCTCCCGTCCAGGCCCGCCGGGACCGGGACGGGAGACGTACGGGGAAGGGCCGTCGCCGGTGAGAACGCGGGCGGCCGAGGTCCGGGGTGAGGAGGCGGAGTCGTCAGAGCACTCGGGAGCCGTACATCTCGCCGAGGGGGTCGGCGAGCAGCTCCAGGCGTGCGCCGTCGGGGTCGGCGAAGTAGATGGACGCGCCACTCTCGACCTGGTGCGGCACTCCCGCCGCCTCCAGCTTGCCCCGCAGGCGCTCCCACGTGGAGGGATCGACGGAGATGGCGATGTGGTGGAGCCCGCCGAGAACCTCTTTGTAGGGGCCGAGGTCCAGGCCGGGGAAGTCGAAGAAGGCGAGGAGGTTGCCGTTGCCGATGTCGAAGAAGAAGTGGTTCGACCCCCGGTAGTCGCGGTTCTCGAAGATCTCCGTGAGCGGGAACTCCAGGAGGTCCTGGTAGAACGCGATCGTCGTCTCGACGTCGGAGGAGATCAGCGCGAAGTGGTGCAACCCCCTCGCACTGCTCGGAGGGCGGTGCTCCCTGAGGTGCTCCGCCTTGATCCGCTCGCGTGTCGCCTCGATGGCCTGATGGTCGATGCTCACCGTTAGCTCACCACTCAATGCGTCGTGTGTTCGTCAAAGTCGTGTCCGTGACGACAGGGGGCCAACCTATCCCGGACGCCATGTCATGGCCGCAGGGCGTCGGGAAGACCCCCGGGAGACGTGATCTCCCTCGTTCCCGCCGCGAGGCCGGTTCGTGTGTCCGCAGGTGACGCGCGGTCCGTCCACTCCCGCCCGCCGGTCGGCGGTGGCGGGTTCTGTCGGTGGGACCGTGCAGTATGGGCGGTGACCCGGTTGGTCGGCCGGACCGGGAGCCAGGGGGGCGGCGATGAGCGAGACAACGGGCACGGGCGGCGCGCTCGACCACTTCACCCGGATGACCAGAGACTGGTTCACCGGGGCGTTCTCCGCGCCGACCGCCGCGCAGGAGGGGGCGTGGGCGGCGATCGCCCGGGGTGACAACACCCTGGTGGTCGCGCCCACCGGCTCCGGCAAGACGCTCGCCGCCTTCCTGTGGTCGCTCGACCGGCTCGCCTCCGCCCCTCCCCCCGACGCCGAGACCTCCGGTACGGGTCAGGCGGGCGGTGCGGGCTCGCGGCGCGGGCGGGGGCGTTCTCGCGGGGACGGCGAGCCGGCGAGGCGGTGCCGGGTCCTGTACGTGTCGCCGCTCAAGGCTCTCGCCGTCGACGTCGAGCGCAACCTCCGGGCCCCGCTCGCCGGGCTGAGGCAGACCGCGCGGCGGCTCGGTCTGCCGGTGCCGGAGATCTCGGTGGCGATCCGGTCGGGCGACACCTCCCCCGAGGAGCGGCGCCGGTTCGCGACCAGGCCGTCCGACATCCTGATCACCACCCCCGAGTCGCTGTTCCTGCTGCTCACCAGCCAGGCCCGCGAGGCGTTACGCGACGTGGATACGGTCGTCGTCGACGAGGTGCACGCGGTGGCGGCCACCAAGCGCGGCGCGCACCTCGCCCTCAGCCTGGAGCGGCTCGACACCCTCCTGTCCAGGCCCGCCCAGCGGATCGGCCTGTCCGCGACCGTGCGCCCGGTGAGCGAGGTGGCCGCCTTCCTGGGTGGGACGCGCCCGGCGACAGTGGTCCAGCCGCCCTCCGAGAAGGAGATCGCGGTCGAGGTGGTCGTCCCGATCGAGGACATGACCGAGCTCGACACACCTCCTCCCGCCCCCGCCCCCGACGACGACCGCTGGCTGACGGAGACCCCGGCCAGGCGGTCGATCTGGCCGCATGTGGAGGAGCGGCTGTTCGAGCTGATCGGCGACCACGCTTCCACGATCGTGTTCGCCAACTCCCGGCGGCTCGCGGAGAGACTGTGCACCCGCCTCAACGAGCTGGCGTGGGAGCGACGGGACGACGGCGGGGAGCGGGCGGCGGCGGAGGGCGCGGGAGCGGAGCCGGTGCACTGGGCCGAGGGGTTCCCCGTGCCACCGGCCTCCATCTCCACCCCTGCGGCGATGATGGCGCAGGCCGGTGCGGCCAAGGGGGTCGTCCCTGAGATCGTGAGAGCCCACCACGGTTCGGTGTCGAAGGAGGAGCGCTCCCAGATCGAGGAGGCGCTCAAGTCCGGGCGGCTGCCCGCCGTGGTCGCGACCTCCAGCCTGGAGCTCGGCATCGACATGGGCGCGGTCGACCTGGTGGCGTGTGTCGGGGCACCGCCGAGCGTGGCGAGCGGCCTGCAGCGGATCGGCCGGGCCGGGCACCAGGTGGGGGCCGTCTCGCGCGGCGTGATCTTCCCCAAATACCGGGGGGACCTGGTCCAGACGGCGGTGGTGGCCGAGCGGATGAGGAGCGGGGAGATCGAGGATCTGCGCTACCCGCGCAACCCCCTCGACGTGCTCGCCCAGCAGATCGTCGCGATGACCGCGCTGGACGAGTGGACGGTCGACGAGCTGGAGGAGGTCGTGCGGCGGGCCGCCCCCTACCGGACGCTGCCCAGGAGCGCGCTGGAGGCGACGCTCGACATGCTCGCCGGGCGATACCCGAGCGAGGAGTTCGCCGAGCTGCGGCCGCGCATCGTCTGGGACCGGGTGACCGGCACCCTGCGGGGCCGTCCCGGAGCCCAGCGGCTCGCGGTCACCAACGGTGGCACGATCCCCGACCGGGGGTTGTTCGGAGTGTTCCTGGTCGGGGAGAAGTCCTCCCGGGTGGGCGAGCTGGACGAGGAGATGGTCTACGAGTCGCGGGCCGGGGACGTGTTCGTGCTGGGCGCGACCTCCTGGCGGATCGAGGAGATCACGGCCGATCGGGTGCTGGTCACGCCCGCCCCCGGCCAGCCGGGAAAGCTCCCGTTCTGGCACGGCGACACCGCGGGGCGGCCCGCGGAGCTGGGGAGGGCCATCGGCGCGTTCCTCCGCGAGATGTCGGCGGCGGGCGCGGACGCCGGAGTGGGAGGCGGGGGCACCCGGAGCCCGGGGACGGGAGCGGCGAAAGCCGAAGACGGAGCGGCGGAGGCGAGAAGCGCCGGAGCGGGAGGGACGGGGAAGACCGGAGCGGGAGGCACGGGAGACGGAGAGAGGAGGAAAGCGAAAGCGGGGGACGGGAAGACGGGGAAGGCCGAAGCGGGCGACGCGGCGCGGGAGGGCGCCCTGGAGAGGATCAGGGCGGCGGGACTGGACGAGTTCGCCGCGGCCAACCTGCTCTCCTACCTGGCCGAGCAGCGGCAGGCGACCGGCTACGTGCCGGACGACAGGACGTTGCTGGTCGAGCGCTTCCACGACGAGCTGGGCGACTGGCGGGTGGTGGTGCACTCCCCGTACGGTGCCCGGGTGCACGCGCCGTGGGCGCTGGCGATCGGGCGGCGGCTGCGGGAGCGCTACGGCGTCGACGTGCAGGCCGTGCACTCCGACGACGGGATCGTGCTGCGTGTTCCCGACACGCTCTCCGATCCTCCGTCCGATGTCGCGATCTTCGACGCGGACGAGATCGAGCGGATCGTCACCGAGGAGCTGGGCGGCTCGGCGCTGTTCGCGGCGCGGTTCCGCGAGTGCGCGGGAAGATCCCTGCTGTTGCCGCGCCGCGTGCCGGGCAGGCGGTCGCCGCTCTGGCAGCAGCGGCAGCGCGCCTCACACCTGCTGAGCGTGGCGGGCCGCTACGGGTCGTTCCCGGTGGTGCTGGAGACGATGCGCGAGTGCCTCCAGGACGTGTTCGACGTGCCGGGGCTGGTCCGGCTGATGCGTGACATCGAGGCGCGGCGGGTCCGGCTGGTGGAGGTCGAGACCGGCCAGGCGTCGCCGTTCGCGGCGTCGCTGCTGTTCAACTACATCGGCGCGTTCATGTACGAGGGCGACGCCCCGCTGGCCGAGCGACGCGCCCAGGCTCTCGCGCTCGACACGAGCCTGCTGGCCGAGCTGCTCGGCCAGGCGGACCTGCGCGAGCTGCTCGACCTCGATGTGATCACCGACACCGAGCGGGAGCTGGCCCGGCTGGACAGGCCGCTGCGCGACGCCGAGGACCTGGCCGACCTGCTTCGCTCCCACGGCCCCCTCGTGGCCGAGGACGTCGGCGTGCGCGAGGGCGACCCCGCGTGGCTGACCGCGCTGGAGGGCTCCCGGCGGGCCATCAGGGTGCGGGTGGCGGGGCAGGAGCGGTGGGCGGCGATCGAGGACGCCGCCCGGCTGCGCGACGCGCTCGGCGTGCCGCTGCCCGTGGGTGTGCCGCACGCGTTCCTGGAGCCGGTCGACGATCCGCTGGGCGACCTGCTCGCCCGGCACGCCCGTACGCGCGCCCCCTTCCTCGCGAGCACCGCCGCGGCCAGGTTCGGCCTCGGTGCCGCGGTCGTCACCGAGGCGCTGCGCCGCCTGGCCGCCTCGGGGCGGGTGGTGAGCGGGGAGTTCAGGCCGGGGGGCCGCGGTGAAGAGTGGTGTGACGCGGGGGTGCTGCGGATGCTGCGCCGCCGGTCCCTCGCCAGGCTCCGCAAGGAGGTGGAGCCGGTCTCCCCGGAGACCCTGGCCGCCTTCGCGCCCGCCTGGCACGGCATCAGCGGCTCTCCCCCACGGGGCAGGCCGCCGATCGACGCGCTGGTGGGCGCGATCGAGCAGTTGCAGGGTGCGGCGGTGCCCGCGTCGGCGTTGGAGACGCTCATCCTGCCCTCGCGGGTGCCCGGATACGACCCGTCGCTCCTGGACGAGCTGACCGCCTCGGGCGAGGTGGTCTGGGCAGGGCAGGGGTCCCTGCCCGGCGGTGACGGCTGGGTGTCGCTCTACTTCGCCGACACCGCGCCGCTGCTGATGCCCCCTCCCGCCGACGTCACCCTGACGCCGGTGCACGAGGCGGTGCTGGAGGTTCTCGGCGGCGGGGGCGCGCTGTTCTTCCGCGAGCTGGGCAGCCGGGTCGGCGCGCTCCTGACCGGTTCCGTCCCGGACGACCGCGCCCTGTCCGCCGCCGTGTGGGATCTGGTGTGGTCGGGCCGGATCACCGGTGACACGCTCGCGCCGCTGCGGGCCGTCCTCGGAACGGGACGCCCCGCGCACCGCCCGGCCCCGACCAGGCGCCGTCGGGCGGTGCTGCCGACGAGGAGCGGCCCGCCCACCGTGAGCGGGCGCTGGTGGGCACTGCCCGCCCTCGCGGAGGACACCACCCAGCGCGCCCACGCCCAGGCCGAGGTGCTGCTGGAGCGACACGGCGTGGTGACCAGGGGAGCGGTGACCGCCGAACGGCTGCCGGGCGGGTTCGCCGCCGTCTACCAGGTGCTTCGCGCCTTCGAGGAGAGCGGCCGATGCCGTAGGGGTTACTTCGTGGAAGGGCTGGGCGGCGCCCAGTTCGCCCTTCCCGGCGCCGTCGACCGGATGCGCTCCACATCCCTCTCCCCCACCTCGCCGGAGACGGCGCCGGCGCCCGACCCGTGGAGCACGCGGAAGCCGGAGAGGGCGGAGGCGAGCACCCGGCGGGCGGTGGTGCTGGCGGCCGCCGACCCGGCCAATCCGTACGGCGCGGCCCTGCCGTGGCCCGCCCATCCCGGGGAGGTGTCCCACAAGCCGGGCAGAAAGGCCGGGTCCCTGGTGGTGCTCGTCGACGGGCACCTCGCCCTCTACGTCGAGCGCGGCGGCAAGACCCTGCTCTCCTTCTCGGGTGACGATCGTCTCCAGCCCGCCGTCGACGCCCTCGCGCTCGCCGTGCGCGACGGCGCCCTGGGCAAGCTCACCGTCGAGCGGGCGGACGGCACCGCCGTCAACGACTCCCCCCTGGGCGCGGCCCTGGAGTCCGCCGGGTTCCATCCGACCCCGAGAGGGCTGCGTCTGCGGGCATAGGGCACCGTGACCTGTCGTCCGGTCCCATCTCGCGTCGACGCGCGTGCCACGTGACCTGTCATCCGGCCCTCGTATCGATACGTGCGCTCCATGTCCCGTTGTCCGGTCCCGCCCGTATCGATACGCGCGCTCCATGACCCGTCATCTGGTCTTGCCCGTGTCGGCGCGTGTGCTCGGCGAGGCGATTGCAGTCGTCCACCACTGGTTCGCAACCGGAGGTTGGGACATTGGCCGCGTTGTCAGATCGAAAGGGGAAACAACGATGGCCAAGGCCAAGCCTCAGCTGTCCGAGCTGGCCGGGATCGGCACCGAGCTGGAGGAGAGCCAGCTCGCGCAGGTCAACGGTGGGTACTACTGGGATTTCTACCACTGGGAGGACTTCGCCCCCGGTGGCTGGGCGTACTGACGCCGCGCGGGTAGCCGGACAGGCATGAGAGGACGGGGCGTGGTCGTCGACCGCGCCCCGTCCGTTTTCTCTTCACCCGTTCCTTCCGGCCCTCTCCGAAAGAGGGCCGGGGTTACGCCGCTCAGGACGGGGTCGTCGTCTTCCTGATCGGTTCCGGGAGTAAGCCATCCGGCGGACTCCCGGTGGTGGCCGCCGGCAGGTGAGCACTCTGTGTTCCCTGGCCTTGAGTCCTGATGAAAGACCGCGCCTCTGCCGGCCGGCCGGGAGAAGTGATCGCTTTCAGCGTGGAGACCCCGCCTTCGGGCGCGGGAAGGACGTCATCTCCGAATCGAGATCACCTCGGCGGTCGGCTCGCCGCGCTCGCGTTCCTCACGCTCGCGCTCCTGGCGCCTCTGGATGGCCTGGAAGCCGACCAGGTCGTCCGGGAGCGCGTCGGGGACGTCGGTGTCGAACCTGGACAGCGTGCGGGTCCGCATCGCGACCAGCGCCGTGACCACGATGGCGACGGCGAACAGCACGTACATCAGGCCGACGCCCCGGCCCTCGCCGGTGCCGAGCACGAGGCCGACCGTGTCGGCCAACGGCCCTCCGGGGAGCATCAGCGGTTCGAACAGCTCGCTGCCGTACGGGGCGACCAGGCCGAAGCCGACCGGCAGGGTGGACCAGGCGACGAGCGTGTTGAGCGCGATGACGCGGCCGTGGAAGCGTTGCGGCACCTTGACCTGGATGATCGTCGCGTAGACGCCGTTGAGCATGGTCAGCCAGAACGACATGCCGAAGGCGCCGATCCCGATCAGGATCAGGTTCTGCTGCAGACCGGTGACCAGGCAGAAGACGCCGAGCACGAGGGTGGAGAGCATGACGCCGCGCAGCCGCTGCCGTCGCGGGCCTCCCCAGACGGTCATGGTCAGGCCGCCGAGAAAGACGCCGAGACCGCCGAAGAAGGAGATCCGGCCGACGTCGTCCAGGGTGGCGAAGCCCAGGACGAGCGGTGAGATGAGCAGGAACAGCGGGGACAGGAAGATGTTCAGCACCGCGAAGAAGAACAGCATGCCGCGGAAGCCCCGGTTGCCCCAGGAGAACTTCCAGCCCTCGACCATCTCGGCGACCAGCGACTCCCTGCGCTTCCACGCCATCGTCTTCGGGAAGCGGACGAAGAGCAGCACGCTGATCGCGAAGACGTACGCGGCGACGTCCAGGACGAGGATGCCCTCCAGCCCGATCGCGGCCATCAGACCGACCGCGGCCAGCGGGACGACCAGCTGAGCGGTACCGGTGACCATCTGGACCACACCGTTGGCGTGCCCGAGGAAGCGTTTGGGCACCAGTTGCGGGATGGCGGAGTTGTAGGCGAGGCGCTGGAAGGTCAGCGCGATCGACAGCAGCACCAGGAGCGGGTAGATGTGCCAGATCTGCAGGTTGCCGGTCCACAGCAGGATGCCCAGTGTCAGCTGGGTGCCGAACGCGCCGATGTCTCCGGCGATCATGATCTTGCGCCGGTCGTGGCGGTCGACGAGGGCTCCGGCCAGCGGGGAGACCAGCATGCCGGGAACGAGCGCGAGGACGGAGAAGAGGGCGAATCTGGCGAGCGAGTCGGTGGTGATGTAGATCCACAGCGGGATGGCGAACTCGGTGAGCGACGACCCGACGATCGAGACGAGCTGCCCGGCCGCCACGACGGCGAACCGTTTCATGCTGGGCGGAGGTCCCGAGCGTGCCGGGGTGCCCGTCGCGAGCGGGTCTGTCGTCCCCGGTGGCGCGCCGCCCGTGCCGGAGCCGGGAAGGGCGGACGCCGCGGAGTCAGGACCGGCGGAGTCAGGGCCGGCGGGGGCGACCGGTCCCGCGCCGGTGATCGCGGGTGCCGTCGTCGCCGGGGCGACTTCGGCGAGGTCGTCCTGGGTGGAGACGCCGCCGAGCCACCAGGTGGACCGGTCGGTGCGGGCCAGCTTGGCCGTGTCACCCGAGGCGATGGCCCGGTGAGTGCCGGTCACGATGGTCGCGAGCTCTTCCGCCCGATATTTCAGGAAAAAGTGTCCGGCCTCGTCGAGGACGACCACGGCCGTGGAGCCGGTGAGGAGATGCCACTCGCGATAGCGCTCCTGATAGAACTCGGTGGCCGGGTCGCGGTCACCCGCCACGGAGATGATCGGTGCCTTGAGCGGCTCGACGCCCTCCTCGAAGAGGCGGGTGAAGTAGCGCTCCGCCTCCTTGGTGCCCTTGCGACGGTTGTCGATCATCAGCTTGAGCTGGTCGCGCTCCAGGTCCTCCACGTCGAGACCCGCGGCCTGCAGGGCGTTCGCCCAGACCTGGTCGCTGCGGAGGCGGTCGGTGAGGTTCGACAGCTTGGCCAGCACCGAGGTGGGGCGGGCGAAGGGGAAGATGCCGCCGAGGTAGATCGCCTCGACCGGGCGGCCCGCGGCCTCCAGGCGACGGGCGATCTCCACGGTCAGCATGACGCCGAGCCCGCAGTGCCCGTACAGCGCGAGCGGGCCTCGGATGTCCTTGAGGATCTCGTCCACGCAGCCCTGCGCGACCTCCGCCACCGGCCGGGTCTCCTCGATCAACCCCATCTCCTGGCCGGGGACGGCGACCGCGTGCAGCGCCCAGTTCTGGGGCAGCCTGTCGGCCAGCGGCTGGTAGATGGCGGCGCTGCCGCCGCCGTACGGCACGCAGACCAGGGTCGAGGTGGCCGCGCGGGCCGGGGTGAGCCGGTGCAGCAGCATGCGCGGGCCGTCGTCGGCCGTCTCGACGAGCCGCGCCAGCTCGCGGACGGTCCGGTGCTTGAACAGGTCCAGGATCGTGACCTGGCGCCCGCCTTCAGGAATGGCTTTCCGAAGGCGGGCGACCACCTGCGCGGCGAGCAGCGAATGACCGCCCAGGTCGAAGAAGTCGTCCAGCACGCCGACCTGTACCAGTCCGAGCACCTTCGCCCACACCTCGGCGATCGCCTCTTCGAGAGGCGTCTCCGGCGGGACGAATCCGGCTTCCTGGTCGGGCCGCGCCTCGTCGGGTTCGGGCAGCCTGGCCCGGTCGACCTTGCCGTGCGACTTCAGGGGCAGCTCGTCCAGCCAGACGAACCGCCCGGGGATCATGTACTCGGGGAGCCGCTCACCGAGCCGCGCCCGCAGCTCGCTCACGCTGATCTGGTCTCCGGCGACCTCGCCGACCACGTACGCGACCAGCCGATCCCCGCGCAGGTCGACGACGGCGTGGGCGATCCCCGGCTGGTCGGCGAGCACCGACTCGATCTCCGGCAGCTCCACCCGGTAGCCCCTGACCTTGACCTGCAGGTCGCGGCGGCCGAGGAAGCACAGATCGCCCGAGGGCAGCCACCGGCCGAGGTCACCGGTCCTGTACATGCGGGCGCCGGGCCCGCCGTACGGGTCGGGCAGGAATCTCTCGGCCGTCAGGCCGGGCCGCCCGAGGTATCCGCGGGCGAGCCGGTCGCCGCCGAGGTAGATCTCGCCGGTCATGCCGGGCGGGACCAGCCGCAGGTGCTCGTCGAGCACGTAGACCGCGGCCCCGGGCAGCGGTCTGCCGATCGGCAGGTTCAGCGCCCGCTCGTGCTCGCCGGTGACGGCGTGGGTGGAGATGCCGACCGTCGCCTCGGTGGGGCCGTAGTGGTTGACCACCGTGGTGTGCGCGGTCAGCTCGCGGGCCCAGCTCCACCGGGAGGCCTCGCCGCCGAGGACGAGGAGCCTGCGCGGGAGCAGCTGCGCGGGGTCGTCCACCGCGGCGAGCAGCGAGGCGAGGTGGGAGGGGGTCATCTTCAGGTAGTCGGTGCCGCTCAGCAGCCCGGCGAGCTCCTCGGCGGGAGCCTGCGGGTCGGCCAGGTGCAGCTCTCCGCCGGTCATGAGCGACAGGTAGAAGATCGTCACCCCGAAGTCGAACGAGAGCGACTGCAGCAGGGTGTAGACCCCGCCGGGTTCGACCTCGAAACGCTCCTCGACCCCGGCGAGATAGTTGAGCACCTGCCGGTGCTGCACCCCGACGCCCTTCGGCCGCCCGGTGGTCCCCGACGTGTAGATCACGTACGCGAGGTGGTCGGGCGACACCTCCGGTGGCTCGAACCCGGTCTCCTCCAGCGCCTCGGAGTCCAGGCGGATCGCCGGCGTGCCCGTGACGTCGGGAAGCAGGTCACTCAGTGCGGAGGTGGTCAGGACGGCGACGGCCCCGGCGTCGGCGAGCATGTACGCCAGCCGGTCACGGGGCTGCTTGGGGTCGAGGGGCACGTAGGCGCCACCGGCCTTCAGCACGCCGATGACGGCCGCCGCCAGGTCGGTGGACTGGTCGAGGAAGACGCCCACCCTGGTGTCGGGGCCCACGCCGTGACGGTTCCTCAGCAGGGCGGCGATCCTGGTGGAACGCTCGTCGAGCTCGGCGTACGTCAGCGAGCCGCCCGCCGTCGACGCCGTACCCGGCCCTGAGCCGCCGCGCGTGGCGGGCAGCGTGGTCGAGACGGGCGAGCCCTCGTGGACCACGGCCGTCGCACCGGGCGTGAGCGCGGCCCGCGCGGTGACGAGGTCGTGCAGCAGGTCGTGACCCGACGGCCGGAGCGCGGGACCCGAGCCGAAGCCCAGGACCCTCTCCCGCTCCTCGTCGGAGAGCAGCGACAGCTCGCCCACCCGCGTGTCCGGGTCCGCCACGATCGAGCGCAGCAGCGTCTCGAAGCGCGCCGCCAGCAGTTCCACGGTCTCCGGGTCGAAGAGCGCGGTGCTGTAGGCGAGGTGGCCGACCAGCCCGTCCGGGCTCTCGAACAGGTAGAGGCCGAGGTCGAAGCGGGTCGTCCTCGCCGGGAGCGTGAGGTAGGAGACGCGCCCGTCCTCCTCGCCCGCCTTGAAGTTCTGCAGCGCGAAGGTGACCTGCGCGAGCGGCGACCGGCTCACGTCACGGACCACGTTCAGTTCGTTGACCAGCTGGTCGAACGGGAGCTCCTGGTGCGCGTAGGCGTCCAGGGCGCTCTCGCGCGTCCTGGCGAGGAAAGTGGTGAACGACGGGTCGTCGGCCAGGTCCGCGCGCAGGACCAGGGTGTTGACGAACATGCCGACGACCCCGTCCAGCTCGGGCAGCCCGCGCCCGGCGACCGGGGAGCCGACCGCGAAGTCCGTCTGTCCCGAGTAGCGGGCCAGCAGGACCTGGAAGGCGGCGAGCAGCGTCATGTACGGCGTGGCGCCGGCCTCGGCGCCCAGCTCGGTGAGCCGCCTGGTGAGGTCGGCATCCACCCGGACGTCGAGGGCGGCTCCCTCGTGGCGCTGCTCGGCGGGGCGCGGCCTGTCGGTGGGCAGCTCGATCGCGGGCAGCCCGGCGAGCCGGTCGCGCCAGTGGTCGATCTCGCGGCGGTGGTCGCGGCCCCGCTGCCAGAGGGCGTAGTCGCCGTAGCCGACCGGTGCGGGCGGCGGGGTCCCGCCGTCGTGCAGGACGAGCAGCTCGCGGATGAGCAGGTCGCTGGACCAGCCGTCGATGACGGTGTGGTGGGCGGCGATGAGGAGGACGTGGTCGTCGGGCGCGATCCTCACCAGCACGGTGCGGAAGAGCGGGCCGTGCTCCAGGTCGAACGGGACGGCGAGGTCGGCGTCGAGCAGCTCGATCGCGGCGTCCACGCCGTCCGCCTCGACGACGCGCAGCGCGGCCGGACCCGGCTCGTCGATGACGAGTTCCGGGGTGCCGTCGTCGGTGGTGAGGAACCGCGTCCGCAGGGCCTCGTGGCGCGCGACGAGCTCGTCCAGCGCCCGGCGCAGCGCGTCTTCGTCCAGCTCACCGCGCAGACGCACCGCGACGGGGACGGTGTAGGTGGTGGTGCCCGGCCGGTACTGCTCAAGGAACCACAGGCGTTCCTGGGCGTGGGACAGGGGCGGGACGGTTCCTGAGGCGCGGCGGGCGACGGTGGCCCGTGACTCTCCGCGGCTCTTGAGCCGCCTGGCGAGCAGCGCCTTCTTGGCGTCCGACAGTGTTGTCTCGGTCACGCTTGTAACTCCATCCGGAGGGCCGCGAGGAAGAGCGCGGCGTCCCGTCCGTTGATCAGCCGATGGTCGTAGGCGAGGCCGATGTTGGCGACGGTTCTCATCGTCACCGTGCCGTCCTCGGCGAGTCGCGGTTCGGGCTGCGGCGAGGTGATCGCGAGAGCGCAGACCGTACCGGGGAAGATGAGGGGGATCGCGAGGATGACGTCGGCGTCGGTGTGCAGGGTGACGGCGATGTTGGCACCGGTGAGGTCCTTCTCGCGGAAGTCCCCCTCGGTGGCGGCGAGCCGGTAGCGCATGAGCGCGTCGGCGATGGCCTTGAGCGAGCCGGTGTCGTGGACGACCGGCACGTACAGGCCCTCTCCCATGTCGAAGGTGACGCCGACGCGCGGGGCGTCGGCCGGATGTACCCGGTCACCGTCGACCGAGGCGAAGAACAGCGGGAACGCCGGGTGCAGCGCGGCGACGGCCTGGACGAACAGCTCCGCCGGCCCGACCGGCCTGCGTACCTCCCTGCTCAGCCCCTTGGCCCGCTCCAGCAGCGGGCCCACCTCGAACTTCACCACGGTGTACGCGGCGGGGATGGTCGCGTGCGAGGTGGTGACGGCACGCGCGACGGCACGCTGCACCCGCGAGAGGCGGTGCGCGCCCGGGTCCGCGGCCGGTTCCCGCGCGTCCTGCCGCTCCTTCCGCGCGTCTTCGCGCACGTCTTCGCGCACGTCGGAGGCCGTCTGCCCGGTACGGCGGCGGACCAGGGCCTCCACGTCGGTCCTGCGGACGACGGCGAGGCCCAGGGACGCGACCTCGGCGTGGGAGACGCCGAGCTCCTCCATCGCCACCCGCGCGGGAGCGGTGACGACCGGCTCGGCCACCGGCGCGTCCCGCTGCCGCGCCGCGTCCTCGGAGGCCACCGGGGCGGGCACGCCGGTGACCGGCGCGGGCACGCCGGTGACCGGGGCGGGCTGCGGAACCGCCTCGGCGGTGATGCGGGCGAGGAGCGCGCCCGGAGCGATCCAGCTGTCGAGGGCGGCGACGTGGTGCAGGTAGCCGCTCTCCCCCGCCTCCAGTTCGTCGGCCGCCTTGGAGGTCTCCAGTACGGCGATCGGCTCTCCCGCGACGACGGGCTTTCCGTTCCCGACGAGCCACTCGACGACCAGGTACTCGGTGTCGTTGTTGTTGAGTTTGGGAACGTGGATGTCAGCCACGCAGAGCCTCCCGTGCGGCGTGGTGGATCGTGGACTCCCCGGCCAGGACCTCGTTCTCCAGGTGCGCGGCGGTGGGGATCACGGAGTCCCGCGAGTGGACGAGGCGGACGGGTCCTCGCAGACGGTCCCAGAGACGGGCGTGCAGCAGGTGGGCGACCTCGCTGCCCCAGGTGCCCCCGGCGGTGCTCTCCTCCGCGACCAGGACGACGTCCCCGAGGTGGGGCAGCAGCGTGTCGACGTCCAGCGGGTAGAGCCGGGAGGGGACGAGCAGCCGGGCGGAGATCTCCTCCTCCATCATCAGGGAGCGCATCGCGCCCAGCACCCGGTGGACCATTCCGCCGGGAGCGATGACCACACAGTCGGGACGGTCACCCGCGTCGCGGATGTCCACCACGGCCAGGTCCCCGTCGCGGCGCATCAGGAACAGCGGGTCCACCCGTTCCATCTGCCGGGTGTAGAGGACCTTGTCCTCGAAGAACACGCACGGCTCGCCCCGTTCCAGCATCGCCGCGAACACCGCGCGGTTGTCATGGAAGGGGGACATCTCGTACAGCGACAGTCCCGGCATGCCGACGAAGTGCTTCTGCAGGCTCTGGCTGTGCGTGGGACCGTAGCCCCGGCCGCCACCGGTGGGGCAGCGCACCACCATTCGCAGCGGCAGCCGCCTGCCGTACATCGACACCGACTTGCCGGCGAAGTTGCACAGCTGGTCGAAGGCGAGCGCCACGAAGTCGCCGAACATGATCTCGGCCACGGCCGTGTTACCGGCGAGCGCCAGTCCCGCCGCGACCCCGGTGAGCGCGCCCTCGCTGATCGGGGTGCCGATCACCCGCTCGGGAAAGCGTGTGGAGAGCCCCTTGGTGATTTTGAAGGCGCCGCCGTACGGGTCGAGGATGTCCTCTCCGAGCACGTAGGCGGTGTGGTCGTCGTTCAGCAGCCCGTGCAGGGCCGCGTTGAGGTTCTCCGCTACACGCACGATCCCTCCCAGCGGGAGAGGGGGCGCGCGGCCACCTCGTCGGCGACGGCCTCGACCTCGGCCTTGACGACGCCGTCGAGCCGGTGGAAGTGCTCGGGGTGGTCGTGGGCGTAGCGGGCGTACCAGTCGTTCTCCCTCGCGGCCTGTACGACGTCGGCCGGGCGGATGTCGTCGCCCTTGCTGTGCGGCCCGAGGCGGTGGGTGACGAACTCGACCACCAGAGGCTGCCCCTCGCGCACCCGCGCGATCTCGCGTTCCAGCGAGAGGCGGATCTCGTTGACGTCGGTGGAGACGACCAGCCGGTGCGCGATGCCGAAGGCCGCCGCCCGGCCGGCCACCGTCCCGGCCATCTGCGAGGCGGTCGGAGTGGACTGGGCGATGCCGTTGTTCTCCACCACGACGAGCAGCGGGAGCCGCCAGAGCGCGGCGAGGTTCAGCGCCTCGTAGACCGCGCCCTCGCCCCAGGTGCCGTCGCCGATGTGGACGCAGGCGAGGGTGCCGGGCTCGGAGCGCTTGAGGTGCAGCGCGACACCGGCGGCGACCGGCATGCTCTCACCCTGAACGCCGGTGGACATGTAGCGGTCGCGGTGGATGTGCTGGCTGCCGCCGACACCCCCGCAGACCGCGCCCTCCCTGCCCATGATCTCGGCGAGCAGGCCGTGCGGGTCGCGGAACCTGGACAGGTAGTGGCCATGCCCCCGGTGGTTGCTGAAGACGTGGTCGGCCGGGCCGAGCAGGGATCGCAGCGCGACCGGGACGTACTCCTGGCCGAGGCAGGTGTGCGTGGTGCCGTTGAGGTCACCCCTGCCGTAAAGCTCCAGGAGCTTGAGCTCGAAGTGCCTCACCAACAGCAGGAGTTCCAGGTCGTCGTCGGCGAGGCGGGAGAGACGGAGGCCGTCGAGGATCTCAGTCATCGCCGAGGGAGTCCACGATCCCGGCGATTGTCGGGTTGTCGAAGAAGTCGTCGAGGGAGACCTCGATGTCCAGGCGCTTGCGCATCCGGGCGATGATCTGCGTGATGGTGAGGGAGTGGCCCCCCAGATCGAAGATGTCGTCGTCATCGGCGATCGGTGATATGCCGAGCACCTCTTCCCAGATCTCGCGTACCTGGTCGTTCAGCGTGGTGACGGAACCCATCTCGTCCTCCAGAATTTCGTGCAGTGTCAGGTTGGGGTTGTGCGTGGCGCGTTCCAGAAGGAGACGCAGGTCGTCGGCGACCCTGGCGGCGTCGGGCACCGTCTCGGGGTCGTGGCGCAGGCTGATCTCCAGCCCGCCGGGACCGTCCACGCACTGCAGGTGCAGCGCGCCGCGTACCGCGTGGTTGAAGACGGTCCACTCCACCGACGCGTCGAGCCCGGTGAACACCGGGTCCGCGTCGCGGCGGGTGCGGTAGCTGACGGAGACGGGGACGAGCGCGGCGTGCGGTCTGAGGCGGGGCATCGCCCGGGAGAGCGGCACCTGGCGGAAGCGGTAGATCTCCCTCAGTTCGGTGCGCAGCGCGGTGGCGAACTCGCGGAAGGTCGCCTCGGGGGACGGACCGGAGGCGACCGGGAGTTCGTTGACGAACAGCCCGATGTGTCCCGCGGCCTCGGGGGTCCGGGTCGACAGGTCGACGGCGGTGGTGACCGCGGTGTTGCCGTAGCCGAGGAGCAGGGTGTGCAGCCCGGCGAGCAGCACCTCGAACCGGGTCAGGACGGGGGTGGAGGAGAGGTCCCGCGACGGGTCCGGCTCGATCGACGGGTTCACGGTGAACCGCAGTACCCGGCCCTGGGCCGCTCGCCGGGATCTCAGCGCGCGGCCGAGAACGACGGTCTCGCCGGGATCGCGCCAGCGGGGCTTCCAGAACTCGCGCGCGGCGGGAAGCAGGGCGGCCACCCGGCCGCGCTCGGCCCGCCCGTGGTCGATTTCCGGCAGCGGGGGCGGCGGCTCGCCGTTGTAGAAGGCGGCCAGATCGCGCACCAGGATGTCCTTCGACTGCCCGTCGAAGATCAGGTGGTGGGCGACGAAGAGCAGGAGGTTCCGTCCGGGACCGATCTCGAACAGGGTGAACCTGGCCAGCGGCCCCTTCTCCAGGTCGAACGCGCGCAGGATCTCCTCCCGCACGGCCCGCCCGTACCGCTCGCCGTCCTCACCGCTCTCGCCGTCCCGGGAAGGCGAATGCGGCGAGGGCGAAAGGTCGCGTGTGTCCCCCGCCGCCCCCGCGGCGACGTCGGCGGAAGAGGGGATCGTCACCCGGCGTACGGGAACCTCGGCTCCCGGCACCAGCCGCAGCTCGTTGTCCACCTCCGCCACCACATCGCGCAGCATCGGATGCCGGGCGACCACCGCCTCGCAGGCCGCCAGGAGCGCTCCGGTGTCCAGATCGCCGCGCAGGTGGACGAGTATCGGCATGTGATAGGCGGCGCCCCCGCCCACGCTCTGCTCGGTCACCCACATCCCCTGCTGGGTGAACGTGACCTCCGGCAGGCCCCCGGACGTGTTCTCCCACGAGGTCTCCGAGGTCTCCGAGGTCTCCGCCACCTCGTTCCGTGAAGTGTGCTCGGCGGGGAGACCGGCCATCACTCGCTCTCCGTCATCCGGCGCAGGGCCTTCTTGTCGACCTTGCCGCCGGCGTTGCGCGGCAGGGCGTCGACCGTGATGACGTGCGCGGGCAACTCGTGCGGGGCGAGGCGGTCCTTGAGGAAGATCCGCAGATCCTCGGGCGCGAGGGCCTCTTCGGTGACGAGGGCCACCGCGACGACGGTTCCGAGCACGGGGTGGGGAACCCCGAACGCGGCGGCCTCGATCACCGCGGGGTGCCGGTAGACGACCTCCTCGATGTGGATCGTGGAGACCTTGAAGGCCCCGGACTTCACCACGTCGCTCTCGCGGTCGACGAGGTAGAGGTAGCCCTCGGCGTCGATGTAGCCGAGATCGCCCATCCGTACCCAGCCGCCGCGGAAGGTCCCGTTCTCGGGGTCGCCGTAGTAGGCGCGCGGTGCCGCGGGGGATCGCATCCAGACCTCCCCGGTCTCTCCCGCCTCCAGTGGCTCTCCCTCCGCGGTGGCGATCCTGACCCGCCCTCCGGCGATGGCGCGGCCGACGCTTCCCGGCCGGTCCGGGTCGAACATCATCACCGTCTGGGCCGGGGCCGCCTCGGTCGAGGTGTAGTAGTTGGTGATCGTCGCTCTGGGGAAGGCCGTGGTCAGCGCCTGGGCGACGGCCGAGGGCAGCGGCGCGGCGGCCGAGCCGAGCAGCAGCACGCTGGACAGGTCGTGCCGTTCGGCCACCTTCGCGTTGATCAGCTCGATGGCCATCGCGGGGACGAGGAAGACCGTTCCCGCGCGGTAGGACTCGATCAGCGAGGCGAAACGGGCCGGGGTGAAGCGCGGCAGCGTCACGACGGCCGGATGGGCGTCGAGCGCGTTGATCAGCATCGCCTGTCCGGCGTTGGTCCCGATCGGGAAGGCGTGGACCAGATGCCGGGAGTGCGCGAACGGGCGGCGTTTGGCACCGCAGCCGTAGGCCAGATTGGCATGGGTCGCCGAGACCCCCTTGGGACGGCCCGTCGTACCGGAGGTGTAGAGGATCTGGGCGAGATCTCCGGGCTCCGGAGGCGCGATATCGGCCTTCTCATAGGAGGTTTCGACGTTCAGAGCGTCGACCGTGGCGCTCCAGCCGACCTCGGGAACCGCGAGACCTTGGGCGTGCACGACGCCGGTCGCGCGGCAGTTCTCCAGCATGAGACGCAGGTCATCGAGGGCGAGGCGGTCGGAGAGCGGTACGCCCACCGCCCCTGCCGCCAGCACCCCGCAGAACGCCACGGCGTAGTCCGCCCAGTCCGCGGCCCCGAACACCAGACCCACCCGGTCGCCTCGGGTGACGCCCCGTGCGACCAGGCTGTTCGCGAGCACGGTGGACCGCTCGTGCCACTCGCGATAGGTGAGCCGAGCCGAGCCGTGCACGATCAGCGCGACCCCCTCGGGGTCGGCGAGGGCTCGATCCCTGAGCAACTGGGGGACGGTCAGGTTCACCAAGTGAACCTCCCATTAAAGATCGGATGTATGCGCGTTCGATGTGTGCGAGCACCGAAGGCACAACAGGAAAGAATCTTTACTATTTAAAATCGAGCGCTAGTCTTACATGATCGTAAGGCTCACACAAGACTTTGGGGAGGGGGTTCACAAAGGAACTGAAAACGCGCGAAAGTGACCCTTGCGCCCTCAGGACGAAGGTGTAACACTGACGACCGCGGAGCTAACTGAAAGGTTTCTTTCCAGAAAGAGACCTTTCCCGACGCCCACTTAACTGGTCAAATAGGCACAGAGTGGGTTTTTTGCGTACCAACCTCCAACGCGATTGCGTGAACTAACGGGCCCGTGGCCGACAAAGGAGCCCTTTGTGTTCCCACCGGAGACCGTTCCAACCGGTCAAACAGGGACGGAATACCCCCTGTCGTACGGTCAGCAACGGCTTTGGTTTCTCCACAAGCTCGACCCCAGCGACTCGGCCTACAACACATCCTATGTTTACAGGTTGAAAGGTCGCCTTGACAAGATCGCTTTGGCCGCTGCTTTCACCGCCGTGGCGGCACGGCACGAGAGCCTGAGGACCCGGTTCCGTGAAGTGGCCGGGGAGGCCGTCGCGATCGTCGAGCCGCCGTCGCCGGTGACGGTCGAGCACCTCACCGCCCCCGGCGAGCGGGAAGCCGCGGCTCTGGTCTCGACGCTCACCAACACGGCCTTCGACCTGGCCGCCGCGCCGCCGTTCCGCGTCTCGCTGATCGAGCTCGGTCCCGCCGACCACGTGCTCTGCGTCGTCCTGCACCACATCAACGGCGACGGCTGGTCGCTGAGCGTGCTCCGCTCCGAGGTCGCCGTCCACTACGGAAGCCGGGGCGGCGTCCCGCTGCCCGAACTGCCCCTGCAGTACGGCGAGTACGCCCGCGCCCAGCGTCCCGAGGACTCCGAGCTGCGCTGGTGGACCGAGCGGCTGGCCGGGGTGCCTCCCCTGGAACTCCCCACGGACCGGCCGCGCCCGGCCCGGCGGACCGGCGCGGGCGCCCAGGTCGACTTCCGGATCGCCCCCGACCTGACCGCCTCGATCGGCGACCTCGCCCGCCGCACCCGGTGCACACCGTTCATGGTGCTGCTCTCCGCCTACCAGGTCCTGATGCACCGGCACACCGGCCAGAGCGACTTCTGCGTGGGCACCCCCTCGGCCGGTCGCGGCAGCACCGAACTGGAGACCATGATCGGTTTCCTCTCGACCACCCTCGCCCTGCGCTGCGACGTCTCCGGCGACCCCACCTTCGAGGAGCTGCTCAGGCGCACTCGCAGGGTCGTGCTGGACGGGCTCTCGCGGCAGGACGTCCCCTTCGAGCGCCTCGTGGCCGATCTCGACGTGGAACGGGACCTGAGCCGCACTCCCCTGTTCCAGACCCTGTTCGCCTTCCACACCCACGGCGAACCGGACGAGCCGCTGCCCGGCCTCGACGCCACGTACTTCCCCAACGGCTGGGCCCGCGCCCGGCTCGACCTCTCGGTGGACCTCTACCGTGGCGAGGACGGCGCCCTGAACGGCACCGCCATCTACAGCACCGACCTGTTCGACCACGAGACCGTGGAACGGATCATCGCCCGCTTCCAGGAGCTGCTCACGGCCGCCGTGGCGGATCCGGGCGCTCCGGTGAGCTCGCTGCGGATGCTGCCGGACGCCGAGCTCGACCTGCTGGAGGAGTGGAACGACACCGCGACCGAACTACCGGAGCTCACACTCGTCGACCTGCTGCTCGAACAGGTCGCGGCGACCCCCGACGCGATCGCGGTACGCGCCACACCCGCCCCCGCCCCCGCCGCGATGCCGGCCGGGACCACCCCGCTCACCGCGAACGAACCGGTACGCGAGGGAGCGCCGGTGGACGGACCCGCCGCGCGGGAACTGACGTACGCGGAACTGGCCGGACGGGCGGCGGAGCTGGCCGGGCGGCTGAGCGCGGCCGGGATCGGGCGCGGCTCACTCGTCGCGGTCCGGATGGAGCGCGGCGCCGACATGCTCGTCGCCCTGCTGGGCGTGGCGATGAGCGGCGCGGCCTACCTTCCCGTCGACCCCGACTACCCCGAGGCCCGCGTCTCGTACGTGATCGAGGACTCCGCGGCGGCGCTCGTCCTGACCGGCCTCGACGACCTCCCCCCGATGACGGGCGCGATGACGGGCGAGGCGACCGGTCCAGTGACCGGCACAGTGACCGGCGCAGTGACCGGCGCAGTGACCGGCGCGCTGGTCCCCGCGGCACCCGCCCGGCCGCTTCCCGACGACACCGCGTACGTGCTCTACACCTCGGGATCCACCGGCCGACCGAAAGGCGTCGTGGTACCCCACCGGGCACTGACCAACTTCCTGCTGGCCATGCGTGACCTGGTACGGTCCTCGCCGCAGGACGTGTGGCTCGCGCTGACCTCGCTGTCGTTCGACATCTCCGCCCTGGAGCTCTACCTGCCGCTGGTGACGGGAGGACGGGTGGTCGTCGCCGACGCGGAGACGGCCCGCGACGGGGTACGGCTCGCCCGGCTCGTGCGGGACGAGCGCGTGACCCACGTCCAGGCGACGCCCTCGGGATGGCGCGTCCTGCTCACCGGCGACCTGCCGCGCGTGGTGGGCCTGACCGGCGGCGAGCCGCTCGCCCCCCGGCTCGCCCGCGAGCTGCGTCCCCGGGTCGACCGTCTCGTCAACGTCTACGGGCCGACCGAGACCACCATCTGGTCCACGGCCTGGGACGTTCCCGAGGACCCCGGCGAGATCGTCATCGGCCGCCCGATCGCCAACACCGTCGTCCACGTCGTCGACCTCGGCGGCGGGTCGTGCCCGATCGGGGTGGCCGGGGAGCTGCTCATCGGCGGCGAGGGGGTCGCGACCGGTTACCTCGGCCGCCCCGCCCTGACCGCCGAGCGCTTCGTCCCCGGCCCCGGCGGTTCGCGGCACTATCGGACGGGAGACCGCGTCCGCCTGCGTAACGACGGCACCCTGGAGTTTCTCGGCCGGACCGACAACCAGGTCAAGCTGCGGGGTCACCGTATCGAGCTGGGCGAGATCGAGGCCGTGCTCGACGCCTGCCCCGGCGTGCGGCAGGCGGTCGTCGTGGTGCGCGGAGACCGCCTGGTCGCCTTCGCCGTACCCGCCGCCCTCTCTGAGACGGACACGGACACCGCGGCCACCGGACCGGACGGCACGGAAACGGGCCGCGCGGAAACAGGCGGGTCCGGAGCAGGTCACGCGGGAACGGACGGCACGGAAACGGGACGCGCGCAGAGCGCGGGAACGCTTGACGGTCTTCGGGAACACGCCGCGCGCGAGCTGCCCGGCTACATGGTGCCCAGCGTGTTCGTCGAGGTGGAGACCCTGCCGCTCACCCCCAACGGGAAGGTCGACCGCAACGCGCTCCCCGACGTGGACGCGGCGCCCTCACCGGACGCGATCGCCCCCCGCACCCCGGGCGAACGGATGGTCGCGCAGGTCTTCGCCGAAGTGCTCGGGACCGCGGAGGTCGGGGCGTACGACGACTTCTTCACCCTCGGCGGCCACTCGCTGCTGGCCACCATGGTCACCGCGCGGCTGACGGCGCTGTCCGGGATGGAGGTGCCCGTGCGGGAGGTGTTCCTGCGGCCGACGGTCGCCGCGCTGGCGGATCTGATCGCCACCGCGTCCGTGGCAGAACTGATCGCCACCGCGTCCGTGGCAGAACTGATCGCCACCGCGTCCGGCGACAGGAGCGACGGGCCGCGACCTCGGCCGGAGGGAACCGTCCCGCCGCTCTCCTTCGGGCAGGAGCGGCTCTGGTTCCTCAACCGGCTCGATCCCGATGACGCGTCGTACAACATGTGCCTGGTCACGCGGCTGCGCGGGCCGCTGGACCGGAACGCGCTCGCCGGCGCCCTCGCCGGGACCGTCGCGAGGCACGAGAGCCTGCGCACCCGCTTTCCCGAGGTGGACGGGGTGCCGGTCGTGGTCGTCGACCCGCCGGGGCCGGTGGCTGTCGAGGAGACGGACGCGGCGGGCGAGGCCGGGGCGTTGGAGCTGGTCGCGGCCCTGACCAACGCGCCCTTCGAGCTGGGCGCCAGGCCGCCGCTGCGGGTCACCCTGATCAGGATCGCCGAGGACGACCACGTCCTGTGCGTCGTGCTGCACCACATCCTCGGCGACGGCTGGTCGCTCAACCTCATCTTCGACGAGGTGTCGCACCTGTACTCCGGCGCCGGCGCCCTGCCGCCGGTCCCGCTCCAGTTCGGCGACGTCGCCCTCTGGCAGCGCGGGCGCGATCTCGGCGACCTGCTCGGCTACTGGCGGGACAGGCTCGCCGACCCCACCCCGCTGGACCTTCCGGTCGACCGGCCGCGTACCGCGGGTGCCGCCAGGCGCGGCGACGTGGCGAACGTCCGGCTGGACGCGGCGGAGGCCGCCGCCCTCGCCCGGCTGGGCAGGGAGCAGGGCGCGACCATGTTCATGGTCCTGCTCGCCGCCTACCAGGTCCTGCTGTCACGGCACACCGGGCACAGCGACATCCTGGTCGGTACGGCCACCGCGGGCCGGGACCGGGTCCAGCTCGAACCGGTCGTCGGCTATCTCAGCGACACCCTGGTCATGCGCGGCGACCTGTCGGCCGACCCCACCTTCGCCGAGCTGCTCCGTGAGACCCAGATCGGCGTCCTGGACGCCTTCTCCCACCAGGGCGTGCCGTTCGAGGAGCTGGTGGCGGCTCTGAGGGTCGAGCGCGACCTCACCCGCACGCCGCTGTTCCAGACCATGCTCATCCTGCACACCCAGGACGTCGGCCGGCCCCGCGACGCCTTCGCGGGGCTGACCACGACGGGGTTCGAGCACGGCATGCGGCAGGCCAAGCTCGAACTGATGCTGGAGGCCTGGCAGGACGAGCACGAGCTCACGCTCAGCTTCGTCTACGACGCCGAACTGTTCGACCGGTCCACGATCGAGGCGATGGCCGCGCGGTTCCGCCTGCTGCTCACCGCGCTGCCGGAGGCGTCCGGCGACCGGATCTCCGAGCTTCCGTTGCGCACCGGGGAGGACGACGCCCTGCTGCGGCGCCTCTCGCGGGGACCCGCGCGACCACCCGCGCTCCCGGTGCCCGCCCTGTTCGCGGCGACCGTACGGGACACGCCGGACGCGACGGCGATCGGATGCGGGGGTGCCACGCTCGGCTACGCCGACCTGGACGCCCGCGCGGACGAGCTCGCGGCGCTGCTGCGAGGGCGGGGGGTCGTGCCCGGCGACGTGGTCGGCGTCTGCCTGGACAGGTCGCCCGACGCCGTCGCGGCCCTGCTCGCCGTCTGGCGGGCGGGGGCGGCCTACCTGCCGCTCGACCCGGACCATCCCGCCGAGCGGCTCGCCTTCATGCTGGACGACAGCGCCGCCTCCCTCGTCCTCACCTCGGCGGACCTGGGCGACCGCCTGCCGCCGGGAACGCCACGCGCGCACACGAACGAACGCCCTCCCGCCATGCTGAACGGCACGGTGAACGTCCCGACGAGCGTCCCCGCGCCCGGCTCGGCCGCTTACGTGATCTACACCTCCGGATCCACCGGAACGCCCAAGGGGGTCGTGGTCTCGCACCACAACCTGGCCGCCCGCGTCGCGTGGATGCGCGAGGCGTACGAGCTGGGCCCCGAAGACCGGGTGGTCCAGTTCGCCTCGCTGAGCTTCGACACCCACGCCGAGGAGATCTATCCGGCGTTGGCCGCCGGGGCCCGGCTGGAGTTGCTGCCCGAGGGCGGCGTCACCCTGCCCGACCACCTCGACCAGGTCACCGTGCTCGACCTGCCGACGGCGTACTGGCACGCGCTGGTCGACGACATCGACGAGATCTCCTGGCCTCCGACGCTGCGGCTGGTGATCCTCGGCGGCGAGCAGGTGCACGAGGCGGCCGTGACCCGCTGGCGGGAACGCTTCGGCGACAGGGTGCGGCTGGTCAACACCTATGGCCCGACCGAGGCGACGATCATCGCCACCGCCGCCGAACTGGACGGCTCCCCCGGACGCCCGTCCATCGGCGTCCCGATCGCCGACACCTCGGTCCTGCTTCTGGACGGCTCCGGTGAGGCCGTGCCGCCGGGAGCGCCGGGTGAGCTGTGCGTCGGCGGGGCCGGGGTGGCCGTCGGCTACCTGGGCAGACCGGACCTCACGGGCGAGCGCTTCCCCACCCTCGGTGTCTCCGGCGTTCCCGGTGTTCCCGGTGTTCCCGGTGCCCTCGGCGGAGAGCGGATCTACCGGACCGGCGACCTGGCGCGCTGGCGGTCCGACGGGCGGCTGGAGTTCCTGGGCCGCCTGGACGACCAGGTCAAGGTACGCGGCTTCCGGATCGAACTCGGCGAGATCGAGGCGCGGCTGCTCGCCCACCCGGGCGTCGGCCAGGCGGCGGTGGCGGTCCGCGGAGAGACGCTGGTCGGCTACGTCGTCGGCACGGCCACGGGAGACGAGCTGGCCGGATACCTGGCGGCGACGTTGCCCGCCTACATGGTCCCGGCCGCCTGGGTGAGTCTCGCCGTCCTGCCGCTGACCGCGAACGGCAAGCTCGACCGGACCGCGCTGCCCGCGCCCGAGGCCGGCTCCCGGCCGAGGACCGCCCCGCGCGGTGACGCCGAGGAACTGGTGGCCGAGATCTTCGGCGAGGTGCTGGGCGTCGGGGAGGTCGGCGCCTTCGACGACTTCTTCGCTTTGGGCGGGCACTCGCTGCTCGCCACCCGCGCCGTCGCCAGGCTCCGCGCCGCCGTCGAGGTGGAGGTGCCGATCCGCACCCTGTTCGCCAGAAGCACCGTGGCCGACCTCGCGGCGGCGGTGGAGGAGCTGCTCGTCGCCGAGCTGGCTGAGATGTCCGACGAGGAGGCCGAGCGCCTCATGGAAACCGGGAGCTGAGATGGGTCACCGCGTCGTGGTCAACCACGAGGAGCAGTACTCGATCTGGCCGGACGGCCGGGACCTTCCCGACGGCTGGCGAGAGGAGGGCGTCTCCGGCAGCAAGGAGGAGTGCCTCGCCCACATCGACCGCGTCTGGACCGACCTGCGCCCGCTCAGCGCGAGAAGTTCATGAAAAGTCCGGAAATGTTCGACAACTGGATCCGGATCCCGGCGAGCGGCGCCGGAGACCGCAGGAGAGGGGCCCGCAATGGTTAGGGAACGGCTGGCGGCGATGGTCGCCTCGGCGTCCGACGGAGCGGTCACGGCCGGGGAGGCACTCGCCGCCACGGTCCCGCTGTCCGCGCTGGGGGTCACCTCCCTGGCGCAGATGCGGCTGATCGACGCGGTGGAGACCGAGTTCGGGATCGAGATCGACCTGTCCGGCGACGGGTTCGACCTGCTCGACGACCTCGACGCGCTGGAACGCCACATCAACGAGGCGCGAAGCGCGCGTTCCTGAACCCAGCTCCGAACGGGGGAGACACATGGACATCCGGTTCTCGGGGAGCCGCTCGGGAATGGCACCGCTGACCTGGGGGCAGCGGGCCATCTGGGACACGATCAGAAAGACGGCACCGGACGACCACTACTTCAACTTCGGCCGCGTGCTCGCCGTACCCAGGAGAGCCAGGCCGCTCGCCGTGGCGGGAGCGGCCGAGGTGCTGCGCACCCTGGTGGAACGGCACGAGTCCCTGCGCACCAGGCTCGGCGAGGCGCCGCACGGGAACGCGGCGCACGCGGGCGGCACGACGCCGTACGGAAAGGCGGTCCACGCGAGCGGCACGACACCCCGCGAAGGCGGCTCCCGCGCAAACGACGGCGCGGAGCCGTGGCAGGTCCTCGTCGCCGACGGCTCCATCCCGGTCACCGTGTCGGAGGGCGACCCCGAGCGGCTGCGGGACGCGCTGGCGAAGACCGCGTTCGACTACGGCGGCGAATGGCCGCTCAGGATCGGGCTCGTCGTCGACCGCGACGAGGTCACCCACATCGTGCTCGTCTTCTGTCACCTGGCGGCCGACGGCCTCGGCGCCGAGGTGGCGATCACGGACCTGCGGCTGCTCCTGCTGCGCGGCTCCGTACCCGGCCCGACCCCGCCCTCACCGCTGGAGCTGGCCCGCTGGCAGGGCTCGCAGCACGGTCTGAAGGTCGCGGCGGTGGCCGCGGAACACTGGGCGAGCGAGTACCGGCGCATCCCCCCGACCGTGTTCGAGCGGCGGACGGACGGCGCCGCCGAGGATCCCCCGATCTGGCGGGCACACCTGGTCTCACGGGCGATGGACCTGGCCGTGCGGCGGATCGCCGCGGTGCGCGGCGCGGCCACCTCGACCGTCCTGCTCGCCGCCGCGTCCGCGCTGGCCGGAAGGGTGACCGGCCACGACCTGGGCGTGATGCTGCCGATCGTGAGCAACCGCTTCCGCGGCGACACCGTCAACGCGGTCACCACGCTCTCCCAGGAGGGCCTGTTCGTGCTGGACCTGCGCGAGGGCGGCTTCACCGAGCTGCTGCGCGCGGCCAAGCCCGCCGCGCTGCGCGCCTACCGGTCCGCATACCACGACCCGGACGACCGGGACCGGCTCACCGAGCGGGCTGGCCGGGAGCGGGGGGTGCGGATCCACCCGTACTGCTGCTTCAACGACATGCGCTTCACCGACCGGGTGGACGCCTCCCCCGACGAGCGAAGCGTGCGGCGGGCGCTGGACGAGACGACCCTCACCTGGCCGCTCAGCCAGGAACGGCTCAACTGCCGCTTCTGCCTGCACGTGACCGACGAGCCCGGCGGGCTGGGCGTCTCGCTCACCGCCGACACCGGCTGTCTTTCCCGCCCCGCCATGGAACGCTACCTGCTCGACCTGGAGTCCTTGCTGGTCGAGGCCGCGTTCCGCGAGGTGCTGGAGCCGGTCGGTTGACGATCCACGCCTACGCCGAGTCGACGTCCTGCGTCCAGGGCGGCGCGCTCCGCTTCCACCTCGCCCGCGCCTCCCGCGCCCCGCTGCGCGGCTCGGTGCTGGTCGAGGACGTGGCCACCGACCTGGCCGTGCTCGACGGGGAGTTCACCGGGCCGCTGTGGACGCTGGAGGTCTCCCCCGGCTGGCGCAGCTCGCTCTACCGGGCGATCTTCCATGCCGACGAGGAGAGCAGCGAGGTCTACTTCGTCGTACGGGCCGCCCGTCCCCGCTCACCGGTCCTGCTGTCGATCCCGTTCCCGACCTGGCAGGCCTACAACCGGGCGGGCATCCCCGGCGAGTCCATCTACTGGACCGAGCAGCCGACCCGCGCCGCGCGCGTCTCCTTCGACCGGCCGGGCGGCGGGCCGCCGCCCGAGCGCTGGGAGGAGGGCATGATCCGCTGGCTGGGCCCCGCCGGGTACGACGTCGACTACTGCTCGGCCCTGGACCTGCACTCCGGGCGCGAGCTGCTCTCCGGTCACCGGCTGCTGATGATCAGCGGACACGACGAGTACTGGTCGGCGGGGATGCGTGACAGCGTGGAGGAGTTCGTCCGCCGGGGCGGCAACATGGCTGTCTTCTCCGGCAACACCTGCTGGTGGCAGTTCCGGCTGGAGGACGAGGGGCGCACCATGGTCTGCTACCGCGACGCGGTCGCCGACCCGATGGCCGCGGTGGATCCCGCCCTCACCACGGTCGAGTGGTCGAGCGCGCCGGTGAACCGCCCGGAGAACGGCCTGACCGGAGTCAGCTTCCGGCGCGGCGCCGGGACGTGGGGCCCGTACATGCGACTCATGCACGAGGAGACCTACACCGTCCGTTTCCCCGAACACTGGGTGTTCGAGGGCACCAAGCTGGACGAGGGCGACACGTTCGGCAAGGGCGCCATCGGCTACGAGACGGACGCCTGCGACTTCGTCGAGGAGGACGGCGTGCCGGTGGCCACCGGACGCGACGGCACCCCGCCGTCCTTCGTCATCCTCGCCACCGCCGACCTGCGCCACTGGCACCGGTACGGCCAGGGCGGCATGGCGACGATGGGCGTCTTCGGTCTCGGCGCCGGGACGGTCTTCACCGCCTCCACCGTGAACTGGGGAAACACCCTGCACGACCCGGTCGTGGACCGGATCACCCGCAACGTGCTGGACCGGCTCTCGGTGCGCGCGGACGGCTGGGAGACCATCGGCGCCGCGGACGAGATCCAGGCGCTGACCGTGTTCGACTCCCTGCTGTACGGTGCCACCTCCGGCGGCTCGCTGCTCACCCGCGAGGTCTCCGGCCAGAACCTGCGCTGGCGTCCCGCGGGCACCGCCCCCGCCCTCGTCGCCCTCGCCACCCCCAGGGAGGCCACCACCGTCCACCCGATCGGCCTGTACGGTCTCACCGCCGACGACCGGCTCGTCCACCGCGACCCCGAGCACGGCTGGATCACCCTCGCTGACGGGCCCCGCGGCGGGGTCGGCCTGGGCATGGTGAACGGCGAGCTGTTCGCCGCCGCCGCGGACGGCCTGTGGCTGCTCGACCCGGAGACCTCGGCCTGGAGCCTGGTCGAGGCCACCTCCGGCGCCGTGGCCCTGACCGCGATGAACGGCCGGCTGTACCTGGCGGACGCGGACGGCAGGATCCGCACGCGACTGCCGGTGGCGACCCCGGCCGGATGGACCGACCTGTGCGACGCGGGCGGCTGCACCGTGCTGACCGGGCACGCGGGCACCCTGATCGGCACCGCCCGCGACCGCCCCCTGCTCCGGCGCGCGAACCTCCTGAAGAAGGCGGCGCCCACACCGTGACCGTTGACGAACGTCTCGGCGGCGTCGTGATTGAAAAGAGCCGTGGAGGGCTGGGGTACGTTCGGCTCAGCCCAGCCAGAAGGCGGCGAGTGACCACGTTCGGGCGTCGCTTGTAGAGCCGTCGTGCGGCAGGAACTCCGTCGGGGCGATATACCCCTCGCCGGGGTCAAGCCGGATGCGCAGGCACCGCAGCGGGTGCCCCTCCGCGACATAACGGCGCAGGTCGTCGGTGTGTGGGTAGTACTCGTCCTGGTCACAGCCCAGGACGCGGCAGATCTCCTTCGATACCTGCCATCTGCGCGGCCAGACCCACCGACTGGCAACTCTCGCCCTTGTCCTGGCTGAACGCGGCGACCTGGACCAGGCC
The DNA here is from genome assembly GCF_040648855.1 of Streptosporangium sp. NPDC049078. Classification (NCBI taxonomy): domain Bacteria; kingdom Bacillati; phylum Actinomycetota; class Actinomycetes; order Streptosporangiales; family Streptosporangiaceae; genus Streptosporangium; species Streptosporangium sp. NPDC049078. The sequence goes on from NZ_JBEZEL010000002.1 coordinate 365,384, forward strand.
GTCGCTACAGCTGGGACGATGCTCGACCGCGCACAGGGCATGGAGTCCAGACGCATCGCCGAACGGGTCGCCATGGTGGCCGACGTTCTACGGCCCTTCGATGCCCGCGTGGTCGAAGAGTTTCTGACGCGGGCGCACCAGCAGGCACATGTGCCCTTGTAGCGTGGTGCCGAAATCAGGTAACCACGCTGGGAGCACGCCGCATGCGCTGGCAGGTCAATTCCGAAGAACCTCTCTATAGCGACCCGTGGCTTGATGTCCGAGTGGCGGATGTGGAACTGCCTAATGGCAGGCACCTGGCCCATCGACTGATCCGTACCGCGCCGGGGGCCGGAGCCGTCGTCATCGACGATCGGCACCGGGTATTGCTGATCTGGCGGCATCGCTTCATCACCGACTCTTGGGGCTGGGAAATCCCGATTGGCAAGATCGAAGACGGTGAGGAGCCGGCGACGGCCGCCGCCCGCGAGGTCGAAGAGGAGACCGGTTGGCGGCCCGGACCGCTGCGCCCGCTGCTGCGCGTCGAGCCGACCAACGGTATCTCGGACTCGGTCCACCACATCTTCCGCGCCGACAGAGCCACCTATATCGGCCCACCGACCGAGGCGTGGGAGGCCGAGCGCATCGAGTGGGTACCCCTCAACGATCTCCGCGACCTGGTCGGCAAGGGCGACGTCGTGAGCGGCACCAGCATGGCCGGGCTGCTCTACGTCCTTACCGGCTCGTAGTATGCGAAGCGTGCGGAGTCCCGTCGCCCAACCGCCGTACGGAGTCAGATGGAGACCGGGCCGTAGAGGGCGGCCGGGGAGCCGGTGGCCAGGGCCCAGTAGCGGTCGCCGTAGGACCAGTGCCACCACTCGGTGGGGTAGTTGACCAGTCCTGCCGCCTCCAGGGCGGTGCCGAGGAGCTTGCGGTGGTGGCGGGCCTCGGGGGACAGCCCGGGGGCGTCGGTGTAGCAGGCGCCGTCGCTCTGCTCGGGGGTGGCGTTGAGCCGGGTGCCCATGTCGAGCTCGGTCCCGTCCTCGGTGGACAGGGTGAGGTCGACCGCCGCTCCCGCGGTGTGCGGGGCGATCTCGACGGGCGAGACGTAGCGGCTCGCCGCGGCTCGCAGCTCCGCGGGCGACATTTCCGGATGTAGCGTCCTGAGCTCCGCCGAGTAGCCGTCGAAGATCTCCTTCTGCGTCGCCGGTGGCCGGTACCCCTCCACCACCAGCAGCCGGTATCCCTCCGGCAGCTGCGCCTGGGCCTCCTCCAGCCGGGTGAGCAGCCCGAGCCGCAGGTGGGCGAAGGCTCCCGCCGGGTCGGCGAGCCGCCCGTCCGTCCGCAGCCGTCCCCGGACGTCCACCAGCCGCTCTCCCGACTCCTCGACGGGGATCGAGACGACTCGGGCATCGGAGATCAGAACGATGTCGCGCATGGCGGTAATTCTTCCCCAAGCATCACAGTGCGCAGACCCCGCTCACGGGGGAACAGGGGTGCCGAACCGTGTCCGGAAACACCCGCTCGCGGTACGCCGGTCCGGCACCGGCCTCGTCGCACGGGACAGCGGTCCGCGTTTCGCGGCCAAGCCTCCACCCGGGCCCAACGAACCGACCGAGTCATTCGACGACGTATAAGTGCAAACAATGCCCAAACAGCCGCTCTATGGCGAGAATTTGGGCGCATCGCTTGAGGTTCCAGCGGGTGGAAGGTGCAGATTCGAGCCATGAGCGACGCGACGGATCTCTACACGATCGGGCAGCTGGCCCGGCGCACCGGGTTGCAGGCGCGCACGATCCGCTTCTGGTCCGACAGTGGCGTCGTCCCCCCGGCCCGCAGGTCGAGCGGGGGATACCGGCTTTATGACGCGGAGGCGGTCGCACGGCTGGACCTGGTCAGAACCCTTCGCGATCTCGGGCTCAGCCTTGATGCCATCCAGCAGATCCTGGAAAAGCAGGTCCCACTGAGGGAACTGGCGGAGACGCACGTCAAAGCGCTCGACGCGGAGATCCGCACCTTGAAGGTACGGCGTGCCGTCCTGCGCGTTCTCGCCAAACGTGACAGCACCACCGAGGAGATCACCTTGATGCATGCACTGGCCCGACTGTCGGCGCGGGAACGCCAGCAGATCATCGACGAGTTCGTCGACGGGGCATTCGCCGACGTCATCGACGAGGACGCCACCCTCGTCGCGGAGTGGATGCGCGACGTCCCCTCCGAGCTTCCCGAAGAACCGACGTCCGAGCAGGTGGACGCCTGGATGGAGCTGGCCGAACTGGTCGCCGACGAGAGCTTCCGGCGGACGGTCCGGCAGATGGTCCTGAGCGGAAGGCAGGACAATCGCCTTGAGTTCGGGCTCAACCTACGGCCCCTGGTCCTCCAGCACGCAGCCGACGCCCTTGAGAAGGGAATCCCACCGGAGTCGCCCGGCGCGAGCGTGATTCTGGACCGGATCATCCCCGTGGAGCTTCCCGCCGAGGAGACCGTCTCCCTGACGGACTGGCTGGAACTGGTCGCCGAGCCGCGGGTGGAGCGGTACTGGCAGCTTCTGAACCTCCTTCGGGGTCTGCCACCGGCCCCGGAGGCGGTGCCGGCCTTCCAATGGCTGCTCGCCGCGCTGCGCGCCCACCGCTGACCCAGTCCCGTCCTTCCTCATCGGGGCCCCCGCGGGTGAGGGCCCGCCGACCGGGAAGCGGGAGGAGGCGGTGAAGGCCGTGTGCGGGCCGGCCCTCGCCTCGTAGGACCCCGTCGGGCCGGGCTCCGCCCAGGCGGCACACCGGTTCCCACGACCGAGGCCATGCTCCCCGACATGACCTGGGGAAAGTCCACAGGTGACCGGCGTCCCCGAACGCGATCTCGGAGGTTGAAGAACAAGATCAGACCGTGTCCGAGAACACCTGCTCACGGGCCTGGTGCAGCGCCGACACCAAGGCACCGCGCAGCACGGGGTTCCCCCTGACCCGGGAGACCATGACCCTGGGCCGGCTCGGGCAGAACCGGGCCACCGCGTCCTGCACCCTGTCGGCGAGCGCGTCTCCCCCGGCCCTGCCGACGTCGCCGCTGAGCACGATCAATCCGGGGTCCAGGACCACCGCGACGGCGGCGACACCGATGGCCAGCCGCCCGGCCAGCTCGTCCAGAAACGCCTCGGCGCCCTGGGCGACCGCCGTACGGACATGCTCTCCCACGGAGTCGGCGTCGGGGTCGCCTCCGGAGGCTCTTGAGACCCCCGAGGCGAAACCGATGCCGTGGGCGCTCGCGAGCCCGGCCACGGCGTCACCGCCGACCAGGCGCTGGAACGAGCCCGACTGGGGCTCGCTCACGTCGGTGGGGAGCGGTTCGCCGGGGACAGGGAGCCAGCCGATCTCGCCCGCGCCGCCGGTGAAGCCGCGGTGCAGCCGTCCGCCCAGCATGACGCCGAGTCCCTGGCCGACCCCCGCCCAGACGAGCACGAAGTCGTCGACGCCCAGCGCCGCCCCGTACGCGCGTTCGGCCAGCGCGGCCAGGTTCACGTCGTTCTCTATCGTCACCGGCACCCCGAGGTCGCGGCGGAGCTCGGCGAGCACGCCGTTGTGCCAGGAGGGCAGGTCGAAGGAGAAGCGCACGTCACCGGTGCCGGGGTCGACGACGCCCCGGGTGCCGATCACGAAGGCGCGCAACCGGTCGGCGCCGATGCCCGCCGCCTCGCACGCCTGGCCGAGCGCGCTCCGCACGAGCCGTACCGGGTCGTCGTGCCCGCTGGGGTCCGCGGCGACCTCGGCGACGAGGGTGCCGGTGATGTCGGCGACCCCGGCGCTGATCCTGCCGGGCAGCACGTCGAGCCCGGCCACGTACGCGCAGGAGGGCACCACCCCGTAGAGGGCGGCGTTGGGCCCGCGTCCGCCCGCCTGCTCGCCGACCACCGCGACGAGGCCGCGATCCTGGAGTCTGGAGAGCAGCTGACCGGCGGTCACCTTGGAGAGCCCGGTGTATTCTCCCAGCTCGGCCCGGGTGAGAGGGCCGCTGGACAGTAGGAGTTCCAGCGCTGCGCGGTCGTTGAGCTGGCGCAGCAGCCGGGGGGTCCCCGGGCGTGTGGGCAAGGTCGTCCTCCCCGTCACGATCCGCTAACGATCGTTTCTTTTAAGAAAGTTTCTTGTTAGTTTAACCCTAGTCAGCCCGCAGGCAAGCGATCGGAGCCGCGGGTTGCGGTAAACCCGACAGCTCCCAGTGCGTGCAGAGGGTCACGGGGACCCCGGCCATAACAGATGAGCGCAAACCCCGGCGAAAGCCTGAAAGGGAGAACTCCAGTGAAGTTCGCGAGAATCGCCACCACGACGGCCACCACGGCCGCCCTCGCCCTGGGTCTCGCCGCGTGTGGCAGCAGCGAGCCTGCCGCTCCGGCCGCCGGCTCCGACGCGACGGCCCCCGCCGCGTCCGGCCCCAAGTTCGCAGGTCAGACGCTGACCGTCTGGCGCCTCGGCGCTCCGGACGAGAAGCAGGACAAGCTGATGGCCGACCTGAACGCCAAGTTCAAGGAGACCACCGGCGCAGACGTCAAGGTCCAGTGGGTCCCCTGGCCCGACGCGCAGGCCAAGTGGACCGCCGCCCTCGCCGGCGGCGAGGGCCCCGACGTCACCGAGTTCGGCAACGACCAGGTCGCCGCCTGGGTCGCGCAGGACGCGCTGACCGACATCACCGACGTCGTCAAGAGCGCGCCCGACTTCCAGCAGATCCCGCAGAACCTGTGGGGCTACGAGACGGTGGACGGCAAGATCTACGCCGCCCCGTGGGGTGGCGGCACCCGCGCCGTCCTCTACCGCAAGGACTGGTTCGAGGACCTGAAGATCGAGGTCCCCAAGACCTGGGAGGACCTCGTCGCGGCGGGCAAGAAGATCGTCGCGGAGAAGGGCAAGGACGTCGACGGCTTCGCCTTCAACGGCGGTTCCGACGCCAACATGTCGCTCTCCCCGTTCGTCTGGTCGGCCGGTGGCGACTTCGCCGCCTTCGAGGGCGGCAAGTGGGTCGGCAAGCTGACCGATCCCGGCTTCAAGGAGGGCTTCCAGTACTACACCGACCTGGTGACCAAGCACGGCGTCTCGCGCAAGTCCGCCCTCACCCAGAACTCGGTGGACATCGCGACCCGCTTCGCCAACAGCAAGGTCGGCATGTACGTGACCGGCGGCTGGGACATCACCACCATCAAGGAGCAGAGCGGCGGCAAGGTCGACGACTCGAAGATGGCCTTCTTCTCGCTCCCGGCCAAGGACGGCAGCGGCCCGGCCCCGGCCTTCCAGGGCGGCAACGACATCGCCATCTGGAAGGACACCAAGAACGCCGAGCTGTCCGCCGAGTACGTCAAGCTCGCCGCCGGCAAGGAGTTCGGCACCCGCTACGCCAAGGAGGGCGGCCTGCTGCCGCTCTACCCCGAGGCTCTGGCCGAGTACGCCGCCGACCCGGTGCAGGCGCCGTTCGCCGAGACCTTCAAGGTCGCCAAGGGCTTCCCGAACGACACCAACTGGGCCGAGGCGAACGACACCAAGGCGGTCCTGCAGAGCGCGGCCCGCTCGGTCATCGAGGGTAAGAAGGACGTCGACACCGCGCTGACCGACGCCAACAAGGAACTCGAAGAGATCCTGAACCAGTAACCATGGCGAACACCTCAACCATCGCCCGGGACGGGGGCTCCCCCTCCGTCCCGGCGCGGGGGCACCGAGGCACCACGCCCCCGCGCGGGTCCAGGGGTCTGCCCGCCTGGGCAGTCCCCTACGCGCTGCTCGTCCCCGGCCTGATCGTCATCGCCGGCCTGCTGCTCTACCCGCTGTACCAGATGGTCGTCATGTCCTTCCAGAACGTGGGACTGCGGCAGATCCGGGGGGTACCGGCCGAGTTCGTCGGCGTCGAGAACTACCAGAAGCTGGTCGAGTCCGAGCTGTTCTGGACGTCGCTCCGCAACACCGTCGTCTTCGCCGTCGTCACGGTGGCGTGCACCCTGATCCTCGGCACGCTGGTCGGCCTGCTCCTGCACAAGCTGGGCAAGAAGATGTCGACCTTCCTGATCGTCGGCATCATGGCCGCCTGGGCCACCCCGCAGATCGCCACCGCGATCATCTGGCGCTGGCTGTTCGACGCCGAATCCGGCGTGATCAACTGGGCGCTCAACGCGCTGCCCGACTGGTTCTCCTCCCTGCTGTTCGGCCGCTCCGACTGGACCGGCGAGCCGTGGCTCAACGACGCGTTCACCATCTACGTCGTACTGATCATCGCGGTGGTCTGGGCGTCGTTCCCGTTCATCGCGGTCTCGGTGCTGGCCGGGCTGAAGAGCATCTCCCAGGAGCTGTACGAGGCCGCCAGGGTGGACGGCGCCTCCGCGTGGCGGATCTTCTGGAGGATCACCTTCCCGCTGCTGAAGCCGGTCTTCGCGGTGCTGACGGTGCTCTCGGTGATCTGGGACTTCAAGGTCTTCACCCAGCTGTTCGTGCTCGCGGGCGGCACGTCCAACCGGGAGGCGTTCAACCTGTCGCTGTTCGCCTTCACCCAGGCCTTCAGCGCGCCGCCCAAGATGGGCATGGGCGCGGCGATCGCCGTGGTGCTGACGCTGATCCTGCTCGTCATCACCTTCTTCTACGTCCGCCAGATCGTGAAGACGGAGGACGTGCGATGACCACCTACGACACACGGGCATCCCGGCGACGGCGGCCCGCGTCCGGGACGCGGAGCGGTCCCAAGCGGCGCAGGACACTCGGCAAGATCGGCCTGAACACAACAGCCGTCCTGGTGTTCCTGTTCGCGGTGTTCCCCGTCTACTGGATGGTGAGCACGGCCTTCAAGAGCAGCGAGCAGATCTTCACGACGGACTTCATCCCGTTCCCCACCGATCCCACGCTCGAACACGTGAAGCGGGTCTTCACCGAGGGCGTCGCGGGCCACTCCATCTGGCGCTACCTGCTCAACAGTTCCATCGTCGCCATCGGCACCGTGCTCGTCGGCGCGGTGTTCGCCCTGCTGGCGGCGACCGCGGTGGCCCGCTTCCGCTTCCGCGGACGCACCTCGTTCCTCATCCTGCTGCTCATCGTGCAGATGGTCCCCGGCGAGGCGCTGCTCATCCCGCTGTTCCTGATGGTCAGGCGGGCCGGGCTGTACGACCAGCTCCTCGGCCTCGTCGTGGTGAACGTCGCCATGACGCTGCCGTTCGCCATCTGGATGCTGCGCACCTTCGTCGCGGCGGTGCCCAAGGAGTTGGAGGAGGCCGCCTGGATCGACGGCGCGAGCCGGTTCGCCACCTTCTGGAGGGTGTTGTTCCCGCTGGTGGCCCCCGGGCTGGTGGCGACCAGCATCTTCTCGTTCATCACCGCGTGGAACGAGTTCGTCTTCGCGCTGACGCTCATCGGCGACCAGAGCAACTTCACCATGCCCGTGGCGCTGCGCTACTTCGTCAGCCAGCGGTCGGTGGACTGGGGCGGCATCATGGCCGCCTCCACGCTGATGACCATCCCGGTCATCGTCTTCTTCCTCCTGGTGCAGCGGCGGATGGTCTCCGGGCTCGTCGCGGGCGCCGTCAAGGGCTGACCCCATCGGTGCCGGCACGGCACGCACCCACAAGGCGCGGACCGTGCCGGCCCTGCCCGTTTTCCTGTTGCTCACTTCCATGTCCGACACCCCCACATCTCAGGTAAGGAACACCTACCGCCATGTCTGAGCTCATCGCGGATCGCGGCGACCAGGGGCTGCGTCGTCTCGCCGCCGGCACGCTGCTCGCCGCGTTCCAGGGCACCGAGGCACCCGAGTGGGTCCTGCGGGAGCTGGAGAACGGTCTCGGCGGCGTCACGCTCTTCGGCTTCAACGTCGCCGACGCCGCCCAGCTGTCCGCTCTCACCTCCCGGCTGCGCGCGTCCGCCGATCCGGTCATATCGCTGGACGAGGAGGGGGGTGACGTCACCCGGCTCGCCTACCACGTCGGCAGCCCGTATCCCGGCAACGCCGCCCTCGGCGCGGTGGACGACGTCGAGCTCACCCGGCGGGTCTACCGGTCCATCGGCGACGAACTGGCCCGCTGCGGTATCAACCTGGACATGGCGCCGTCCGCGGACGTCAACACCGCCGCCGACAATCCGGTTATCGGTACCCGCTCGTTCGGGTCACAGGCCGCGCTCGTCGCCCGGCACACCGTCGCCGCGGTCCACGGCCTGCAGGCGGCCGGAGTGGCCGCCTGTGTCAAGCACTTTCCCGGCCACGGTGCGACCCGGCAGGACTCCCACCTGGAGGTCCCGCTCGTCGACGCCTCCGTGGAGTTGCTGCGCGAGCGCGAGCTCGCCCCCTTCCGCGCCGCGATCGAGGCCGGGACCAGATCCATCATGACCGCGCACGTACGCGTCCCCGCCGTCACCGGCGCGCTTCCCGCGACGCTCTCCCCCGCCGCCCTCACCGGCCTGCTTCGCGGCGAGATGGGCTACGAGGGCGTGATCATCACCGACGCCCTCGACATGGGGGCCGTCACCGCCGCCTACGGTCTCGCCGGGGGCTCGGTGCTCTCCCTCGCCGCCGGAGCCGACCTGCTCTGCCTCGGCCCGATCCCCACGGAGAGCGACGTCCGCCTCATCGTGGACGAGATCGTCGCGGCCGTCCACGACGAGCGGCTTCCCGTGGCCCGCCTGGAGGCGGCGGCCGAGCGGGTCGCCGCCCTGCGCGCCTGGTTCGGCACGCCACGCACCGGCGAGGCCGAGCGGGACGTGATCGGTCTCACCGCCGCCCGTCGCGCGGTCAGCCTCACCGGCTCCGCCCCGTCCCCGGTCGACCCGCTGGTGGTCGAGGTGGACACCCCGCCGACCATCGCGGTCGGCGACGTACCGTGGGGCTTCACGCCGCTGCTGCCGCAGGCGGAGGTGCTGCGGGTCAAGCCGGAGATGGCCGACGTGGCGGACATCCTGGAGCGCGCCTCGGGCCGCTCCCTGATCGTCGTCGTCAAGGACGCCCATCGCTACGAGGCCAGCCAGTCGGTGGTCTCCGCGTTGCTGGCCGCCCGCCCCGACGCCACGGTCGTCGAGATGGGTCTGCCGATCTGGCGTCCCGAGGGTGTCACCTACCTGGCCACCTACGGCGCCGCCCGCGCCAACGCCCAGGCCGCCGCCGAGCTCCTCGGCGTCTGACGACACCGGTCACCCTCGCCTGCGGGGGATCGCCCCTTCCCCCACGGACGGTTACGTCACCTTCCCGAGGTCCGGGACGAGCGGGCCGGTCGCGGGAGGCTTCTCCTCAAGCGTGGCATCGGCCGATTCTCCGGGCATGGAATCGGCCGATGCCACCAGACCCGCGACCTTCGCACGGGGGTGCTCGGAGACGGCGCGCAGCAGCACGCGCAGGTGACCCGCGATCGCGGACACATCGTCGTGGCCGATCGCGGTGGGGTTGAAGCGCAGGCCGAGGGTGAGGCTCGACCCGGCGTCCACGGCCTGGACGTGCAGCGCGCCGTGGGCGGTTCCGTTGAAGACGGTCCACTCCACACCCGCCCCGACACCGGGAAACTCAGGGACGGCCGTCCTTCTGCGGTAGCTGAGCAGCACCGGTGAGGAGGGCGGCTCGGGAGGCGCGTGCCGGAAGCGGTACATGGCCTGGAGCTCGGTCCGGACCGTACGCAGATAGCCGGGAAAACCCTCTTCGAGGCCGGGGTGCGGAACGAACGGCACCCTCGCCACGAAGGGCCCGACGCGGTCGCGCGTCTCGCGCGTGCGGGTGCCGAGATCGAGGGCGAGCGGTGACGCGGAGGTACCGTAGCGGCGCAGCAGCACGCCCACGGCCGCGAGCAGCAACTCGAACCTGGTGGCGCCGAGCTCTGTGGCGGCCTCGGTGAGGGCCCCGGACTCCGCGCCGCCGAGGACCATCTCGACGATCTCCCCGGGGCCGGTGCCGCGCGGGACGGCGCGCAGCCCGGGCAGGATCGGTTCCGCGGGCTCGCGGTCGCGCTCCTTCCAGAACTCCTCGGCTCCGCAGGGCGTCGCCGGAGACGCCTCGTGGTCCGCCCCCGAGCCGCCGTGCCGTCCCGTCCGCGTGGACGGGACGGCCTGCGCCGAGCCGTACGACGGCGAGACCGGCGAGGAGTGCGGCGTCGGCACCGGCAGGGTCGCCCGGGAGAAGTAGGCGTCGGCGAGGTCGCGGACCAGGACGTCCTTGGAGGCCGCGTCGAACACTCGTCCGTGCGCGGTGAAGAGCAGCCTGACGCGCTCGGGACCCACCGTGACCAGCGTGAACCGGGCGAACGGGCCGCGTTCCAGGTCGAAGGGGCGCGTGGCCTCCGCCGTGGCGAGCTCGTGGTAGCGCTCCGGGGTCGACTCCGCGCGGGTGACCCTGACGCGCCCGAGCACCGGATGCCTGCCGGCCACGTCGGCGCACGCCTCCGTCAGCGCGATGACGTCGACGGGGCCGTTCAGGTGGAGCGCCAGCGGAATTCCCCGCAGGTCGAAAGGACTGTGCGACATCCTGTCCGTCTCCCTCGGGGGTGGCTCACCTCGGGCAGGCGCCGGGGCCTCCTCGCCTCCGACGTGCGATCTCGACGCTTAATTATTAGGAAAGTTTCTTGTTTATTTAAACAACCAGAATGCTACACACGAGACACGCCTGAGACAAGCGACCTGCCACGAACCTGGTCAGGGCACGGTGACGACCGTCCGCGATGCCCGAAAGAGCGCACCGAACGGCGCGAGCCCCGAACCGGCCGGACTCATCGGCACGGGGGTCGCGGGCAGGCGATTCCAGCTCCGGGAGCCCGGACCTCGGAAACCTCCGGCCAAGGACTCCCGCTCCAGGAACCGTGCCCCAGGAACTCCCGGCCAAGGAATCACCGAGGACTCAAGGCCCGGCGACAGAACCTCGGGCCCTCAAGAAGTCAGAAGGATCAGGAGGATCAGGAGGTGAAGATCTCTTCCCTCGCCTGTTCCAGTGCGGCGATGACGGCCCCGCGCAACACCGGGTTGCCCTCCACCTCGCTCGCCACCACCTGCGGCCTGACCGGGCAGCTCCTCGCCACCGCCTCCTCGATCCTGGAGGTGAGCTCGTCGCCTCCGGCCCTGCTCACCTCACCCGCGAGCACCACGAGCCCGGGGTCGAGCACGACGCACACCGACGCCACCCCCAGCGCGAGCCGCCCGGCGATGTCGTTGATCAAGGGCTCCCCCCGCTCCCCCGCCGCGACCGCCGCCGCGACGCACTCGGCGGCACTCTCCCCCTCGAAGCCGTACGTCGCGGCGAGCTCGGCGACCGCCTCGGCGCTGACCAGGGACTGCAGGCCCCCGGCGAGCGACGGCAACCTGCCCGGCACGGCCCGCACGTCCTCGGCCAGCGGCACCCCGGGCACCGGCAGGTAGCCGATCTCGCCCGCGCTGCCGGAGCGGCCCCGATGCAGCCGGCCTCCGAGCACGACACCGAGACCGATGCCGCGCCCCACCCACAGGAGCACGAAGTCGTCGACCTCGCGGGCGGCACCGAGGGTGCGCTCGGCGATGGCGACGAGGTTCACGTCGTTCTCTATCCTGACGTCGCGGCGCAGGTCACGGGCGAGCGCCTCGTGGATGCCCTCGTGCCAGCCCGGCAGGTCGAAGGAGAACCGCACGTCCCCGGTGCGGGGGTCGACCACGCCGGGGGTGCCGATGACGACCGAGCGCAGCTTGGAGAGCGCGACCTTGGCCGACCGGCACGCCTTGACCACCGCGCTGTGCACGAGGGCCACCGGATCGTCGTGTCCTTTCGGTGCCACCTGCACCTCGGCGATGATCTCCCCGTGGATATCGGCGATGGCGGTCGTGACGAATTCCGGGCCGACGTCCAGACCCGCCACATAGGCCGAGGAGGAAATAATCCCATAAAGGGCGGCATTGGGCCCCCGGCCTCCCGCCTGCTCCCCCGCCACCTCGACCAGCCCGCGCCCTTCCAGGCGGGCGAGTGTCTGCGACGCCGTCACCTTGGAAAGGCCCGTGAGCTCGCCGATCTGCCCCCGCGTCAGCGGTCCGGAAGCGAGCAGCAACTCCAGGGCGGCCCTGTCGTTGATCTCCCTCAGTAGCCTGGGCACGCCAGGACGTCGCTCCATACGCATGCTCTCTTGCTCGCCGCTTCCTCTTTTGCTCGTCGCTTCCCCGTCGCGATTACTTTCAATCAAGAATAAGAACTCTATTCTTAATAAGGCTTCCTGACAGTTTAGCCCCGCCCTCACCCCGCGAGGGCTGCGGAGGACACGCCGGCGCCGCCTCTCCCGCTCGTCGCCGTTTCACCGCACGTCTCCAGCACCCGCCGCCGCGACGCCCGTAGGGCGAGGGGCCGCGGCGCCCGCCCGGTGCGTGGAACGCTCCCAGAAGCGGCAGAGATTCTTTCCGGCAAGCCCTCACGGCAGGGGTGGGGCAGACTTCGACACGGACACCATCGCCACGATCCGGTCCGGAGCCGGGGCGGAGGTGTCCAAGCTTCCGACATTACGAATATATCGGGAATTTCGCCTATCTGGCACGATCGGGAACGGATCACACCGCCCCCTACCGAGTGAGCGGCGGCGCGGTGGTACCACCGGGCCCACGAGAGCGCCCAAAGGCGTCTCATCCTCGTGGCACACACTCCCGACACACCTCTGAGCTGCGACATCACTTCCGAAAACCCGAGGAGATCCCCACCGGCCGCCTCGCTCCGCCGCCGGACCGTACCCCCGCGGCGGCACCTCACCACCGTGTCACGCACCCGCCGGGACACACCGGCGCGTCGCTCTACGTGCCCGTTGTCACCGAGAGCGACGGGGGTGATTTCACCTCCTTCGGCCCCTCGCGCGTAAGGAACCAATAGCAGGCGGGATAATCGGCTACATGCGCCTATCCGCTCGTGTCGACTATGCCCTCCGTGCCGCCGCCGAACTCGCCGCCGCGGGTGACGGCCCTACCACGGTGGGTGAGCTGGCCAAAGAGCAGGACATGCCTCCCAAGTATCTTGAGAACATCCTGCTTCAAATGCGCCGCGCCGGACTGGTTCGCGGCCAGCGCGGCCCGGAGGGAGGCTACGTGCTGGCCCGCCCCCCCGCCGAGATCAGCCTCGCCGATGTGATCCGCGCCGTTGACGGCCCGCTCGCCAATGTCAGGGGGGAGCGGCCCGAGCACGTCGGATACCGAGGTCCCGCCGAATCACTGCAGCAGGTCTGGATCGCGCTGCGCGCCAGCGAACGGGCGATCCTGGAGGAGGTCACCCTGGAGAACGTGGCCACCGGAGCCCTCCCCGAGCGGGTCCGCAGCCTGTCCGCGGACCCCGCGGCCTGGGACTGACCGTGCCGGGGTGGCCGCCCACAGGGTTCCGGCCGGCCGAGTCCTTCCGGAACCGGCCTCCCGTCCGAGACCGGCTCATCTCAGGAGACCTCGTCTCACCCGACCGCCCCGCCACCCGAGACAGGTCCGGCTCGCGGGATCCATCCGTCTCACTCGACCGGCTCACCGCACGGGAGCGGCCCACGTCTCGGGGCGGGCGCCGTGCCCGAGGGTGACGTCGTCCACCGCTCCGCACTGCGGCTCGGCCGGGCGCTCGACGGACGGATGCTCACCCGCTCGGACTTCCGCGTGCCCCGCCACTCCACCGCCGACCTGACCGGACGCGCGGTGCTGGAGACCGTATCGCGCGGCAAGCATCTGCTCACCAGGGTCGAGGGCGGGCTCACCGTCCACACCCACCTGCGGATGGAGGGCCACTGGCAGATCTCACCCGCGGGACGTGGGCTGCCCGGCGGCGATGTCGTCCGCCTGGTGCTCGCCAACGCGACATGGCAGGCGGCGGGGATACGGCTGGGCATGGTCGATCTGGTGGCGACCGAGCGGGAGGAACTGCTCGTCGGGCACCTCGGACCCGATCTGCTCGGGGAGGACTGGGACGAGACCGAAGCCGTACGGCGGCTGGCACGGCGGCCTGAAACGAGCATCGGGATCGCGCTGCTCGATCAGCGCAACCTGGCGGGAATCGGCACCATCTATCGCGCCGAGACGCTTTTTCTCGCCGGAGTGTCGCCGTGGCGACCCGTAGGGGCCATTGAGGATCTGGGGGCGATCGTGTCGATCGCACGGCGGCTGCTGGACGCCAACAAGGAACGCCCGAGTAGAACGACGACGGGCGACCTCCGTCCGGGACGGAGCACCTGGGTCTACGGCAGGGCCGGGCGGCCTTGCCTGCGCTGCGGGCGTCGGATCAGTCGTGGGGAGATGGGCGAACAGCCGCAGGAACGGCTGATCGTCTGGTGCCGTCACTGCCAGCCGGAAGAACCGACCGGCTAGGCGGCGACCATGTCGTTGACCTCGGGGAACACGGAATCAGGCACGGTTTCGGGAATCGGCAGACGCTCCCGTTCGGGAACATCGTTGGCCAGGACCGGAGCATGCTGCAGCTCGGCCAGGGCAAATTGATCGGAAACCTCACGGAGAACCTGTGAAAGCGGCACGCCCAAGGCACCGCAGATCGACGCGAGCAGCTCCGAAGAGGCCTCCTTCTGGCCGCGCTCCACCTCGGACAGATATCCGAGAGAAACCCGAGCCAATGTGGACACCTCACGAAGGGTGCGACTCTGGCGCACCCTAAGCCGCCGCAGCACGTCACCGAGCAGCTGACGCAGCAGGACCATCTGTCGCTCCCTCCCCGGCGCGGGCGTCTTCACGACACTCCGCGCTATCGGTTCGTGCCGCCCGTTCTTCGAACGCGACCCTTGGTACATACTCCTCGCCGTCATCATCGCTTGACCTTTACCTCACTCACAGTTCCACCGTACCTGTATCCACCGACAACGCGGCAGACCATGTGGAGCATGTTCGCTGGGGACGTAACGCGGTAATCATCCCGAATGTTCCCTCACGTTCGCCTCCAGCACACCTCGGAGGAGGTCTACGGCCTCATTCACGGTCGCCTCCCGGATCTGATCGCGCGTCCCGGAGAGCCGCGGATCCCGGTGCCATACCCGCCCTCCCGGACCGCTAACAGCGAGATGCACAGTGCCGACCGGTTTACCATCCTGCGGCTCAGGGCCGGCCACCCCGGTGACCGCCAGACCGTATGTGGAACCGACGAGGAGGCGTACCCCTTCGGCCATGGCGGCGGCGACCCCTGGGTGCACCGCCCCCTCACGGGCGAGCAGGTCCGCCGGAACGTTCAGCAGCCGGTGCTTGAGTTCGGTGGCGTAGGAGACGACCCCGCCCAAAAAGGCCGCCGAAGCCCCGGGAGGGCCGGTGAGGGCCGCGCAGATCAACCCGGCGGTCAGCGACTCGGCCACCGCCACCGTTTCGCCCCTGCGGACGAGAAGGGAGAGGATCTCGGCGGTCACGGGCGGGCGTCGGCTCATCCGGCCCACCTCACAGACTCGGCGCCCGTCCTCATCTGGCCCGCGCCCGCTTCGCGACCTGCCGCAGCTTGATCGCCCGGATCACGTAGTCGAGGCCGGTGACGACGGTGACGAGGGCCGCCGCGCCCATCACGACCCAGCGGATCAGGTCGGGCACGCCCGGCCAGATGTAGGAGACGATCGCGGCGATCTGCAGGACGGTCTTCACCTTCCCGCCGTAACTGGCCGGGATGACACCGTGCCGGATGACCGCGAACCTCAGCGTGGTGACACCCAGCTCCCTGCCCAGGATCACGGCGGTGACCCACCAGGGCAGCTCTTCCAGGATGGAGAGACTGACCAGGGCGGCGCCGATGAGGGCCTTGTCGGCGATCGGGTCGGCGATCTTCCCGAAGTCGGTGATCAGGCCGTAACGGCGGGCCAGTTCGCCGTCGAGCAGGTCGGTGAGCGAGGCCACCAGAAAGACCACCAGCGCCGCGGCCCGCCAGCCGGTTCCGGGGAGGAAGAGGCAGGCCGCGAAGAACGGAACCATCGCCAGCCGTATCACCGTCACGACGTTGGCGATGTTCCAGGCGCTCACCTTGGGGCGCGCGGATGCCGCTGTCGAGTCGGTGCCGGTCTCTGGCGTGTTGGTCATACGCTCTCCCGGCCCGGCGGCGCACTCATGGGGCCGCCTTGATGCGGGCGATCAGGTCGACCCCCTCCGAGTCGACCACGACGGCCCGGACGATCTGGCCCGGCACCAGCCCGATGCCCTGGACCGTCACGGATCCGTCCACCTCGGGCCCCTGGTGAGCGGCGCGGCCCTCGTAGCCGCCGTCGCCCAGGTCCTCCTCGATCAGGACGTCGACCTCGGTCCCGATCCGCTCCTCGGCCCGCTGAGCCATGAGCTCCTCGGCCAGTTCGGTGAGGGCGGACACCCGGGCGTCGACGATCTCCTGGTCGAGCTTGCCGGGGAGCGAGGCCGCCTCGGTGCCGTCCTCGTCGGAGTAGCCGAAGACGCCGATGACGTCGAGCCTGGCCTCCTCCAGGAAGCCCACCAGCTCCCCGAACTCCTCCTCGGTCTCGCCGGGGAAACCCACGATGAAGTTGGAGCGCACACCCGCCTCGGGCGCGTGGGCACGAATCGACTCCAGGAGGTCCAGGAAACGCCGGGGGTCACCGAAGCGGCGCATCCGGCGCAGCACCGGGCCACTCGCGTGCTGGAAGGACAGGTCGAAGTAGGGGGCCACCCCCTCGGTCGAGGCGATGATCTCCAGCAGTCCCGGGCGGAGCTCGGCGGGCTGCAGATAGCTGACGCGCACCCGCTCGACGCCCTCGGTCGCGGCGATGGAGGGCAGGAGCTTCTCCAGCGCCCTCAGATCGCCCAGATCCTTGCCGTAGGAGGTGGAGTTCTCGCTGACCAGCACCAGCTCCTTCACGCCCTGCTCGGCCAGCCAGGCGGCCTCGCCGAGGAGCTCCTCGGCACCGCGCGAGACGTAGGCTCCGCGGAAGGCGGGGATGGCGCAGAACGTACAGCGCCGGTCGCAGCCGGAGGCGAGTTTCAGTGACGCCACCGGGCCGTCACCCAGGCGCTTGCGGAGCGGCCGGGGGCCGCTCGCGGGGGCCAGGCCCTCGGGCAGCTCGCCGTGGCCCGGAATACCGGTCCTGGGAGCCGCGGCGCGTTCCACCGGGGAGATGGGCAGCAGGGTCCTGCGGTCGCGGGGACTGTGCGGGACGAGCGGCCTGCCCTCCAGCACATCGTCGAGACGCGTGCCGATGTCGGTGTAGTCGTCGAAGGAGATGACGGCCGCGGCCTCGGGCAGCGCGTCGGCGAGCTGGTCGCCGTATCGCTCCGCCATGCAGCCCGCGGCGACCACCTTGGCCCCGGAGTCGGCCGCGGCGAGCAGCGTGTCGATGGAGTCCTTTTTCGCCGAGTCGATGAAGCCGCACGTGTTGACGACGACGACGTCGGGATCGTCGTCGCCCAGCTGCCAACCGGCAGCCTCAAGGCGAGCGGCGAGTTCCTCGGAGTCGACCTCGTTGCGTGCGCAACCAAGCGTGATCAGCGATGCGGTTCGGCGGGATGACATGGTGAACACTACGGTATCGGGAGTTGGCCACTACCCGATGCACCTCCCCCCATTGAGGCCCCCATTGAGGCCCCCATCGAGGCCCCCATCGAGGCCCCGCCCAGCCCTCCGTGCAGGCACCGCCCCACCCCGGGCACGCCGCCGTCGCGGGCGGTCCCGGGGCTCCGCGGGCCTTCCCGGACGCGCGGCGCGTGAGGCGTTCCCCATGGCCTGACCTAGCGCTTCTTGGCCGCGGGAGCCTCGTAGGAGCGGTTGACGACCTGTCCTCGGCGGCCGGGGGCGCCCACGTCCTTGCCGTTCACCTTCAGCGAGACGGCTCCTCCGTCACCGAAAGTGACCCTCATGCCGACCTTCGCCTTCCAGGTCGAGGTCTTGCCCGCCGCGAGCGTCCCCGAGAAGATCCTCCGGCCGCCCGCGTCCTGCACGTCGAGCCAGGAGGTGCGCTTCGCCTTGACCTGGAGGACGACCATGTCGCGCCGCTTCCCCTCGGCCAGCGACGCCGCCCGGCGCGGTGAGTCGTGACCCGAGCCCGCCGAGGGCGGCGGCACGGCGGGCACCGGCATGGGACGGAGATCCGCCACGGGAGTGTCTCCCCCGCCCATGGTCCGCACCACACCGAAGATGACCACGATGCCCAGCGCCACTGCCATCGCCGTCGTCCAGTTGGGCGAGCGGCGCTCACGGATCTTCAGGGGCATGTCGGCCTGGAAGACGCTGGAGGCCCGCACCGGCAGCGGCACGCCCCCGTGCTGCTCGTCGTAGCGGTGCACCAGCGTCTCGGGATCGAGATCGACGACCTTGGCGATGTTTCTTATATGGCCTCGCGCGTAGAAATCTCCCCCGCATTGCGAGAAGTCGTTCCTCTCGATCGCCTGGATGAGAACCTCGCGAATGCGTGTCCGCGCGCTCAACTGCCCGACGGTCATCCCCATCGACCGCCTGGCATCCGCCAGATCGCTTCCAATGCCCATGGCGCACGCCTCCCAGCCCCCGACGTTGCGTAGCGATACCTATTCAATCAGTAACCGGGCGGAAGGTGTGCGGCGGGGGTGCCGTTCCCGTAAGGTGCCGTCAGCCCCCGCGCAGGTCGGCCAGGAGGCCGGGCAGATCGTCGGGTTTGACGATGACCTCCCTCGCCTTCGACCCCTCGCTGGGCCCGACGACGTTCCTGCTCTCCAGCAGGTCCATCAGGCGACCCGCCTTGGCGAAGCCGACCCTGAGCTTGCGCTGGAGCATCGAGGTCGAGCCGAACTGGGTGGTCACGATGAGCTCGGCCGCCTGGACCAGCAGGTCGAGGTCGTCGCCGATGTCCTCGTCGATCTCCTTCTTCGCGGTCGCCACGACGGACACGTCCTCGCGGTACTCGACCGTCATCTGGGCCTTGCAGTGCCCGACGATCTCGCCGATCTCCTTCTCGGAGACGAAGGCGTTCTGCAGCCGCATGGGCTTGCTCGCACCCATCGGCAGGAAGAGCGAGTCGCCCTGCCCGACGAGCTTCTCGGCACCCGGCTGGTCCAGGATGACCCGGGAGTCGGCCAGCGAGGAGGTGGCGAAGGCGAGCCGGGAGGGCACGTTGGCCTTGATCAGACCGGTGACCACGTCCACGCTGGGGCGCTGGGTGGCGATGACCAGGTGGATGCCCGCGGCGCGGGCCAGCTGGGTGATGCGGACGATGGAGTCCTCGACGTCGCGCGGGGCGACCATCATCAGGTCGGCGAGCTCGTCGACGATCACCAGCAGGTACGGGTAGGGCTGGTAGACGCGCTCGCTGCCCGGCGGCGCCACCAGCTTGCCGGCGCGGACCGCCTTGTTGAAGTCGTCGACGTGCCGGAAGCCGCTGGCGGCGAGGTCGTCGTAGCGGCGGTCCATCTCACCGACGACCCACTCCAGCGCTTCGGCGGCCTTCTTGGGGTTGGTGATGATCGGCGTGATGAGGTGCGGGATACCCTCGTAGACGCTGAGCTCGACCCGCTTGGGGTCGACGAGGACCATGCGGACCTCGTCGGGGGTGGCGCGCATCAGGATCGAGGTGATCAGTCCGTTGACGCAGACCGACTTGCCTGCGCCGGTGGCGCCCGCGATGAGCAGGTGCGGCATCTTCGCCAGGTTGGCCACTATCGTGCGCCCCTCGACGTCCTTGCCGAGTCCGACGATCATCGGGTGATGGTCGGCCTGGGCCACCGGGGAGCGCAGGATGTCGCCCAGCGAGACGAGGTCCTTGTCGGTGTTGGGGATCTCGACCCCGATCGCCGACTTCCCGGGGATCGGAGAAAGGATCCGGACATCGGCCGACTTGACCGCGTACGCGATGTTCTTGGTGAGCGCGGTGACCTTCTCGACCTTGACCGCCGGGCCGAGCTCGATCTCGTAGCGCGTCACCGTCGGCCCCCGGGTGAAGCCGATCACCTGGGCGTCGATGGCGAACTGCTCCAGCACACTGGTCAGCGCGTTGACGACGACGGTGTTGGCCTTCGTCTGCGGCTTGGGCGCGGTGCCGGGACGCAGGAGCTGCGGCTCGGGCAGGGTGTACGGGCCGGCCTGGGAGGACAGGACGAGCTGCTCGACCTTGCGCGGGGCCGGGGACGGCTCGGGGGGCGCGGCCCTGACCACCGCCTCCTCCGCCGCCTCGTCCTCCACCAGGCCGGGCACGATCTCCGGGGAGTGTTCCGGGGACCCGCCGGGCGTCTCGGCGACCAGGGGCGTGTCGTAGGGCTTGACGTGGTCGCCGAGCTCGTCGCCCTCGGACTCCGGCTTCTTACGGGTGGAGGGCTTCTTCCTGGACACGCGCGGCGCGGGGGGCATATCCCGGTTGAAAAGCATGTGCCGGATCTCTGCCAGCCGTTCGGGGACCCGGTGCACCGGCGTCGCGGTGATCACCAGGATGCCGAAGCCCGACAGGATCAGCAGCAGCGGGATGGTGATGAAGGACGGCAGGATGCTCGCCGGGGGCGCGGAGACGATGAAGCCGACCATGCCTCCGGCGGCCGAGACCTTGTCCATGCCGTCGGATTCTCCCCCGGACGGGTACGGGGTGTTGTGGACCACGTGCACGACGCCGAGCACGCCGATGGTCAGGGCGGACCAGCCGATGATCATCCGGCCGGTGTCGGCGTTCTGGTCGGGGTGGCGTAGCAGCCGCCAGGCCAGCAGCACGAGCAGGATCGGGATCACCCAGGTCAGCGAACCGAAGACGCCGCGCATGACGCCGTCGACCACGGTGGAGACGGTGCCGGTGTTCTTCCGCCAGGTCATGGCGGCGAGCACGACCGCTCCGGCGAACACCGCCAGGCCGAGCCCGTCGCGGCGGTGGACGGGGTCGAGCTCGCGCGCGTTCTGCCCCAGCGCCCGCGCGGCGCTGCCGATGCCCCCCGCCAGGAGCATCCAGATGCCCATGAACAGCTTGCCGATCATGATGAGCACCCAGCTGATCGGGTCGTGCTGGGGCGAGGGCCTGCGGGCCTGGCTCGTGCTCCTCTTCCGGGCGGCGGGCGGCCGCCTGGCGGAGGCCGTACGGGCCTGGGAGGTGCCCGAACGACCGGAGGACCCCTTCCCGGGGGGCTTTCCTGAGGATCCTTTAGACGTACGGGTGGCCATGCTAGGGAGGTTAACGAGACGGGTGGTGGATTGCGCGCCGACTCGCCGGAGCGATCGACCCTCGGCCGCATTTCGCCAGATCGGTCAATACTTCACAAAAAGCAATGAAGGGCAACGAATGTCCCATTGGCCTGCTGGAAAGCGTTCTTCCATGCCCCGGCAGGGCCCGTACGGCGGCCGGTGAGGCCGCCGTACGGTGCGAAGGTCAGACCTCGACCACCACAGGAATGATCATCGGACGACGGCGGTAGGTGTCGCTCACCCAGCGCCCCACGGTCCTGCGGACCACGCGGCGGACCTGCTGGATGTCCACCACCCCGTCGGCCGCGTTCTCCTGCAGCGCCCTCTCGACCTGCGGAAGGATGTCGTCGAACATGGCCGGGTCGATGCCGGATCCCCTGGCGTGGATCTCCGGGCCCCCGGCGAGCTTGCCGGTGGCGGTGTCGACCACGATGACGATGGAGATGAAGCCCTCCTCGCCCAGGATGCGGCGGTCCTTCAGCGCGAAGTCGGTGACGTCGCCCACCGAGGTGCCGTCCACGTAGACGTAACCGGCGGGAACCGCACCCACGATCTTGGCCCGGCCGTCGATCAGGTCCACCACGACGCCGTCCTCGGCGATCACGATGTGGTCGTCGGGAACCCCGGTCAGCGCGGCGAGCTTGGCGTGTGCCCGCAGGTGACGCCATTCACCGTGCACCGGCATGAAGTTGGACGGCCGCGTCAGGTTGAGCACGTACAGCAGCTCGCCCGCGGCGGCGTGCCCGGAGACGTGCACCTTCGCGTTGCCCTTGTGCACCACGCGGGCGCCCCAGCGGGACAGCCCGTTGATCACGTTGTTCACCGCGGTCTCGTTGCCCGGCACCAGCGAGGAGGCCAGCAGGACCGTGTCGCCTTCGGCGATCCGGATCGGGTGGTCGCGGTTGGCCATGCGTGACAGCGCCGCCATCGGCTCGCCCTGGGAGCCGGTGCAGATCAGCACCACGTCCTCCGGCGGACGGCCCTCGATCTCCTTGGCGTCGACGATCAGGCCGGGCGAGACCCTCAGGTATCCCAGGTCGCGGGCGACGCCCATGTTGCGCACCATCGAACGGCCGACCAGCGCGACCTTGCGGCCGTGCTTCTCCGCCGCGTCGATGACCTGCTGGACGCGGTGGATGTGGGAGGCGAAGCTCGCCACGATCACCCGCTTGCTCGCGGTGCGGATGACCTCGTCGATGACCGGCGCGATCTCCCGCTCACTGGTGACGAAGCCCGGCACCTCGGCGTTGGTCGAGTCGGACATCAGCAGGTCGACGCCCTCGGCGCCGAGCCTGGCGAACCCGCCCAGGTCGGTCAGCCGCCCGTCACTGGGCAGCTGGTCCATCCGGAAGTCACCGGTGTGCAGGACGATGCCCGCGGGCGTCCTGATCGCGACGGCGAGCGCGTCGGGAATGGAGTGGTTGACGGCGAGGAACTCGCACTCGAACGGCCCGAACCTGTGCCGCTCCCCCTCCACGACCTCACGTCTGGTCGGCTGGATGCGGTGCTCGGTGAGCTTGGCCTCGATCAGCGCCAGCGTCAGCTTCGATCCCACGATCGGGATGTCGCGGCGCTCGCGCAGCAGATAGGGCACGGCACCGATGTGGTCCTCGTGCGCGTGGGTCAGGACCACGGCCTCGACGTCGTCCAGGCGGTCCCGGATGTATTCGAAGTCGGGCAGGATCAGGTCGATGCCGGGCTGGTCGGGCTCGGGGAAGAGCACCCCGCAGTCGACGATCAGCAACCGGCCTTCGTACTCGAACACGGCCATGTTGCGGCCGATCTCACCGAGCCCGCCCAGCGCGACGATGCGCAGGGCACCGTCGACGAGCGCGGGCGGCAGCCCGAGTTCGGGATGGGGGTGACTCATCCGGCCACACCTCTCTCAGAGGTCTCACATGCGACGGAAGCCCTCGTGGGCAGCAGGACTACTCCCTCGCCGAGCACTCCGTCCCCCAGCGGACCCTTGTGTCTTCTCTCGCGCAAACTCTCGTTCCTCCCGGATGCGGCCGGTGAGGGCCGCGGTGTCTTGTCTCATGTCACAACTTCGTCGGGCAGCTTCACACCGCCCGCGATCAAGTCTTCGCGCAGCCTGGCGAGCTGCTCCCCCGTCGCCTCCACCAGGGGAAGCCGCATCGGCCCCGCGGGCCGTCCGACCAGGGAGAGCGCCGCCTTCGCCATGATCGCGCCACCGGCCTGCATCATGATCCCGGAGACCACGGGGAGCAGCCTGCGGTGGACGGCGAGCGCGCCCGCGACATCCCCCGAGCGGTACGCCTCGATCATCGTGGCGATCTCCGCGCCCGCGACGTGGCCGATCACGCTGACGCACCCCACGGCTCCCACCGACAGCCACGGCAGGTTGAGCGTGTCGTCACCCGAGTAGTAGGCGAGGCCGGTGGACGCGATGACCTGCGTCCCCTCGAACAGATCGGCCTTGGCGTCCTTCACCGCGACGATCCGCTCGTGCCGGGCGAGCCTGGCGAGCGTCTCGCTCAGGATCGGCACGCCGCTCCGGCCGGGGATGTCGTAGAGCATGGCCGGCAGGGCCGTCGCGTCCGCCACGGTGACGAAGTGGCGGTAGATCCCCTCCTGGGGAGGCTTGCTGTAGTAAGGCGTCACCAGCAGGAGACCGTGGGCCCCGGCGCGCTCGGCGGACCTGGCGAGCTCCACGCTGTGGTGGGTGTCGTTGGTCCCGGCTCCGGCGACGACCGTGGCGCGATCACCGACCGCCTCGACGACGGCGCGCAGGAGATGCTCCTTCTCTTCGTCGGTGGTAGTCGGGGACTCCCCCGTCGTACCGCTCACGACGATGCCGTCGTTGCGCTGCTCGTCAACCAGGTAGGTGGCGAGGCGCCCCGCTGTCTCGTAGTCGACCGCTCCGTCACGTGTGAACGGTGTGACCATGGCGGTCAGCATGCGGCCGAAGGGGGCGTCGGAGGTTCCAGTTGGCGCTGCCATAGACCGAACGCTACCCGGATCCGCTGAAACGGTGGACCCCGCCACCCCGCCTAACCTCCGTCCACCGATGAGCCCAAGAGCGAACATCCCCCCGAGGTGCCCGCTGCACACCGTACACGTGGATATAAGCCGTCACGGCGGCGGACCCCGGCGACCACACCCTTGACCCATTTATAGACAAATAAGGCTTTTGTCCACTTTGGCGGCGACACGGACTTCCCCGAACGAGAAAGAGGCCGCCGATATGTGCTCGGGGGTACACACATCGACGACCTCTACCGTTGAATCGGCGGTCCTTACGCGGGCGTTACAGGGTCTCTGAGATATTTTTGGATCCCTCTGGGGACAACGGTAAAGTTGGAGCTCCAAATCGGGTCCATTACCCTGCGTCGCGTATCGAATACGGCAGGATGGGGCAACGCCCCAGACCCCAGGGATGGACACGTGGCAAGCTCCGATCCTGTCTACCTGCGCGTCGTCGCCGACATCCGGCGCCAGATCGTCGACGGCTCCCTTCCCCCCGGCACCTCGATCCCCTCGCGCGCCCAGCTGACCAGGAAATACGGCGTGGGCGAGACGGCCGCCCGGCACGCGCTGCGCGTGCTCGCCGCCGAGGGCCTCATCGTCGGCCGCGTCGGCTCGGGCCACTACGTACGGGAGCAGCCGGTGCTGCTCCCGCTGCACCGATGGCGTTTCCACGACCACCCCACCCCCTTCGGCGCCGACATCCAGTCTCAGGGCACCCGGGCCACCTGGGACTGGCGGGCCGAACCCGCCGACGCCACCCCCGACATCGCCCACCGCCTGCGGCTGGACGAATCGGCCCCGGTCACCCGCACCCACTACGTCTTCCGCGGCGACGGCAAGCCGATCCAGCTCGCCACCTCCTACGAGCCCGCCGAGTTCGGTGAGATCACGGAGGAGGGCCCCCGAAGCCTGATCGCCCGCCTGTCGGCGGTCGGCGTCAAGATCACCGAGATCGTCGAGCAGGTCTACACCCGCGTCCCGCAACCGGCCGAGAGCGACGCCCTCGCCCTGTCCTCGGGCGTCCAGGTCCTGCATGTCGAACGCACCCACTGGGCGGGGGACCGCCCGGTGGAGACGAGCGACATCGTCATCCCCGGCGACCGCTTCCGCCTCGTGTACACCCACCCCCTGCACCCCTGACCGCCGCGTCCACCGCGGCGGGAGGGCACCGCGGGACCCGTGAAGGTCGACCCGTGAAGGTCAGGGACGTGGGCGGGAGCGGAGGACTTCGAGCGCGTGGTCGGCGTGCGCCTCCATGGAGGTCTCGCTGTGGATCACCTCCAGGAGGCGATGGTCCACGTCGATGACGAAGGTCATCCTGCGGGTGAGAAACGGTCCCACCGCGACGGTACGGCGGGCGCCGAGGCGACGGGCGACGGTGCCGTCGGGGTCGGAGAGCAGGGGAAAGCCCAGCTGGTTGGACGTGGCGAACCTTGCCTGCCGCTCGACCTGGTCGCGACTGATCCCGATCCTGGTCGCTCCCTCGGCCGCGAACTCGGCGGCCAGGTCGCGGAAGTGACAGCTCTCGAGCGTGCACCCGGAGGTCATCGCCGCCGGATAGAAGAAGAGCACCACCGGCCCCTTGGCCAGAAACTCGCCGAGCCGCCTCGGCGTGCCCGTCTCGTCGAGGAGTTCGAAGTCCTCGACCACATCTCCCACCGCGAGGCCCATGCCCACGAGTCATCTCCTTAGGTTCACCGGAGGATCTCCGCTCACCTCGGCCGTCGTGATCGGCGAGGCTGAGAGTCGGAGTCCCAACCCCATTTCTAAGCGATTCACCGTTCGAGCGACAGGCCCACAACCGACTCACCGTGGAATATCCGTTCTTCCCGTCCGGAAACCGGAAAACGGCGGATCATCACCGGCTCCCCCGGTCCGGTCGTCCCCGGAACCCGTACGGGTGCGCGACGGCGAGTGCGAGGAGCGTGAAGGCCGGGGCGACCACACCGGCCCAGGGCGGCGCGAAACGCAGGAGCAGGGACGCACAGAGGGCACCGAGGACGAGAGCGACGACGATGGCGGCGCGACGCCGGTTGTCGGTGGACCAGCCCGACGCCGAGCTCTCGAACAGCGAGGTGAGGGTGCCCGTGACGAACGTTGCCGTGATACCGGCGAGGTCGACCCGGCGGGCCGCCGCGGCCTGCATGCCCATGGCGCAGGATCCCACCCCGATCAGCACGAGGATCACGGCCGGGCCGGGTGCGCCCCCGCCGAGCGCCCAGCCGGCGAGAAAGGCGCTCTGGAGGGCCAGGTCGGCCCACAGGAGCCTGATGACGGCCAACGACCACAACGCGTTCCCCTCGTGACGCCCGGGCATCGTGAAGCCGATGAGAAGCCCCGCGCAGAACCCCGCGCAGGCGAGGCCGGACCGCAACGCGTGGAGCACCCAGTCCTCGCGGCCGGCGAGGGCGAAGAGGATGAGGTTGCCGGTCATGTTCGCGGTGAAGACACCACCGAGCCCGAGGAAGGCGATCGCGTCCATCGCCCCCGCCGCCAGCGTCAGCAGCACGAGAGCGGCATGGCCGCGCCGCCGCACGGACCCCGCCTCGGGGGTTCGCGCCGGAACGGGCTCACCACCGCACGGGAAAGCCGGATCACCTTCGGAGGCGGCAGGCACGACGCTTCCTTTCCACCATGCCCCGCACCCCCGCGATAACTTCGTTCACATTTGCACCTGTGCGTCACGTCCTTCATGAACATCTCAGGAGCGGGCCCGCTGCGTCAGGGCGACGCACGCGAGGACGGCCAGCGCCGCCGCGACGGTGACGGGACCGAAGAGCTCGCCGAGCAGCAGCCAGGCCCACAGCAGCGTCAGCAGCGGCTGGGCGAGCTGGGTCTGCCCGGCGCGGGCGATGCCGCCCATGGCCAGGCCCGCGTACCAGGGGATGAAGCCGAGGAACATCGAGACCAGGCCGACGTACGCGAACCCGGCGAGTGAGGCGGCGGTGGGCCGCGGGTCGGTGGCGAGCGCGAGCGCGACGGTGATCGGCACGGTCAGCGGTGCGGCGAGGACGAGGGTGTGGGAGATCACCCTCCAGCCGGGGGTGTCGCGGGACAGGCGCCCGCCTTCGGTGTAGCCGACGGCGGCCGACAGCAGCGCGCCGACGAGCAGCAGGTCGGCTCCGGTGATGTGACCGCCGCCCATGCTGAGGGTGAAGACGGTGATCGACACGGCTCCGAGGCCGCAGGACACCCAGAACAGCGCCCTGGGCCGCTCCCCCGCCCGCAGCACCGCGCAGGCGGCGGTGGCGGCGGGCAGCAGCCCGATCACCACTGCGGCGTGCGAGGTGGAGGCCCCGGCGTGAAGCGCGAGACCGCTGAAAAGCGGGAAGCCGAACACCACGCCCGCCACGATGACGCCGTACGACCGGAGCTGGGACCTGGGCGGCAGCAACGGCACTCTCGCCGCGAGCAGGAACACGGCGGCCGCGACCGCGGCGACGACGGCCCGGCCGACGGCCACCAGGTAGGGGTCGAAACCCTCCATCGCGAAGACCGTCGCCGGGAACGACCCCGAGAAGGCCAGCACCCCGAGCCCGGCCAGCAGGGTCCCCCGCCACGCCCTGCCCGGCGCCTCCGGCGGCGTCGCACCCCCCGGCCGCCGATCGTGACGCGCCTTTGCCGGTGAGGCGAGGCCGGACAGCACCTCTGCGGGCGGGACCGTACCCGCCGCTATCCGATTTGGCACGATAGCGCTACTCTTTTCACTCATGAATGACGATAGCAGTATCGTCCGGCTCACCGCCACGCTCCGTGAGGAGGTGTCGCGGCTCCGTCCGGGCGACCGGCTGCCGTCGAGCCGGGAGCTGGTCCGGCTGCACAACGTGAGCCCGGTGACCGTGTCACGCGCGATCGGCAGGCTCGCCGCCGAGGGACGGGTGATCACCAGACCCGGCAGCGGGGCCTACGTGGCTCCGGCGATCACACGGGGCGGCGACAACGCCGACATGTCATGGCAGACGGTGGCGCTCGGCGACAGGGTGGTGGACGACAGCGAGGTGAGCGGCCTTCTCGCCTCGCCGCCCGAGGGGGTCATCCCGCTCACCGGCGGCTACCTCAACCCGGCTCTGCGCCCCTCCAGGGCGCTGTCGGCCGCCGCCTCCCGCGCGCTGCGCCGTCCCGACGTCTGGGAGATGCCGCCGCTGAGCGGTCTGCCCGAGCTGCGCAGGTGGTTCGCCCAGGAGTTGGGAGGTGACGTCACCCCGTCGGACGTCCTGATCGTCAGCGGCGGGCAGACGGCGCTCATTCACGCCTTCCGTGCCCTCGCGGCCCCCGGGACCCCCGTACTCGTCGAGACCCCCACCTACCCGGGCGCGCTCGCGGCCGCGCGGGCCGCGGGGCTTCGCGCGACGGCCGTGCCCATGGACCGCGAGGGGGTGCGGCCCGAACTCCTCGCGGAGGCGTTCGCCGTGACCGGCGCGCGGGTGTTCCTCTGCCAGCCGACCCTGCACAACCCCACGGGCGCGACCCTGCCCCTGGAGCGGCGCGAGCAGGTGCTGGCGATCGCCCGCGCCGCCGGGGCGTTCGTGATCGAGGACGACTACGCGCGCTACTTCACCACCGCCCCCGCACCTCCGCCGATGGTCGCGCTGGACGCCCACGGCACGGTCGTACACATCAACTCCCTGACCAAGGTCCTGTCGCCGAACCTGCGGGTCGCCGGGGTCGTCGCCCGAGGTCCCGCCGCGCGGCGCCTCCGGGCGAGCCAGCTCGTGGAGTCGTTCTTCGTCGCCAGGCCGCTCCAGGAGACGGCGCTGGAGTTCGTCGGCTCGCCCGCCTGGCGGCGCCACC
Source organism: Streptosporangium sp. NPDC049078 (assembly GCF_040648855.1). NCBI lineage: Bacteria > Bacillati > Actinomycetota > Actinomycetes > Streptosporangiales > Streptosporangiaceae > Streptosporangium > Streptosporangium sp. NPDC049078. The sequence continues at coordinate 394,139 of NZ_JBEZEL010000002.1, forward strand.
TCGCCGCGCTCGGCACCGAGCTGGGGCTGCGCAGGGACACCCTCGCCGCGGCCCTCACCGCCCGGATGCCCGGCGCCACGATCCACCTCGTTCCTCGCGGCGGTCTGCACCTGTGGGTACGGCTCCCCGAAGACCGGGACGAGGAGAGTGCGGTGGAGGCCGCCAGGAGGGCGGGAGCCCTGGTGAGTCCCGGGCGCATCTACTACCCGGCCGAGCCGCCGGGCCCGCGCATCAGGGTGACCCACTCGGCGGCCGTCCACACGGCCGAGCTGGTCGAGGGCGTACGCAGGCTGGCGACGGCCCTCAACGACCACTGACCGTCTGGTCACCCTCGCGGGGGCTCGGAGGCGCCCCCTGCCCCCGAACCCCCGCGAGAGTGGTCAGCCGAGCGCGAAGACCTCCTCTTCACACCCTCATGATCATGATCTCTCCTCCGGTACGACGTGCGCCTGCCGGCCTCCTTGAACGCGAGATAGACCAGGTACCACATGCACACTTCCCATCAAAACACCATCTATCGCGTTATGCAGGTGTTGAAAGTAACACAACCCCCTAATGCCGTACAGTGGTTGCGAAGAGGGAAGAGGTGAGCGACGCCATGGGCAACCCCTCCGACCTGGTGATCGACTTCGTGAACACGTACGACGTCGAGGAGCGGGCCGACTCGATCCCCTCCCCGGCCGCGCTCACCGCCTGGCTGGCCGGGCGGGACCTGATCGGCCCCGGGGACACCGCCGACGAGCGGGATCTGGCGACGGCCGCCGATCTTCGCGAGGCACTCCGCGAGGCGCTCCGTCACAACCACGACCGCCCCGGCGAGACCGGCGACGGTCACGGGGCGGAGCTGTCGAGGCCCTTCGCCGCCCTCCCGCTGCGCGTCGCCCTCACCGCCTCAGGGCCGGTGCTCGAACCGGTCGCGACGGGGGTGCCCGGAGGGCTGGCCGGGATCGTCGCCGCCGTGATGGACGCCCGTTCCGACGGGATGTGGCCGCGCCTGAAGGTCTGCACCGAGAGCACCTGCCAGTGGGCGTTCGTCGACTCCTCCAAGAACCGCTCACGCTCGTGGTGTTCCATGAAGGTCTGCGGCAACCGTACGAAGACAAGGGCATATCGGGCCCGACGGCAGATGGAGCCGGGTTCACGTCATCTCTGAGTCGGATTCCCCGATACGGTGTAAGAGCCTGTCTCACGGATCCACCCGCCTGATGCCCGCTCGCGTGGCACGAGATCCACGAGACAGCGCGTTCCGAGGCGACGGCAGACGGCAGAGAAGGAGCGGGCCGAGATGGCAGACGTAGGCGTGCGGGCGGCTCGGCACGATGATGTCGCCGCGGTGACGGGCACCCAGATCCGCGCGTGGAGATACGGCTACCGGGACTTCCTTCCCGAAGGCCCGCTGGAGCAGATGACCGGCCCCGCGGCCGAGAAAATGTGGCGGCAGCAGTGGGAGGACGCGATCACCTCGCCGCCCAGCCGCCGGCACCGCGTACTGGTGGCCGTGGAGCAGGTCGTCCTCGACACCGACGCCTTCCCGGCGCTCGGCCCGGGCGGCATCGAGGCCATGGCCGCCCTGCAGGGCGCGGAGAAGATCGCCGGTCTGGCATCACACGCCCCGGCGGAGGATCCCGACCTCGACCCGACCACCGCCGGGGAGATGCTCACGTTCCTGATCGACCCCGACCACGTCCGGCGCGGCCACGGCAGCAGGCTGCTGAACGCCACGGTCGACTACCTCCGTGACGACGGCTACCACACCATCGTGACCTGGGTCTTCGCCGAGAACTACGCGGTGCGGGGCTTCCTGGAGTCCGCCGGGTGGGGCGCCGACGGGGCCGAGCGGGTCATCGACATGGGCCGTACGGTGCGGATGATCCGCCTGGCGACCGACATCAGCTAGAGCCCGAGAGGAACGCCGCAACGCCATGGCCACCCCGAGCCAGTGGATCGCCGGAGCACGCCCGCGCACCCTCCCCGCCGCCGTCGTCCCCGTCGCGATCGGCACCGGAGTCGCGATCGGATACGGCGGAGGAGTGTGGTGGCGGGCCCTGCTGGCCCTGTTCGTGGCCCTCGCCCTCCAGGTGGGCGTCAACTACGCCAACGACTACAGCGACGGGGTGCGCGGCACCGACTCCGACCGGGTCGGTCCGATGCGCCTGGTCGGCTCGGGCGCCGCGCCCCCTCGTCAGGTCCTCGTCGCGGCCCTCGCCTGCTTCCTCGCCGCCGCGGTGGCCGGCCTGGTGCTCGTCGCGGTCACCGGGGCCTGGTGGCTGCTGCTGGTCGGCGCGGCGGCGATCGCCGCGGCCTGGTTCTACACCGGCGGCTCCAGCCCGTACGGCTACCGGGCGCTGGGCGAGGTCTCGGTCTTCGTGTTCTTCGGCCTGGTGGCGGTGACGGGCACCACCTACGTCCAGCTCGAACACCTGCCCGCTCTCGCGGTGGTGGCCGCCGTCCCGGCCGGCCTGCTGGCCTGTGCGATGCTCGTGGTCAACAACCTGCGCGACATCGTGACCGACGGCCCCGCGGGCAAGCGCACCATGGCCGTGGTTCTCGGTGACACCCGCACCCGCGTCCTCTACACCCTCTGCCTCGTCCTGCCCCTGGTGATCGCGCTCGCGCTCGCGCCGTGGCGGCCCTTCGCGGCCCTGGCGCTGCTCGCCGCCCCGCTCGCCGTCGCCCCGGTGAAGGCGGTCCGGGCGGGCGCCACAGGCCCCGCGCTCATCGCGACGCTCCAGCAGACGGGCCGCTTCCAGCTCGTCTACGGCCTGCTGCTCACCGTCGGCCTCGCCCTCTGACCTTCAACGCTCCCCGGCCTCACCAGGCCGAGGCCCTTCACAGGATTCGGCGCATCACGACGCGGGGGACGATCTCGATACCCAGTTCCCGCTCGTGGCGCACCAACTCGGCCATCTCCGGCCCCCACTCGGCCGGGTCGAGCACGGCGAAACCGCGCCGGGCGTACCAGGGGGCGTTCCAGGACACGTCGCGGTAGGTCGTCAGCGTCACGGCGGCGGAGCCGGTCGAGGCCGCGTGCTCGCAGACGGCCTCCAGCAGGCGCCCACCGGCACCCCTGCGCCCATGGTCGGGATGGACGGCCAGCTGGTCGAGGTGGAGTTGCCCGTCGACCAGGCCGACCATGGCGAACCCGATCGGCGGGTCACCCGCGACGAGCACCCGCTCTGGGTCCTCGGTCTCCTCGATCATCGTGGTCCCCGGTGGAAAGGTGATCCCGACCTCGGTGAACAGCCCGTCGGCCGCCAGCTCCACCGCCACAAGTCCGGCCAACTCCTCCGACCGCGCCCAGCGAACCTCAGTCGAAGTCGAAGATCGAGTGCTTGTCATGGAACTGGAGGATATAGCGGCATCGCTCGCAGATCATCAGGGTTAACCGGTGCGAGGTGATGCCCCAGCGACTGTCGAGCCTGCCCGTCTCCTTACGGAACTCCGTGCCGCGACAGAGCGGGCAGGCGAGCTCAGGGTGCGTCATACTCGCGCAACGAGCGGCGCCAGGCCCGGGGTTCCAGGGCCTGCGGGGCAGGTGCTCAGAGGTCGAGAAGGGGCTCCAGGCCGACGGTCAGGCCGGGCAGCTCACGGACCCGGCGCACGCCCAGGAGCACCCCCGGGGTGAACGACGAACGGTTCATCGTGTCGTGGCGGATGGTGAGGATCTCGCCGTCGCCGCCCAGGATCACCTCCTGGTGGGCGATGAGCCCGGCCAGCCGCACCGCGTGCACCCGGACCCCGTCGACGTCGGCGCCGCGCGCCCCGTCGAGCTCCGTGCTGGTGGCGTCGGGCATCGGCGCGGAGCCCGCCTTGCGCCGGGCCTCGGCGATCAGCTCGGCCGTGCGGCGGGCGGTGCCCGAGGGCGCGTCGGCCTTGTTGGGGTGGTGCAGCTCGACGATCTCGGCCGACTCGAAGTAGCGGGCGGCCTGCTGGGCGAAGTGCATCATGAGCACGGCCGCGATGCCGAAGTTGGGGGCGATCAGCGCGTTGACGCCGGGGTTGGCGTCCAGCCAGCCCTTGACGGTCGCCAGCCGCCCGGCGTCGAAGCCGGTGGTGCCGACCACCGGGTGGATGCCGTGGGAGACGCACCATTCGAGGTTGCCCATCACGACGTCGGGGTGGGTGAAGTCGACCACCACCTCGGCGCCTTCCAGCGCCTCGATCGGGTCGCCCTGGTCGACGGCCGCGACCAGCTCCAGATCGTCCGCCGCCTCGACGGCCCTGCACACTTCGACACCGACGCGCCCTCGGGCGCCGAGAACTCCAACCCTGATCACGGCCCCAAGGCTATACCGTACGAGTCCGCCGGGCTGTCGCGGACCACCGGGTCCGGCCCTCCAGGAGCGCCCTCGGAGACACGGGCGGCCCCGGCGCGGAATGCGCCGGGGCCGCTCGCGGACGGGGTCGTCAGCCGGTGACGACCGCGCTGAAGTCCCTGTCCTCCTCGTAGGGGCCGATGACCGCGAGGGACATCGGGCGGGTGAGGACGTCCGAGGCGACCTCGGCGATCTGCTCCGGGGTCACCGCGTCGATCCTGACGAGCAGGTCGTCGACGGAGAGCAGCTCGTCGAAGACCAGCTCGCCCTTGCCGATCCTGGACATCCGGGAGCCGGTGTCCTCCAGGCCGAGCACGAGACCGCCGCGCATCTGGCCCTTGCCGCGGACGATCTCCTCCTCGGTGATGCCGTCGGTGACCACGCGGAGCACCTCCTCGCGGCAGATCTTCAGCACGTCGTCGATCTTCGACGGCAGGCAGCCGACGTAGATGCCGAACTGGCCGGTGTCGGCGAGGGCGGAGGTGTAGGAGTACGCCGAGTAGGCCAGGCCCCTCTTCTCCCTGATCTCCTGGAACAGCCGCGAGGACATGCCGCCGCCGAGCGCCGCGTTGAGCACCCCGAGCGCGAAGCGGCGCTCGTCGGTGCGGGTCAGCGCGGTCGTGCCGAGGACCAGGTTCGCCTGCTCCGTCGGCCGGTGGACCACCCGCGTGCCGGAGCGCAGCTCCACGCCGGGCCCCGACACGCGCGGGGGCACCGGCGAGGCGTCCCCGCCCAGGGCCCCGGCCCGCTCGTAGGCGGCGGCGACGAGAGCCACGACCCGCTCGTGGTCGACGTTGCCCGCCACCGACACCACGGTGTGGGTCGGCAGGTAGAAACGCCGGTAGTACTCGGCGATCCGGTCGCGGGTGACCGCGGTGATCGAGTCGACCGTGCCGAGGATCGGCCTGCCGACCGGCGTGTCACCGTACAGCTCCGCGGAGAACTGCTCGTGCACCACGTCGGAGGGGTCGTCGTCGTGCATGGCGATCTCCTCCAGGATCACGCCACGCTCGGCCTCGACGTCCTCCTCGGTGATGAGCGAGGAGGTCACCACGTCGGCGAGCACGTCGATCGCCACCCGCAGGTCCTCGTCGAGGACCCGCGCGTAGTAGCAGGTGTACTCCTTGGCGGTGAAGGCGTTGATCTCACCGCCGATGCCCTCGATGGCCGCGGAGATCTCCAGGGCGTCCCGGGTCGGCGTGCCCTTGAACAGCAGGTGCTCAAGGAAGTGGGAGGAGCCCATGTGCTGGGGGGACTCGTCTCTCGATCCGATGCCGACCCACATGCCGACCGCGACGGAACGCACGGTCGGCATGGACTCGGTCACCACCCGGAGCCCACCGGGAAGGACGGTGCGCTTCACGACCCCGGCGCCGTCCTTGCCGGGGTGCAGAGTGGTGGTGATCACGAGTTGCGGTCTTCCCCTCCGCCGCCACCGCGGTTGCCACCGCCGCTGTTGCTGCTGCGGGTGCGGGTGCGACGGGGCCGCTCCTCACGGGGCCGCTCGTCGGCGGACGCCTCGGCCGCCGGGGCGGCCGACGTCGCCGAGGGCTCGGTGTCGCCGGACTCGGCCTTGGCCGCGGCTTCCTTCTCGATGACCTCGACGGGCACCAGGGAGAGCTTGCCGCGGGAGTCGATCTCGGCGATCTCCACCTGGACCTTCTCGCCGACGTTCATGACGTCCTCGACGTTCTCGATGCGCTTGCCGCCGTGCAGCTTGCGGATCTGGGAGACGTGCAGGAGGCCGTCCTTGCCCGGCATGAGGGAGATGAAGGCGCCGAAGGCCGCGATCTTGACGACCGTGCCCAGGTAGCGCTCGCCGACCTCCGGCATGTGCGGGTTCGCGATGGCGTTGATCGCCGACCTGGCCGCCTCGGCGGACGGGCCGTCGGTGGCGCCGATGTAGATGGTTCCGTCGTCTTCCAGGGTGATCTCGGCGCCGGTGTCGTCCTGGATCTGGTTGATCATCTTGCCCTTCGGGCCGATGACCTCTCCGATCTTGTCCACCGGAATCTTGATCGTGATGATGCGCGGAGCCGTCGCGTTCATCTCCGCCGGGGAGTCGATGGCCTCCTGCATCACGTCGATGATCGCCAGGCGGGCGCCCTTGGCCTGCCTCAGCGCGGCCGCCAGCACGGAGGCCGGGATGCCGTCCAGCTTCGTGTCGAGCTGGAGCGCGGTGATGACGTCCTTGGTGCCGGCGACCTTGAAGTCCATGTCGCCCATCGCGTCCTCGGCGCCGAGGATGTCGGTCAGCGTGACGTACTGGTCGCCCTCGTTGATGAGGCCCATCGCGATGCCCGCGACGATGCCCTTGAGCGGGACACCCGCGTCGAGCAGCGCCATCGTCGAGGCGCAGACCGACCCCATCGAGGTCGAGCCGTTGGAGCCCAGCGCCTCGGAGACCTGGCGGATCGCGTAGGGGAACTCCTCGCGCGCCGGCAGCACCGGCAGCAGCGCCCGCTCGGCGAGCGCGCCGTGCCCGATCTCGCGCCGCTTGGGCGAGCCCACCCGGCCGGTCTCACCGGTGGAGTAGGGGGGGAAGTTGTAGTTGTGCATGTAGCGCTTGGTGCGCTCGGGGTTCAGCGTGTCGATCATCTGCTCCATACGGAGCATGTTGAGTGTGGTGATGCCCAGGATCTGGGTCTCGCCGCGCTCGAACAGGGCCGAGCCGTGCACCCGGGGTACGACGTGGACCTCGGCGCTGAGCTGCCTGATGTCCTTGACGCCGCGGCCGTCGATGCGGACGCCCTCGGCGATGACCCGCTCGCGCATGAGCTTCTTGGTCAGCGACCGGAACGCGGCGCCGAGCTCCTTCTCGCGGCCCTCGAAGTCGGGGCCGACCTTCTCCAGCACCAGGGCCTTGACCCTGTCGAGCTCGATCTCGCGCTCCTGCTTGCCGGCGATGGTGAGCGCGGCGGCGAGCTCGCTGCGCACCGCGCCGGTCACCGCCTCCAGGACGTCGTCCTGGTAGTCGAGGAACAGCGGGTATTCGGCGGTCTCCTTGGCGGCGACCTTCGCGACCTTGGCCTGCGCCTCGCACAGCACCTTGATGAACGGCTTGGCGGCCTCAAGGCCCTGGGCCACGGTCTCCTCGGTCGGAGCCACCGCGCCCTCGGCGACGAGCTTGAGCGTGTCGCGGGTGGACTCGGCCTCGACCATCATGATCGCGACGTCGCCGTCGTCCAGGACCCGGCCCGCGACCACCATGTCGAAGGTGGCACTGGCCAGCTCGGTGTTGGTCGGGAAGGCGACCCACTGGCCCTCGATCAGCGCGACGCGGACGCCGCCGATCGGGCCGGAGAACGGCAGCCCGGCGAGCTGGGTGGACAGGGACGCGGCGTTGATCGCCACGACGTCGTACAGGTGCTCGGGGTGGAGCGCCATGATGGTGGCGACCACCTGGATCTCGTTGCGCAGGCCCTTGACGAACGAGGGGCGCAGCGGCCGGTCGATCAGGCGGCAGGTGAGGATGGCGTCCTCGGAGGGACGGCCCTCACGCCGGAAGAACGAGCCGGGAATGCGGCCCGCGGCGTACATTCGCTCCTCGACGTCCACCGTGAGGGGGAAGAAGTCGAGGTTCTCCTTGGGATTCTTGGACGCGGTGGTCGCTGAGAGGACCATCGTGTCGTCGTCGAGATAGACGACGGCGGAACCCGCCGCCTGGCGCGCGAGCCGCCCGGTCTCGAACCGGATGGTACGTGTGCCGAATGAGCCGTTGTCGATGACGGCTTCGCTGCTGTGGACACCCTCCACGGGGGACCTCCTTGTGGATCGGTCGCCCGCGTCCGGCCAGACGCACGTGTCGCGCCTGGTTCGTCGTGTTTTGCCGGCTCCCCGTAGGTGCAGCGCCGGTCTTCGATCGAAGCGCCCGGTTCCGTATGGCTTTGTGCCATGATGACCGGGGGCCACTACCGAGGACCGGCCCTCCGACGCCGTGGGGCGCGCTTGCTTGCGGACGCGGGGCACTGTCTCGGCTATTCAGTTTGCTCACCGGGGCGACGTCTTCGTGGCGCGACGCGCCGACATCGTCCCCCATGAGATGAGGGAGCGGCGCGAACGCCACTCCCTCACAACACTATCGGCGCAGGCCGAGCCGCTCGATGAGCGAGCGGTAGCGCGCGATGTCCTTGCTCTGCAGGTACTTCAGCAGCCGGCGGCGGCGGCCGACGAGCAGCAGCAGGCCACGGCGGCTGTGGTGGTCGTGCTTGTGCACCTTCAGGTGCTCGGTGAGCTCGCTGATGCGCTTGCTCAGCAGCGCGATCTGCACCTCGGGGGAACCGGTGTCGGTCTCACCCTTGGCGTAGTCACCGATGATCTTCTTCTTTGCTGCGGTGTCGAGAGACACTTTTCTCCTTGGACCTCTGCGGGCACGCGCAATTCCGGCTCCCCGAACGACCGTGCGTGCCTACAGTCGCCGTGGCGAGATCAGCACCGGGATCATACGACACCGGTTACAGAGCTGACATGCCAGGCTACCACCGGCTTCGCGACCCCCGCACATCCTGTGAGAGCCCGGCGAGCCTCACCCGAAACCCCTACAGGACCGGCATTTCGGCCTCCGAGGTCGACGTGACGTGAGGGCCGTGTGACACGGGGGCCGGGTGGGACCGGACATGAGATCGAGCACAGGATCGCGCACGGAACCGGGCAGGGGATCGGGCACGGAACCGGAATTCCGGGGTCCTGGGTCGGCGTGGCATGAGGACCGGCCGGGACCCCCGCGGGCCCCCTCCCGGAGGAGGTCAGCTCGTCAGGCGCCGGACCTCGTCCACGTCGGCGTGGATCTGCGCGACGAGAGCCTCGATCGAGTCGAACCTGGTGTTGCCGCGCAGCCTGGGCCCGAAGTCGACGGCCACGTGCGCGCCGTAAAGATCGAGGTCGTCGCGGTCGAGGGCGTACGCCTCGACGGTGCGGGGCACCCCCTCGAAGGTCGGGTTGGTGCCCACGGAGATCGCCGCGGGCCAGCGCTCGCCGCCGTACACCGCGGGCAGGTTGCCGGTCTCGACACCCTGCAGCCAACCGGCGTAGACGCCGTCCGCGGGGATGGCGGTGAACTCCGGCGACTCCAGGTTCGCCGTCGGGAAACCGAGCTGCCGGCCGCGCTGGTAGCCGCGGACGACCACGCCCTCGACCCGGTGCGGACGGCCGAGCGTCTGCCGGACCGCCTCCATGTCGCCGGAGGCGATCTGCTCGCGGATCAGGGTGGAGGAGATCGTCTCCCCGTCGCTGACCAGCGGGACCGCCTCGGCCACGAAGTCGTACTTCTCCCCCAGGGTGCGCAGCGTCTCCACGTCGCCGGATGCCTTGTGGCCGAAGCGGAAGTTCTCCCCCACCACGACCCCGGCGGCGTGCAGCCGGTCGACGAGGACGGTCTGCACGAACTCGTCCGGGCTCATCCGGGAGAACTCCAGCGTGAACGGCAGGACGCACACCGCGTCGACGCCCAGGCCCGCGAGGAGCTCGGTGCGGTGCCTCGCCGTCGTCAGCCTCGGAGGGTGCGTGCCGGGCCGCACGACCTCCTCGGGATGCGGGTCGAAGGTCACCACCACCGAGGGAACCCCGAGACGAGCGGCCATCGCGACGGCACGGGCCACCATCTGCTGGTGCCCGCGGTGAACGCCGTCGAAGACGCCGATCGTGACGACGGACCTGCCCCAGTCTTCGGGCACGTCGTCCAATCCGTGCCAGCCTCGCACCGCAGCCTCTTCCCTCGTAGCGGATGAACCCCTAAAGCCTGCCATGCTCTGAGCCCTTCCCCCCAATCGGGGAGCCCCTTGCCCGTGGCGCGCCCCTCGCCGCGAAAGGTCCGGGACGACACCCGGGACGACGACGGACGACCCGTCAGGGGACGAAGACGGCCAGGGACCTGGCGACCTGGCCACGCTCCTCCATCAGCGCCACCAGGGTGCCGTCGGGGGCGAACACCCCGATCGGCCCGCTCCCCGCGCCCAGCGCGGGCAGCCGCCCGCCGTGCGCGACGGTGGCCGCCTCCTCGGCGGTCACGTCCCGGCGGGGAAAGGCCGCCGCGACCGCGTCGGCCATCGGCAGGATCACGCACTCGGCGGCGAGGTGCTCCAGGGTGTGGGCCGTCGACAGGTCGTAGGGGCCCACCCGGGTACGGCGCAGGGCGGTCAGATGACCGCCGACGCCCAGGTCGGCGCCGAGATCACGGGCGAGCGCGCGGATGTAGGTGCCACTGGAACAGGACACCGAGGCGTCGACGTCGACGAGCTCGCCGAACTCGCTGTGCCGGCGCACGGCGGTGATCTCGAAGCTCGACACGGTCACCTGGCGAGCCTTGAGCTCGACCTCCTCCCCGGCCCTCGCCCGTTTGTAGGCTCGCTCGCCGTTCACCTTGATCGCGCTGACCTGCGGCGGGATCTGCATGATCGGGCCGGTCAACTTGGCGACGCCCTTCCTGATGTCCTCATCGGTGACCCGCGCCGCCGACACCGACGCGATGATCTCGCCCTCGGCGTCGTCGGTGTTGGTGGTCTGACCGAGGCGGATCGTGGCGTCGTAGCCCTTCTCGGTGAGCGCGAGGTGGCCGAGCAGGCGGGTGGCCTTCTCGACACCGACCACCAGCACGCCGGTGGCCATCGGGTCGAGGGTGCCCGCGTGACCGACCTTGCGGGTGCCCGCGATGCCGCGGAGCTTGGCCACCACGTCGTGCGAGGTCCACTCGGCGGGCTTGTCAACGATGATCAGTCCGCTCGGCGGCGGGGTGCGCTTGGCGCGGGCCGTACTCATTGTGGTCCTCACAGGCGTGCGGTGAAGGGCTTACAGCAGTGCCCGGAGACTCGCGATCGTCTCCTCGACGGGCTGGTGGGAGGTGAAACCCGCCGCCTTGGCGTGCCCGCCGCCCCCCAGCGCGACGCTGACGCGCGAGACGTCCACCCCGCCCTTGGAGCGCATGGAGACCTGCCAGACGCCGTCGTCGTCCTCCTTGAGAATCGTGGCGACGTCCGCCTCGTCGGTGCGCCGGATCACGTCGATCATCCCCTCGATCTCGTCGTACGGCAGCCCGTACGCGGCGCGGTCGGCTCGGGTGACGAACGTCCAGACCAGGCCACCGCCCACCTCGGGCTCCAGCCGCACCCTGCCGAGCACGACGCCGAGCACCTTCAGGTAGCCGAACGGAGAACGATCCCACAGCTCGCGGGAGATCTTCTCTGGATCGAGCCCGGTGTCGAGCAGCCGGGCGGCCATCGCGTGCGCCTCCGGGGTGGTGGAGGAGTGCCTGAAGGAGCCGGTGTCGGTGACGAGCCCGACGTACAGGCAGGTCGCGATGTCCTTGTCGATCGGCAGGCCGAGCCGGTGGATCAGCTCCTCGGCGAGCACGGCGGTGGCCGCGGCGTCGGGATCGACCAGGTTGAGAGTGCCGAACCCGGTGTTGGACGGGTGGTGGTCCAGCACGACCAGCTCGTTCGCCTTGACCGTGTTGCCGGTCAGCACGCCGAGACGCCCGACGGTGGGGACGTCGAAGGTGACCATCACCTCGGGCGCGGCGGGATAGTGCGCGGGGTCGGCCAGCAGTTCCTGCCCCGGCAGGAAACGCAGCAGCCTGGGCACACTGAAGCGCCGGTCGCCGAAGGAGGCGGTGACCCGCTTGCCCGCCGCGCGCAGTGCGAGCCCGACGGCGAGCATGGAGCCGAGCGCGTCACCGTCGGGTGAGACGTGACAGGCGAGCGCGATCTCGTCCGCGGCGGAGATGAGCTCGACGGCCCGCGCCCAGTCCCGACCGGACACCGGGCCGGCCGAGCCCGCCGAGCCCGCCGAGCCATCGTCACGCGAGGCGGGCGTCACGTCGCGGAGCGTCCCGCGCGTTCCGGGGATTCGTCTTCCTCGTCCCCGGATTCGTCGCCGTCTTCCCTGTCCTCGGGCCTGCGGTAGGGATCGGCGTCCCCGGCGTGCGACGCCCCTTCGGCCCGCTTGGCGATCTCCACGTCCCTGGCCTTCGCCTCGGCGAGCAGATCCTCCAGATGACGGGCGCTGTCAGGGAGCGGGTCGTGGGTGAACGTCAGCGTCGGCGTGTGGCGCAGCCCCGTCTGGCGGCCCACCTCCGAGCGGATGAGCCCCTTGGCGCTCTCCAGTGCCATGGCGGAGTCGGCCCGCTCGGCCTCGGAGCCGAACACGGTGTAGAACACCGTGGCCTCACCCAGGTCGTTGGTGATGCGCGTGTCCGTCACGGTCACGAACCCCAGCCTGGGGTCCTTGATGCGGCGCTCCAGCATCTCCGCCACGATCTGCTGGATCCGATCGGCGATCTTGCGCGCGCGTGCGGCGTCCATAGCTCCCCCCTTCTCACGGGGATGGCCGGTGACGGTAGGGGTTCTTCCGCGACCGGCCGTCTCCGTATCTAGTCTTCGTCCTCGTTGTAGAGCCGATGTCTGGCGGACAGCAGCTCGATCTCCGGGTGGAAGGCGATCAGGCGCTCGCAGTCGTCGAGCACCTCACCGCAGTTGGCGGCGGTGGCGGAGACGACCGCGATTCCGATCTCGGTACGGCGATGCAGGTCAAGATGACCGGTCTCCGCGACGGCCACATTCGGGAACCGTCGCCGCACCTCCGCGACGATGGGACGCACCACCGAGCGCTTCTGCTTCAGCGAGTGGACGTCGCCGAGCAGGATGTCCAATGTCAGTGCACCTACATACATGGTGGGTCACTCGCCACGATCGACACCGTGCCACGGGCTCGGGTCCCGCCCACCGGCCGCGCACCCGAGGATGCGCGGCCGATGGAAAGGTTTCCCTGCCTGTCGAGGCATCAGGTTCGCGGCTTCTCCCGCATCTCGAAGGTCTCGATGACGTCATCGATCTTGATGTCGTTGTAGCCGACACCGATACCGCACTCGAACCCTTCGCGGACCTCGGTCGCGTCGTCCTTGAAACGGCGCAGCGAGGAGACGGTGAGGTTGTCGGAGATGACGACCCCGCCGCGGATGATCCGGGCCTTGCTGTTGCGGACGATCGTGCCCGAACGGACCAGCGCACCGGCGATGTTGCCGATCTTCGGCACCTTGAAGACCTCGCGGACTTCGGCGGTGCCCATCTGGACCTCTTCGAACTCCGGCTTGAGCATGCCCTTGAGGGCCGCCTCGATCTCCTCGATCGCCTGGTAGATGACCGAGTAGTAGCGGATGTCGACGCCCTCGCGCTCGGCCAGATCGCGCGCCCTGACCTCGGGACGCACGTTGAAACCGATGATGACGGCGTTGTCGTCGGCGACCGCCAGGTTGACGTCGTACTCGGTGATCGCACCGACGGCGCGGTGGAGCACCCGCAGGCGCACCTCGTCGCCGACATCGATCTTGAGCAGCGCGTCTTCCAGGGCTTCGACGGAACCGGAGACGTCACCCTTGATGATGAGCTTGAGCTCGTCGACCTGGCCCTTCTCCATCTCGCTGAAGAGCTCTTCGAGGGTGCGGCGACGGCCGGACCTGGCCATGTCCGCGATGCGCTTGCGCGCGGCGCGCTGCTGGGCGATCTGGCGCGCCATCCGGTCGTCGGTGACGACGATGAAGTTGTCACCGGCTCCCGGCGTCGCGGTCAGACCGAGGACCTGCACCGGACGGGACGGGTCGGCCTCCGGGATCGCCTCGCCCTTGTCGTCGAGCATCGCCCGGACGCGGCCGAAGGCCTCGCCACAGACGATCGAGTCGCCGACGCGGAGCGTGCCGCGCTGGACCAGCACGGTCGCGACCGGGCCGCGGCCCTTGTCGAGGTGCGCCTCGATGGCGACGCCCTGGGCGTCCATCGTGGCGTTGGCCCGCAGGTCGAGCTCGGCGTCCGCGGTGAGCAGGATGGCCTCGAGCAGCTGCTCGATGCCGATCCCGTTCTTGGCGGAGATGTCGACGAACATCGTGGTGCCGCCGTACTCCTCGGCGACCAGACCGTACTCGGTGAGCTGGGCGCGCACCTTGCTCGGGTCCGCCCCCTCCTTGTCGACCTTGTTGACCGCGACGACGATCGGCACGTCGGCCGCCTGGGCGTGGTTGAGCGCCTCGATGGTCTGCGGCTTCACGCCGTCGTCGGCCGCGACGACCAGGACGGCGATGTCGGTCACCTTGGCGCCTCGGGCACGCATGGCGGTGAACGCCTCGTGACCCGGGGTGTCGATGAAGGTGATCTTCCGCTCTTCGTCCTCGTGCGTGGTGGCGATCTGGTAGGCACCGATGTGCTGGGTGATGCCACCCGCCTCCCGCGCCACCTCGTTGGTGTTGCGGATGGCGTCGAGCAGCTTGGTCTTACCGTGGTCGACGTGACCCATGACGGTCACCACCGGCGGGCGGGCGACCAGGTCGGACTCGTCGCCCTCGTCCTCGCCGAACTCGATGTCGAAGGTCTCCAGGAGCTCGCGGTCCTCCTCCTCCGGGCTGACCACAAGCAGGTTGTAGTCGAGCTCGGCGGCCAGAAGCTGGAGCGTCTCCTCGTTGACCGACTGCGTGGCGGTCACCATCTCGCCCAGGTGCAGCATGATCTGCACCAGGGACGCCGGGATCGCGCCGATCTTGTCGGCGAAGTCCGACAGGGAGGCGCCGCGCGACAGGCGGATCGTCTGCCCGTTGCCGCGAGGAGCCTGCACGCCGCCGATCGCCGGGGCCTGCATGTTGTCGAATTCCTGACGCCGCTGGCGCTTGGACTTGCGACCGCGGGTCGGGCGTCCGCCGGGACGGCCGAACGCGCCCGCGGTGCCTCCACCGCGACCACGGCCACCACCACCGGGACGACCGGCGAAACCGCCGCCGCCACCACCGGGGCCACCGGTTCCGGTGCCGGGACGACCCGCGCCGCCACCGCCACCCGGGCGACCGGCGAAGCCGCCGCCACCACCGGGACGACCGCCGCCACCGGGACGACCGGCGCCGCCACCCGGGCGACCGGCACCCGCACCGCCGCCGGGACGACCGGCGCCGCCGCCGCCGGGACCGGCGGGCCGGCCCTGGGGCATCATCATCGGGCTGGGACGCGGACCACCCGGACGCGGGCCACCGGGACCGCCGGCGCCGCCACCGGGACGCGGGCCACCGGCGCCGGGACCCGGACGCGGGCCACCCGATCCGGGCGGGCCGGAACGAGCACCGGGCGGACGGGGACCGGCGTTGTCGCGGTCCTGGCGAGGACCGCGGTCCTCGCGGGGGCCGGGACGCGGACCTCTGTCGCCGGGGCCGCCGTCACGGCCGGGGCCACCGGGACCACCGGGACCGCCACCGCGCGGCGGACGGGCCTGGCCCATGCCGCTCGCGTTCGAGGAGAACGGGTTGTTGCCGGGGCGCGGACCGCGCGGGCCCGGACGCGGGCCGGGCTTGGGCGCACCGGCACCGGGGGCACCGGCACCGGGCCTGGGGCCCGAGGGCGCTCCACCGGGACCGCCCGAGGGACGACCGCCCTCGGGGCGCGCCTCGGGGCGCTGTGCGGGACCCGGACGCGGGGCGGGCCTGGGACCCGGCTTGGGGCCGGGGGTCGGGCGCCCGCTCTCGGTGCGGGGCGCCTCGAACCGCGGTGCCTGCACCTGCGGCGGCTGCTGACGCGGCGGCTGCGGGGGCTGGACCGGCGGAGCCGGAGGAACCACCGGCGGGGCCGCCTGCGGCGCGGGGGCCGCGGGACGGGCCTGCACGGGCCCCGGACGAGGACCCGGCCTGGGGGCCGGACCCGGCTTGGGGATGGATGTCGGCGCCGAGGTGGCACCGTTTGGCTGGCCGTCACCCGGCCGAGGGGCCGCCTGAGGCGGCCTGGGGCCTCTGCCCCTGTCGGACGAGCCCTTACTGGGGCCGCCCAAAGCTTCCGTGAGCCTGCGGACTACCGGTGCTTCGATAGTCGAGGACGCCGAACGCACGAACTCGCCCATCTCCTGGAGCTTGGCCATCACGACCTTGCTCTCCACACCGAACTCCTTGGCGAGCTCGTATACCCGGACCTTCGCCACTGCACTCCCTTGTCTCGGCCCGGGAGGCGGTGCCGCCGGACCGTCGTTACGTTGACGTACTCATCGCCGCATGCTCATCAGGCGCTCATAGCTATCTGACCAGCCCATCAGTTCGGCGTCCTACATGACAGTCGGTAACCATTTCACCCGATCCTTTCAGCCTGTTGCTCTTCCAGGTGGCCGCGCAGTCGCGACAGGTCGAGCGATTCCGCGACGCGAAAAGCCCGCGAAAACGCTCGGCGACGCTCTGCGAGTTCGAGACAGCTCAAGGTGGGATGCAGTGAAGCACCACGCCCTTGGAGCCGTCTTCGCAGGTCAGGGACGATAACGCCCTCGACCACCACCAGGCGGAGCAGCTCGGAGGAAACCGTGCGAACCCGGCACCCCACACATGTTCTTCGTGGGGCAGCCTGGCCACCATATTCCAGCTTACCGTGTGGGCGCATCTGCGGCACCGGCCGCGTCCCCCGGCTGGGTGTCGGGACGGATGTCGATCCGCCAGCCGGTGAGGCGGGCGGCGAGCCGGGCGTTCTGCCCCTCCTTGCCGATGGCGAGGGAGAGCTGGTAGTCAGGCACGGTCACGCGCGCGGCGCGGCCGTCGAAGTCGATCACCTCTACGTGGGAAACGCGGGCCGGGGACAACGCATTCCCGACGAACTCCGCGGGATCCTCCGACCAGTCGATGATGTCGATCTTCTCGCCGTGCAACTCCGTCATCACGTTGCGTACCCGCGAGCCCATCGGGCCGATGCAGGCACCCTTGGCGTTCACCCCCGGGCGCCGGGACCGGACCGCGAGCTTGGTGCGGTGACCGGCCTCGCGGGCGACGGCGGCGATCTCGACCGTGCCGTCGGCGATCTCGGGCACCTCCAGCGCGAAGAGCTTCTTCACCAGGCCGGGGTGGGTGCGCGACAGGGTCACCGAGGGACCCTTGTGGCCCTTCTTGACCTGCACCACGTAGCAGCGGATGCGGTCGCCGTGGACGTATTCCTCGCCCGGGACCTGCTCGCTGTGCGGCAGCACCGCCTCGATCTTGCCCAGGTCGACCAGGACGACCCTCGGGTCCTTGCCCTGCTGGATGACCCCCGCCACGAGTTCGCCCTCACGACTGGCGAACTCACCGAAGTTGATCTCATCCTCGGCGTCGCGGAGCTGCTGCAGGATCACCTGCTTGGCCGTGGTCGCGGCGATGCGGCTGAAGTTGCCCGGGGTGTCGTCGAACTCCCTGAGCACCTCCCCGCTCTCGTCGTCGAGCTCGGCCGCGAAGATGGTCACGTGCCCTGACTTGCGGTCGAGCTCGGCGCGCGCCTTGGCCGCCGCGCCCTCACTCCGGAAATACGCGATCAGCAGCGCGTCCTCGATCGCCTTGACGACCAGGTCGAAGGAGATGTCCTTCTCCCTCTCCAGGCTGCGCAGGACGCTCATGTCGATGTCCACGAGGCTTCCCCCTTAGCCCTCGTCGCCGTCTTCGCCGTCGTCTTCGGCGTCGTCGAGCCGGCGGAATTCCACCTGCACCCGTCCTCGGGTCAGGTCCTCATAGTCGATGCGGCGCGGTGCGCCGTCGACGTCCAGCTCCACTCCGGTCTCGTCGGTGGCGACGATCCGGCCCTCCACGGCGGTGCCGTCCCGCAGGTCGGCCTTGACCAGCCTCTTCACCGCGCGGCGCCAGTGACGCGGCTCGGTGAGGGGACGGTCGACCCCCGGAGAGGAGACCTCCAGCACGTACGGGGTGGTTCCCATCGCCTCGTCGGCGTCCAGTGTCTCGGAGACGACGTGGCTGATCTCCGCGACGTCGTCGAGGCTCACGCCGCCGTCACGGTCGACCACGACACGCAGCAGCCGCCGCTTGCCCGCGGGGGTGACCGTGACGTCCTCCAAGTCGAGCCCTCCGGCTCCGACGACAGGTTCCAGAAGCTTCATCAGGCGGTCGCGGGATGTGGCGCTGCCCATGCCGACCTCCCATTGTCACGATCTCAGCCGGGCGGACCTCGCCCATGCGATTAACCAGCCTATCCACACCAGGGCGTAGAAACAGCGCCACTCGGTGTGGCGGAGCCGCCCGAGAAGCGAGGTGAGTGCCATTATTCCAAGCCCGTACGATGCTAAGTGCGTCAGCTGCCCGACACAGAACCGGAGGTCGTCGTGCGTTCCGTCTCCCGGCGCGCCCTGCTGAGGGGCGGCGCTCTCGGGGTGGCAGCCGTGACGGCCGCGGGGTGCGCCACCGGTGAGCCGGTGCCGCCCGTGGCCGCGCCGCCCGACCCCGAGACGCTGCTCCTGCGCGAGCTGATCGCGGGCAAGGAGCGGACCGTGGCGCTGTACGCCTCGGCCGCCTCGCCCCGGCTGGAGCCCTTCAGGCAGCGGCACGAGGCCCATCTCGCCGAGCTCCGCCGCCGCCTCCCGCCCGCTCCGGCGTCCACGGCCGCGCCCCCCTCTGCTTCGCCCACGCCGTCCCCGTCAGCCGGCCCGGCTCGGAGCACGTCGGTGCGGGCCCTGCGCGACCTGGAACGCAAGGCCGCGGCACTGCGCACCCGTCAGATCGAGGGGGTCTCACCCCCGCTCGCCCAGTTGCTCGCGTCCATCGGCGCCTGCGAGGCCGCGCACGCCCTCGCCCTGTCGAGGCCGCTGTGAGAGGCGCGCGGGGGGCCGCGGGGGCCGATCAAGGGCTCGGCGCGGCGCTGGCGGCCGAGCACGCCGCCGTGTACGCGTACGGGATCCTCGGGGCCAGGACCACGGGCAGGCTGCGGGCGGCGATGACGACGGCCTACAACGCCCATCGCGCCCGCCGCGACCAGCTCCGCACGATGATCACCACCGCGGGCGGCACACCCGCCGAGCCCAAAGCGGTCTACGAGCTTCCGATCACGCCCTCCGGCCCGGACCAGGCGGTGGAGCTGGCCGTGCTGGTCGAGCGCGGGGTGACCGGCGCCTATCTGGAGCTGGCCGCGACCACCGACACCACGCTGCGCAAGATGGCCGCGCTGGTCATGCAGGAGTGCGTCACCCGCTCCTACAGCCTGCGGCCCGAGATCGACGCCTTTCCCGGCATGCCGCCCAGGACCGCGCCGCCGAACCCGGAGCCCACTCCCACCCCGGCCACGTCCCAGTGACCTTTCCTTTCGCATTTCACGAGTGACCCCTTCCGGCACAACGGACTGGTCAACGTGGAAATCGATCTCCAATGGAGGCCGCCTGGGGCGCGAGTCGCGAATCAAACCCGCTTTCGACCACGTTTGCACCGTGCCTGCCGGGTAGTTGGATCTCGCCGAATACGCCTAAGGAGGAAGTAATGGGCTGGGGATACCGGAAATCCATGAAGTTCGGTCCGTTCCGTCTTAACCTTTCGCGGAGTGGAGTGGGCCACAGCTGGGGAAACCGCGCCTTCAGGGTCACCAGAACGGCCGACGGGCGCCGCACGCTGAGCATCAATCTTCCCGGTGGCTTCCACTGGCGCAAGACCGTCAGCAGCAGCCGTCGCTGATGGGCATCACTCCGGAACCCTTCGCGGACGCCGCTCGTTCTCACCAGACGACACGGCGTTTCCGCGAGTCCGGGGAGAAGGCATTGGGCTGGGGATACAGAAAGTCAGTCAAAGTCGGTCCTTTCAGGATCGACCTGTCCCCGCGCGGGATCGGCCACAGTTTCGGCGGTCGCGGATTTCACGTCAGCAGAACTCCCGACGGCCGCACATACGTGACCGTCAACCTGCCCGGCGGGTTTCACGTGGGTAAGGCGATCGGCCCGAACTCCCGGCGTCGACACCACCACTACTGACGCGCGGCCACACACTCGAAAAGAGCGGCCCGCCCCTTCCAGGGGGCGGGCCGCTCTCACGCGTTCGGGGATCACCCGCCGCGAAGCCGTGCCGCGCGTTCGGAAATCACCCCCGACGGGCCGTTCTCACCCCTGGCAGGCCGCCACGACGCGGTCGACGGCCTCGGCGAGCGGGATCTCCTCCTTGGCGCCGGTGGCGCGGTCGCGTAGCTCCGCGACCCCCTGGGTGAGACCTCGGCCGACGATCAGGATCGTCGGCATGCCGAGCAGCTCGGCGTCCTTGAACTTCACCCCCGGGGAGACGCCGGCCCGGTCGTCCACCAGGACGCGCAGCCCGCGGGCCTCCAGCTCTTCGGCGAGGCGGGTGGCGGCCTCTATCTGGCCGTCCTTGCCGGTGCCCACGACATGGACGTCGGCGGGGGCGATCTCACGGGGCCAGACCAGGCCGAGCTCGTCGTGCCTCTGCTCGGCCAGCACCGCCACGGCCCGGGAGACGCCGATGCCGTAGGAGCCCATGGTGACGCGAATGGGCTTGCCGTCGGGGCCGAGGGCGTCGAGCTTCGCGGCGTCGGCGTACTTGCGGCCGAGCTGGAAGATGTGGCCGATCTCGATGCCGCGGTCGATGGACAGGCCGGAGCCGCAGACCGGGCAGGCGTCACCCGCGCGGACCTCCGCGGCCTCGATGGTGCCGTCGGCGACGAAGTCACGGCCGGCGACGACGTCCACCGCGTGCTTGCCCGGCTCGTTCGCGCCGGTCACCCAGGCGGTGCCGTCGACCACGCGGGGGTCGACGAGATAGCGGATGCCGAGGTCCTTGAGGACCTGGGGGCCGATGTAGCCGCGGACCAGGCCGGGGTGCCTGGCGAAGTCCTCGGCCTCGAAGATCGCGGGCTCACCGGGGGCGAGGGAGGCCTCCAGCCGCTTGAAGTCGACCTCGCGGTCTCCGGGAACGCCGATGATCAGGGTCTCGGTCTTGCCGGTGCCGGGAACCGTCACCTTGACCACGATGTTCTTGAGCGTCTGGGCGGCGGTGATACCGAGGCCGTAGTGCTCGTTGACGTGGCCGACCAGCGACTCGATGGTCGGGGTGTCGGGGGTGTCGAGCACCCGCGTCGCGGGCCGCTCACCGGTGACCGCGGCCGGCGCGGGGGTGACGACGGCCTCCGCGTTGGCCGCGTAGCCGCAGTTGTGGCAGGCGACGAAGGTGTCCTCACCGGTGGCAGCGGGAGCGAGGAACTCCTCGGAGGCCGACCCGCCCATCGCCCCCGAGGTGGCGAAGCAGATCTTGTAGGCGATGCCGAGGCGGTCGAAGGTCTTGATGTAGGTCTCGCGGTGGCGCTCGTAGGAACGCTTGAGGCCGTCGTCGTCGAGGTCGAAGGAGTAGGAGTCCTTCATGACGAACTCGCGTCCGCGCAGGATGCCGGCCCGGGGACGGGCCTCGTCGCGGTATTTGGTCTGGATCTGGTAGAGGGTCACCGGATAGTCCTTGTAGGAGGAATACTCCCCCTTGACCATGTCGGTGAACATCTCCTCGTGGGTGGGCCCGAGGAGATAGTCGGCCCCCTTGCGGTCCTTGAGGCGGAAGAGCGTGTCGCCGTACTCGGTCCAGCGGCCGGTCGCCTCGTAGTATTCGCGGGGCAGCAGGGCGGGGAAGAGCACCTCCTGACCGCCCATGCGGTCCATCTCCTCGCGCACGACGCGCGTGACGTTCTCCAGGACCGTCTTGCCGAGCGGCAGCCAGGAATAGACGCCAGGCGCGACGCGGCGGACGTAACCGGCGCGGACGAGCAGCTTGTGGCTCGGGACTTCCGCGTCTGCCGGGTCGTCCCTCAGCGTTCGAAGAAACAGCGACGACATGCGCAGCAGCACGGCTACTCCTAGCTAGCGAGGTTCGATGCCCTACAGGCTATCGAGTCTCGCAAGCCGATTGTCTGCGGTCGGCGGCTTCCGAAGCCCCACCGAACCGCCACCGACCCCCCGCCGCGCCTCTCAGAGCCCGGTGAGGAAAACGAAGTACGAGGCCCCGAGGACGATTGCGATCAGCGCGGAGCAGACATGGTCGCGTCCGCGCCCCAGCGAACCCAGCATCCCCACCGCGATCGCGACTACCGCCGCGACGCCCCACGGCCAGAAACCCGAGACGTACTCGGGCCCACCGGGCATCGTCTTGTCGATCCCGTCGAGCAGCGCCAGCCCGGCCGCGCCGCCGGCCGCGGTGGTCCCCCAGCGGTCGCGGCGTTTGGCGAGGTAGGAGAGGATGCCGATCGCGACGAGGTTCGTGATCATGAGGTTTATCGAGATGCCGTCGTCGCCGAGGCTCATGCTCCAGGCACTCGACTCGAAGATCGCGGCGACGAGCAGCGAGAGTATCGGCCCGAACGTGGCCAGCACGCTGGAGAGCACCGCCCAGCCGAAGCCGGTGGCGGTCCGCCCCACGACGACGACGAGGAGAAGGTAGGCGTACGGGTTGTAAAGCGCGTACAGCAGATCGGGCCCGTAGGCCGCCAGCGCTCCGACGCCCCCGAGCAACATTCCCACGAAGAGCGAGAGGAGCATGTGCCGAAGGATGGCGCGGTCCCGGCGGTCTCCCGCGGCGAAGTCAAGCGTGTAATTGCGTTCCACCAAAGCCACTGATCCCCCGATCACATTTGCTAGTGGCCATCGGCAGTCTATCTGACCTGCGACAACACCTCGAACAAATCAAATTCGCAAAGCAGGTGGGCACTTGGCCAAGCTGCCGGCTCCCGGCTTTCCTTGAGCGTTTGATTAATATTTCACAGAACTCCGCCGAAGCTCCGCGACGCCGCCCGCGCCTTTCTCCGGCGGTATTCCGGCCTCCGGACGCCCCGGACCGGTCCACCGTCGGGTGGGCGGGGGTCCACTCGGGAGAACACGGGAACACGTCCCCGACGCTCCCCTGGAGGATCTTCCAACGGCGGGAGGCGGAACCCGGCACCGGATGACATCCTGATCACCGCATCCGCCGTTCACCGAAGAAAGGCTCGATCGTGTCGGCGCGTGAGTCTGGCAGTCGCCCCCCTCGGTGATACAGAATCAAGCAGGGCGTCGCGTTCATGACATCCAACGCCGAGGAGGCGATATGTCACTGCGAGTCGCGATCGTGGGGTCAGGACCCGCCGGGATCTACACCGCCGAGGCTCTGACGAAACAGGCCACCGTGCCTCTCAGGGTGGACGTGCTGGAAAGGCTGCCGACGCCGTACGGGCTGGTGCGGTACGGAGTGGCTCCCGATCACACCTCGATCAAGTCGATAGCCGGATACCTGCGCGGCGTGCTGGAGCTTCCCGAGGTGCGGTTCCTCGGGGGCGTCGAGCTGGGCAAGGATGTCGACGTCGCCGACCTGCTCGACTGCTACGACGCCGTGGTCTACTGCACCGGCGCGATGGTGGACCGGCGAATGGGCATTCCCGGCGAGGACCTGCCGGGCAGTGTGGCCGCCACCGACTTCGTCAACTGGTACTGCGGTCACCCCGACATGCCCGCCGACCGTTTCGTCCTCGACAGCCCCGAGGTCGCGGTGATCGGCGTGGGCAACGTGGCGGTCGACGTGGTGCGCGTCCTGGCCAAGACCGCGGAGGAGTTGCGCGCCACGGACGTGCCGGAGGAGGTGCTGACCCGGCTCGCCGCCAGCGAGGTGAAGACCGTCCACATGATCGGGCGCCGGGGGCCCGAGCACGCCAAGTTCACGTTGAAGGAGCTCAGGGAGCTGGGCGAGCTGGCCAACGCGGACGTGCGCGTACGGCCCGAGGAGTGCGTGGCGGACGTCACGGCGGCCTCCCGGCAGGTCCGGGGGAACGTCGAGGTGCTGCGGAGCTGGGCGACCCGCCCCGCGAGGGGCCTCCCCCGGCGGCTGGACGTGCGGTTCTGGATGCGCCCGGTGGAGATCCTCGGCGAAGGGCGGGTGGAGGCGCTCAGACTGGAGCGCACCCGGCTGGAGGACGGCCGGGTGGTCGGCACCGGCGAGTTCGAGACCCTCCCGGTCGGCATGGTGTTGCGCTCGGTCGGCTACCAGAGCGTGCCACTGCCCGGTGTTCCCTTCTCGGAGACCACCATGACCGTGCCGAACGAGGCCGGCCGGGTCCGCGACCGCGAATACGTCGCGGGCTGGCTCAAGCGGGGTCCCACCGGTGTGATCGGCACCAACAAGTCCGACGCCGCGGAGACGGTCCGCACCCTCCTCGCCGACCTGGCCGACCTCGATCCTGTCCGCCGCGCGGACCCGGACGAACTTCTCGCCTCCCGGGGCGTCTCGCCGATCACCTACGAGCACTGGCTCGCCATCGAGGCGGCCGAGGCGGCTCTGGCCAGGTCCCTCGACCGAGGAGAGCGGGTGAAGCTCCTCGGTCTCGCCGCCATGCTCACCGCCTGTGATCGGGAGCTGTGGTCGGGAGGCGATCTGGAGGCCGGCCGAACCGGCCAGGCGGGCTGAACCGGCGACCGGCCGGGCAGCCCTTACCGACCGAACCGGCCAAAAGTCGGGAATGGTCGGTGAACCGGGCGATTTCGCACTCGCGCCCCGGTCGAACCGGCACGCCCGCCCCGAACCGGC
This sequence comes from Streptosporangium sp. NPDC049078, assembly GCF_040648855.1. Classification (NCBI taxonomy): domain Bacteria; kingdom Bacillati; phylum Actinomycetota; class Actinomycetes; order Streptosporangiales; family Streptosporangiaceae; genus Streptosporangium; species Streptosporangium sp. NPDC049078. Next base: position 418,727 of record NZ_JBEZEL010000002.1, read on the forward strand.
CCCCGCGCGAACCGGCACGTCCAGGAGGAGCACCAGCATGCGCGTCACGCTCGCCGACCCGTCCGCCCTGATCCCGGGTTTCGAGCAGACCCACCGTGAGCAGTCCGCGCTGTACCCGTACCGACCGGCCGACTGGCAGCCCGTGCACACGGTCTACGTTCCCGCCGACCGGTTCGACGCCGGGACGACGCGGGAGTGGGGGGACGCGGCGCTGGAGCTGTTCCGGCGGCACCTGCCGGCGGGCGACCTCGCCGTGATCCTCGGCACGACCCCCGGCGTTGTTCTCGGTGCCCCCGGTGCCCCCGGTGCCCCCGGCGCCCCCCTCGGTGCGCCCTTCGGCGCGGGCGAGGACGTCGCCGGAGCCGTGCACCGGATGGTGGCCGCCAAGCTCGCCGGGGAGCCCGTCGAGGACCTGCGGATCGACTTCGAGGACGGCTACGGGACGCGCCCCGGGGAGGAGGACGGCCACGCCTCCTCCGCCGCCAAGGCGATCGCGGCCATGCACGCGGCCGGGACGCTCCCCCGCCGCTGGGGACTGCGGGTGAAGTCGTTCGCCGACGGCGACCCGGTCCGCGCCGTCAGGACCCTGGACGGTTTCCTCACCGGCGTGCTCGATCGGGCCGGGCACCTGCCCGAAGGCTTCGTGGTCACCTTCCCGAAGGTGCTGATGAGGGACTACCTGTACCAGTTCGCCGACTGTCTCGACGTGCTGGAGGACGGACTGGGTCTCGGCCGGGGCGCGCTGAGGTTCGAGATCCAGGTGGAGGCGCCGCAGACGGTGCTGTTCCTCGACGCGGGCCTGGTGACCTCCCTGCGGGGCAGGCTGGCCGCGGCCCACTTCGGTGTCTTCGACTACACGGCGAGCTGCGCCCTTCCACCGCACGAGCAGCGGCTGGACCACCCCGCCTGCGACCACGCCAGACACGTCATGCAGACCGTCTTCGCCGGGACCGGGGTGGAGCTGTCCGACGGCTCGCTGGCCGCCTCTCCCGCCTCGGACGGCGGGAGTGACGTGCGGGCCCTGTGGCGGCGCCACGCGGAGCTCGTCGGGCACTCCCTGAAGCACGGCTTCTACCAGGGCTGGGACATGCACCCGTCACACCTGGTCAGCCGGTACGCGGCGGTCTATGCCTTCCACCTGTCCCGGTACGGGGAGTACGCCCACCGGGTACGCGCCTGGGAGGAGCGGCGCGACGCCGGTGAGGGGGTGATGGACGAGCCCGCCACGGTCAAGACCATGGCCGCCGCTCTCCGCCGCGCCGACCTGGCACTGGGCGACGGCCTCGCGAAGCCACCGGCCTGACCCCGGTCACCTCCAGGGTCCGGTCTCGGCCACGGGTGCCGGGCACGGGTTCCCCCGGGGGAGGCCCGATCCGGGTGGCACGGCGGGGATCCCACCGTCTCTCGCGGCCGATCATCGCGCCCCCACGGGGCCTCGTCGAGGCCCGACGAGGCCCTGCGGGGCTCAGTCGATCAGGGTGCGCCACTCGCGGACCCGGCGGGCGTCGACCGGGTCCGACCAGGACGCCCGCACGGCGCTGCCGACGTGGAAGGCCCGCACGCCGTACTCCATCAGCGCTCCGACGTGGCAGGGCCGCAACCCACCCCCGGCCATGATCAGCGGGCCGTCGCCGGCCTCGCACCGGGTCTTGAGCACCGGCAGCCCGTCCGCCACGCCACCGGGCGCACCCGAGGTGAGCACGGTGGCGAGGTTGGGCAGGAGACGGACGGCACGCCAGCTCGCCTGGATGTCGGCCGCGTGGTCCACCGCCCGGTGGAAGGTCCAGGGCAGCGGCGCGACCGCGTGGATGAGCGTCTCGGTGGCGGCCAGGTCGACCGCTCCCGCCTCGTCGAGGAAGCCGAACACGAACCCGGCCGCGCCCGCGTCGGCGAGGGCCCTGGCAGCGCGGCTCAGGGCCTTCAGCGACTCGGGCGTGGCCAGGAACGACGCCTCCGCGCGCAACATCACCATCTGAGGAAGCGCGCACTTCCTGGAGATCGCCGCGACCGTCTCCACCGCCGGGGTGACCCCGTCGGAGGTCATGTCGGCGACGACCTCCAGGCGATCGGCGCCGCCCGCTTCCGCGGCGACGGCGTCACGCACGTCGAGCGTGATCACCTCAAGTAAGGATCCGGTCATGGATGGAGGTTATCGGATGGTTTTGTCCTGGGATCGCCGTGGTTCAGACATGCTCGGGGACGAACGCTCCGCGCCGGTCCGAGAAGGGCAGCGCGAGGCCGGACGCGCGAGCGCGCAGGCCCCCCGGCCGCTGGAACAGGGCGCCGGAGGCGCGGTGCGGCAGGTCGACCGTGCGGAGATGCGCGAAACGCTGTCCCCGATAGTAGTCCTGCAACCTTGAGTTGTCCTTGGAGCAGTCAAGCCTGAGCCATCTTTTCCCCAAGGCCAGGGCCCGCAGGCCCGCCCAGTCGAGGAGCGCCTCTCCCAGGCCCGTACCGGCGTGGTCGCGCGCCACGGCCAGCTTGTGGACATAGAGCGCCGAGGAGGGATCGTCGTCCCGGCTCCAGAACTCGGGGTCGGCGTGGCCGTCCAGGGCGAGGGTGGCGACGGGTCCGCCCTCCCGGACGTGTCCGTCGTCGGCGTCCAGGTCCGGCCTCTCCTCCTCGGCCTGCCTTTCCAGCAGGTACAGGACCCCCTCGCCGATCAGCGGGGTGATGCGCCCGGCGGGGAAGCCGTCCGCGGGCCACTGCCGCACGCCGCGGCCGTTCAGCCATCCGGCGGTCTCGGCGAGGAGCGCGAGCACTCCGTCGAGGTCACCGTCCGTGGCCCTGCGCAGCGTGAACGGGCGCGTGGCGGTGGGACTGGCGGTGTTCGAGTGCATGGTTCATCCCTTCGTTGCGTTTGGTGCGTGAGATGACACGGAGCGTGACCATGTGATGGCGCACGGCAGCCATGCCGGGCTAGGCGGATGCCTAGGGGTCTGGGGTGAGCGGCGGGGCCGCGCCGGGGAGAGGAGGCGGGGAGAGGCCCAGCGGAACGAGAGGCGCGGGCGGGCGCGGAGAGCGGCGTCTAGCCACCCGGCGGGCGCGACCCTGTGTTCGCCCGCGGCGCGGGCGGAACGGCGGCCGGCCCGTCAGGGCGGTCACGGAGACGTCAACGGCTTTCCAGCTCGTACCGGATCAGGTGCTTGTCCGCGGGCAGGACGGAGACCGCCACGCGCACGGGGGTGTCGTCCTCGTCGTAGCCGACCCGGATGTAGACGACGACCGGCGTGCCGAGCTGGAGCTGGAGTCGTTCGCTCTCGGCGCTGTTGGGCATCCGCGCCCAGATGTCGTCCACCACCCGCACCTGGCGGTGGCCGAGTTCCTCCAGGACCTTGTTCGCCCCGCGCTTGATGTCACCGGGGCGGGTGATCTCGGAGTCCGCGACCAGGGCGAGGGGGAAATAGGAGTCGTTGGTGTTGTACGGCTGGCCGTCCACGAAGCGCAGCCTGCGGCGGACCACGGCGAGCTCCTCGTCGGAGAGCTCCAGCCTGCTGGCGATCTCCTCGGCCGGCTGCACGATCGAGACCTCGATCTCCTGGCTCGGCGCGCGCCCCTCCTGGGAGACGGCCCAGGCGAAGGCCTCCATGGTCTCCTCGCGCCGCGGCTGCAGCTCGCGCTGGGGATGCATGAGCAGCGGGCGGCGTTCCCTCACGACGGTGCCCCTGCGGGGGGTGCGGGTGACCAGGCCCTCGTTCACGAGCTCGCCGAGGGCGAGCCGTACGGTGTTGCGGCTCACCTGGTGCACGAGCATGAGTTCCGCCTCGGTCGGCAGCTGATCTCCCGGTCCGAGCGCACCGGAGTAGATGGTCCTCCGCAGGTCGGAGGCCACCTGTTGATACAGCGTTGACCGTGCCATTAAGTCCCCTTTGTGCCAACAAAACTAGACGATCTGGTTCTAGTGGGGAACAGCCCCTTGACCCAACCTCCCAAGACCCGCATCATCCAATCGTTGGTACAAATCCACCGAAAGGTCTACGAGGGGGTGGAAGCCGGTGCTGTCGGTCCGCACGAACACGCCGCACGCGCCCTGGCGTGAGCCCCGCGAGGCGACGCGTCTGCTGCGTTACGCGTTGCACCGTCAGGGATTCACCCACACCTACCAGAGCAACGGAAACGGCATGTCCGTGCTCTCGGTAATGACCGATCTAACCGTTTGGTGTAAAAACGGGTTGTTTGTCTGGAATGAGGATGGCATCGAGTCGTCCCACCCGGCCGACGACCCGGCGGGAGCGGCCCGTCTCATCTCACGGCACTACCGGCGGCCCACACCCGACGACGACCTCCCGGAGGAGGCGGCGGACCTTTCGGTCCGCGCCTTCGCCGCCACAGGCTCCGAGCGCGACTAGCGGACCGAGGACCCCATCCCTCGCCGGGGTCCTCCGTCGCCGCGCCGGGGGCGGAACGCGTCCTGGCGGGTCCCCCACGCCCGCCAGGGCGCGCTTCCCATCACGGAAACGCGTTCTGACGGAACAGGGACCCGCCGGGACGTGATCGCTCGCCTCCCCTCACCTCCGCCTCCGACGGCGGGCGACCCGCTGGGGCGGAAGACGTGGGACCACGCGAGGGAAGACGATCACCCTCCGTACCGCCTCGGGAGGCCCTGGAGCTGTGGCGGGGACCCGCGCTCGCCGACGCCGCGGACGCCACCTCCGTGCGGGCCCTGGTCCCGCGACCGGAGGAGCGCGGGCTCGGCGCCCCGGAGGACCGCATCGAGGCCGACCCTTCAGCGGGGCGAGCACCGGGCCGCGGTGCCCGAACCGCGGGAACCGGCCCCCGCGGGCGGCGACCACCGCGCATGGCCTCCTCGTACGAGTACGAGGAGGCCATGCGCGAGTACGCGGCGGGATGCCGGGGGCGGGCGACGGGGTGGGCAGGTGGGTGGTCCCCCGAGAGCCGGCTCATGGCCTGGTTCGTCGGCCAGAACCACAAGCTTCCGCCCTGCGTGCCGTGGAAGGGCCTGATCGCCAAGGGCATCCGGCGGACGGCGAACGCCATCACCCCGAAGGACTACGAGCGCCGACCCGGCCGGACCACGCACCGCCGCGAACATTTCCGTTCGCGATGGACTCCGGCCGGGTGAGCCGCTCCGGGATCGTGCGGCGGCAGTGTGGCCGCGTCAGGAGGCGGTGGCGCGGGCGGCGGCGTCGATGAGGTCGGCGACGGCGGCGGGCTGGGAGACGGTGACGGCGTGGGAGGCGTCGATCTCGACGGTCGTCGACTCCGCCCTCTTGGCCATGAAGCGCATGGATTCGGCGGGAATGGCCAGGTCCTGGGTGGTGACCATGGTCCAGGACGGGATGGTCTTCCAGGCAGCCCTGGTCGCCTTGTCCGCCAGCGCGTTCGCTTCGATGGGCCGCTGCGTGGCCGCCATCAGCGCGGCCGTCCCCGGGTCGACGTCGGCGGCGAACACCTCGCGGAACCCGTCCTGCCGGATGTAGAGGTCGGTCCCGGTGCCCCCACCGGCCGCCGGGTACGGCACCTGGTACAGGGCGGGGCCGAGCTCACCGCCGGGGAACCTGGCCGCCAGCTCGCCGGTGCTCTCGCCGACCTCGAGGTTGAAGCTGGCGATGTAGACGAGCGCGACGACGCCGTCGGCGCCGTCGGCGGCCTCGCTCATCACCGATCCGCCGTACGAGTGGCCGGCGATCACGATCGGGCCGGTGAGGCTGTCGAGCACGCTGCGCAGGTAGGCGGCGTCCTCCCGCAGTCCGCGCAGCGGGTTGGCGACGGCGATGACCGGATAGCCGCGGCGCCGGAGGTCGGCCACCACGCCGTTCCAGCTCGCGGACTCGGCGAAGGCGCCGTGGACCAGGACGACGGTGGGCTCGCGGGACGTGGTGCTCATCGGGATTTCCTCTCGATAAGGGGGCGACGGCTGCCGCTCATGAGGAAAATATGCAATATATTGCTAGCACCGTCAACCTCGCGGCCCGGTTTGAAGTTTCCCGCTCGGTGTGCGCAATATATTGCATGCCCATCCCGCACAACACGCCCGCCATCGACCGGCATCTCCTGCGTGACAACGTCTACCAGCGCCTGCGCGACGCCATCGTCGACGGCAGCCTCGCGCCGGGCGAGCAGTTACGCGACGTCGAGCTGGCGGCCTGGCTCGGGGTCAGCCGCACCCCTGTCCGCGAGGCGCTGCTGCGGCTCGCGGAGGCCGGGCTGGTCGTGGCCCAGCCGGGACGCTCCACGACGGTGAGCTCGCTGAACCTGCGCGACATCCGTGAGGCCCGCGACGTGGTGGCGGCGATGCACGAACTCGCCGTCCGTGAGGCGGTGGGCGGTCTCACCGAAGCCGACCTCGACGCGATGCGCGAGGCCAACGACCGGTTCCGCGCGGCGATCGAGCAGGGCGACATCGAGGCGGCCCTGCTCGCCGACGACGAACTGCACGGCATCCCCGTGCGGGTGGCCTCGAACCGGGCCCTGACCTCGGTCCTCGACCAGTTCACGCCGGTGCTGCGCCGCGCCGAGCGGCTGCGCTTCTCCTCGCTGGGCGGGCGTGCCTCCCTCACCCGGCACGACAACCTCATCCGGCTCTGTGCCGCCGGAGACGCGGACCAGGCGGCGGCGATCGCCTTCGACACCTGGCACACGCTGCCCGCCACCGAGGAGTGAACATGCCCCTGTCCGATTTCCCCGCCACCGTGGAGCGAGCATGACCCTGTCCGATTTCCCCCGCCACCGGCTGACCTTCGGGCCGAGTCCCGTCCATCCGCTGCCGCGGCTCACCCGGCATCTCGGCGGGGCGTCCATCTGGGCGAAGCGCGAGGACTGCAACTCCGGGCTCGCGTACGGCGGCAACAAGACCCGCAAGCTCGAGTACATCGTCCCCGACGCGCTCGCCCATGGTGCCGACACACTGGTGTCGATCGGCGGATACCAGTCCAACCACACCCGCCAGGTCGCCGCCGTCGCCGCGTCGCTGGGGTTGAAGGCGGTGCTGGTGCAGGAGAACTGGGTCGACTGGCCCGACTCCGTCAACGACCGGGTCGGCAACATCATGCTGAGCCGGATCATGGGCGCCGAGGTCAGGCTCGACCCGGCCGGCTTCGGCATCGGCTTCAAGGACTCGTGGAACCGGGCGATCGAGGACGTGAAGGCGCGCGGCGGCACGCCGTACCCGATCCCGGCGGGCGCCTCCGACCACCGGCTCGGCGGACTCGGGTTCGCGAACTGGGCGTACGAGGTGGCGGAGCAGGAACGCGAGCTGGGCGTCTTCTTCGACACCGTCGTGGTCTGCGCGGTCACCGGCTCGACCCAGGCCGGCATGATCGCCGGGTTCGCCGCCCTGGAGGAGGCCGGCGGCCGGCCACGCCGGGTGATCGGGATCGACGCGAGCGCGAAGCTCGAGGAGACCCGCGACCAGGTGGCCCGGATCGCGAGGGCCACCGCCGAGCTCATCGGCGTCGGCCGCCCCCTGAGAGAGGACGAGATCACCATCCTCGACGGGTGGGCGGGCGACCTGTACGGGATCCCCGTCCGGTCGACCCTGGACGCGATCCGGCTCACCGGTGAGCTGGAAGGCGTGATCATCGACCCGGTCTACGAGGGCAAGTCGATGGCCGGCCTGATCGACCTCGTCACCGGCGGGGAGATCCCCCGTGACTCCACCGTCCTGTACGCCCACCTGGGCGGCCAGCCGGCGCTGAACGCCTACAGCGCCCTGTTCACCCACACGGGTCCGGTCACCTGACCCCGCTCACGGCTCGCGCTCGGACGTCTCCTCGACGTCGTGGACCGCGCGGCTCAGCTGAGGCCGCCGTTGGCCTGGAGGTTCTGGCCGGTGAGCCAGCGGCCGTCGGGTCCCACCAGAAAGGCCACGACGTCCGCGATGTCCGAGGGCGCGCCGAGGCGGGAGAGCGGGGTGAGCGCGGCGATCTCGGTCAGGACCTTCTCCGGGTTGGTACCGCGCAGCAGGTCGGTGTCCGTCGCGCCCGGGGAGACCGTGTTGACGGTGATGCCCCGCCCGCCGAGCTCGCGGGCCGCGACGGCGGTCAGCTGTTCGAGCGCGCCCTTGCTCGCCGCGTAGGGGGCGATACCGGCCGCGGGGCGGACGGTGTTGAGAGTGGAGATGTTGACGATGCGGCCGCCGTCGCGCATGTGCCTCGCGGCGTACCGGATGGTGAGGAAGGCGGCCTTGGCGTTGACCGCCATGGCGCGGTCGTACAGTTTCTCGCTGGTCTCCGCGATGGAGATCGGGGTGAAGCTCAGCGCGGCGTTGTTCACCAGGATGTCGAGGCCGCCGAGGACCTGCCCGGCGGTCTCCATCAGCCACTCCGCGGCGCCGCGCCTGGCGAGGTCCACCTGGACGGCGCGGGCGCTGCCGCCCGCCTCCTTGACGGTCTCCTCCACCTCGCTCGCGGACACGGCGGCGTTCGCGTAGCCGAAGACGACGTCCGCCCCGTCGCGGGCGAGGCGCTCCACGATCGCCCGGCCGATGCCCCTGGACCCCCCGGTGACCACCGCCGTCCTGCCTTCGAGCACCGCCATACCGGCCTCCGCCTCTCCCGTGAACTCCACGACCGTGCCTTCGCGTCCGCTCCCCGTCCGCGCCCCTCGGCTTCCCGCGAATCTATGATCAACCGGCGTGCCTGTCGATGTCTCTCCGCCTTTCGGACAGCCGTGCCGGAGCCCGCGCACCGGATGGGAGCGGGAGCGGTTCCCTGGCGCGTTCCAGATCCGTAATACTCCGGCCCTGGCGGAATTTCGGTCCCGCGACCTAATCTGCCCACCATGACCACCGATGGGCGCTCGGCGCGCATTCTCGACGTCCTCATCACCGAGTTCGGTGACTCCATGAAGCGCGACCCCGCCGCCTTCCGGCGCAAGTTCCGGAAGATGGCCGCCTCGCCCTTCGCCTTCTACCGGGGCAGCGCCTGCCTGTTCTACGCGGACATGACCGGCGAGTTCGCCGACGACACCTTCCTCGACGACCAGACGCGACGCGTCTGGATCCACGGCGACCTGCACGCCGAGAACTTCGGCACCTACATGAACGCCTCGGGCGTCCTGGTGTTCAACGTCAACGACTTCGACGAGGCCTACGTCGGCCCGTACATCTGGGACCTGCGGCGGTTCGCGGCCAGCGTCGCGCTCATCGGGTACGCCAAGGCGCTGTCGGACGACGTCATCGGTGAGCTGGTGACCGGGTTCGCCCACTCCTACCTCTCCGAGTTGCACGGCATCTCGGAGGGCGGGGACGACGCGATCGGCTCGCTCACCCTGGAGACCACCACCGGCGTGCTGCACCGGGTGCTGCAGCACGCACGGCTGAACACCCGGGTGGCGCTGCTGGAGCTGGAGACCACCATCGAGAACTTCGACCGCAGGTTCGCCGTCATGGACGGCCGCTACCCGGTGGACCAGGAGACTCGCGAGGCGGTGGAGGTGGCCTTCCGCGACTATCTGACGACCCTTCCCACGGTCTCCGAGATCGAGCACACGATCAAGGACTTCGCGCTGCGCACCGGCGTCGGGATCGGCTCGGCCGGGCTGCCCTCGTACAACATGCTTCTTGAGGGCCACACCCAGGCCCTGGAGAACGACGTCATCCTCTACATGAAGCAGGCCCAGGTGCCGGCCGTCGCGCGGTACATCACCGACGAGAAGGTGCACGGCTACTTCAAACACCAGGGCCACCGCACCGCGGAGTCACAGCGGGCCCTGCAGGCGTACGCCGACCCGTGGCTCGGCTACACCACGCTGAACGGCGTCGGCCAGATGGTCGCCGAGGTCTCCCCCTACTCCGCCGACCTGGACTGGGGCGACGTCAACGAGCCGGACGAACTGTCCTCGGTCATCCGCGACCTGGGCCGGGCCGTGGCCAGGATGCACTCGGTGGCCGACGACGAGTCCAGCCACGACCTGGTCGACTTCTCCACCGAGGACGCGATCGTGGCCGTGATCGACGGCGACACCGAAGGCTTCACCCGCGGCCTCGTCGAGTTCGCCCACACCTACGGGGCACGGGCGAGGGCCGACCACGGTCTCTTCGTCGACCTGTTCAGGAACGGCCGCCTCCCCGGTCTGTGACCTCTCCCGGTCACCGTCTCCCGTTTTCGACCTCCACCCCTCGGCGGGCCTCGGCATGGTGGCAGGCGACCTGGGCCTCGGCCGAGGAGGGCAGGACGGGCAGCGGCCGTGACACGCACAACCCGTCGACCCCCGCCTCGGCCGCCGCGCCCGAGGCGAGGACCTGGCAGCGCGGATGGAAGCGGCAGCCCGGCGGGACGCGGATCGGGTCCGGTGGCTCGCCGCCCAGCACCACGGGTGACGGCGACTCCGGCAGGACCGAGAGCAACGCCTGGGTGTACGGGTGCGACGGCGCGGTGAGGATCCGTTCCACGGGTCCGGCCTCGACGATCCTGCCGAGATACATCACCGCGACGCGGTCGGCGATGTTCCAGGCGAGCCCGAGATCGTGGGTGACGACCAGCGCCGACAGGCCGAACTCGTCGCGGAGGCGGAGCAGCAGGGCGAGGATCTCGCCGCGTACCGACGCGTCCAGCGAGGCCACCGGCTCGTCGGCGACCAGCACCCTGGGCTCCAGCGCGAGGGCTCCCGCGATGACGACGCGCTGGCGCTGGCCGCCGGACAGCTCGTGCGGGTAGCGGCCGAAGAACCGTTCGGGGGGTCGCAGCCCGGCGCGCGACAGCGCGGAGGCGACCCGGTCCGCCTCCGCGGGCAGCCGGTGGATGCGCGGCCCCTCGGCCACCGCCTCGTAGACGGTGTGCCGGGGGTTGAGCGATCCCGTGGGGTCCTGGAGAACGAGTTGCACCTCGCGCCGATGGGCCCGCAGCGCGCGTGAGGAGTAGGCGAGCGGCGTCCCGCCGTACCGGACCGACCCCGAGGCGGGCCGCTCCAGGCCGAGCAGGGTGCGGGCCAGCGTCGTCTTGCCGCAGCCGGACTCGCCGACCAGCGCGACGATCTCCCCCTCGCCCACGGCGAGGTTCACCCCGTCCACCGCGCGGGCGCGGCGCCCGCGCGAGGCGAACTCCACGCGCAGGTCCCGCGCTTCGAGCAGGGTCATCGGGCCTCCTCGGGAACGCCGTGGACACACGCGTCGCGCGGGATCATCGGGCCTCCTCGGGAACACGGGACGCGGACGAAGAACTCCGCGCCCCGCGTTTCCGGCGGGGTCATCGGGTCTCCTCGGGGACGTGGACGCACGCGGCGGTGTGCGGCACCTCGGCGCCACCCGGTCCGGTACGGCCCACGACCCTGAGCTCGACCGGCTCCGACGCGCACGAGACGAGCGAGACCGGGCAGCGGGGATGGAAGGAGCACCCCGCGGGCAGGTGGGCCGGGTCGGGCGGGTCACCGCCCAGCCCTCTCGGCGCCATCCTGGAGGCGGGGTCGCCGACGGTGGGGAACGCCTCGGCCAGCGCGTGGCCGTAGGGGTGCCTCGCGTCCAGGAAGACCTCGCGCGAGGGACCGGACTCGACCACGCGGCCCGCGTACATCACCGCCAGCCGGTCGCACGTCGCGGCGAGGACCGAGAGGTCGTGGGAGATCATGATGAGGCCGATCCCGTGTTCGGCGATGAGCGAGCGGATGAGCGAGAGCACCTGCGCCTGGATCATCACGTCCAGCGCCGTGGTCGGCTCGTCGGCGACGATCAGGCGCGGGGAGCAGGCGAGCGCCATGGCGATCATCACGCGCTGGCGCTGCCCGCCGGACAGCTCGTGCGGGTAGCCGCGCGCCCGCCAGGCGGGCAGGCCGACCTGTTCCAGCAGTTCCGTCGTCCTGCGCCGCGCCGCCGCGCCGGTCGCCATGCCGTGCACCCGCAGCGGCTCGGCGATCTGGTCGCCGATCCTGCGCACCGGGTTCAGGGCGTGCTGTGCCCCCTGGAAGACCAGGGAGGCCGACGCCCACCGGACCGCGCGCAGCCGCCCCCAGCTCATCGTGAGCACGTCCTCGCCGTCCAGCAGGATCTCCCCGGACACCAGCGCGTTCTTCGGCAGCAGCCGCAGCAGCGACATGGCGAGCGTCGACTTGCCAGAACCCGACTCACCCGCCACGCCGAGGGCCTCGCCCTCCGCCAGTCCGAGCGAGACCCCGCGCACCGCGGGGACGTCTCCGGTCGCGCTCCGGTAGGTCACCGCCACGTCGCGCAGTTCGAGCAGGCTCACGAGACCTCCGGAGACCATCGGTCGAGTACGGTCACGAGACCCCCCGAAGACGTGGGTTGAGTACGGTCTCCAGAGCGCGCCCGCAGAGGGTGAACGCCAGGACGACCAGGATGATGCACAGACCCGGCGGCAGCACGTACCACCAGGCGCCCGAGGTGGCCGCGCCCCAGTCGTAGGAGGCGCGCAGCATGCCGCCCCACGACACCTGGCCGGAGTCGGCGCCGAGGAAGGCGAGGGTGGACTCGGTGACGATCGCGCCGGCGACCGTGAGGGTGGTGTTCGCCAGGACCAGCGGGGCGACGTTCGGCAGCACGTGCCGGGTCATCACGTGCCAGTGCCCGGCGCCCAGCGCCCTGGACCTCTCGATGTAGGGCCTCGCCTCGACCGCGAGCGTCTGCGCCCGGATCAGCCTCGCCGTGGAGGCCCACGAGGTCACCCCGATCGCCAGGATGATCGTGGAGGTGCCGCCGCCGAGTACGGCCGCGAGCACCAGGGCGAGGACCAGGGCGGGCAGCACCAGGAACCAGTCGGTGACACGCATCAGCACGGCCGAGACCCAGCCGCGGAAGTGCCCGGACGCGATGCCGAAGACCGTACCGATCACCATGCTGAGCAGCGCGGACATGAACCCGATGAGCAGCGAGACCCGCGCGCCCCACAGGAGCATGAGCAGGACCGAGCGACCGGACTCGTCGGTGCCGAGCGGGAAGCCCGCGCTCGGCGGAGCCATCTTGGCGCCCGTCGCCCTGGTCACGTCCAGGCCGGACGGGTCGGTGACCAGCGGCGTGACGAGGGCCGCCAGGACGGCGACCAGCAGGATCGCCGCGCCGTACAACCCGGCCCTGTCGCGGCCGTACGCGCGGCGGAACCGCGCGAACGCGGCGCGGCGGCGCGTCCTGGCGATCGCGCGCCGAGTCGCGGAGTCGTCATCGGCGGTTCGCGACGTCATGGCGGCTCCCTCGGCGGTTACCGGTGAGGCCGCCTCGCCTGCCCGCTTGCCGCTCGTGTCCCTCGTGTCCTCCTTTTTCGTGCTCACGCCGACCTCACCCTCGGATCCAGGACGTGGTAGACCACGTCGGCCAGCGTGTTCATGACGATCACCGCGACGCAGACGAGCATGAAGGTCCCCTGCATGACCGCGTAGTCGGGTCCCCTGATCGCCTCGACGAACAGCAGGCCGAGACCGGGCCAGGAGTAGACGAACTCCACCGAGACCGCGCCGCCGACCACGAAGCCGATCTGCATGAACACCAGGGTCACCGTCGGCAGCAGCGCGTTCGGCACCGCGTGGCGCCGCCGCACGTCGTCGTCGCGCAACCCCTTGGCGCGGGCGGTGGTCACGTAGTCCTGGCCGATCTCGTCCAGCAGCGAGGAGCGCATGACCAGCAGGTACTGCGCGTAGACGACGGCGACCAGGGTGAGGCACGGCAGCACCAGGTGGTGGGCGACGTGCAGGAGGTAGAGCGGCCCGTCGGGCGCGTCGACGTCCCGCATGCCCCGGGTGGGGAACAGGCCGGGTATCGGGCCCGCCCCCGCGGCGAGGACCATGAGCAGCAGCAGCCCCAGCCAGAAGGTCGGCACCGACCACAGGGTGAGCGCGGTTCCCGTGGAGAGGCGGTCGAACCGCCCTCCGTGCCGCCAGGCGGCCCTCGTGCCCTGCCACATGCCCAGGCCGACCGCGACGGCGAGCCCGGTGCCCACCAGCAGCAGTGTGGGCCCCACCCGCTCGCCGATGAGTTCGGCGACCGGCCTGCGGTACTCGTACGAGGTGCCGAGGTCCAGCCGCAGGGTTCGCAGCACGAAGTCCAGGAACTGCTCGCCCAGCGGCCGGTCCAGGCCCATCTGCCGTCTGAGCAGGGCGAGCTGGTCGGGGGTGACGGGCACGTCGCGGGTGTAGGCGATGGTCGGGTCGCCGGGGATCAGGCGGAACAGGAAGAACGTCGCGACGATCACCAGCCCGATGCCGAGCAGCGCCCCGCCGAGCTTGCCCAGCGCGTAGCGGACCACGGCCCGGCGGGCACCGCCCTCCTCGATGCCGTCCCTCATCCCCTGCGGTGTTGTGAGCATCGGCCGCTACTCGCGGTCGTCGACGGAGGCTCGGCGGCGCCGCAGGAGGAAAACCCCGGCGCCGAGAGCCAGTACGACGGCCGCCGCGACGGCCACCACGGTGCCGGTTCCCGAACCGCTCCCTGCCGGGGCGGCGACGCGCTCCACCGCACGCAGCGAGTAGACCGGCCAGTAGCTGCTCCCGCCGTACAGGATGCCCCTGTCCTCGGGGATCGGGGTGATGGCGGCGATCCGGTCCTTGCGGTAGCCCTCCAGGTTGTTGGGATAGTAGAGCGCGACGACGGGGGCCTCGGTGTAGAGCCGCTCCTGCATCCGCTTGATCAGCTCGACCCTGGCGGCCCGATCGAGTTCGGCCAGCTGGGCCTGGTAGAGCCGCTCGTACTCCTTGTCACAGAAGAACGACTCGGTGCCGCCGCCCTGGCCGCTCGCGGTGGGCCTGCGGCTGCACAGGTGGGTGGCGAGGACCTCCTCCGGGTCCGGGTTGACCGACCAGCCGCTGATCGCGATGTCGTAGAGGGCCGTGCTGCCCGTCTCCTCGGTGAACTTGTTGGAGTCGAGCTTGCGGGTGGTGACCTGAATGCCGATGTCCTTCAGCCAGCCGGTGAGGAACTGGGCGATCTTGTCCTCGACGGGTTCGTCGGTGTGGATGCTGAAGCGCATCTCCAGCCTGCGTCCGCCGTCGGGCATGGTGCGGATGCCGTCCGCGCCCTTGGGGTAGCCGGCTTCGTCGAGGATGCGGTTGGCCTCCGCCAGGTCGAAGGCGACGGCCGCCTCGCCCTCGGCCTTCCAGAAGAACTCCTGGTACATCGGCGGGACGATCGAACCGTCCGCGGGTACGGCGAGACCGTTCTGCGCCTGCTCGACGAGGGTCTTCTTGTCGATCGCGTGGTGGATGGCCCGGCGCACCCTGACGTCCTTCAGCGCGGGGTGCCCGTCGCCGATCGGCTCGCCGTCGGCCGTCGCGGCGCCCGGGTTGAACTGCAGGTAGGCGGCCCGGCGGCCCTGGGTGTTCCACTGCGTGATGTTCGCGTCGTTCGCGAGGGCCTGGAACTGCGGGCCCTGCAGGCGGCCGATCCAGTCGATGTCGCCCTTCTTCAGACCGGCGATCGCCGCCTCGGGATTCTCGTAGAAGACGACGTGCAGCTCGTCGATGCCGGGAGCGCCGCGCCAGTACGACGGGTTGGCCTTGAGCCTCACATAGGCGTTCTTCCTGTGCTCGACGGCGATGTAGGGGCCGCTGCCGACGGCGGGATAGGTCTCGTTCTCGTAGGTGCCGATGTCGGGGACGCTCTCCCAGACGTGCTTGGGCATGATCGGGATCGGCAGCTCCAGCATCGATGCCTGAGGCTTTTTGGTGGTGATGACCAGGGTCCGGTCGTCGGACGCGGTCACGGTGTCGAAGTTCTCCACGGCGGGGCCGTTGGCCGTCTTGGCCCCGTCATCCGTCATGATCTTGTTGAAGGTCCACGCGGCGTCCTGGGCGGTGACGGGCCTGCCGTCCGACCAGGTGGCTCCGGCACGCATGGTGAAGGTCCAGGTCAGCTTGTCCGGTGAGGTCTCCCACGACTCGGCGAGGTCCGGGCTGGGCTTCAGGGTCTTGGAGTCGGGCACCGTGAGGAAGCCGTACATCCAGCGGTGAATCGACGTGGAGACCACCCGGACCGCCAGGAACGGGTTCATCGAGTCCACGCTCTGCGTCGCGCCCAGCCGGACGATCCTCTTCTGCGGCTGTGGCTGCGACTGCGACGCCCGCGCGGCGGAGAGAGTGAGGGGCTGGGGAGAGGGAGGGCGTTCAGGAGGTGGGGGGAAGTGCCTTGGAGACGACGGGAGGTGCACCGGGAGTTCCGGGGGTTCCGGGGGTGAGGCGTGCGCCATGGGAAGTGCCGTTGTCGAGAGTGCCATTGACAGTCCCAGGCTCAGCGCCGCCAGGCGCGCACCCCTTCTGAGCATGCCGTACCCACCTCCGGATCGGTGACTCCCTGACAACGAAGGCACACCATACAAACAGTGCGTGTCAACGGGCGGTGGAAGATTGTTTCACTCTCGTTTTATTTGGCGACATTATTTTTCAGATTCCCTGGGACGAATGCCGACAAAAGGGATTTTTATTCGAGAAAAGGGCGGCCGATGCGCTGCACCGACCGGCTGGTATGGACGAGGTCGGCGGGGTACGGCATGCTGCGGAACATGACTCTGTTCTCGGTGGAAGGCAAGACGGTCGTCGTCACCGGCGGATCCCGGGGAATCGGCCGGATGATCGCGTCCGGGTTCGTCGACGCGGGGGCCACGGTCTACATCTCCTCGCGCAAGGCGGCCGAGGTCGGCAAGACGGCCGCCGAGCTGGGGTGCACCGCGATACCCGCCGACCTGTCCACGCAGGAGGGGGTGTCCACGCTGTTCGAGGCGGTCGCGGAGCGGGAGTCGCGGCTCGACGTGCTGGTCAACAACGCCGGGGCGACCTGGGGAGCGCCGCTGGAGGAGTATCCCGAGCACGCCTTCGACAAGCTCTGGGGGATCAACGTCAAGGGCGTGTTCCACCTCACCCAGCGGTTCCTGCCGCTGCTGCGCGCCGCCGCGAGCCCGGAGGACCCGGCCAGGGTCATCAACATCGGCTCGGTGGACGGGCTCCGGGTCCCGGCGATGGAGAACTACGCCTACTCTGCGGCGAAGGCGGCCGTGCACATGCTCACCCGGCACCTGGCCCAGCGGCTCGCGGGAGAGTCGATCACGGTCAACGCGATCGCTCCCGGGCCGTTCGAGTCGAAGATGATGGCCTTCGCGCTCGACGACCCGGCGATGCGCGCGGCCGTCGCCTCGCACGTCCCGCTGGGCAGGATCGGCAGCCCGGAGGACATGGCCGGCACCGCGATCTTCCTGTCCTCACGCGCCGGCGCCTACCTCACCGGGACCGTGATCCCCGTCGACGGCGGCATCTCCGGCTGCGCGTAGTTTTTGTCAGATCGCCTTGGCCAGGGCGGTCGCCAGGTTCGCGGCGGCGTCGGGCGCGTAGCACAGGAACAGGTAGGGCTCGGCGAGCTCGATCTCGATGAGCGCCGGGCTGCCGTCGGCCAGCCGGACCAGGTCCACCCGGGCGTAGAGCAGTTCGGGAAACTCGCCGAGCACCTGCTCGGCGAGCGCGAACTGATCGGGATCGGGGGTGCGGAGCTCCCCGTGACCGTCGCCCTGTCCCGGCCTGGTGGCGTTCTCGGTCAGCATCGGGCTGCGCCGGACGGCGTGGCTGAACCGGCCGCCGAAGTAGAGCAGCGAGGTCTCCCCCTCGCCCTCGACCATGTCCAGGTACGGCTGGATCATCGCGGTCCGGCCGTTGGCGGCCAGCTTGGCGGCATGCTCCTCGGCCAGTGCACGGTCCGTGGTCCTGATCGTGTCGCGGGCTCCGGCCGAGATCGACGGCTTGACCACGTACTCGTCGAGGTACGGGAGGTCCGCGGCCTCGCCCGGCGCGACCCAGGAGGTGGGGATGATCGGCGCCTTCAGGTCTTTCAGATAGACCTTGTCGGTGTTGCGTTCCAGCACGGCGGCCGGGTTGAGCAGCCGGGTGACGGACTCCACGTGGCGCGCCCAGTCGAGGAATTCCGTACGCCTCGTCACGTAGTCCCAGGTGGTGCGGACCACGACGGCGTCGAACGCGGCCCAGTCGACCTCGGGGTCGTCCCAGCGCACGATGTGACCGGTGATCCCTTGATCGGCCCAGGCGGCGACGGCGATTCCCTTCTCGTCATCGACCTTGTCCGGATCCGTGAAGGTCACGTACGCCACGGAAGCAGGCATGGGGTATCCCTTATGTCAGTATCAATTGGACATTAGGCACCTTACCTATGGCCGTGTTGTCGGCTGCGGGCCGGTCTGGGTCGTGTTCTTGGGTGGCGGGTGAGTTGGGTGTGCGCTGCGACTGTTTCCGGCTGATCCGAGGTGCGCGCTCCGGTGGGCGGGTGCTCCGGCCGGCCGTCTCGGTTGCTCCCCGGTGTTTCAGGCCTCCGGCCTGCTCGGGCGCGACGGTTGCGGGCTTTTATACGCCGGCCGGAACACCCACCCACCTCCGCGCTCCCCCACCCCGCCGTACCGCGTGCGGACCGTAGTCGCTCACTCTCCGGCCGCCCAGTGCCCTCTCCGATGCTGAAGCCCTCACGACGGGACCACCCAGAGTCGACCGCCGTAGCTGACGCGTATCTCACGCACCACTTCAGGGTCGATCAGGTACGGGCAACATGGTCGATGTCGTCGGAGCAGGCGAAAGACGCAGACCGGACCGGCCCGCTGTGGAACTTTGGTTGCGCTATGGCCTACGCGCCGTTTTTCAGGTCGGTCACGAATGCCGCCCAGGTGTTACGGGCGAAGACGAGCTTGGGGCCTTCGTGGTCCTTGGAATCCCTGACGGCCACTGCATCACCCAGGTCCGCGACTTCGACGCAGTCTCCGTTGCCTCCGCTGAGCGAACTCTTTCGCCACACGGCTTTGGTCGGGTCTACCGGGTCGGACATCGCACGGCCCTTCCGCTGGACACTCACACCAGGTTGTTTGACGCGTTCATCAGCATAACCGCCGTATCCGCCGGACTGAGTGCCGCTGCTCTGAGGTAGTCGAACACCGCGACGTAGCGCCGGGTTCCCCCGGTAGTCCGGCAGGCAATGCGCCGTCGGGTCCGGCGCTCGTGCCCCTTGTGAGGCAAGGGGCACGTCTTGCGGGGGCGCCGACTGCGGTCCCTGGCCGGGCTAACCCGCAGGCGATGTCTGTCCTCCGAACCGGCCTGTCCCTAGAGCCGGTCTCGGTAACCGCTCGAATCACGGATTGGCCCGGACTCAGGCGCCGGCGCCGCCGTCCACCGGCACGATCGCGCCGGTCACCATCGAGGCCCGGTCGCTGAGCAGCCACGCCGCCACCTCGGCGACCTCGCGAGGCTCGGCCATCCGGCCGAGCGGGATGCTCGCGTTGATGCGCTCGACGACCCCCGGGGACACCGCCTCCCACTCGTCGATCATCTGCGTCGCGGTGCCGCCGGGGGTGATGCCGTTCACGCGGACCCCCTGCCGTCCCCAGGTCACGGCGGCGGTCTCGGTGATGCTGTTGAGCGCGCGCTTCATCGCGCCGTACGCGGGGAGCTCCGGGTTCGCGCGGCGGCTGCCGATGCTCGAGGTGTTGACGATCGCCCCGCCACCGCCCCGGCGCATGAGCGTGGCCTCGGCTGTCATCGCGGTCCAGTGCGCGCGGAAGTTCACCGCGAACTGCTCCTCGATGTCCTCGTCGCTCGTCGTGTCGAGCGGTCCGGGCTGCTGGATCGCCGCACCGTTGTTGAACGCGCCGTCGAGCCGGCCGTGCAGCTTCTCGACGTGGTCGACCGCCGCGCGGATGCTCGCCCGGTCGGCGAGGTCCACTGTCACGGCGTCCGCCACGCCGCCGTCGGCGCGGACCTCGGTGACGATCTGCTGGAGGGCATCGGTGCTGCGGGCGGCGAGCACGACGGCGGCCCCCTCGGAGGCGAAGAGCCGGGCCGCGGCCGCCCCGATGCCGCGGCTGGCGCCGGTGATGAACACGACCTTGCCGGTGAGCAGGCCGATGGGTGCGATGTCGATGGTGTTCGTCATGACGGCAGTGTCAGGTCGGCCACCAGGCCGGATACAGGCACAGGCAGTACCAGGATCGGCCGCCGCGCGGCGTGCAGACTGGGAGTCATGGACAAGCAGGAGCTCGGAGCCTTCCTCCGGAGCCGCCGCGAGCGACTCCAGCCGCGTGACGTCGGCCTGCCCTCGGGCTCGCGACGCCGGACACCGGGTCTTCGCCGCGAGGAGGTGGCGGTCCTCGCGCACATCTCCACGGAGTACTACGTCCGGCTTGAGCAGGGCAGGGCACCGCGCCCGTCCGGCGAGGTCCTCTCCGGGATCGCCGGCGCGCTGCGGCTGACCGACGCCGAGTCCGATCACCTTCACGTCCTGGCGGGCACCGCGCCAAGCCGTAGCGGACTGCACCGGCGCGACGTCCGCCCGAGCATCCTCGCGCTCCTCGAACGGCTGCCGCAGACGGCCGCTTTCGTGACATCCGCCGTGTTCGAGGTGCTCGCGTGGAACGACCTCATGGCCGCGCTCATGGAGGACTTCTCCGCGCTCGACCCCAAGGACCGCAACCTCGCGCGCAAGGCGTTTTTCGGATCGGCGCGCGCCGACGCGGCGCTGTACGGGGTCTCCGACGCCACGGAGTTCCGGCACCACGTCGTCATGGGACTTCGATCCGCCCTCGCCCGGTACCCGTCCGACCCCGCGGTGATCGAACTCGTCGACGAGCTCCGCGACGGCAGCCCCGAGTTCGCCCGGCTCTGGGAGCGGCACGACGTGCAGGCCGCGCCGACGCTCACGAAGACCTTCCGGCACCCGGTCGTCGGAGAGGTCACCGTCGACTGCGACTCGCTCACGCTCGCCGACCGTGACCAGAACCTCGTGCTCTACAGCGCGCCGCCGGGATCCCGTGACGCCGAGATTCTCGCCCTTCTGAATGTATTGGGAGCCGAGAGCTTCAACGCGAGCAGATAGCGCAGATGACTCTGACGAAGCCGGAAGTCCAGGCGTTCGTTCGGTGTGCACGGTCGACCTCCTGTCAGCTCTTGGGAGGAGGCGCGGCGTCTGGTCGAGGCTCGCCGATTCCCGCTCGACAAAGGTCGGGTGTCACAGCTCCAGGTGGGTGCGGTCGAGGTCGGCCAGCCGGTCGGGGTCGGAGAGGATGTCGATCGCGGCGATCCTGCCGTCGGAGACGGTGAAGCTCATAACGGAGATCAACCGGTCGTCGATGGTGTTGACCAGGCCTGCGAGGCCGTTGACGAGGACGGGATGAGTGGCGGCGCTGGTGGCCATGCGTTGGAAGGTGGCGAGTTGTCCGGCCACGGCCGCGACGCCGCGGATGACCTTCATGCCGGTGAGCGGGCCGGCGTCGGCGCGAAGCACCACGTCGGGGTCGAGGATGGACACCAGCGCGGTGAAGTCGCCGCCACGTGCGGCGGCGAGGAAGGCGTCCACCACTCGTCGCTGACCGCTCAGGTCGGGGTCGGGCTTCGGGGCCGTGTCACGAACGCGCCGGCGGGCGCGGCTGGCGAGCTTCTTGGCCGTCGCCGGCGTACGGTCCACGATGGGCGCGATCTGCTCGAACGGCAGCCCGAAGACGTCGTGGAGCACGAACGCGAGCCGTTCGGCCGGGGTGAGGGACTCCAGCACGACCAGCAGCGCCAGGCCCACCGAGTCGGCCAGCAGCACTTCCCGTTCGGGGTCGGCGGCATCCGCGCGGCTGATCATCGGATCGGGCAGACGCCCCTCCAGCGACTCCTCACGCCGGGACCTGCGGGCTCGGAGCATGTCCAGGCAGACCCGGCCGACCACCGTGGTCAGCCAGCCACCGAGATTGCCGATGTCACCCGAGTCGGAACGCGCCAGCCTCAGCCAAGCCTCCTGGACCGCGTCCTCGGCCTCGCTCAGCGAGCCGAGCATGCGGTAGGCGACCGCCTTCAGATGGGGGCGGTGCACCTGGAACCGGTCGGCCAGAAATTCATGGGGCGTCATGGTCGCATTCCTCTCGTCTCGGCCACGTCGAATCGCTGACGCGGCGGAGCGGTGAAAGGTGACCGCGAACGTACCCGGTCACCTTCGCCCCGTGCGATCCGTCAGAGCGGCGATCCATCATTCGAACCCGGCAGGAAGGCCCACCATGACCACCACCGAGTCGCGTCTGCCCAACCCCCTCGTGCTCGTTCCCGAACTCAAGGACATCGGCGGCGCCCTGTACAGGGCGACCGGGAACGGCACGGTCCCGCCGACCACCATCGGCCTGGTGCAGCTGCGCGTCGGCCAGGTCGTCGGCAGCACGTACCTGACCGTCCTGCACACCGGCAACCTCCGCGAGGCCGGCGCCACCGAGGAGAGCATCGCCGCCGTGGCCTCCTGGCGGGACGCCCTCTGTTTCACCGATGCCGAACGCGTCGCGCTGGAACTGGCCGAATCCGTGCTCACCCCGAACCTGTCGGGTGAGCGCGTCTCCGACGAGCTGTACGCCCGGGCGTCCGAGCAGTATGACGACAAGGCGCTCGCCACGCTCATCATGGCCATCGGCCAGGTCTGCTTCTTCCTCCCCCTCGCCCTCATCGGCAAGCCGCTGCCGGGGGTGTCCGCGGCGGAGCAGTGGAGGCGGTGAGGGCCGATCCCGCGTCTATCCGGTGCTGAAACCGGTTGCGCGGGACGGGTGGGCCGGGGTCGGTGTGTCCGCGGTGGACGAGCCTCCGTCAGCTCCGATCGTCGGCCCTGGCCGTCAGCCCACGGTCAGTCCTCGGGAGGCGAGGATCAGGGCGGCCTGGGTAGGGCTGACGATCGCTCCGCGCAGTGATCGGAGCCGGGTGTCGTCGACCTCGCCGAGGTCGGCGCCGCGCAGGTCCGTCTTGGTGAAGACCGTCTCGACGGTGCGGGCGCCGATCATGCGGCAGTCCTCGAACACACTCTTGGTGAAGTCACAGCCCGACAGGTTGGCGTCGTCGAAGCGGACGCCCCGCAGGTGGAGACCTCGCATCGAGCAGCCGGTGAGGTCGGCCAGCGCCAGGTTGGAGCCGTCGAACCGGTAGCCGGTGCCCCGGCAGGAGGAGAGCACCGCGCCGATCATGCGGCAACCGGTGAAGGTGACGTCGGTGAGCAGGGCCAGCTCGAAGCGCGCGCCCGACAGGTCGACGTCGGTGAAGGTCGCGTCGACCAGCTCGGCGTTCGTGAACCTGAGCCCCGCTCCCCCACCGCCGGAGAAGCGCGCCCCGTCCAGGTCCGCACGGCGGAAGTCGGCCCGCTCCAGCACGCACTTCTCGAACGAGGCCTCCACCAGCGACGCCCCGGCGAGGTCCGCGCCGGTGAGATCGCACTCCCTGAACACGTAGGGTCCTTCACCGGTCAGATGATCGCTGAGCGAGAGCCCCGCCAGATCGACCCCGTGGATCTCGCGTTGCTCTGTCAGCAACCGTGCCGCATTCATGCCGCGATTCAAGCAGCCCCCACCGACAGAATTCTCCCCACCGTCTGGGAGACCACCACGCTCCCGAATACCTCATGCTCCGGGAGGCCGCTGTGGTCCAGGAGACCCCGCGAGTCCGGGGTCCCCGCGTTCCGTTCCGGGGCCGTCGTGGTCGGTGGGAGCGCTCCCGCTCAGGCCGTGCCTGGATCCCCGGCGAGGAGTTCGGCGGCGGCCTGGCCGCAGACGCGGGAGGCGCCGTGGGTCGCGATGTGGACGGCGCCGAGGTCGGAGCGGCCCGGCAGTCCCATCTCGACCACGACCGCGTCGGCGCGGGCGGCCAGCAGGTGCAGGAGCGCGTCGGCCTGCCAGGGGTGGCGGTGGGCGTCGCGGACGACCACGACGAGGGGGCGCTCGGCCGCCGCGGCGAGTGCGGCCTCGACGGCGCCTCCGGTGGCGCCGGAGGCGGTGAGCCGGGTGACCGTGGTGCCGGGGAGGAGCTTGCCGAGCGGCTCCCCGACGCCCCACGGGGTGTCCTTCTCGATGGCGAGGTTCATCTCGGGGGCGAGTTCGACGACGTGCGGCGGTGCGGACAGGGGGATGGGCGCGGTCGCGGAGCGGCGGGTGATCCGCAGGGCTCGCCGGGCGGCGGTCAGGCCGATCGACGGGGTGCCGGAGCCCGCCGACGCGCTCCGGTGGGCGGCCGTGGTCCAGAGGGCGAGTTCGCAGACGCGCCGGGAGGCGTCGGCGAGCCGCTCCTCGGAGAGCCTGCCCTCGATCACGGCGTCCACGATCGCGTCGCGGATCCCGATCGCGGTCTCCTCGTCGGCGTGCTCGCCGCCCACGCAGATCGCGTCGGCACCCGCGGCGACGGCGAGGACCGAGGCGCCGCCGATGCCGTAGGGGCCGGAGACGGCGGCCATCTCGATGCCGTCGGTGACGACGACGCCCTCGAAGCCCAGCTCGACCCTGAGCAGGTCGTGCAGGACCGGGCGGCTGAGGGTGGCGGGCATCGCGGGGTCCAGGGCGGAGACGAGCAGGTGCCCGGTCATGACCGTGCGTACTCCCTGCTCGACGGCGGCGCGGAAGGGCCGCAGCGCCACCGCGCGCAGTTCCTCGGGGGTGGCGGCGACGAGCGGCACGCCGTGGTGGGAGTCGACGGAGGTGTCTCCGTGGCCGGGGAAGTGCTTGGCGCAGGCCGCCACTCCCGCCGACTGCATGCCGCGGATCCAGGCCACGGTGTGTCTGGCGACGAGGTCGGGGTCCGCGCCGAAGGAGCGCAGGCCGATGACCGGGTTGTCGGGGTTGGAGTTCACGTCCGCCGAGGGGGCGAAGTTGAGGTTGACGCCGGCGAGGGCGAGGTCGCGGCCGAGGTCGGCGGCGAGTTCCTCGGTGAGGTCGGTGTCGTCGACCACGCCGAGGGCGAAGTTGCCAGGGCGGGTGCTCCCGCCCGTGGCCTCCAGGCGGGTGACCTCGCCGGACTCCTCGTCGATGCCGACGAGGACCTGGGGGTTCTCCCCTCGGAGTACGGCGGTGAGCTCGGCGACCTGGGAGGGGGTGGCGATGTTCCTGGAGAAGAGCACCACTCCGGCCAGTCCCTCGCCGATCCGGCGCCGGATCCAGTCCGGCGGCGATTTGCCCTCGAACCCGGGAAAGACGACCGTCTCCGCCAGACGGAGCAGCTCTGGGCCGCGCTTCATTCACCCCTCCTCGCCTGACGACCGGTCGGCGTTCCTGCCGGGAACGCGCAGGCACCGCGTTGTCACCGGACCCCCGGGGAAAGCGCTCCCACGGCGGCTCTGCGCAAATCTAATAGGAAAGTTTCCTAATTGCTAGTGGGCTGACCATAGGGCTTCCGCTCAGGATTTTGCGGATCGCGACGATGGACGAGCCGAAGGTCCGCTGATAGGCGGGCGGAGAACGAGAGGTCCCGCGCCCGGCGGGACCCGTCCGGCGACAAATGCGGTGAGCGTTCGGTCGCGGGAGATAACCGGGATGAGCTGGCGCGTTCCGGTGAACAAGCGATTGCGCAAGGGCTCATAATGGGGGCGTGAACACGCGAAAGAACTCCGGCGGCGCGACCACGACCCCGGTCAGGCGCCAGAGCGGGACCAGACGCGCGGCCACATCGGGCCCCGCCTCGGAGCGCCGTGACCATCTCGTCAAACTCGCCGCCGAGCTCTTCGCCCGCAAGGGCTTCCAGGCGACGACCGTCCGGGAGATCGCGGAAGAGGCGGGCATCCTGTCCGGAAGCCTCTATCACCACTTCGACTCCAAGGAGACGATCGTCGACGAGGTGCTCACCACCTTCCTCGACGACCTCGTCGGCCGCTACCGCGCCGCCCTGGACCGCGACGGCGACCCCCGCACGATCCTCTCAGAGATGGTGCGCATCGGGTTCGGCACGCTGGAGCCCCACCGCGCGGCGATCACCGTCATGCAGAACGACTGGAGTTACCTGAGGTCGCTCCCCGGCGACCGCTTCGACTACCTGGTCAGGGCCGAGGAGGAGGTCGAGCGCATGTGGGTCGGGCAGATCAAGCTCGGCCAGGCCGCCGGCCTGCTCCGCGCGGACGTCGACCCCAAGCTCACCTACCGCATGATCCGCGACACCATCTGGGTGACGGTGCGCTGGTTCCGCCCGGGGGGCCGTCTCAACACCGCGGGCCTCGCCGAGCACTACATCACCATCCTGTTCGACGGCCTGGCGACCGGCGAGCGAAGTAGCCAGAACGAATAACGCCCACGGAACCGGCGCGGCGGGCGGCGCGGCCTGTGAGAATCAAGCGTCCGCGAAGCGAACGGGAAGTGGTGGGCAGCGTGGAGATTCTGCAGAAGGCCGTACGAATGGCGCTCACCGACGTGGCCGATCCCGCCAAGGCTCCGGTGATGCAGACCTACATGAGGTCGTCGATGCCGTTCCTCGGCGTGCAGGCCGCGCCCCGCCGCGCCGCGCTGAAGCGGGTCTTCGCCGACTATCCCGTCGACGAGGCGTCCACATGGCGAGAGGCGACGCTGACCCTGTGGCGCGGGGCCGAATACCGCGAGGAGCGCTACGCGGCGATCGAGCTGACCGGTTTCCGCCTCTACCGCTCCTTCCAGACGCTCGACGCGCTGCCGATGTACGAGGAGATGATCGTCACCGGAGCCTGGTGGGACTACGTCGACGAGCTCGCCGTCCACCGCGTCGGCGGCCTGCTCGCGGCCTTCCCCGACACCATGCGCCCCCTCATGCTCCGCTGGGCCCGCGGCACCGACCTGTGGAAGCGCCGCACGGCCATCCTCAGCCAGAACCGCTTCAAGTCCGCCACCGACACCGGCCTGCTGTACGCCTGCATCGAGCCGAGCCTGTCCGACAACGACTTCTTCGCCCGCAAGGCGATCGGCTGGGCCCTGCGCGAGTACGCCAAGACCAACCCCGACGAGGTCGTCCGCTACGTCGACCACACCCGCATCAGCGGCCTGAGCCGCCGCGAGGCCCTGAAAAACCTCCCCAACCGATAGACCCGATACGCGCTGTCATGGCTCTCCTGGGAAGACCGCGCCCCATGTTGCCCAAGCCCGAATATGCCTGCTTCACGGCAGAACGACGATGTCGATGATCACTTTCGGGGGACCGACCCCTGCGGAAAGAGATCGAGCTTCGACACGAGACGTTCGCAGAAGTCAATGATCTCAGCGGTCCACGCGGTCGCCTCGTCGAGTTCGGCGCCGGTGACCGCCTCGCTGGGCTGGCCGGAGTATTCGAGGACATTCCTTCTTCGCCGCATATGATCGAGTCGACGGAGCGAAGCACCTTCCCTGGTCTGCCCGAACTGGGCCGTGACAGCCTCCCTGAGTGCGATGTGGCCACCGGCAGACGTGGCACGCAGGCCCTGGGCTTGCAGAAGCGCCGCTGATGCCTTCCTCGCGGCGTCGTAGCAGAGGGTGTAGGCACCGTCGGGATCGGTGTCACGGATCAACTCCACCGATTCGAGATGGCTTCGCGCCGATTCGAGCATCGACTCGGCCATGTGATCGGCCAGGGGAACCCGTTGGAGCTCACGATCGTCGAGAAGCTTGCGGATCGCGGCTTCCCCGATGGTCCACTGCACTGCCGAGTTCCCCCTAGACCTCCACGGTTACCGTCGGCCCGTTCGCGATCTCGCGGAGCAGACCTTCGTCGCCAGACTCCCACGCGGATACGCTCCGTAACACCGGATTCACGGAAATGCCCAGACGGCGCTCGGCTCGCTCCGCCGCGTCATAGACGTCCCCCCGGGAGGGGGAGCCGATGACCAGGAGGTCGACGTCATTGGGCTGAGGGCCGGAGTGTCCGTGATAACGCGCGGCCCAGGAGCCGAAGATGACGAGCCGCTCGATGCCCGCCACCGACGCGAACTCCTCAGCGATGATCGCGGGAGGACCGAAGGTGACGGCCAGCAGTTGCGCCAGTGGCCGTGAGGCGGCGGCCTCGGCGTTGGCTCTGACAAGCCGCGCCCTGCCGATTCTGCGCTCCCTGAGGAGACCGGCGCGCACGAGGCGATGCACCTCCCGCTGGACCGTGGGAAGCGGAGAACCGAGGAGGTCGGCCAGATCGGTGATCGTGAATTCTTCGTCGGCGGCCAGGAACAGGCGTGTCAGAAGGCGGGCCTGAAGAGGTGATCGGAAGATGGGCATGAGTTCGGGAGCTGATGCTCTCATATAGTTGACGATAACTCTCGTTATACGAGAGCGTCAACGATGCCGAAGTGTCACGGAGATGGTTCCTGCGGGAGGCGACCGGGTGTCCTACTTGAGGGCTCCGGCGGTGAGGCCCTTCTGGATCTGGCTCTGGAAGATCGTGTAGACGATCAGCATCGGCAGGATGGCCATGCTGAGGGCGGCGAACAGCGCCGACCAGTCGGCGTCGTAGCCCGCGGCCGTGGAGATGTCGGCGATGCCCTGGGTGAGCACCCACTTGTCCCGGTCGGAGTTGAGCAGGACGAGGGGCAGTTGATACTGGTTCCACTGGCCGAGCACGTTGAAGATGGTCACGCTCACGATGCCCGGCTTGGCCATCGGCAGCATGATCTGGAAGAACACCCGGGCGTGCGAGGCCCCGTCCACGAAGGCCGCCTCGGCCACCGCTCCGGGCAGCGTCCTGAAGAAGGCCGCGAGGAAGAAGACGGTGAAGGGCAGCGAGTAGGCGATGTAGACCAGCACCAGCCCGCCGTGCGTGTTCAGGCCGATGAACGGGCCGATCACCGGGACCGCCCCCATGTTCTGCACGACGAAGAACAGCGGGGTCAGCGCCAGGTAGACCGGGAAGGCGAGGCCGGAGACGAAGAGCAGATAGATCGACCGGTTGCCCCGGAAGCGGTAGCGGGCGAGCACGTACGCGGCCATCGAGCCGAACAGCATCGTGCCCAGGGTGCCGAAGGCCACCACGACGATGCTGTTGATCATGTACTGGCCGATGTGCGCCTGCTCCCAGGCGCGGGCCCAGTTGTCGAGGCGGAGGTGGGCGGGCAGCGACCAGGCGTCGCCGAAGATCTCGTCCTCGCTCTTCACCGACGCGAGGAACGTCCACACGATCGGCACGACGACCAGAACCGTCCAGACGAGCAGCGCGACGTGCGTCAGGGCCGACAGGGGCCCCAGGCGCCGCCTGCGCTCCTCGCGGGCGAACGCCCTGCTCGGGGAAGTCACGACGTCGGTCACTGGAACTCGATCCGCTCACGCCGCGACAGGCGCAGGGCCAGCGCCGCGAACCCGATGGTGAAGAAGAACAGGACCACGCCCATCGCGGAGGCGTAGCCGAACTTGAAGTACTGGAAGGCGGTGCGGTAGATCTCCGCCGCCATCACGGTCGTGGAGTGGTCGGGGCCGCCGTGCTCGGCCGTCATCACCCACACGATGGCGAAGACGTCCAGCGCGGCGATGCCCAGATAGACCCAGCCGACCTGGATGGTGTCCCACAGCAGCGGCAGCGTGACCCGCAGGAACAGCGAGGGCCCTCCGGCGCCGTCGATCGCCGCCGCCTCGAAGAGGTCGCGCGGGATGGAGGCGATGCCCGCGGAGAAGAGCACGACGTAGAAGCCGACCGCCTGCCAGACCAGCACGGCGAGGATCGACCAGAAGGCGACGTCGGTGCTGGACAGGAAACCGATCGGCTCGAAGCCCAGGGCGATGAGCGGCGCGTTGAGCATGCCGCTGCGGTCGGGCCTGAAGACCTGCTGGAACAGTACGGCGACCACGGCGACGGCCAGCACCTGGGGGAAGAAGAACACCACGCGGTAGAACTTCGACCCCCAGATGCCCCCGGTGCCGCCCCGCCCGCCCGCGTTGAGCAGGAAGGCGAAGAAGAGCGCGATCCCGAGCGTGAGGATCGGCAGCAGGAGGAGCAGGACCAGGTTGTGGCTCACCGCCTGCCAGAACACGTTGTCGGCCAGCAGCCGCCGGAAGTTCTCCAGCCCCACCAGGCGCGGGGTCGCGTTCACCCCGCGCCAGTCGGTGAACGCGATGTAGAAGGCCTGCGCGTAGGGCGCGATCACGTAGATCAGGTAGAGCGTCAGCGGGATCGCGAGGAACCCCGCGACGAACCGTGTCCTGCCGTGGTCCATCGCCGGCCTACCGTTTCCCCTGCGTCGTCACACCACCGAGGCAACGGCCCAGGACCGGTGCCCGGTGAGCGACGGGCCGGCCCCCGGGCGCCCCGTCGCCTGCCGCCGTCATCGGCTGAACTTCTTCACCGAGGCGTCCTTCTTGATGGCGTCCGCCTTCTTCTGCGCCCGGTCCGCCCACTGGTCGACGGTGAGTTTGCCCGCCATGAGCTGCCCGGTCGCGGCGGCCACCTCGTCGTGCAGCTCGACGTACCACTTGCGGAACAGGAACCAGACGGCGTTGTCGCCCGCCGCCTCCAGCGCGGCCGAGGCGCTCTTCAGTCCCGGCTGGAGGGTGCGGCCCGCGTCGGCGCCCTTGACGACCGTGAGCGTGGAGACCATCTCCATGAACTTGCCGGCACCCTCCTTGGAGAGCATGGCGCGCATGTACTCAAGGCCCGCGCGGGGGTTGGCCGACTTGGCGGGGACGACGTACTCCTCGCCCGGCTGGGCGTGCAGGGTGCCGTACGGCAGGGCGTCGGAGGTGCCGAAGTCGGGGAGCGCGAACATCGCGTAGTCGAAGCCTTCTGGGGTGGAGTCCTTCTGCTCGTTCTCCAGCCAGGAGCCGCAGGGCAGCATCGCGACCTGGCCCTTGTTGTGCGCCGTCTGGGTCTGCACGTGGTCGAGCCCCGCGGTGCCCTGGAGCAGATACTTCGACCCGAGCTCGACGAAGGCCCCCGCGGCCTGCCTGACCGGCTCGGCCTTCCAGGCGCCGTCCTGGAGGTTGTCGATGTTCTTCAGCACGTCCTTGCCGCCGATCTTCGCGGCGAGCGTGAGGATGGCCTCGTAGATGTAGAACGGGTGCTTGCCCGCGTAGGTGAAGGGCGCCATCTTGCCCGACTTCTTGATGGTCTCGCACAGGGCCAGGAAGTCGGCCCAGGTCTTGGGGACCTGCCAGCCCTCGGCCTCGAAGAGCTTTCGTGAGTACCAGATGCCCCAGACGGTGTTGGCGTAGTTGAGGACGTACGGCGTGCCGTCGTAGCTGCCCAGCTCGATGGCGTTCTGATCGATCGTGTCGCGCACCCTGACGGCGGGGTCGTCCCAGCTCGGCGCGTCGTACAGCGGTGTGAGGTCGGTGAGCTGGCCGTCCTGGACGAGGGCGCCGAAGTCCATCGCGTTGGCGCCGGAGTTGTTGACGAACTCCGGCGGGTCGCCGCCGGCGAAGCGCGGCTGCAGGGTCTTCGCGATCTCCTTGGTGGCGTTGTGACTGATCTCCAGGTGGGGGTGTTTCGTCTTGAGCAGCGGCTCGTGGACGTCCGTGGCGTAGGCGTCGCCGAAACCACCGTCGAAGATCCAGACCTCCAGGGGCCTGTCCTCGACGAGGCCGAGCGGGTTGGCCGCGCTGGTGGCCCCGACGACGGGCGCCGAGGAGGCGGCGCCGCCGTTGCCCGCGGGGGTGGCGCACGCGGACAGGGCCGGCACGGTGAGACCGGCCAGGGCGGCGCCGCGCAGGAGCTCGCGCCTGGATAGCTGGGTCATGCTTCCTCCTGGAAGTGGCCTGGGAGTGAGGGGCGGTGCTCAGGCACCTCGCCGGATCCTTCCGGCGTAGCGGTTCTCAAGGGCGCGGTTGTGCTCGTCACCGCCGGTCACGTTGGCGGAGCGGTAGATCGGCGGGGTGAGGCCCGCCTCGCTCAGGTCGCGCACCACCTCGGCCACGACCATCTGGGCGAGCAGCGCCGAGGTGATGGTGGAGACCGCACCGAACGTGCCGCCGTCCGGGAGCGGCAGGACCGCGTCGCCGTACGGGGCGCGGTTGTCGAGCACCACGTCGGCGAGGTCGAGGAGCTTGCGGCCCGAGGGGTGGCGGGAGGTCATCGCGGTGCTGTGCCGCACCGATGTGAGGGCGATCAGGGGGTGCCCGTGCTCCTTGACGATCGAGGCGAGCTCGACCACCGATCCGTTCACCCCTGAACTGGAGATCAGCACGAACACGTCCTCGGGGCGGACGGGAGCCAGGTCGTAGATCCGCCGGGCGACCGAGGGGTCGCGCTCCAGCTCGCCGGGTGCTCCCAGCAGGGTGGCGACCGGGGCGTCCCCGTACAGGACGACGTCGCGCAGGGCGAGGCGGTTGCTGGGCACCAGGCCGCCCGCGCGTCCGGCGATCTCCATCGCGATCGCCTCGGAGTGCCCGGAGCCGAACGCCTGGATCACACCGCCACCGCGCAGGGACTCGACGATCAGCGCCGCCGCGGCCCCCACCGCCTCCTGCTGGGTGCCGGAAACCTCGTCCACCAGTGCCTTGACCTCGTGAACGTACTCGGCAGCACCGATCCGCACGGTCAGCTCCTCTCCACGCGATGGCTCTCCAGAGCCCTGATCGTCAACTCGAAGGCCTCGTTGGTCTGCTCGTAGGTGCGCTGCGCGACCGCGACATAGACGGTGTCGAGAACGAAGAGCTGGGAGTGGACGGCGGCGAGGCCGCCCAGCCTGAAGGTGGTCTCGCGGCTCGCGGTGGTCAGCACCTGATCCGCCAGCTCGGCGAGCGGGGAACGGGCGAAGGAGGTGACCGCGACGGTGAGCGCGCCGCGGTCCCCCGCCTCGCCGAGGGACTCCAGCACCTCGCGGGTACGGCCCTGGTGGGAGATGCCGATCGCGACGTCGCCCTCGGCGAGCAGCGCGGCGTCGGCGAGCGCCTCGTGCGCGTCGGCGTGGCTCCAGCAGGGGATCCGGATGCGGCGCAGCCGCCCGCCCATCATCACGGCGACCGCCCCGCTGGTGGAGACCCCGAAGATGAGGACGCGGCGGGCCGCGACGATGGCGTCGGCGACCGTGGCGACGGTGCCCACGGCGAGCTGGGCGGCGGTCTCCTGGATGAGCCGGGAGTCGGCGGCGGCCATCACGCCGATCGCCGCGTCGAGCGGATCGGTGGGACCGATCTCGTGGCCCACCCCCGCGTCCCAGTTGGCCTGCGCGGCACGCCCGTTCTCCGTGGCGAGGGCGACGCGCAGCCCGGCGTACCCGGCGAAGCCGAACACCCTGCAGAAGCGGGTCACCGTGGCGGGCGAGCTGCCGCTCCGCTCGGCGAGCGTGATGATCGTCGATCGCGCGGCCTCGGCGGGGTCGGCCAGGATCGCCTCCCCCACCCGGCGCAGCGCCTCGGGCAGCGCGGGTGTCTCGGTCTGTATGCGTCCGAGCGCGCCTGCGGCCACAAGCATTCCTTTCACCAGGGTTCTTCTGGGTGAAAATTATTCTCAAGTCAAGCTCACGTCAAGGCCGTCGAGGGCACCGTCAGGGGCGCCGCACCCGCCCGGCCGGGGTTTCGGGGGAGAAATCGACAACCTCCGCCGCCTTTCGGGCGTCGTTTCTAGCAGAGGTTCCAGAAAAAGGAACCGCGCTGACGGAGGCGAACCCCACGATGACTCCACGTCCGGCCGACACGCCGCACCAGGTTTCCGGCGCGCACGTCCACGACGAGCTCGCCGCCCGGCGCGCCCGGCGCGCCCGGGACCAGAGACTGCGCAACGACCCGCACATCCGGCTGCTGGAGCACGAGCACGGCATCCGCTTCACCACCGAAGAACTCCAGGCCGCGGAGCGCCAGGCCCAGGAGCTGCTGACGTCGCCGCCTCACCAGGAGCCGCTCATCGACGAGGAGACGCGCTCCCTGCAGCTGCTCGTCTGGCGCCGCCTGGGCCCGCGGGGGTTCCAGGGGTTCATGCGGGAGCTTGAGGAGATGGAGACCGAGCTGGCCAGGGCACGGCACGACGGCTGGGGCGACGAGATCAGCTGAGTCCTCCCACACCGGCCGCGTTCCGACGGATCGGCACGTCCGGCGTACGCGGGCGACCGCGCACCCGCCGGGCCGGCTCGGGAGCCCTGCCCGCCCCGTCGGCGGAAGCCGAAGAACCGCACGTCCGCCGCCCTGGCCGCCCCCCGCGATCTCACCCGTCGCGGTGACGGGACCACCCCCCGGGCAGGCGCCCGCCCTTTCCGGCGCGGGCTAAAGTGGACGTAGATCCACCGTCACGTGTTAGGCGACCATGCTCCACCAGCGACTCCAGCCCTCCACCCCCTACGCGGCCCTGATCTTCGACTGCGACGGGACCCTCGTCGACACCACCTCCGCCAACGAGAGCGCGTGGCGGACCGCGCTGGCCGGGTGGCAGGTCGACCTCGACTCCGCGTGGTACCGGGCGCGCACGGGCCTGTCGTCCGACCGTCTGCTGGCGGAGCTGGAGACCGAGACCGGAGCCGAGCTCGACTACCAGGCGGTGCGGGCGGCGGCGCTCGACGCCTACCAGTGGCTGATCCACACGGTCACCCCGCACCGGCCGGTCAGCGCGGTCGCCGAGGCTCACCGGGGACGGGTGCCGATGGCCGTGGCCTCGGGAGGCGCCCGCCAGGCCGTGGAGGAGACCCTGCGGGTCACCGGCCTGCGCCCCCTCTTCGACATCGTGGTCACCAGGGACGACGTCCGCTACGGCAAGCCCGCCCCCGACGTCTATCTCCTCGCCGCGCGCCTCCTCGACGTCGCCCCGTACACCTGTGTCGTCTACGAGGACACCGACGAGGGAGTGGCCTCCGCCCTCGCCGCGGGGATGACCGTCATCGACGTCCGCCCCTCGCTGCGCTAGCGGCGCCCCCACACTGGCCACCTGTACTATCCAATGATGCGGATATCCGAGCTCAGCACCGCATCGGGCGTACCCATCCCGACGATCAAGTACTACCTGCGTGAGGGCCTGCTTCCCGCGGGTGAGCAGACCTCGGCCACCAGCGCGCGGTACGGCGAGGGCCACGTGCGCAGGCTGCGGCTGATCCGGGCGCTGCTGGAGGTCGGGCGGCTGCCCATCGCCTCCATCGGCAAGGTGGTGGCCGCCGTCGACGACGAGAGCCTGGACCTGCACCACGTCCTCGGCGTCACGCAGTACGCCCTCGCGCCCGAGGCCGAGCCGGACACGCCCGACGAGGAGTGGACGCGTGCCCGCGCCGAGGCCGATGCCATGATCACCAATCTTGGCTGGCAGATCAAGCCAGAAGCCCCGACCCGCGACGAGCTGGCCCAGGCCGTCCTCACCCTCGGCAGGCTCGGCATGCCCGCCGACGGTGAGGCCCTGCGCCCCTACGCCGACGCCGCCCTGCGGCTCGTGACCGAGCACGAGATCGACACCGTCCCGTTCGACGGCCCCCGCGAGGAGGCGGTCGAGGCCCTCGTCCTCGGCACCGTCGTATACGGCAGGGTCCTCGACATCATGCGGCGGCTCGCCCACGAGTCGGTCTCGGCCCGCCTCCTCGACGGCCGATAGCACATGCGACAAAGGTGACGAAAATGACTTGGCGCAATAATCGGCGTCACCTGTGACGGATGTCTCAATCGTTCCAATCGTCCCACGAAAGGGCAGCTCACAGCCCTGGAAACCATCTGTGCGGATTTCAATACAGCCTCTGCCTGCCCATATAGGTCTGAGTAACACTCTGTTCACACATGGGCAACAGATGCGAAATCGCGCCTTGCGAATCTTTGAGAGCAGAAGATCCCTCCATCCTCAAGGACTCCGCCGATGACCTTCAAGGCTGAATACATCTGGATCGACGGCACCGAGCCGACCGCCAAGCTTCGTTCCAAGACCAAGGTGATGGCGGACGGTGCGGAGCTCCCGATCTGGGGCTTCGACGGGTCCAGCACCAACCAGGCCGACGGCTCCTCCTCCGACCGTGTGCTCAAGCCGGTCTTCACCTGCCCGGACCCGATCCGCGGCGGCGCCAACGTGCTGGTGCTGTGCGAGGTGCTCAACATCGACATGAGCCCGCACTCCAGCAACACCCGCGCCGCCCTCGTCGAGGTCGCCGAGAAGTACGCCGGCCAGGAGTCGTGGTTCGGCATCGAGCAGGAATACACCTTCTTCAAGGAGGGCCGCCCGCTCGGCTTCCCGATCGGCGGCTTCCCCGCCCCGCAGGGCGGCTACTACTGCGGCGTCGGCGCCGACGAGGTCTTCGGCCGCGAGATCGTCGAGAAGCACCTCGACTACTGCATCGAGGCGGGCCTGGCCATCTCCGGCATCAACGCCGAGGTCATGCCGGGGCAGTGGGAGTTCCAGATCGGCCCGGCCGGTCCCGTCGAGGCCTCCGACCACATGTGGATCGCCCGCTGGCTGCTCTACCGCACCGCGGAGGACTTCAACGTCGGCGCCACCCTGGACGCCAAGCCGGTGAAGGGCGACTGGAACGGCGCCGGCGCGCACACCAACTTCTCCACCAAGGCGATGCGCGAGGAGTACGACCCGATCGTCACCGCCTGCGAGGCCCTCGCCGCGAACGCCCTGGAGCACGTCAAGCACTACGGCGCCGGCATCGAGGAGCGCCTCACCGGCCTCCACGAGACCGCCCCCTGGAACGAGTTCAGCTACGGCGTCTCCGACCGCGGCGCCTCGGTCCGCATCCCGTGGCAGGTCGAGGTGGAGAAGAAGGGCTACATCGAGGACCGGCGTCCGAACGCCAACGTCGACCCCTACCTCGTCACCCGCCTCATCGTGAACACCTGCTGCTCCGCCCTGGAGAAGGCCGGCCAGGTCTGATCCGACCGCAGACTCGAAGGCCGCGGAAGCCCTGCCGGGGGTCTCCGCGGCCTTCGGCGTTCCGCTCGTCCGCTCACCCACCCCCTTCGGCCGTGTCCGGGGCCTCTCGGGGAGAATCGGCCCGCGAGCGCGGCCGATGCGGCGCGCCGAGCAAGACGATACGTTTCGACTCGTGAAATGATACGTTCGGGCACGTGAAGACCCCGAACCCGGCCCGTCGCAGCGAGCAGTCGCGCCGGGCCATTCTGAGCGCCGCCTTCGACCTGGTCGCCGAGTCCGGATACGCCAAGCTGACGATAGAGGCGATCGCCGCCCGCGCGGGAGTGGGCAAGCAGACGATCTACCGCTGGTGGCCTTCCAAGGGCGCCGTGTTCATCGACGCCTTCCTCTCCAGGACCTCCGACGAGGAGGGGAGCGTCGCACTTCCCGACACCGGCGACCTCGGGGCCGACCTTCGCCTCACCCTGCGGGCCATCGTCGACGAGTACCACGATCCCGAGCTCGACACGATGACCAGGGCACTCACCGTCGAGTCCCTGAACGACCCCGCGATCAGCGCCGAGATCACCGCGCGACTCCTGGGGCCGCACCTGGAGGCGACCAGGGAACGGCTGCGCAGCGCCCAGCGGGCGGGCCAGGTCGCCGAGGACGCGGATCTGAGCGTGGCCGTGGAGCTGCTGTACGGACCGATCTACCACCGCTGGATGCTGCGCACCGCCCCTCTCACCCACGAGTACGCCGACACGCTCGTGGAGTTCGCCCTGCGGGCCCTGAAGCCCGCGTAGCGGAGCGGAGGCGCGGCGGCCGCGACCGAAATTACCGCGCACGCCACCCGAGCGGGACGGGCCCCGGCCCCGCGGCGCTCCCACCCGCGGAGGCCACCGGGACCGGCGGGTCCGGCCCCGGACAGGACCGGGCGGTGCCCCTCGCAGGCAGCTGAGCACGCATGATGACGTCGGCGGCCGGACGAGAGCGAAACGCCTCCCGGTGGAGCGCTCCCACGCTTCGTCGCCCCCGTTCCACGGGTCCGGATGACCTCACGTCACAAAAATCCTACAAAACAGGTGCTTTAGGACAGCGCTAAACGGGTAGTCGGCGCCGTACCATAACTGCGATGCGGGACGTAGTGGAGCAATTACAGCGCTTGGGCATGTCGGGTTACGAGGCCAAGGCGTACGTCACCCTGGTCGGCGCCGGACAGCCCCTCAACGGCTACGAGGTCGCCAAACGTTCGGGGGTGCCGCGCAGCACGGTCTACGAGACGCTTGGCAAGCTGGTGGCCAAGGGCGCGGCCTACGAGCTGCGCGGCTCCGACGACGCCACCGACTATCTGCCGCTACCGCCGCGATCCCTGCTGGAGCGCATGCGCAGGGAGTTCGCCGACTCGATCGGGGCGCTGGAGGTCGCGCTGCCCGCGATCGTGGCGCCTCCCAAGGCATATCTGATCCACAGCCTCAAGGACCCCGTGGCGCTGCTCGACCGGGCGGAGGACGTGGTGGCCGGGGCACGGAGCAACCTGTTCGTGTCGATCTGGCCCGAGGAGATGAAACCGCTCTCCCCGCTGATCAGGTGCGCCGTCGAGCGCGGGGTCGAGACCTCGGTGATGCACTTCGGCGTGGCGCGGGAGCCGGTCGGGAACCTGTACGAGCGCCGTTTCCCCTTCCCCGCGCCCCTGCACGAGGGCGAGGGGAGCGTGAAGGAGGACCAGGACCACCGGCTGCTCGTCGTCGCGGGGGACCGGCGGGAGGCCCTCGTCGGCGGTTTCGCCGGCGGCACCGCGTGGGGCGTCTACACCGAGGACCCGGCCGTCGTCGCGATGGCGGTCGAGTACGTCAGGCAGGACATCGCCCTGCAGATCGTCGCCGACCGGGTCGGGCACGAGGCCATGCGCGAGATCTGGACGACCGACTCCGAACTCAGACGCTTCCTCAGCGACCGCGACCGCCCGGCCGTCCTGCTGCGCGCCGCCGGGATGCCCGGTCACCGTCTCCACGGTTCCCTCGCGCCCCCCGCGACTCCCACCCCTCATGACCACGCCTGATCAATGCTGGCTTTAACACGGATGTGACATCCTTCGGAGAGATTGTCCTTAATATCGGCTATCTCCATCTCGGGGGAAGGCAGGACATGGAAAAACCGGTCATCATGACGGTCGACGACGATCCTGGCGTGTCCCGTTCCATCGCCCGCGACCTGCGGCGCCGCTACGGCCACGCCTATCGCGTCATCCGGGCCGACACCGCGGTCGAGGGCATGGCCAGTGTCCGCGAGCTGCGGCTCAGGGGCGACGACGTGGCGGCGATCCTCGCCGACTACCGGATGCCCCAGATGAACGGCGTGGAGTTCCTGGAGCAGGCGATGGACCTGTATCCCTACGCGCGCCGCGTACTGCTGACCGCCTACGCCGACACCGATGCCGCGATCCAGGCGATCAACGTGGTCGATCTCGACCACTACCTGCTCAAGCCGTGGGACCCGCCGGAGGAGAAGTTCTACCCGGTGCTGGACGCCCAGCTCGACGCCTGGCAGCGGACGGATCGGCGCGAGTCCGACGAGCTGCGGGTGGTGGGCGCGCGCTGGTCGGCCCCGTCGTACGAGGTCAGAGAGTTCCTGTCACGTAACCAGGTGCCCTACCGCTGGATGCTCGCCGACTCCTCCGAGGGCGCCGAGCTGCTCGCGGCGGCCGCGGAGGCCGGGGAGAAGGGGGCCGCCGGCCCGGCCAGGCTGCCGCTGGTCATCACCGGCGACGGCACGAAGCTCACCGCGCCGAGCACCTCGGAGCTGGCCGAGGCCGTGGGGTTGTCCACCGCCCCGGCCACCGACTTCTACGACCTGATCGTGATCGGGGGCGGTCCCGGCGGCCTGGGGGCCGCAGTCTACGGCGCCTCGGAGGGGCTGCGCACGGTGATGGTCGAGCAGCACGCCTCGGGCGGGCAGGCGGGCCAGAGCTCCAGGATCGAGAACTACCTGGGCTTCCCCGACGGCGTCTCCGGCGCGCAACTCGCCGATCGCGCCAGGCGCCAGGCGCTGAAATTCGGCGCCGAGCTGCTCACCGCCCGCACGGTCACCAGCCTTGAGGTCAAGGGCCAGGCCCGGGTGGTCGGTTTCGCCGACGGCGGCTCGATCGCCGCGCACACCGTCATCCTCGCCACCGGCGTCTCCTACCGGCGGCTGAACGCCCCCGGCCTCGACGACTTCATCGGCTCCGGCTGCTACTACGGCGCGGCCCTCACCGAGGCGCCCGAGTGCGCGAACCGCGAGGTCTACATCGTCGGCGCCGCCAACTCGGCGGGCCAGGGCGCGGTCTACCTGTCGGGGTACGCCAGCAAGGTCCACCTGATCGTGAGGGGCGACGGGCTGGAGAGGACCATGTCGCACTACCTGATCGAGCAGATCTCCCAGATCCCGAACATCGAGGTGCACACCGAGACCGAGGTGGTCGGCGCCGAGGGCGAGGGCCACATGGAGCGGATCACGCTGAAGGGTCCCGAGGGCGAGCGCACCGTCGAGGCCGAGTGGTTGTTCGTCTTCATCGGCGCCCAGCCGTTCACCGACTGGCTCGGCGACACCGTCGAACGCGACGCGAAGGGCTTCGTCCTCACCGGTCCCGACCTGACCGCCGACGAGAACAGGCCGCGCAACTGGCCGCTCCGGCGCGGGCCGTACCACCTGGAGACGAACGTGCCGGGGGTGTTCGCCGCCGGCGACGTCCGTGCCGACTCGATCAAGCGGGTCGCCTCCGCGGTCGGTGAGGGCGCGATGGCCGTGGCCCTCGTCCACCGCTACCTGGAGAAGACGTGAGTGCCCCCGACGAGGTCTCCTGCGGCGCTCACGAAGGAGGTCACATGATCGACATCGAGGTGCTCCGCGGGCTGTTCCTCTTCGAGAGGCTCGACGACGACAAGCTCCGGTGGCTCGCGAGGTACGGGGACGAGGAGGAGTACGAGGCGGGCGACCCGATCGTCAAGCAGGGGGATCCCGCCGACTGCTTCGCCGTGCTCGTCGAGGGCGAGGTGGTGATGGTCACCGAGACCACCGCCGGGCCCGTCACGATGACCCCCACCTCGCAGCCCGGCGCCTACGGCGGCGCGGTCCTCGCCTACCTCGGAGACCGCGCCCCGGCCACCTACGCCCACACGCTGCGCGCCACCAAGCCGACCCGCATGTTCATGCTCCCCGCCAGGAAGTACGGCATGATCATGGCCGAGTGGTTCCCGATGGCGGTGCACCTTCTGGACGGGGCCCGTCTGGGCGGGATGGCACAGCGGGAGCTCATCGACCGGCGGCAGCGGCTGACCGCGCTCGGCACGATCACCGCCGGACTCACCCACGAACTCAACAACCCGGCCGCGGCGGCGGTGCGGGCCGTCGACGACCTGCGGGTCCGGATGAAGACCTCGCGCAGGCGGCTGGCCGTGCTGGCCGAGGACGGCATCGAGCCCCACCGGCTGAGCGCCCTGGTCGACCTGCAGGAGGCGTGCGCCGCCGGCCTCGCGGAGATGCCGCCCCGCTCCCCGATGGAGATCTCCGACGCCGAGGACGAGTTGTCCGACGCCATGGAGGACGCGGGGGTGGAGGACCCCTGGGAGATCGCCTCGCCCCTGGTGGCGGCCGGCTTCAAGCCGGAGAAACTGGACAAGATCCGCGAGGCGCTGGGCGAACGGTACCTGTCCGGGGCGATGCACTGGCTGGCGGAGGCCATCGAGATCACCCAGATGCTGAACGAGGTGACCGACGCGACCGAGCGGATCTCCTCGCTGATCGCCTCCGCCAAGCAGTACTCCCAGATGGACCGGGCGCCGTACCAGACGGTGGACGTGCGGGAACTCCTGGACAGCACCCTCACCATGTTCCGCGGCAAGATCCCGCCGGGGATCAGCATCGTCACCGACTACGACCCGGACCTGCCGCCCATCCCGGCCTACGCCGGGGAGCTCAACCAGGTGTGGACCAACCTGATCCACAACGCGCTGGACGCGATGGCCGGCACCGGCGTCCTGACCGTCCGCACCCGCCTCGAGCACGACACGATCGCGCTGATCGAGATCTGTGACAGCGGCCCCGGCGTCCCCGAGGCCCTGCGCGAGCGGATCTTCGAGCCGTTCTTCACCACGAAGGCGGTCGGCGAGGGCACGGGGCTCGGCCTGGACATCTCCTTCCGCATCGTCGCCGGCCGGCACGGCGGCGACCTGCGCGTGGAGTCCAAGCCCGGCGACACCCGCTTCGAGGTGCGTCTGCCCCTCACCGAGACGGCCGCTCCCGCCTGACACCGGAACGTGGAGCCCTCCCCCGCCCGGCGGCGGGAGGACTCCACGGCCTCCATGGCGTCCGGCCGGTTACCGCGGTCCGGGAGGCGTGGGCGTTCGGTTCGGGAGGCGCGGGTGCTCAGGAGCCGTGGCCGCTCAGCGGTCATGAGCGCTCAGGAGCCGTGGGCACCACCCGCGATCTCCATCAGGCGGGCGAGGACCTTGCCGCCGGAGACCCTGACACCGTCGTGCTCCCACTCGTTGGTCACCCAGGTCCGCACGCTGCCCACCGCCTTCGCGGTGCGCATGGACAGGCCCTGATCGACGTACATGTCGTCGTAGTAGACGGCGGCGGTCACCGGAACCCGGTTGGCGGCCAGCCGGGCGGGATCGTAGAGGGCCGGCCAGTCCGAGACGGTGGCGAGAATCTCGGCGGCGCCCTTGAAGGGGCGGAGCGCGGCGATCTCGTCGAACATCCAGGGATAGATCATCTCTCCGGTGGGCAGGATCGGTCCGGCGTCCTCGCGGAACTCCTCGGGCAGCAGCCGGTGCGCGGCCCAGCCGGTGGCGGCACCCTGGGCGTAGATCGACTCGTGCAGGACCGCGTAGAGCGGGTTGCCGACGAAGCCGGTGGCCATCATGACCTCGTACAGGAACAGGTCGGAGAGCCTGCCGCCGCTCCAGGCCTCCTCCAGCACCCAGTGCAGGTATTCGGCCCCGTCGCTCATGCCCAGGCACATGCCGAGGGTCTGCAGGCGGCGCACGGTCAGCACGTCGCCGTCGGGCAGGAGCACCTCGCGAAGGCGCAGGTGGGCCGCGATCGCGTCCAGGCGCTCGGAGTCGTGCGGGTAGCGGGCGAAGTAGCGGTTCACCTTGTCGCGGACCCGCGGGTAGGTGCGGGAGTAGACGTCGTCGGCGGTGGCGTCGAGCCCGACCAGGCCACCGGTCACGTAGCAGGCCGCCAGGCCCTCGGGAGCCCGGGAGAGGTAGGTCAGCGTGATGAAACCGCCGTAGCTCTGACCGAGGGTCTCCCACGGCCGGTCACCGGAGAGCTCGCGCCGGATCAGCTCGGCGTCGGCCACGATCGAGTCGGCCCGGAAGTGCGCGAGGCGGGCGGCGAGCTCGGCGTCCGTGCCGCGTACGGTCTGCGCGGTGATGGGGGTGCTGCGGCCGGTCCCCCGCTGGTCGAGCAGCAGGACCCGGTGGGTCTTCAGCGCGTGTCCCAGCCATCCGTCGGCGGAGGCCGGGCGAGGCGACTTGCCTCCGGGGCCGCCCTGCAGGAACAGCAGCCACGGCAGATCCTCCCCCCGTCGTTCCGGGGCCACCGCCTCACGGGCGAAGACCTCGATCGTCTCGCCACCGGGGTCGGCGTGGTCGAGGGGAACGGTGAACACGTGGTCGGTGAGCGCCACACCGGGCAGAAGGACAGTCACCCACGGAAAGCTATCGGACCCGTACGCCCGTTCTCACTTTCGCGTGCCGCCCGGGGCACGGCCTCACTGCGCCGGTTCAGCCGGACACGTGTCCCGCCGGGGCTGGGGCGGGGGGCGCGACGCGGCCCGCCGGGCGCACCGCGTGGCTGCGCAGCAGGAAGTCCTCGACGACCAGGGTGGCCGCGCCCAGGGCGACCGCCTCGGCGCCGAGCCTTCCCAGCTCGATCGACGTCTGTGAGAAGGGCAGCGGCAGGGCGTACCGGGAGGCCGCGGCGCGGATCTCGGGGAGGAACCTCTGCCCGAGGAGGGACCCGGCCCA
Source organism: Streptosporangium sp. NPDC049078 (assembly GCF_040648855.1). Classification (NCBI taxonomy): domain Bacteria; kingdom Bacillati; phylum Actinomycetota; class Actinomycetes; order Streptosporangiales; family Streptosporangiaceae; genus Streptosporangium; species Streptosporangium sp. NPDC049078. The sequence goes on from NZ_JBEZEL010000002.1 coordinate 462,046, forward strand.
GCCACCGAGGATGACGCGCTCGGGGTTGAGGAGGTTGATGAGGTTGGCCAGCCCGGCCCCCAGGGAGCCGATGGCCTCCTCCAGCGCGGGCCGCGCGAGCGGGTCGGCGAGGAACTCGGCGAAGACGCTCTCCTCGTCGTCACCTCCCAGGTCCCTGCCCGCGCCGGCGAGTATCGCCTCGGCCCCGACGTAGGCCTCCAGGCAACCCTGGCCACCGCATCGGCAGGGACGCCCGTCAAGAACAATCTTGGTGTGTCCCCACTCACCGGCACCGTTCGCCGTTCCCCGGTAGGTGACGCCGCCGTTGACGACGCTCGCCCCGGCCCCCGTGCCGATGAAGGCCATGACCAGGTGCTGGGCACCCTTGCCCGCGCCGAACCAGAGCTCGGCCTGGCCCGTCGTCTTGACCCCGTTGTCGGCGAAGACCGGCAGCGAGGTGCCCCCGCGGATGAGCGCGCCCAGGGGAACACCGTCCCAGCCGAACGCGCGGGCGTGGATGAGCAGGTCAGGCCCCTGCTCGGCGACGCCGGGTACACCGAGGCCCATGCCCAGCACCTCGGACTCGGTGGCTCCGGCGTCGGACAGGACCGCCTCAAGACCGTCGAGGACGTGACGGGCCACCACCGCCGGCTCGTGGTGGCCCGGGTCGAGGGCGAACTCCTTTTTCGCCCGCTCCCGCAACGCCAGGTCGTACAGCTCCACGCGGACGCGTGTCTCTCCGACGCCCACCCCGACCACGTATCCGTACGAGGGATCCACCCTGAGCATGATCCGTGGCCGCCCGCCGTCCGAGTCGACGGAACCCGTCTCCACCACGATGCCGTCCGTGATGAGGTCGCCGATGACGTTGCTGACCGTGGCCGCGCTGAGCCCGGTCAGCCGGGCGAGATCGTGCCTGCTCAACTCGTCTGCGAAGTACAGCGTCCACAGCACCACGGACCGGTTGCCCTTGCGCACGTCACGAAGGGTCCCCCGCTGTGGACGGCTCATACTTCTCCCCCGGGGAATTAATTTCAGATGTTAGTACAACTATTCTAGTCACTGCCGGTCCAGGCTTTCCCGCCGCGCCCACCTGTCCTGGAACGGTCCGCTCGCCTCGGGTACCGCGCGGGTTTCCCAGGCCGCGACCAGGCGTCCGCCGTTCCCGGCGATTCCCCGACCGAGAACCTCCGCGACTCCCTTTTCAGAACTCGCATGACTCATTAATCTCATAAGCCACTAAATCGGCTACCGGCCATTATTCCAACGTCACTCTCCGCCAAAGTTGACCAATCGTGACAACCAACCGCAGGGGTGAGACCGTCGAACAAGTCGACGGCGCTCGGAAGGGGACGGGATGGTTCCGGGATACCGCGAGGTTCGGGAACTCGGCATCGGCGGAGGCGGGCGCGTGGTGCTGGCCACGTACGCCCCCACCGGCGCCTACGTGGCCATCAAATACCTCAACGCGACCCTCAAGGACGATCGTCGCTTCCTGGCGCGCTTTCGCGCGGAGGCGCGCGTCATGGTGGAGTTGCAGGACCCGAACGTGGTCCAGCTCTACGAGTACTACGAGGACGTCCTCGAAGCCGCGATCGTGATGGAGCTGGTCGACGGGGTCGCGCTCAGGCGGATCCTGTCCGAGCACGGCAGTACGAGCCCGGAGGCGGCGCTGGCCGTGCTCAAGGGCTCGCTGCTCGGTCTGGCCTTCGCGCACACCGCCGGCATCGTGCACCGCGACTACAAGCCGGAGAACGTGCTGATCCAGGCCGACGGCGGCAGCAAGCTCGCCGACTTCGGCATCGCGGCCCACGTCGGGGAGTCGGGGGTGACCGCGGGCACTCCCGCCTACATGGCCCCCGAGCAGTGGGAGGGGGCGCCGGCGAGCGCGGCGAGCGACGTCTACGCGGCCACGTGCGTCTTCTTCGAGTGCCTCACGGGCCACCGGCCGTACGCGGCCGATCACCGTGTCGTGATGATGCACCGGCACCGGCACGCGCCGATCCCGGCGGAGGAGGTGCCGGCGTCGGTACGCGGGCTGGTCACGCGAGGTCTGGCCAAGAACCCGGCGGACCGGCCGCGGAGCGCGCGGGCGTTCCTGGAGGAGCTGGAGACGGCCGCGCGGGCGGCGTACGGACCGGACTGGGAGCAGCGCGGGCGGCGGCACCTCGCCGAGCTCGCCACGCTGCTGGCGCTGGCGTTCCCGCTGGCCAAGCCCACCCCGAAGGCCGGCTCCTCGGTCGCCCGGACGGTGCTCGGCCGGGTGGGACGGGCGCGCCGCCCCCGGCTGGGCCCCCGGACCCTCGCCGGGCTGGGAGTGATCACCGTCGCGATGACCGCCGGTGTGATCGCGGCCAACCGGCCGCAGGACCGGCTCTCCGCGGACACGATCTTCACCCCGCCGCCCAGCTCCGCGATCATCCAGGAGACCCCCGCGCAGCGGCGGCAGAGCCGGGTGTCGGCACCGCCGGACCCCTCCCCTGAACCCGACACCCCCTCGCGAAGCGCCGCCGTCAAAAAGCCCGTCTCCCCCTCGGGTGGCGCGAACCCCGGCCAGGCCACCTCGCGCCCCTCCCTGGTCCCGGCCCCCACCCGGACGGTGGTCGCCCCACCCTCCCCACCCCCCACACCGACCGCTTCGCAGCCACCGCCCCCGCCGCCCACCTCCACGCCCACACCCGCCCCCGAGCCCACGCCAACGGCGACACCGGGGCCCGCGCACGCGGTGAGCGGCCTGAAGGTCGTGGGAATCGACGCGCACGGGACCACGGTCGGCTTCCGCGCCTCCACGACCGGGAACGTCGCGGTGACCGTCACCTTCGCCGAGGGGCCCGACCGTGACCGGCTCGTCCGGGCGTCCTCGCGCACCTCCGTGATCGGCGGGCTGAAGACCTACTCCCACACCGTCCCGCACGCCTTCACCGTCCCCGCCTGCGGGCAGACCCTCTACCGTCGCGTCACCGTCTCCACCGTGCCCCGTTCCACGGGCGGGACGGCCGGCCGCACGGAGCGGGTCCACGGCGAGCCGTGCGCGCCACCCGCCGTCTCGATCACCTCCTTCGACGGCACCACGGTCAGGTTCCGGGTGCGGACCCCCACCACCTCGGCGGTGACCGTGCGGCTCGGGTTCGCCCAGAGGGCCGGGGGCACGCGTGGGACCCCGACCGGCGGCGTGCGGGAGCTGGAGCTGTCCGGCGCCACCGAGTACGAGCGGGAGGTGACCGGGGAGTTCCCCGACCTGCCCGAGTGCGGGGGGTACGTCACCCGGCTGGTGACGATCACCACCTCTCCCGAGGGGGACACCCCCTCCCGGACGGCCAGGATCGACCTGCCCTCCTGCACCCCCGATCCGGGCACCGGCCAGGACCAGGACACGGGCGCGAGCCCGGGTTCACGGGAGCCGCGGAACTCCGAGAACCCGGGTCCACGGGAACCGCGGGACTCCGAGGGACCCACAGGGAACGAGCCCGGCCTGATCGACCTGGACGTAGACCTCGACCTGGGCGGCATCCTGTGAGCCGACCACGCCCGCGCCGCGTGGTGGTCGGCCGCCGAAGTGATCGGCCGCCGCCCCCTCAGGACCGCCCCGGCCCGTGACGCGTCCTCCCACCGGCTCCCTGCCGGGGAGGGCGGGCCAGTGCCTCGGCGAGCCTCGGGGCGCCACGCCCACCGTACGCGAACGGGTCCCCGTCGGCGGGCCACCGCCCCGTTGGGTGCCCGCCCGGCCACGGGTGCGCGCGGGGAACGGCGTGCGCATAAGGTGGATTACGCCCACCAGATCCGGACATAAAGCGATTTAATTGATAAAACCGGCGTGAGGGTTGATGGGAGAGGTGGCATCGGCCACCTCGAAGCGGTGGCAGGCGACGAACCTGCCCCCCGAGGTGACCAGTTTCGTGGGGCGTCGGCATGAGATGGCCGAGGTCAAACGCCTGTTGTCCGGGGCACCCGTGGTGACCCTCACCGGTCCCGGCGGCGTCGGCAAGACCCGGCTGGCCCTGCGCGTCGCCGCCGACGTCCAGCGGGCGTTCCCCGACGGGGTGTGGCTGGCCGAGCTCGCCGGGCTGGAGAATCCCGAGCTGCTCGCCGCGTCGTTGAACGAGGCCATGGAGATCAGGGACGTCTCCCACCGGTCTCCCCTGGATGTGCTCGTCGACCACCTGCGGGAGAAGCGGGCGCTGCTGATCCTCGACAACTGCGAGCATCTCCTGCGACCCTGCGCCGTACTGGTGGGCGCCCTCGTACGCTCGGCCCCCTCCCTGCGGGTCCTCGCCACCAGCAGGCAGGCGCTGGGCATCTCCGGCGAGCAGACGCTGGTCGTCCCCACGCTGCCGCTGCCGCCAGACCCCGATCTCCCCAGGCTGTCCACAGAGGTGCCGGCGCTGTCGGAGGCGGTACGCCTGTTCACCGAACGGGCCACCGCCGTCCTGCCGGATTTCACCCTCACCGAGACCAACCGGTCCGCCGTGGAACAGATCTGCCGCCGCCTGGACGGCATCCCGCTCGCGATCGAGCTGGCGGCGGTGCGGCTGCGCGCCCTCTCCCCCGAAGAGCTGCTGTCCAGGCTGGACCACCGGTTCCGGCTGCTCACCGGCGGCTCCCCCGCGGCGCTGCCCCGCCAGCAGACGCTACGCGCGCTGATCGACTGGAGCTACGCCCTGTGCGGCGAGGAGGAGCGGCTGCTGTGGCAGCGCGCCTCGGTGTTCGCCGACGGCCTGGACCTCGAAGCCGCCGAGGCGGTCTGCTCGGGGAACGGCATCGAGCGCGAGGACGTGGTCGACCTGGTGATCGGACTCGTGGGCAAGTCGATCCTGATCCGGGAGGACCCTCCTTCGGCCTCGACCGCGACCCGCTACCGGCTCCTGGAGACGATCAGGCAGTACGGGAGGGAGAGACTCGCGGCCTCGGGGCAGGAGGACGCCCTGCAGCGGCTGCACCGCGACCACTACCGGCGGCTCGCGGCGGAGGCGTACGCGCAGCGGTTCGGCCCGCTGCAGGTGTTCTGGTTCGGCAGGCTGAAGCTCGACCACGCCAACCTGCGCACCGCCCTGGAGTACTGCCTCGCCGACCCCGAGGAGACCCCCGTCGCGCTGGAGATGGCCGCCGACCTGCTCTATCACTGGATCACCAGCCACTATGTCAGGGAGGGACGCCGCTGGATGGACCTGAGCCTGCTCGGCGGCACAGGACCCGACGAGAGCCGGGGTCGTGCGCTGTGGTCCGACAGCTGGCTGGCGATCATCCAGGCCGATGTCGTCGCCGCCACGAGGATGCTGGAGGAGGCGAGGGAGATCGGAGAACGCCCCGGGTGCGAGCGGATCCTGGCCTACGTCGCGCTCTACTCGGGGATGATCGCCATGTTCCGTGGAGACGTCGATCGCGCGATCGGCCTGTACGAGGACGCGTCGGCGCGCCACCGCGCCGACGACGACCCGACCGGCCAGGCCCTGGCGCTCATTCGTCTCTGTCTCGCCCACTCCTTCCGGGGGGACTGGTCGAGCGCCGTCGCCGCGGGCGAGGAGTGCATCGCGCTGTGCGACGCCCACGAGGAGGGCTGGCACCGGGCGTACGCGATGATGGCGCTCGGCCTCGGGGTCTGGTGCCAGGGCGACGCCCGGCGCGCCACCGAGTTGGAGAAGGAGAGCCTGAGGTTCAACCGCTCACTCGACGATCTTCTGGGCATCGGCGTGAACCTGGAGGTGCTGGCCTGGATCGCCGCCGCGGAGGACGACCACCGGCGGGCCGCCAGGTTGCTGGGGATCCTGGAGCAGGTCTGGCAGGTGATCGGAGCGCCGCTGTCCGGTTTCGGGCACCTGAGGCGCTACCACGACGAGTGCGAGGAGCGTACGCGCGAGGCTCTCGGAAGGCAGACCTTCGACACCGTGCTCAGACAGGGCTCGAAGATGCGGTGCGACGAGGCGATCGCCTTCGCCCTTGAGGAGAGCGTGCCCCTCGGCGAGCCCTCGGGCGAGGCCGAGGAGCCTTCGCCACTGACCCGCAGGGAGACGGAGATCGCCAGGCTCGTCGCCCAGGGACTGAGCAACAAGGAGATCGCGGCCTCGCTCACGATCTCCCAGCGCACCGCGGAGGGTCACATCGAGCACATCATGACCAAGCTCGGTTTCCACTCGCGGGCCCAGATCGCCGTATGGACCGGCGAGCACATCCTGAACGTGGACGGGGAGCGCCCGCCCGGCACCTGACGGACGGGGCGGAGAGGCCGGAGAAGCCGGAGAAGCCGGGACGCCGGAGCCGACGAGTGCGATGATCTCGTCGGCTCCGGCGTCCTGCCGAGGCCGGGTCGGGGGACCCGGCTCCGGCGCTCGGCCGAGGTCGAGTCGGGGGACTCGGCGTCGGCCCTTCGGAGATGGTCTGTGTGGCCGGCTCCCGAAGGAGCCTCACGGGAGGGCTTCCTCGCCCGGCGCTCCGGGAGGTCTCGCGGTCAGGCCGCGAGCGCGCCCGCCGTCGTGAGCTCGAACCAGACGGCCTTGCCCTCGGTCGTGCGGGCACTGCCCCAGCAGCAGGCGAGGAGTTCGATCAGGTGAAGCCCTCGTCCCCGCTCCTCGTCGTCGCGTGCCCGGCACGCGCGGGGCAGGAAGGGGTCGGCGTCCTCGACCTCGCAGCGCAGCAGACCGTCCCGGAAGGAGAGGAGGAGCCCGATGGTCCCCCGCGAGTGGCGCAGCGCGTTGGTGACCAGCTCGCTGACGAGCAGTTCGGCGACCGCGCTGTGCTCGTCCAGCCCCCAGTCCGCCAGGTGGGCGCGAGTCAGGTGGCGAGCACGGGGCACCGACGCCGGCTCGGGCGCGAAGGAGTACGACGTCTCCCGGCCGTCCAGCTCTTCCTGCTCGTACGGCTTTTCGAGGAGTGGGTTCATTGTCCACCTCCCTGGTCGTCGGTCGCCTCGATCGGATGCGGATCGCACGCGCGTCCCCCGCCGGAGACCATCGGCCGCCGCGGAACCACTCGTCCGCGTGGCGCGTTCGGTCCCGGCACGGCGGGCGCGCGGCGCGAGATCACGCCGCCTGGCCCAGGGTGACCCGGTGGAGCGGGAGCGGCATGGCGTGGACGGGAGTGCTGCGGCCGTCAGGCATGAGCGCTCCGGTGTCGTCGAAGACCACCACACCGTTGCAGAGCAGACCCCACCCCTGCTCGGGGTGGAAGGCCACGAGCGACGCGGCTTCGTGGTCGGGCGCGCTGGCGACTGGGCATCTCGGCTGGTGCTGACACATGGCTCGTACCTTTTTTAACCTTCTCTGACTGCTGCTGAGCCTTACCTGGTGTGACCAGCATCTCCCGTGACCACTACCTACATATCGGGAGAAATACCCCCATGTCTACCCATTTCCCCGAAAGGTAAAGAAATCGGGCGTCGAGGCAAAGGGGGATCGACAAGATCGAACGGCGCGGCCACGGAGGTCCCGGCCTCCGCCCGCGACCTCCGGTAGATCCTTTTCGTGGGCGCTTTACCACTGAAGATCACCCAGAGACGCCCTGACGTCGCCTTTTGTCCGTCTATGCGACGTTGATCGACTTGACGCGCCCTTTAGTGTGTCTTGACCTATCCTTGGGGGCGGGTAACCTCCCTCGTCACGGAAGACAACCGGTCAGTGGTGCCGCCACACGCGTCCCTCCTCACCCCTCGGCGGGTTCGCGTGAACGCGCCGTCGCTCAACCTCGTCTCCCGATAGCCAGGTCGCGAGGTGGAGCGACCATGCCCGCACGGCCACCGGGAGCCCCCCTGAAATCCTCTATGACACCTGAGATGCGCAAGTTCATCGAGCTGCTGGAGAGCCAGCTCGGCTACTCCGAGAAGAGCGGCGGCTACACCAAGTTCGGTGACTGGTACGGCAAGAACGTCGAGTTCGACGCCGACTACACCTCGGCCCCCTGGTGCGACATGTATCTGTCGTGGGCGGCGGAGAAGCTGGGCTACCAGGAGTGGATCGGCCAGTTCGCCTACACCGTCCACCACGCCCAGTGGTTCCGGCAGCAGGACGCCTGGGGCACCGTTCCCAAGCCGGGCGCCATCGTCTTCTTCGACTGGCGCGGCTCGGACAAGATCAGCCACATCGACCACGTGGGGATCGTCACCAGGGTCGAGGGAAACAGGATCCACACGATCGAGGGCAACATCGACGGCGGGGTCGCCAAGCGCAAGGAGCGCGACACCGGCAAGGTCGTCGGTTACGGATACCCGGAGAAGATCAAGGCCCGGCTCGACCGGGAGGCCACCGAGAAGCAGACCATCCTCACGCCCGCCACGGCCGGGGACAACGCGGTGGTGATCGGCCCCGGGCCCAACCTGATCGCGATGGTCCCCGCCCCCGTGCCGACGCCGGAGACCTCGGCCTCCACGGGGCCGGGCAGGAATTCCGAGGGAGTGACGAGCAAGCCGGCTCCCGGGCGCACCGCCGCGACGGCGAAGGGGAAGGGGAAGGCCGCTCCGGGCGACGACGCCCACGCCGTGTCCGGCGGGAACCCCGCCGCGAACCCCCAGCGGAGCGACCGGACGGCCACGAAGGCGCCCGGCGAAACCCAGGCGCCGGCCACCGGCCGTACCTCGCCGGGAAAGCACGCCAAGGCCTCCACCGCCGACACCAGCGCGCTCGCCGTCACCCCCACCGCCAGCGCCCGCGACCTCGCCACGCCCGTCCCCGGTTTCGACTCCCCCGCCGTACTCGCCCCGGTCCTGCTCGCCGCGGCCGCGATCCTCGCCCACGGCAAGGCGAGGCAGTCGAGGGTACGGCTCCTCGCGTCCGCCTCGGGGCGCGCCGCGGTGGCCCCCGCCTCCTCGTCCCGCCGCGCCCCGGGCCGCCGCCGCGCCCCGGGCCGTCGTCGCATGCCCAGGAACGCCTCCGCCCGCGACCTCTCGTACGCGCCGACCCCGGCCGGCACCCCGGAGAACACCCTCGCCTCCCGCGACCTCCGGTACGCGCCGATCCCGGCCGACGCCTCGGAGCACACGCCCGTCGCCCCCGACCTCTGGGACGCGTTCCTCCCCTCCCGCGGGGCCACGAGTCCCAGGGAGAGCGTTCCGGAGAGCACGTTCGCCCCGACCGCCACCACCGGGTTCCCCTCGGTCACGACCTCCGTCGCCCACGTCGAGGAGCCCTCGGGGCGCCCTGCCGCGCTCTCCCCCGTACCGCGCCCTCGCGACGACCGCCCCCGGGCCCCCTACCGGGGCAGGCGTCGCCTGCAGGAGCAGGCCGTGGCAGAGTCGTCGATGTCGTCGATGTCGTCGATGTCGTCGACCTGGGTCCAGGACTCCCCGCCGCGCGGACGCCGTCACCGCCGGGCCGACCCCGTGGTCACCACCGTCCCGGCCACCCCGACGCGCCCCGCCCGTCCTGTCCGCCCCATCGCCCCCACCCGGTCCACCACGTCCGCCTGCCCGGTCCCCGGACCGAGAACGGCCGTTCCGGTCTCGACGGTACGGACCGGCCGGGGCGAACCCGCCGTCCCCGCCGGTTCCGCCACGCTTCTCGCGGAGCCGGGCGACATCCTGGTCCACAGCGGCTACCGGGGGCGGCGCCGGGCGAGGACACCGGTCTAGGCGACGTCGCCGAAGTGGCGGCCGAGTCTCGTGGCGCCTCCGCCACGCCACCGCGCACCGCGCCTGGGAGGAGGGCTGGATCTAGGTCTGGCCCGCCGCGTCGCGGTGGACACGTCGCCCTGGGGACCCCTCCGCCCAGGTGAGGCGGTGGTCTCTCCTGGGCCGGGAGACGGGTCGGTCCCCGCCGGCGTGACACCGGCGGGGACCGCGTTCACCAGGGCCCGGAGGCCGGGCCCTCGGCGCGTCCGGGAGGGCGCGCTCAACGCTGCTCGGGCGGGCGCTGCCCCATCGAGCGGCGCAGCTGCTCCAGCTCGGCCTCCAGACCGGCGATCCGGGTGTTGGCCCCCGGGCCCCCCGCGCTCCCGGCGCCACCGGGGCCGGGCTGGGGGTTCGGCGGGCCGTAGGGCGAGTGCGGCCGGACCGCCCGGGTCTCCTCCGGCGCGGCCGGGAGCGGATAGGGTGCCCGCTGCTGGTACTGCTGCGGCGCGCCGTACGGCTGCCCCTGCTGTCCGTACTGCGGCTGCCCGTACGCGGCACCGCCGTGCACCTGCGCCGCGTAGCCGGGCTGCGCACCGTAGGGGGTGGGCGGGAACGGGGCCGGTCCCCTGGAACGGCGCCTGCCCCTCGCGACCGCCGTGATCGTACCGATCACGAACAGGACGGCCAGGCCGCCGCCACCCCACAGCAGCCACGGCAGGATCGGCGTGCCGCTCTCGTCCTTGCCCGCGGTGATGGCCTGCTGGGAGTCGCTGATGTACTTGGCGACGTACGGGTGGTTCGGCTGCAGCGCCTGCACCTCGCGGAACCTGGGCAGCGCGTCGGAGTACCTGTTCTGGAAGAACAGGTCGAGCGCCTCGTTGTAGGCCTTCGTCGTCGTCGACTCGACCGGCTTGATGTTCTTCTCGTTCAGCTTCTCCTTGACGATGCTGACCGGCAGCACGAAGCTCTCCGCCTCGGTGGAGCCGCCGTCCTGCTGGACCAGGCCGCCGACGAGGACACCGATCACCTTGCCGTTCTTGGCGAACACCGGTCCGCCCGAGTTGCCGGGATAGGAGGGCGCCTGGGTCTGGATGTACGGCACCCCTTCCGGGGTCTGGCGGGCTGCGTTGTAGGGCCCCTCGGTGAAGGCCGGATCGAGCTTGGACTCCAGGTTGAAGATCGAGGTCTGCGTCACCGTGCCGGGGAACCCGCTGATGTAGAGGGTGTCGCCGACGCGCACGTCGGAGTCCTCCCCCAGTGGCACGGTCGGCAGATTGCTCTGCCCGTTGGCCTTGAGGATCGCGACGTCCTTGCCCGGGTAGACCGTCCCCTTGGCGACGAGCTCGATCGGCACCGTCTTGGTGGTCTTGTCGACGCCGCCGCCCGGCAGGCTCTGCAGCAGCGAGAGCGAGCTCTGCACGTTTCGGATCTTGATGTTGTCCGCGTTCCAGATCTGGAAGATCTTCGTCGCCGTCCTGAGGATCTCCTCGTCGGAGGCGACGTCCCCGAGCTCGGCGACCAGGTCGGCCGCGTCCTTCTCGTTGATCTTCGTGAGTGCCTGGGCCGCGAAGGTCTGCGCCAGTTCGGTCTCCTCCTGGCCGACGCAGTGCGCCGCGGTCACCATGTATCCGTCCGGCGTGACCCACCAGCCGGTGCACAGCCCGCCCGCCGTCGCCTCGACGACCCGCTCACGCCCGCCGGGCGAGAAGTAGCGGCCGGGGTCCTTCGCCATCTGCTGGACGACCCAGCGGTAGATGCTGTTCTCGTCGGAGGAGATCTTGCCGCTCTGCACGGCGTTCACCCCCTGCTGGGTGAGGACCCTGATCGCCTCCAGGTTCGCCTCGGGCGTCGGCACGGCCACGTCGGCCGTGTAGGACACCGAGGTCAGCTGGACGGCCGGGTGCGTCCTGGCGGCCAGCCACGTCCCGACGGGAACGTCGACCTCCTTGGGTTTCGCCACCGCGGTGCCCGGCAGCGCCAGCGTGCTCGCCAGCACCAGGCCGGCGACGGCGCTGATTCTTCCCAACATCTTCGTACTCTCCCCAAAACTCGCTTCCCAGGCGAGAGCATGGCGGAGGCCACTTGGGGAGGACTTGGAAGCGACTGGGACGGCGTTCCGCCCCTCAGCCGCGACCGGCGCCGACGAGTTCCCTGTCCGGCTCCTCCGCCTCCTCGTCCTCCTCGTGACCTTCGACGGAGAGGTTGGGCAGGATGCGGTCCAGCCAGGCGGGGCACCACCAGTTGGCCCTGCCGAGCAGGGCCATGGTCGCCGGGACGAGCAGTCCCCGGATGATCGTGGCGTCCACCGCGATGGCCACCGCCAGTCCGACACCGAAGATCTTGACCATCGGGTCGGGGTAGGCGATGAACGCGACGAAGACCGCGACCATGATCAGGGCGGCGGAGGTGATGACCCTACCGGTCGACCCCAGCCCTTCGGCCACCGCCCTGCGGTTGTCGCCGTGCCTCAGGTACGCCTGCCGCACGGCCGTGAGCAGGAAGACCTCGTAGTCCATCGACAGGCCGAACAGGATCGCGAACAGCATCAGCGGGATGTAGCTGTCGATCGGCACCGTGAAGAACACCGTGCTCAGGTACGAGTCGTCCGCGCTGACCGGCGTGTCCATGCCCACCAGGCGGCTGCCCAGCCCCAGGGAGAAGACCAGCGAGAGCGCGCCGAACGCGGCGCCGAGGGAGATCAGGTTCATCAGCGCGGCCTTGATCGCGACGACCGGCGAGCGGAACGCCAGCAGCAGCAACAGCGCGCTCAGCAGCACCACGACGCCGACGACCATCGGCGTGCGTCCGGCGATCCTGTCGCCGGCGTCGGCCATGCCGGCGACCTGACCGCCCACGTGCACCTGGGCGCCCTCGACGTCGAGGGCGCGTACCGCCCTGACCACGTCGAGCGCCCGGGGGTCACTCGGAGCGTAGTCGGGGATCGCCTGCACCAGCGCCGCCGTACCGTCCTCGTTGAGTACGGGATCGCCGACGTGGGCCACTCCCTCGACGTCCGCGACGCGATCCTTCAGGTCGCGCAGCACGGCCGGGGTCGGCTCCCGGTCGACGACCTTCGTGTCCAGGTCGGCCACCACGACGAGCGGGCCGTTCATGCCGGGCCCGAAACCGGCCTGCAGGAGTTCGTAGGAGCGTCGCGCGTCGGTGCCGCGGTCGGCGTAGCCGTTGTCGACCGAGCCCAGCTTGATGAAGAGGGCGGGTGCGGCCAGCGCGCCCAGCAGGACGACGCTGAGCGCGAGCACACTCCACGGCCGCCTGGCCACCCAGTCGCCCAGCGAGGCCCAGCCCGACGAGCCGTGGCTGCCCTGCCGTCCCATGAACGGCAGGCGCAGCGCGTTGACCCGGTGCCCGAGCAGGCCGAGCAGCGCGGGGACCAGCGTGACCGAGGTGAGCACCGCGCAGACCACCGAGATGCCGGTGATCCAGCCGAGCGTCTGCAGCATGGGGAAGCCCGCGAGCATGAGCGCGCTGAGCGCGATGATCACTGTGGCTCCGGCGAACACCACCGCGCCGCCGGAGCTCGCGACGACCCTGCGGACCGCATCCTGAGGCGGCAGGCCGTCGGCCAGCAGCTTGCGGTGCCTGCTGAGCAGGAAGAGCGCGTAGTCGATGCCGACGCCGAGACCGATCATCGTCGCCATGATCGACGCCTGCTTGGGCACGTCCACGACGTGGCCGAGCAGGCTGACCACGCCGAGCCCGGTCGCGATGCTGACCAGCGCGGTGAAGATCGGGATCATCGCGGCGACCAGGGTGCCGAACGCCAGCAGCAGTACCAGCAGCGCACAGATCACACCGATGATCTCGCTCGTCCCGGTCTTGATCTCCTTGTCCGCCGGGTTGGCCGAGGTCACGGGCACCGCCTCGATGCCCGCCGCCCGTGCGGGCTCGGCCGCCTCGGAGAGGAGTTTGGTGGTCTCGGCCAGCTTGGTGGTGTCGTTCCCTTCCAGTTTGACGGTGATGATGCCGATTGCCAGGCTGGAGGCGAGACCACCTCCCTGATGGGGGGACTTCACCTCCACCACGTGCGGCACCTCGCGGATCCGGTCCACGGCGCGCTCCACCGCGCGCTTCCTGGTCTCGGTGATGAGAGAGCCGTCGGGCGAGTAGAGGACGATCTGTGCCGAGCCGCCGGCTCCGTAGCCGGGGCCGAAGCCGTCCTTCATCAGGTCGACGGCACGCTGGGCGTCAGTGCCGGGAATGCTGACGTTGTTGCTGACCGGTCCCGGGAAGAACACCGAGCCCGCTGTCAGCGATACCGCCGCGATCACCCACAGGGCCAGCACGGCCTTGCCGTGTCGCGCGCACCAACTTCCGAGCCGCCCCAGCAAACCAGACATCGGTGACCGCCCCGCTTTTGGAGTATCAAACACCCTGAAAAACCGTACTGTACGCTCGTACAATACCTACGGTAGAGCGTAGGAGGATAAATCGGTAAATGCTGTAAGCAGCGTGGGACTGAGACGATGACCACACCTGAGCACGGGCACGAAACGCGGGAGCGAATCCTCGACGCCGCCCGTCAACTGTTCGCCGAGCGCGGTTACGCCGCGACCTCGCTGGCCGACATCGCCTCCGTCGTCGGCCTGACGAAGACGGCCGTCGCCTACCACTTCCATCCCAAGGACCGTCTGGCCACGGAGCTGATCGCACCCGCCGGCCAGGAGATCGTGGCCCTGATCGAGGACGACTTCGCCGACGACCGCGCCTTCGTCGAGGCTCTGGTGACCTTCACGGTGAGGCATCGGGCGATCATTCGGCTCATCATGGAGGACATCCACTGCGCCGACGACGCGCCCCCCGGCTCCCCCGGCGAGGCCATCCGCGCCTTCCGCGACGCGATCTACAGCCGTCTGGCCGGACCCGACCCCGGCCCCGCCCGCCAGGTCTGGGCGTGGGCCACGCTCGGCTCGCTCCAGTCGGTGATCAAGACGATCGACCTCCCCCAGGAGGAGGTCAGGAAGACCCTCCTCGCCACCGTCCTCGCCTCCCTGGACGCCCCGGGCACGGCGCCGAACGCCATTCCTCCCGGCCCCGGTCTCACCGGACGGCACTGAACTCTCCGCGCCGGCCTCCGAAGGTCCCGCCCTCCGGTCGCCTCACACCGGGCCGGGACGGCGAACCCGCACCGCTTTCGACCGTCCTTCGGGTGTGTCCGGCCGAAGAAGCGCCTCACCCGGAAGGAGCGGCCTCCCCGGGAACGGGCGTCGGCGGGACCGTGGGGTCGGGGGGCTCGACGGTCTCCCCCGGGTCCGGCCCGGGTCCCGGTCCCGGGCCGCTCTGCCCCTCGACACCGACCGTGAGCACGATCGTCGCGCCGGGCCTCGCGCAGGTGCCGGGCGCCACGCTCTGCGCCAGCACCACCCCGTCCTGGGCCTCGTTGGTGACCAGACGCGCCCGCGTGCGCACGGCGAAGCCCGCCCCGCCGAGGGTGTTGGAGGCGTCGGTCGCGCCCTGACCGGTGACCGGAGGCACCGGGACACCGTACCTGGAGACGACGAGCGCCACCGCGCTCCCCGGAGAGACGCGCCTGCCCGCGCCGGGAGTGCTCGCGAGCACCCGCCCGGCCGGCTGCTCCGAGCAGCGCGTGCTGACCCCGCCGGAGACCAGCCCGGCCTGGGCGAGCGCCGCCTCGGCGCCTCCCCTGGCGAGACCGACCAGCGTGGGCACCTGGATGCCACCGGAGACCTGCAGATCGACCCTGCCCTTCTTCGGCAGGGCCGTCCCCGGCGCCGGGCTGCTCGCGAGCACCTCCCCGAGCGGCCGGGTGGAGTCGACCGCCTTCACGGCCCCCGCGACCAGTCCGGCCCGTTTGATCAGGCGCGCCGCGTCGGAACGATCCAGCCCGATGAGCGCGGGCACGACCACCGTGGCGGCGGGGGGCGGCAGCGGGGAGGACTTGACGCCCTCCGCTCGTGGGGGCCCAGCCGGGACGGTCGGCACGACCGGGAGCGGTTTGATCGGAGCGCTCGCCCTGCCCTCGTGCGACGTGGTGCCGCCCTGGGCCGTGGTCTCCACCAGGGGGACGATCGGCGGCGCGGGCGCGCCTCCGGGCGTCACACCGCTCAGCGCCGGGACCAGCACCCCCACCAGCACGGCGGCACTGACGAGCAGCGCGCCGGAGACCGCGACCGAGGCCCTGGTCGCCGCACGCCCCGGGTGGGTCCGGGGCTCGTCGAACTTCTCACCCTCCGCGGGAAACGCGCGCCCGCCGGACCTCGCGCCCGCCGAGGACGCACCGCCCGATTCGCCGTACCCGCCGCCCCCGGCCCGCCAGGCGGACCCGGAGTCGCTCCATCGGCCGGAAGCGCCCGTGAGACCGGTCCGTCCCGAGAAGAGCGAGGGGCCGGAGGCGTCGGGCCCGCCGAGCACGGCCGGGAACCCCGGCACCGGCGAGGAGCGGGACCCGGCCACCGAGCGGCCCCCGTCGTCGCCGAGCAGCGCGAGCAGCAACTCCCGGCTGGTGGGGCGGTTGCGGGGATTCTTGTCCAGGCAGTCGACCACCAGCGCGCCGAGCAGCCCGTCCAGACGGCCCAGTCGCGGAGCCGCGGTGAGGATCCGGTTCAGCACGGCCGCGATCGAGTCCTGCCCGAAGGGAGCCTGGGCGTTGGCGGCGAAGCACATCGTGGCGCCCCAGGCGAAGACGTCGGCCGCCGGGTCGATCTCGGCGCCCTCCACCTGCTCGGGCGCCATGTAGGCGGGCGTGCCCGCGCCGCGCCCGCTCTGGGTGGCCGCGGCGTCCAGCGCCCTGGCCAGCCCGAAGTCGATCACCCTCGGCCCGTCGGGACCGAGCAGCACGTTCTGGGGCTTGAAGTCGCGGTGCACGATCCCGGCCCGGTGGATGGCCGCCAGCGCGGTCGCCGTGCCGATGGCCAGGCGCTCCAGCCTGCCTCCCTCACGGGGCCCGCTCACCGCGACCTCCCGGTGCAGCGACGGGCCGTCGACGTACTCGCTGACGATGTAGGGCCGGTCACCGTCCAGCCCGGCGTCGATCACCTGGGCCGTGCAGAACCTGGCGACCTGCTTCGCCAGCTCGACCTCGCGCAGGAAGACCTCGGGATCCTCCCCCACCGAACCGTGCAGAAGCTTGACCGCGTAGGGCTCGGAGCCGGTGCCGGGGCGCACCCCGACATAGACCACCCCCTGCCCACCCTCGCCGAGACGCCCGATGATCTCGTACTCACCGAGCCGTGCCGGATCCCCCGTTTTGAGCGGCTGCGCATACGGCACGCGAGCCTCCCCTCGCCGCCACCCTTCTCACTCAAGAAGAAGCATCGCCGACAGTCAACGGGGCTGAAGGTCTTGTCTTCCTCACCGTGACACTCATGTGATGCTCAGGTCAGGGCAAGACACAACACATCCCCCGAATACGCGGCCGCCTTTGTTCTCCCTTCCCGCCGTCTGCCCGCCGTGTCGTTCCGCGGGCCGGCCGGTAGCCTGGCGAGGTGCTTGAAGCGATCAAAGCCACTCGTTATGTGACACCGCTGCGTGAGGGGGGGTCGCTGCCCGGGATCATGGAGGCGGACGACCTCGGCACCCACGTCGTGAAGTTCCGCGGCGCGGGGCAGGGCCGCCGGGTTCTCGTCGCGGAGATCGTGGCCGCCGGGCTGGCCCGGCGCCTGGGGTTCCGTACGCCCGAGCTGAAGGTGATCGACGTCGATCCGCAGCTCGGCGCCCGCGAGCCCGACGAGGAGATCCAGGACCTGCTCAGGGCGAGCGAGGGCAACAACCTGGCGGTCGACTTCCTGCCGGGCGCGCTGGGCTTCGAGCCGCTCGCCTGGCCCCCCGAGCCGGGGTTCGCCTCCCGCCTGCTCTGGTTCGACGCGCTGATCCACAACGTGGACCGCAGTTGGCGCAACCCGAACCTGCTCCTGTGGCACGGCGACACCTGGCTCATCGACCACGGCGCCGCGCTCTGGTTCCACCACAACTGGCCCTCGGCCAACCCGCTGCGCGACTTCGACGCGAGCGACCACGTGATGGCGCCCTTCGCCACCCTGATGCCCGAGGCCGACGCCGAGTTCAGCGAGATGATCACCAGGGACCTGCTCGACGGTGTGGTGGACGAGGTCCCCGACGAGTGGCTGGAGGACGAACCGGGGTTCGACGGGGCGCAGGCGGTGCGGCAGGCGTACGTCGAGCATCTGCTGGCCCGCGCCCAGGGGCCACGCACCTGGCTGCCGGGTCCCGCGGTCCAGGAGACACCGCAGGACCAGGAGAGGAAGACCGGCTCGGTGGGCGCGTTCTGGAGGGACAACCGGTGAAGGACGTCTACGAGTACGCGATCATCCGGGTCATCCCCCGCGTGGAACGCGGCGAGCTGATCAACGCCGGGGTGCTGCTCTACTGCCAGCCCCGCGAATACCTGTGCGCCCGGGTGGAGCTGGACGAGGCGCGCCTGCGCGCCCTCGACGACAGCGTCGACCTCGAAGGGGTACGGCACGCCCTCGGCGCCTACCAGCGCTCCTGCGGCAGCGACTCGGGACCCCTGACCAGGGAGCCGCTGGGCGGCCGCTTCCGCTGGCTGACCGCCCCGCGCAGCACGATCGTGCAGACCGGCCCGGTCCACGCCGGTCTCACCGATGACCCGGAGACGGAGCTGGAGCGCCTCGTGGCCCGGCTGGTCCGCAGCCCCTGACCGGTCCGAGATGTCCAGCCCCAGAGGTTCGGCGTTGGTTCGAGGCCGCCCGGGCCACCCGGCCTCGGGAGCTCGGCGCCGCTCGCCGACGTGATCGCCACATCCCGGCCGGGCGCCCCTGGGCGGCCCAGATGGTCCGGCCTCGGAAAACAGAGGGCCGCTCCTGGGAGGGCACCGACGTGTCCGGGGGCGGGTTTCAGAAGAGCACGGACATGAAGGTGCCCACCTCGACGAAACCCGCCCTGCGGTAGGCGGCCCTGGCGGGGGCGTTGTAGTCGTTGACGTACAGCGAGACCACCGGAGCGAAGTAGTCGAGCGCGTGCTTGACCACCGCGGCCATCCCCGCCACCGCGTGGCCGCGGCCGCGCAGGTCGGGGTGGACCCAGACACCCTGGATCTGACAGGCGTGCGGCGTCACCGCGCCGATCTCGGCCTTGAAGACGACCCTGCCGCCCTCGATGCGGGCGTAGGACCTGCCGATCCTGATCAGCTCGGCGACCCTGGAGCGGTAGAGGGCGCCGCCGTCGCCCGCCTCGGGGGAGACGCCCACCTCCTCGGTGAACATCGCCACGCAGGCCGGGAGCAGGATGTCGAACTCGTCGGGCCGGACGCGCCGCACCAGCGGGTCGGCGGGCACGGGCGACGGCTCGGCGATCACCATGACCGGCTGCGCCCAGCGGATCGCGCGGGCGGTCCCCCAGTGCGGCTCCAGCCGCTCCCACAGCAACTCCACCGCGTCCGCGGGGCCGACGATCGAGGAGCAGCGGCGGCCCTGCTTGCGCGCGCGATCGGCGAAGGCGTGGACGGCGTCCGTACCGGCGTTGACCGGAACCAGGTTCGCACCGGCGTAACAGATGGAGGTCAGGCCGCCGCGCGGCCCGAACCCCCACATCTGGCCACCGAGCCTGGCCGGATTGAGCCCGACCGAACGGACCCTGGAGGCGACGAAGACATTGCCGACGGGATCGGTGTCGAGAAGCGCCAGGACCTCGTCTCGATCGTTGTCGTCGAGCACGCGCGACGCCGTTGTGCGCAGCATCACGTGCTCAGCCTACGCGACCCCCTCGATTTTGGCAGGAACCAACACAGAGCCTCTCATCTACCTGCTTTGGCCATCTCTTTCCACCGGGCGCCTCACCATGTGCCTCACCACATGACCCGTCACGCGACCCGCCGCGTGACCGGCGGGGACACGGACGGCCGGTGGGGCGGCCACCGGCACGGGCGCGGGGACTCCCGGGCACCGGGCGTCAGGGGCGTCCGAGGTCTGGCGGGTGCCGGGAAGGGTGCCGTCCCTGAGGTAGGCGGCGAGACGCCGGTCGACGCAGGCGTTCCCGTTGAGCGCGATCCCGTGGTTGCCGCCGGGCACGGCCAGCAGCCGGGAGCGGGAGAACAGGGCGCGCATCCGCACCGCCCCGGCGTACGGGGTGGCGGCGTCGCGCTGCCCCTGGATCAGCAGGATCGGCGGCAGCTTGGCGTCGTCGTGAATCCGCACCGGAGTCCCGGCCGGCTGGGGCCAGAAGGCGCACGGCGCGTTGTACCAGGCGTTGGGCCAGGTGAGGAAGGGCGCCCTGGTGTGGACCCTGGTCATGTCGGTCCGCCAGTGTGCCCAGTCGCGCGGCCAGGCGGCGTCGCGGCACTGCACCGCGAGATAGACCGCGTAGTTGTTCTCGTCCTTGTCGTCGTTCACCGCGTGCTTGCGGTAGGCGTTGACCAGGGGAGTCGCCTCCCCCTTCTTGACGTAGGCGGAGAACGCCCTGGCCAGCTGCGGCCAGATGACGTCCGAATAGCCGCCCAGGGTGTAGACGTCGTCGAGCTCACTCGGGCCGACCACCCCTCCGGCCGGGCGGCCGGCCAGCCGGGTCCGCATGGCGTCCCAGGCGAAGGAGACCGCCTTCTCCGTGGCGCCGAGCCGGTAGACCGGATTGTGGCGGGCGACCCACTTCAGGAAGTCCTCGTGCCTGTCCTGGAAGGCGATGCTCTGGTCGAGGTTCGAGCGATACCAGATGCCGCGCGGATCGACCACGCTGTCCAGGACGAGCCGCCTGAGCCGGTCAGGGAAGAGCGTCGCGTAGACGGCCCCGAGATAGGTCCCGTACGAGTAACCCAGGAAGCTGATCTTCGACTCGCCGAGGGCCGCCCTGATCGCGTCCATGTCCCTGGCGGAGTTCTCGGTGGTCATGTGCGGCAGCATCCAGCTCCAGCGCTCGCCGCACGCCTCGGCGTACCTGCGGGCCCGGCCGATCAGCACGTTCTCGTCGCGCCTGGTGACCGGCACCTGGTCGGGACGCGGCGCCTCGTAGTACTTCTTGGGATCGACGCACTTCAGCGCGGGGTCGCTCGCCCCCACCCCGCGCGGGTCGAACCCGATCACGTCGAACCGGTCGGCCAGGCCGTCGGGAAGCCCGGCCACCACGGTCCTGACCAGGTCGCGGCCGGACGCCCCGGGACCGCCCGGGTTGACCAGCAGCGCGCCGAGACGGTCGTGAACGGCCTTCCCCCTGATCCGGTTCAGGGCGATGCCGATGGTCCGCTGCGGGTTGGCGTAGTCGAGCGGCACCCTCAGGGTGGCGCACTCCATCGGGTTGTCCCCCGCTCCGGTGGACGCCGCCCCGGTCACCGGAACCCCGCCCTCGCAGGAGCCCCAGACCAGCCCCTCCCTCGCCTGTCTCTCCTGGGCCACCGCCCCCTGCGGCACCCCCATCGCCACGGCCAGCATCGCGATGCTCGCGGCGATCCCGACAACCCTCTTCTTCACTGTGTGATCCCCCTACTCGTACGGCAGAGGCGATGGTCTCCCGAGCGCGGCACGGTCATCCGGAACACAGCCGAACACCTGGCAAAGTGTAGTCAGATAATTGCTAACTGTAATGACCGCAGGTGGGATGGGCCGATCGAGGAGCCGTGAACGCCGACAGCGGTCATCGGGGCCCCCGACCGCCCCGGCGACCCGCCCGCGCCGCGGTACGGGTACGGCGAGGACAGCGAGGTGCGGCGCCCGTAGGACCGGCGAGCGCCCGCCTCCGGCCGCGCCCGCAGGCGAGACGGCGCGAGGCTGAACGCCAAAGGAAACCGCCCGCCCCGGCGCGAACGCGATCTCGGGGACGGGCGGAAGGGAACTCCACGGCAGGGCGGCCGTCGGCCCGGTTCTCCGCAGGTGCCGCACCGCTCTCCGCACCTTCGTCAGCGGCCGCGTCCGACGCGAGGAGGGATCACCCCGGGGGCGGACGGGAGCAGGCGCGGGACGCGGGGTCAGCCGCCGACGACGACCTGGGGTCCGGGGGCGTCGTCGTCGAGATCGACCTCCACGCCCATCTCCTCCGCGAGGCGCAGGGCCTCCTCGATCAGGGTCTCGACGATCTGCGACTCGGGGACGGTCTTGATGACCTCGCCCTTGACGAAGATCTGGCCCTTGCCGTTGCCGCTCGCGACGCCGAGGTCGGCCTCGCGGGCCTCGCCGGGACCGTTGACGACGCAGCCCATCACCGCGACGCGCAGCGGCACCTTCAGCCCTTCGAGCCCTGCCTGGACCTGGTCGGCGAGGGTGTAGACGTCGACCTGGGCACGTCCGCAGGAGGGGCAGGAGACGATCTCCAGGCCACGCTCGCGCAGGTTGAGCGACTCCAGGATCTGGTTGCCGACCTTGACCTCCTCGACCGGAGGGGCCGACAGCGACACGCGGATGGTGTCGCCGATGCCCTCGGCGAGCAGGGCGCCGAAGGCGACCGCGGACTTGATCGTGCCCTGGAAGGCCGGACCGGCCTCGGTGACGCCGAGGTGGAGCGGGTAGTCGCACCGGGCGGCGAGCAGGCGATACGCCTGGACCATCACGACCGGGTCGTTGTGCTTGACGGAGATCTTGATGTCACGGAAGCCGTGCTCCTCGAACAGCGAGCACTCCCAGAGCGCCGACTCCACCAGCGCCTCGGGGGTGGCCTTGCCGTACTTCTGGAGCAGGCGGGGGTCGAGCGAGCCGGCGTTGACGCCGATCCTGATCGGCACGCCGCGCTCGGCCGCCGCTCGGGCGATCTCACCGACCTTGTCGTCGAACTTCTTGATGTTGCCGGGGTTGACCCGGACCGCCGCGCAGCCCGCCTCGATCGCGGCGAAGACGTACTTCGGCTGGAAGTGGATGTCGGCGATCACCGGGATCTGCGACTTCCTCGCGATGATCGGCAGCGCGTCGGCGTCGTCCTGGGAGGGGACCGCGACCCGCACGATCTGACAGCCCGAGGCGGTCAGCTCGGCGATCTGCTGGAGCGTCGCGTTGACGTCGGCGGTGACCGTGGTGGTCATCGACTGGACGGAGACCGGCGCGTCCCCGCCCACGGGGACGGAGCCGACCATGATCTGACGGGATACGCGTCGCTCGGCGATCGGCCTGGTCCTGACGGACGGGATTCCGAGAGCAACAGAAGTCATTTTCAGCCCTTGAAGAGTCGACGACACCCATCAGTCTAGGCAGTCCCAGTGAGCTCGCGTGCCCGTATCCTCGCCCAGGAGTCGGCGTCGAGCACCTCGGCGACGGAGGCGGCCTCGGTCACCTCGTGCTCGCAGAGCACCGCCTCCACGGTGTCGACGATGCCGGGGAACGGCAGGCGCCCGGCCATGAAGGCCTCGACACAGACCTCGTTCGCGGCGTTGTAGACGGCGGGGGCGGTGCCGCCGGCCTTGCCGACCTGCCTGGCCAGCGCGACGGCGGGGAAGGCCTCTTCGTCGAGCGGCTCGAACGTCCAGGTGTGCGCCGCGGTCCAGTCGACCGCGGCGGAGGCGTCGGCGACCCGCTCCGGCCAGCCGAGGGCGAGGGCGATGGGCAGGCGCATGTCCGGCGGGCTGGCCTGGGCGATGGTCGAGCCGTCGACGAACTCGACCATCGAGTGGATGACCGACTGCGGGTGGACGACGACCTCGATGCGGTCGAAGCCGATGTCGAAGAGCAGGTGGGCCTCGATGACCTCAAGGCCCTTGTTGACGAGTGTGGCGGAATTCACCGTGATGACCGGCCCCATCGACCAGGTGGGGTGGGCGAGGGCCTGCTCGGGGGTCACGTCCGCGAGGTCCGCGCGCGACCTGCCGCGGAAGGGGCCGCCGCTCGCGGTGACGACCAGGCGGCGCACGGCGGAGGCGTCGGGGCCGGCGGGGCCCGCCGCCCACAGGCACTGGGCCAGCGCGGAGTGCTCGGAGTCGACGGGGATCAGCTGGCCGGGTTTGGCCAGGCGTTTCACCAGCGGCCCGCCGACGATCAGCGACTCCTTGTTGGCGAGCGCGAGCACCCGGCCCGCCTCGAGCGCGGCCAGCGTGGAGGTGAGCCCCAGAGCCCCGGTGATGCCGTTGAGTACGACGTCGGCGGGCCAGGCGGCGGCCTCGGCCACCCCCTCGGGGCCGGCCAGCACCCGCGAGCCCACCCCGTGCGCGGCCAGGGCCTCCCGCAGCCGCGGCAGCGCGGAGGGGTCGGCGACGGCGACCACGTCGGGCCGGAACTCGGCCGCCTGCCTGGCCAGCAGGTCGATCCGGCCACCGTAGGCGGCCAGCGCGGCCACCCGGAACCTGCCGGGGTTGCGGGCGATGACGTCGAGGGACTGGGTCCCGATGGACCCGGTCGAGCCGAGCAGGACGACGGAGCGAACGGTGTCTGGCTGCACCGCCCCATTCTCCCGGCTCGGACCGCGCTGTCGAATCGGTCGCACCGGGGTGAATCCCCCTGTCCGCGATCCGACGCCCGAGGGATCGCCGAATCGGCCGTACCAGGATTGATCAACCCGGATCGGCGTACGCCGGTGTTGATCAGGCAGGATCGCGGCGAAAAACTGTTAGCCGTGGAGCACACGATAAAAGGCAGTATTTAAGTCCGAATTTCGTCATATCAATAGTTGTAAAGCCTGAGAAATGCATACGTACAGCGCACTAGCTTCCCGGAGCAGTGACAGGCCCTCGGGAGGTACATATGCGGCGCACGGCACGACTCATCCCTGTTCTCACCGCCATCGCGGGAAGCACACTGCTCTCCGCGACGGTCGCGCACGGCGCCACCGTGGAGGCCACGACGGGTGCCAGGCTGGACACCCCGGCGGGCGCGGCGGGCAGGAGCGGGGGCGGCGTCACCCCGGCGCGGGCCGTTCCCCAGCCGGTCGAGGAGGAGGCGGCCGACACCAAGAAGGAACAGCAGACCGTCCAGCGCTACTGGACCGAGGCGAAGATGGAGGCGGCCAAGCCGCTCGCCGCCCTCGTCCCCGAGAAGGACGGCGCCCGGCTCACCGCGGGGGCGATCGCGGCCCAGACCGCGGCCGACCCCGTCTCCGTCCCCGCGACCGAGCCCGACGGCGACGCCGTCACGGTCACCAGGGGCTCGGCGGCGGCCCGCGCCTCCACCGGCGCGGCGTGGACCCGTCGCGGGGCGATCGTCAAGACCGCGGGCCGGGTCTTCTTCACCTACCAGGGCCGCAACGCCTCGTGCTCGGCGAGCGCGGTGACCAGCGAGAACAAGAGCACCGTGATCACAGCGGGGCACTGCGTGAGGATGGGCGGCGCCTTCCACGGCAACTGGGTCTTCGTGCCCGGCTACCAGAACGGCGACCGGCCTTACGGCACGTGGGTGGCGACCACCCTCTACACCACCCCGCAGTGGAACAACAGCGAGGACATCAACTACGACGTGGCCTCGGCCGTGGTGGCCCCGCTGAACGGCAAATCGCTGACCGACGTGGTCGGCGGCCAGGGCGTCTCCTTCAACCAGGCGCGACGCCGGCAGATGCACTCCTTCGGCTACCCGGCCGCCGCCCCGTACGACGGTTCCAAACTGGTCTACTGCTCCGGGCGCGCGTTCGACGACTTCCTGATGTCCCGCGACATCGGGCTGAACTGCGACATGACCGGCGGGTCGAGCGGCGGGCCCTGGTTCCTCGACTTCAACGAGAGCACCGGCCTCGGCACCCTGAACTCGGTGAACAGCTTCAAGTACGGCTTCGCCGAGGGCTGGATGTTCGGCCCCTACTTCGGGGCCGAGGCGCGGGCCGTCTACGAGGCGGCCCAGACCACCGGCACCCCCTGATATTGACCAAAAGTAATCACAGGAACACCACACGTAGTGCAAACTCGGGTTTCATGACCTCAAGCCTCCCCCTGCTTGCGGCCGCCTCGCTCCTCGCCGGGTCGCTGAGCGCCCCGGCGCCCGGCGCGACGGCCACCTGGCAGGCGGTCACCGAGTTCGGGAAACGGTCCGCGAAGCCCTCCGACCACCCCTCCGCGGAGACGGCGGAGAAGGCCGGGACGACGGAGACGACGGGGAAACCCGCGACGGTCGCGGCGTCCGGCATGCCGGACGTCGTCGAGCACGCGCCCGCTCCCACCGCGTCGGAGCGGGAGCGCCCGCTCGGCTACTGGACCCCCCGCCGGATGGCCTCCGCGACCCCCTTCGACCGGCTCGACAGGGTCACCGGAACGCTCGGGCGGCTCTCCGCCACCGGTCGGGGGGTCGTCCCCCGCCAGAGATCGCGCGGCGCCGTGTCCCGCACCGCCGGCGCCCGGTGGACCTCCGGCGGGGCGGTGGCACGCACCACGGGACGGGTGTTCCTCACCATCAAGGGCAGCGACTTCGTGTGCTCGGCGAGCTCGGTCAGGAGCGCCAACAAGGATCTGGTGGTGACCGCCGGCCACTGCGTCAAGGACGGCACCGGCGCCTGGGCCGACAACTGGACCTTCGTCCCCGGCTACAGCCAGGGCCGCCGCCCGTACGGGCAGTACACCGCGCGCCGCATGTTCGTCGCGGGCCCCTGGTCGCGTGAGGGCGACGACAGCCACGACATCGGCATGGTGGCGGTCGCCACCAGCGGCGGCAGGCACCTCGGCGACGTCGTCGGCGGCCAGGACATCGCCTTCGGCGTTCCCAGGGGGCGCCTCGCGAGCGGTTTCGGCTTTCCCGCCGACGCGCCCTACGACGGCGAGCACCTGGTCTACTGCGCGGGCCCGCTCCGCGACGACCCGAACGGGCAGACCCGCGACCAGGGCATGCGCTGCGACATGACCGCCGGATCCAGCGGGGGTCCCTGGCTGAGCGGCTTCGACGCCTCCACCGGCCGGGGCACGATCGTCTCGGTCAGCAGTTTCAAGTACAGCGACGACCGCCGCACCATGTACGGCCCCTACTTCGGTGACTCGGCCAAGGCCCTCTACGCCACGGCCTCGGCGTCGTGACCTCTACGCCACGGCCTCGGCGTCGTGACCTCTACGCCACGGCCTCGGCGTCGTGACCTCGGCGTCGTGACCTCGGCGTCGTGACCTCGGCGTCGTGACCTCGGCGTCGTGACCTCGGCGTCGTGACCTCGGCGCGGAGACCGCGCCGAGAGCGTCGCAAGGCCGCTTCGACGGCACCGAGAGCCGGAACCGGCCGCGGAAGACCGGGCCCGTGGCGCCGGGACCGGCCCGTCGAAAGTTCGGGCCGGTGCCCCTGATGAGCCTCGAAAGGGCGGATCGACGGCGCGCGGGTCGGGCCCCGGCCCGTCAGAGGGTGAGGCCGGTGAGGACCATCACCTTCTCGTAGGTGAAGTCCGCGATCGCCGAGCGAAGTCCCTCGCGGCCGACACCCGAGTCCTTGACCCCTCCGTACGGCATCTGGTCGGCGCGGTACGACGGCACGTCACCGATGATCACACCGCCGACCTCCAGCTCCCGGTTGGCGCGAAAGGCGTGGTCGAGGTCGCGGGTGAACACCCCCGCCTGAAGGCCGTACCTGGAGTCGTTGACCGCGGCGAACGCCTCGTCCACACCGGACACCTTCTGGACGACCATCACCGGGCCGAAGACCTCCTCGCGGGAGACCTTGGCGTCGGCCGGCACGTCGGCGAGCACGGTCGGCGCGAACGTGGCGCCGTCGCGGGTGCCGCCGGTCAGCAGGCGGGCGCCCGCGGAGACGGCCTCGCCGACCCACTGCTCCACGCGCTCGGCGGCCTCGGCCGACACGAGGGGACCGACCTGCGTCTTCTCGTCGGCGGGGTCACCGGTGACCAGGGCCTCGACGGCCGGGACGAGCCGGGCCACGAAGTCGTCGTGGACCGACGCCTCGACGATCACCCGCTGTACGGCGATGCAGCTCTGACCGGCCTGGTAGTTGGAGAACAGCGCGATCCGCGAGGCGGCCCAGTCGAGGTCGGCGTCGGCGAGCACGACCGCGGCGGCGTTGCCGCCGAGTTCCAGGGTCACGTGCTTGCGCGGGACCCGGTCGATGATCGCGTACCCCACGGGGGCCGAACCCGTGAAGGAGACGACCGGCAGGCGCGGGTCCTCGACCAGGGCACCGGCGCGGTCGTTGGACACGGGGAGCACGGAGAACATGCCCTCCGGCAGGTCGGTCTCGGCCAGGATCTCGCCCAGGACCAGCGAGGAGACCGGCGTCGCCGGTGCGGGCTTGAGGACGATCGGGGCACCGACGGCGATGGCCGGGGCCACCTTGTGCGCGACCAGGTTGAGCGGGAAGTTGAACGGGCTGATGCCCAGGATCGGGCCGTGCGGGACCCGGGAGACGTAGGCGAGGCGGCCCGCGGAGGCGGCCTCGGTGTCCAGGCGCACGGTCTCGCCGCCGAGACGGCGGGTCTCCTCGGCCGCGAACCTGAAGGTGGAGATCGCCCGGCCGACCTCGCCGCGGGCCCAGAAGATCGGCTTGCCGTTCTCGGCGGTGATCAGGGCGGCGATCTCGTCGGCGCGCTCGGCGAGGCGACGCGAGACGTGCGCGAGGGCCTCGGCCCGTACGTGGATCGGGAGCGCGGCGGCCTGTTTCCGCACGGCCGCCGCGGCGGCCACGGCCTCCTCGACCTGGCCGTCGGTCGGCACGGAGCAGACGGCGACGACGCGGCCGTCATGCGGGTTGGTCACGGTGAGCTCGGTCTCGCCCTTGGCGGGGCGTCCGGCGAGCCAGAAGGGGCGCACGTCCATATCCAGACGCTATGTCACCGGCATGGGAGCGGCCTTACTCCACTCCGCACAACAGCCTCGCGACGGCACGCCGTTCCGCATAAAACCGCCCGCCCGTGCCCTGTAACGAAAACAGGGGTAATCGGGGATATTCCTTACAAGGCACCGGTTTGAATGATCTTCACCGTGGCTAAGTCACCGGATGACGATGAGAGCGGAAGGGCGTGGGCGCATGACCTCCTCGGCGCCGCGCGGCCTTCAGGGCGCCTACCTTGTCGGTGAGCGGGCATCTCAGGACGAGCTTCGTGCCAGGTTGCTCGACGTCGCCAGCCAGTTGCTGGTCACCATCGGGCCGGAGAGCCTCTCGATGCGCCGCATCGCCACCGAGGCGGGATGCTCGACGACCGTCGTCTACACCATGTTCGGCAGCAAGGAGGGCCTCGCCGAGGCGCTGTACCTGGAAGGCTTCGAACGCTTCCGGCGCCGTCTGGAGGCCGTGCCCTCGCGCAAGGACGCCCTGGAGCACCTCATCGCGCTGGGTCCCGTCTACCGGGAGGCCGCGCTGGACGAGTCCGGTTACTACGCCCTGATGTTCGAGCGCGCGATCCCCGGCTTCGTGCCGAGCGAGCGGGCCAGGACCCTCGCCCGCGCGGCGCTGAACATCGTCGATCGGGTGATCGCGGACTGCATCTCGGCGGGATACATCGTCCCCACCCAGCCCAGGAAGATCGCCGACGCCGTGTGGGCCGCGGCCCAGGGCGCGATCGGCTTGGAACGTGCCGGGCACCTGCGCGACAGCGCCACCTACGAAACGGTCACCTATGCCGTCATCTCCCGCTATCTGGTCGTCGACCGCGACTGATCCCGCCCTCACCTGGCGACGGCGAGGGCGACCCAGAGTTCGGCGCGGACGGCGGGGTCCTCAAGGTCACGTCCGACCAGTTCCGCCACCCGCCGCATGCGGTAGCGCAGAGTGTGGCGGTGCACCCCGAGCCGCTGCGCCGCCGCGTCCCAGTGACCGTTGCAGTCCAGGTAGACGCGCAGGGACCCGAGCAGATCCGCACGCGAGCCGTACTCCCTGAGCGGGGCGAGCAGCGCGGCGGAGAACGCCTCCGCCACGCCGGGGTCGAGCAGGGAGAGCAGTCCCTGCCCCGCCAGGTCGGCGAAGCGCGCCACCGGCGCGGTGCCGCGCCCGGCCGCGGCGAGCGCCCGGTCGGCCTGCTCCAGTCCCTCGCGCAGGTCGTCGAGACCCACCGGTTCGCCGACCCCGACGGGGCCGTACTCGCCGAGCGTCGCGGCCACGGCGTCGGCCCGCGCGGGCGGGACCAGCAGGACCACCCTGTCGCCGTCGGCCGCCGCGAACTCGGCCCCCGCGGCCTCGAGCACCGCCTCCGGCTCACCGGCGCAGGCGATCGCCACCAGCGGCTCGCCGGCGAGCCGCTCCCCCAGCCGCTCCAACGTCTCGCGCCCGGCCTCCGGCTGCCCGGCCAGCAGCAGCCGCAGCACCGCGGAGCGGACCCGGCGTTCGGCGGCCAGGTGCTCCACGCCGTGCTCGACGGCGAGTGTGAGCAGGGACGCGGCGGCGTTGACCACGGTGTGCGCGACCGGGGTGAAGGACCGGCCGATGCCGACGGCGAGGAATCCCCTCACCCGACGGGCTCCCAGTGGCCGCACGATGACGTGTTCCTCGGGTGAGGAGAGGGCGACGCTCGCGGGAGCGCCCTGACTCGTGATCCTTCTCAGCCGTTCCAGCTCGGGGCCGAGGTCTCCGGCCGCCGCGGTGGCGCCTCTGCCCGCCAGATGTCGTACGGCCCCCGCCTCGTCGAGCAGGATCGCCCAGCCGCCCAGCTCGCGGGCGAGGCGGTCGATCACCGCGCGAGGGCCCTCCGGGCGCAGCGCGGCGCGGGTGAGGCGGCCCTGGGCGGCGAAGGCGCTGCTGAGCTCGTCGTACTGCTCGGCGGCGATCAGCTCGCTCACCGCCTTGCCGATGGCGACGAACGGGGTGTCGCGCGGCACCTCGACGAGCGGCAGCCCGGCCCGCGTGGCGGCCTCGACCAGCGCCTCGGGGATCGTCTCGTGCCCGAGTCCGACGCCGAACCCGAGTCCGGCGACGTCTCTGGCGACCAGGCGCTCGACGTAGGGTCCGGCGTTGCGGGCGTCCAGGCGCATGCCCGTGGTCAGAACCAGTTCGCCGCCCTCGAGGAACGGGGTGGGATCTTCCAGCTCGCTGACCGCCACCCAGCGCACCGGCCGGTCGAGCGCCTCCCGCCCGGTGAGGACCACGAGCCCGAGGGCGAGTCGCCGTACGACGGTGTTCAGCGTCGGCGCCATCCCCACCCCCTTTTTTTGTACGTTATGTCTATTCTGCTCTTCGCAATTTTGCCATAGTGCATCATCGGCACACCGGCATCGGCGACATAGCTTCACATCATGAGCACCGTCACCGAGGGCGGCCCCTCGCTTCCGCAGGAGCGCCGCCTCGTCACCGAGATTCCCGGCCCGAGGTCCCGCGAACTGCTCGCGCGCAAGCAGGCCGCCGTACCACCGGGCATCGGCACCACGCTGCCCGTCTTCGTGACGCACGCCGGGGGCGGTGTCGTCGTCGACGCCGACGGCAACTCTCTGATCGACTTCGGGTCCGGCATCGCGGTGACCGGTGTCGGCAACTCCGCCCCGCGCGTCGTCGAGCGGGTGAGCAGGCAGGTGGCGGACTTCACCCACACCTGCTTCATGATCACGCCGTACGAGTCGTACGTGCGGGTCGCCGAGAAACTCAACGAGATCACCCCCGGTGACCACGAGAAGCGCACCTTCCTGCTCAACAGCGGCGCCGAGGCGGTGGAGAACGCGGTCAAGGTCGCCCGCCACGCCACCGGCCGCCAGGCGGTCGTCGTCTTCGAGCACGGCTACCACGGCCGGACCCTGCTGACGATGACGCTGACGGCCAAGAACATGCCCTACAAGCACCGCTTCGGCCCGTTCGCGCCCGAGGTCTACCGGGTACCGCTCGCCTACCCGTTCCGCTGGCCCACCGGCCCGGAGAACTGCGCCGAGGAGGCCGCGGCCCAGGCGATCGACCAGATCACCAAGGAGATCGGCGCCGAGAACGTCGCCGCCGTGGTGATCGAGCCGATCGCGGGCGAGGGCGGCTTCATCGAGCCCGCCAAGGGCTTCCTGCCGAGGATCCTGGAGTTCTGCCGCGAGAACGGCATCGTCTTCGTCGCCGACGAGGTGCAGACCGGCTTCTGCCGTACCGGCCACCTGTTCGCCTGCGAGGACGAGGGCATCGTGCCCGACATCATCGTCACCGCGAAGGGCATCGCGGGCGGCCTGCCGCTCGCCGCCGTCACCGGCCGCGCCGAGATCCTCGACAAGGTCCACGTCGGCGGGCTGGGCGGCACCTACGGCGGCAACCCGCTCGCCTGCGAGGCCGCGCTGGGCGTGATGGAGACCATCGAGGCCGACGACCTGATCGGGAAGGCCCGCCGCATCGGCGAGACCATGCTTCCGCGGCTGCGCGCCATGGCGAGGAGAAACCCGATCATCGGCGACGTACGCGGCCGGGGCGCCATGATCGCCATCGAGCTGGTCGTGCCCGGCACCGGCGAGCCCCACCCCACGGCGGCGGGCGAGATCGCGAAAAGGTGTCACGCGGAGGGTCTGCTCGTGCTGACCGCGGGCACCTACGGCAACGTGCTGCGCTTCCTGCCGCCACTGGTCATCCCCGATCACCTCCTGGAGGAGGGGCTCGCGATCCTGGAGAAGGCCGTGAACGAGGCCTGACTGTTTAGAACGCACCAAAAGGGGCACCCGGCTTGATGCCGAGTGTCCCTTTTGCCGCTATACGGCCCGCATGTAGGCCGTGATTTAACCACCGCTTGACATCCGCCACAGCGATCACGGGTCGTGACCGCGTTATAACGGTTCCGATATGAAAGTACGCGATCAAGACAGGAAACGTGCCGACGTCCTCCTCGCGGCCGAGCCACGGGAGAGAACAAGGAGTCACCACGCTGGAGGAATGTGATCGGCTTCCTCCCCACGACCGAAGCCAGGGGATTCCAACCCGCACGGGGTGGGTCTCCCGCTTCACCGCCAGTTGCCCGCCAGGAGAGAAATTCTCCCCTCTGAGGTCCTACCCCGGCTCCACAGGCGTTTTCTCTCGCCGCCGGCCCGGCGGCGAGGGTGGTGCGGGTATGCGCAGGCGGCTCGGCCATCGCCACCGCACGCGCATGCCACCAACCCGTACGGCGCCTTGCCGCGTTTCCTTCCCACGCCTCAAGGCGGGGTCTCCGCGCTGAAAGGAACACGATGAACTGGAGGCCGCCCAGCACGGCACACGCCACGATGACCTTCGATCCCGACGGACTGACCCGCACCCAGCGTGAGGGCGACGCCTGCGTGGCCTGCCACAAGAAGTGGCCTCGCCCGCGGACCAGGATCGGCCGCCTCCCCGACGGCACGGCCCTCTTCGCCTGCCCGGAGTGCGCCGACGCGCTGCTGCCGCAGCAGGACGACGCCCGCTCCCGGCCCCGGCGCGTGGCCTTCTTCTGAGCTCTTCTCGACAACCGGTGCGAGTCCGCGGCCCCGCACCGGTTGATCACCGGTACGGCCGCGGCCTCCGTCGGCACCCCGATCACCCTCGCGAAGCCGATGCGGCCGGAATCCCCGGAACGCCTTTACCAAGTAAGCCGAGGAGACGGCGGGGAGGCCCTCAGGCGGACAGGAGCGTCTCGGCGCTCTCGGCGCTCTCGTCGCGCATGCCCCACGGCGAGCCGTAGGCGTTGAGCAACTCCAGGAAGGGCACCGCGTCGAACGCCTCGGGGCCGAGCACGCCACTGCCCGACCAGGCACCGGTGGCCAGCAGTTCCAGGGCGACCACCGGGTGCACGGCCGTCTGCCAGACCACGGCCTGGCAGCCGTACTCCCGCATCGACCACTCGTTGTCGACCACGTGGTAGAGATACACCTCGCGCGGCCGGCCGTCCTTGCCCACACCCTTCACCCAGGTCCCGGCGCAGGTCTTGCCGCGCATCCGGTCGCCGAGGGTGGCCGGGTCGGGCAGGCTGGCCGCGACCACGTCGCGCGGCGAGGCCTCGACTCCCCCCACCTTGATCTTGTCCGCGTTGTCCAGGCCGAGCTTGTGCAGGGTCTTCAGGACCCCGATGAACTCCTCACCCAGGCCGTACTTGAACGTCACCCGCTTGGCGTCGATGTAGCGGGGCACGAGGAGCACCTCCTCGTGCTCGACGTTGACGCACTCGACCGGCCCGATCCCCTCGGGGAAGTCGAACACCTCGGGCTCGCTGAACGGCTCGGTGGTGTGCCAGCCGCCGTTCTCCCAGATCACCGGCGGGTTGAGGCACTCCTCGATCGTCGTCCAGATGGAGAACGTCGGCGCGAAGTCGTAGCCGTCGACCACCAGGTTGGAGCCGTCGCGGATGCCGATCTCCTCGATGCTCCGGAACAGGTGCTCGGCGGCGTAGCGCGCGAACACGTCGGCGAGCCCCGGCTCCACCCCCATCCCCACCAGCGCCAGGCCGCCCTTCCGCCGCCAGGCCTCGGCGAGGGCGAACTGCTCGTCGCCGAGTTTCACCCCGGTCAGCTCGTACGGCCTGCGCGGGTGCGGTCGCGACAACGACATCGCCATGTCGAGGTAGTGCGCCCCGGCGTTGAGCGCCGCCTCGAACAGGGACATGGTGAAGCGGGGGTCCACGGCGTTGAAGAGCACGTCGCAGCGATGCTCGGCGAGGGCGGCCTCGACCGCCGCCCGGTCGGAGGCGTCCAGTCCGATGGCACTGAAGCGCGGGTCCGCGATCCTGGCCACGACGGCGGTGGCCCGGTCCTGTTGGGAGTCGGCGACCACGATGTGTTCGAAGAAATCTCGGCGTGCGGCGATCGGCACGACGGCGGAACCGACGCCGCCCGCTCCAACAAGAAGGATTCTCATGGCGACCAGACTACCCACTGACTGGTCAACCAGTCGATATCGATACCATGATTTTCCCACCGAATCCATCGCCAAACACGATCACGACAACGAAAAGCGCGGCCAAACGCGAGATATGCGGGCATGGCTGGAGACGAGTGTCACGAGGAGGGAAGGACGGGCCCGCGGCCCTTCACGCTCGGACCGGCGGGAAACCGATCACTTCAGGAGCTGCTTCCAGCGCTCCGCCCACTCGGTGTAATCGGTGCATTCCCCACCACGACCCCCGCAATCGCGCGTCGGGCGGGCGGCGAAGACGACATCGCGCAGCCACCGGCTGTCTCGCACGTGGTAGATCTCGCACATCCGGCGGGCGTGACCGCCACACGCCTCCGGATTGGCCGGGGCCAGCCCGGTCCAGGCCGCGGCGGGGCGCTGCGCCGACGCCGAACTCACCCAGTTCAGCCACCGGTAGCCGCAGTTGGGGCTGGCGGGCTTCGCCGCGAGCATCCACGAGTCGACCCACCCGGTCATCGGCACCCCCTCCAGCGCCTTCATCGGCCGGCCCGCGCGCCGGAAGAGGTCCAGGTGGTACGGGAGGGCCTGGGCGGTCCGCACCGGTCCCGCCGACAGGGCCCTGACCAGGTCGAGTGAGCCGTCCCAGTAAACCCGGCCGGGACCCTCGCCCTCGGCGAGGAGCCTCAGGGCGGCGTCGAGCTGCGCGGAAGTGAGCTGGAACGGATCCTCGGTCTTCGACCCGGGACGCCTCCCGCCGAGGGCGAGCGCGGCGTCGGCGATGCTCAGCGGGCTGTTCCTGATCGCCGCGGAGGACGTTTCGTAGAGCGCCGACGGCCCTTCGGGCCTGCCCTCCTCGTAGAGGACCCGGTTGACCCCCCACAGGTAGGGGATGCCGTAGACCTTGCCGTCCTCGCGCAGGCCGGGCAGCTCGCGCAGCCGCCTGGGGATCCGCCGGTAGTCGTCGACCAACGC
Organism: Streptosporangium sp. NPDC049078; assembly: GCF_040648855.1. Lineage (NCBI taxonomy): Bacteria > Bacillati > Actinomycetota > Actinomycetes > Streptosporangiales > Streptosporangiaceae > Streptosporangium > Streptosporangium sp. NPDC049078. The sequence continues at coordinate 497,035 of NZ_JBEZEL010000002.1, forward strand.
CGTCTCCAGCGGCGCCACCTTCCCCTGCGCCACCAGCAGCCCCGCCAGGTCGGGGGCGGGTGAGACGGCGTCGTAGGCGCCGGTGGCGAACCTGACGGCCATCTCCTCGCTCGTACGGACCCGGTCGAGCTTGACGACGCAGCCGCTCTCCCGCTCGAAGGGCGTGAGCCAGTTGACCTGCGAACTGGTCCCGCCGTACTCGACGTACCCCTGGAAGGTGAGCACCCGCAGCGTGCCCTCGCCCTCGCCGATGGACGGCGAAGGCGTCGGGCTCGGACTGGCCGCACGGGTCGCGGCGGTGGGCGTCGCGGAGGGGGTGACGGGTGTCGCGGAGGACGAGGGGCCGCGCATCGGCCTCGCCGTGGTCGTGGCCCCCGCCTGGGCGCAGGCGGCGAGCGCGAGCACGCCCACTCCGAGCAGCGCTCCCAGCCGCGCCAGGCGAAGCCTGTCCCTGCCCACGAGGCCCACGGGGTCTCCTCCCGACATCGCCACCGACCTGCCCGGGAGCCTACCGGCCCGCGCCCGTCCCGGGTGTCCGCATGTCGCACCGGGAAAGGGGCGGGAAGAAGACGCGAGGCCCACGCCCCGGCAGGAGGGGCGCGGGCCTCGCGGGTCGGAGGCTACCCGTTGGTCGGGAAGCCGAGGTTGACGCCACCGTGGCTCGGGTCGAGCCATCGGGAGGTGACGACCTTGCCCCGGGTGTAGAAGTGCACGCCCTCGGCCCCGTGGACGTGGGTGTCCCCGAAGAGCGACGCCTTCCAGCCGCCGAAGCTGTAGAAGGCCATCGGCACCGGGATCGGCACATTGATGCCGATCATGCCGACCTCCACCTCGTTCTGGAAACGCCGGGCCGCGCCACCGTCGTTGGTGAAGATCGCGGTGCCGTTGCCGAACTCACCACCGTTGATCAGCTCCAGGCCCTCCTCGTACGAGGAGACGCGGACGATCGACAGGACCGGGCCGAAGATCTCCTCCCGGTGGACCCGGGAGCCGGCGGCCACGTGGTCGAGGACCGTGGGGCCGAGCCAGAATCCGGCCGTGTCCTGGGCGGCACCGCCCCCGAGGACGGGGGTCAGGCGGCCGTCCACGACGAGCTTGGCGCCTTCGGAAACGCCCAGGTCGAGGTAGGAGACGACCTTGTCGCGGTGGGCCCCGGTGACGAGAGGTCCCATCTGGGAGGACGGGTCGCCGCCGGGACCGACGGTGAGCGCGGAGACCCGAGAGACGATCTTGTCGACCAGCTCGTCCCCGACCGGGTCCACGGCGAGCACGACGGAGATCGCCATGCAGCGCTCCCCCGCCGAGCCGAAACCGGCCGACACCGCCGCGTCGGCGACGAGGTCGAGGTCGGCGTCGGGCAGGACGAGCATGTGGTTCTTGGCGCCGCCGAGCGCCTGGACCCGCTTGCCGTGGGAGGTGCCGGTCTCGTAGACGTACCTCGCGATGGGCGTGGACCCGACGAACGAGACCGCGCGCACGTCCGGGTGCTCCAGCAGCCGGTCCACCGCCACCTTGTCGCCCTGGACGACGTTGAAGACGCCGTCGGGCAGCCCGGCCTCCTTCCACAGCGCGGCCATCAGCAGCGACGCCGAGGGGTCCTTCTCCGACGGCTTGAGGACGAAGGCGTTGCCCGCGGCGATCGCGATCGGGAACATCCACATCGGCACCATCGCCGGGAAGTTGAACGGGGTGATCCCGGCCACGACGCCCAGCGGCTGCCGGATCGAGTAGGAGTCGACCCGGGTGGAGACGCCCTCGGAGAAACCGCCCTTGAGCAGGTGCGGGATGCCACAGGCGAACTCCACGACCTCCAGGCCCCTCGCGACCTCGCCCAGCGCGTCGGAGTGGACCTTGCCGTGCTCCTCGGAGATGAGGCGGGCCAGCTCGTCGCGGTTGGCGTACATCAGCTCCCTGAAGCGGAACAGCACCTGCGAGCGCTTGACCAGCGAGGCGTCCCGCCACGCGGGCCAGGCCTCGACGGCGGCGGCCACGGCCGCGTCCACCTCGCCCACGGACGCGAGGTGGACGCGGCCCGCGACCTCCCCTGTCGCGGGGTCGAAGATCTCCGAAGTACGGTCGGAGCCTTCGACGGGGCCTCCGCCGATCCAGTGGGTGACGTTCTTCACGAGACGACCTCGGCGTTGATGGTTTCGAGCGCGCTGACGATGATCCCGAGGCCGTCCGCGGCCTCGTCGAGGGAGAGGGTGAGCGGCGGGGCCATCCGGAGCACGTTGCCCTTCAGGCCGCCCTTGCCCGCGAGCAGGCCGGACTTCCTGGTCTCCTCCATGAACCGGGTGGCGAGGGCCGGCGAGGGTTCGCCGGTCGCCGGGTCGACCAGCTCGACGGCGAACATCAGGCCCTTGCCGCGGACGTCGCCGACGATCGGCAGCCTCGGCGCCGCCGCACGGAGCCCGTCGATGATCAGGGCGCCGGTCCTCGCGGCGTTCGCCTGCAGGTCGTGGTCGAGGACGTAGTCCAGGGTGGCGTTGGCGGCGGCCATGGAGATCGGGTTGCCGCCGAAGGTGGCCAGTCCCACGGCGTGGAGGTTGTCCATCAGGTCGCCGCGGGCGACGACGCCACCGACCGCGAAGCCGTTGCCCAGCCCCTTGGCGAAGGTCATCATGTCGGGCGTGACGCCGTGGTTCTGGATGCCGAAGAAGGCCGAGCCGGTGCGCCCCCAGCCGGTCTGCACCTCGTCGGAGATGAACAGGATGCCCTCGGCGTCGAGGACCTCCTGGTAGGCGGCGAACAGCCCGTCGGGAGGCATGGTGAAACCGCCCACCCCCTGGATCGGCTCGGCGATCAGCGCCGCCACGTCCCCGGCGACGGCGGTGGAGAGCACGTGGCGCAGGTCGTCGACGCACGCCGCGATGTAGTCGGCGTCGGACAGGCCGCGGAACCGGGTGAGATGCCGGTCGGCGCCGTGCAGGAAGTGCACGTTCAGCGGTGACAGCGAGTTGTTCTTCCACGCGCGGTTGCTCGTGACGCTGACCGCTCCGAAGGAACGGCCGTGGTAGCTCTGCCGCATGGCGAACACCTGGTCGGACTTACGCGCGTAGGTCGCCAGCAGCAGGGCGGTCTCGTTCGCCTCGGTGCCGGAGTTGGTGAAGAAGACCTTCGCGTCCGGAATGCCGGAGAGCCTCGCGATCTTCTCGGCCAGCTCCACCTGGCCGCGCAGCAGGTAGACCGTGGAGGTGTGCACCACACCGGTGGCGATCTGCCGCTCGACGGCCTCGCGCACCTCGGGCACGTCGTACCCGATCATGTTGGTCAGGATGCCCGCGAAGAAGTCGAGATAGCTCTTGCCCGACGCGTCGACGACGCGGTTTCCCTTGCCCGAGACGATCTCGATGGGCTCGTCGTAGTAAAGGGCCAGCCAGTTGGGCATTACCGCGCGATGGCGCGCAAGGAGGTCCGACATACATCGAGTATCGCCTCTCGGGGCCATCGCTCATACCTACAATATGTCGGCATATCGCCACCAAACCCTGCACACTGTCAGGCTCGGTCCGTGAGGATCACCCTCACCGGGGCAGCGGGGTCTCGCGGGACACAGAAGGGCACTGAATGGCACAGAAGGCGGTCGTCCGCTTCGCCGGGAAAAGGTCCCTGACGCGGTCGTGCGGCACGGGGAACCCGTGCGGCTCACATCCCACGGCGACCTCGCATCCCGCGGCGGAGCCCGTCCGGCTCGCGTCCCACGCCGGAGCGCGGGCGACCTGAGCCCCGTCCCGGCCCCCGGCGGCTCGCGCCGTCCTCGGCGTGGCGCGAGCCGCACGGGGCCGACGGCCTGGACGACCTCTCAGCTCCCCGACTTCACCAGTCCCTCCTCCGTACCGGCCCCGGACACGGGCGCGGGGCGCAGCACCAGGAACGCCAGCGTGGCGGCGGCGAGGGTGAAGCCGACCCCCACCCAGGAGCCGAACGACATGGCCGAGACGAACGCCTCGCGCGCGGTCTCGATCACTCCCCCGTCCCCCAGTCGCAGCGCCTCACCGATCGACTCGCGCGCGGCGGCCGGGGCGTCGTCGGGCATCGACGCGGTGTAGACCCCGGCCAGCACGCTGCCGAGCACGGCGACGCTCAGCGCCATGCCGACCTGCTGGACGGTGTCGTTGAGCGCCGACCCGACACCGGCGTGCGCGGGCGGTACCGCCCCCATCAGCGTCGCGTAGGCCGCGGGTCCCGCGAGGCCCCCGCCGACCCCCATGAGCATGAGACCGGTGATCAGCAGGCCGTACCCGGTGTCGGCGGTCATGACGGCGAGCACCCCGAACCCGCCGGCCATCACGGCGAGGCCGACGGCTACCAGCATCCGGTTGCTGACCTTCTGCCCCAGCGCGGCGCCGACCCCGTTGAACACCGCGGCGGCCACGGCGTACGGCAGCAGCGCGAGACCGGCGCGCATCGGACTGTAGCCCAGCACGAACTGCAGGTACTGGGTGAGCATCAGCAGCAGCGCTCCCGTGCCGAACGACATCAGCACGATCGAGAACGACGCCCCGCTGAAGTTCCGGTCGCGGAACAGCTCCAGCGGGAGCATCGGGTGCTCCGTTCTGAGCTCCCAGATCACGAACGCCCCCAGCGCCGCCACCGCCAGCCCTGCGGCGACCAGCGACTCCGCCGAGGTCCAGCCCGCGGTCGGCGCGGAGATGACCACGTAGACGAGGGCGCTCATGCCGGTCGTGGACAGCACGACACCGACCGGGTCGAGCCTTCTCGCCGGACCGCGCGACTCGGGCATCAGCAGCGCCGCGGCGATCACGGCGACGATCGCGACCGGCACGTTGAGCAGGAAGATCGATCCCCACCAGTAGTGTTCGAGCAGGAAGCCGCCCAGCGTGGGACCGGCGATCACGCCGACCATCGCCACCGCGCTCCACGCGGCGATCGCCTTGCGGCGCTCCTCGTCGTCGAAGACGGTGATCAGGATCGACAGGGTGCTCGGCATCAGGATGGAGCCGCCGACGCCCATCAGCGCGCGGGCGCCGATCAGGTGCCAGGGCTCGGTGACCAGCACGGCGAGCAGCGAGGCGCCGCCGAACAACACCAGACCGATGATCAGGAAGCGCTTGCGACCGTAGCGGTCCGACAGGCTGCCGGAGGTGAGCAGCAGCCCCGCGAAGACCAGGACATAGGCATCGATGATCCACTGGATGTCGGCCGGGCTCGCCCCCAGATCGACCATGAGGGCGGGGATCGCCAGATTCAGGACGGTGTTGTCCACCACGAGGACAAGCAGGCTCAGACAGAGCACTCCGAGGATCCACCAGCGCCTCGGATCACGTTCGACTCGTACAGCGTTCGATTCCACTCGCACACCGTACGATAAACTCGAACAGCGTGCCACAAGATTTATGCTTGAGGAGTGGAACAGCAATTCAGCTCCGTCTGGACCCGCGAGCGGCGCACCGCGAAGAGTCCCACCCTCAGCCGCACGCAGATCGTGCGCACGGCGATGGAGCTGCTCGACGCCGAAGGGCTGGACGCACTGAGCATGCGCCGCCTGGGCGCCAAGCTCGGCTCGGGGACGACCAGCATCTACTGGCACGTGGCGAACAAGGACGAGTTGCTCGAACTGGTCCTCGACGAGGTCTACGGCGAGTTCGACATCCCGGACGTCCGGGAGACCACCTGGCGCAACGTCGCCTCCTCCTTCGCGTACTCCATCCGCCAGGCGCTCTTCGCACACCCCTGGGTCATCAGCTACATCGGGACCACCCCCGCCATCGGCCCCAACGCGATGCGGATGATGAGCCGGCTCGTCGCCACCTTCGACCACGCCGGGTTCCGCGGCCTCGACCAGGACCACGCCGCCTCGACGCTTCTGGCGTACGTGCTCGGGGTCACCGCGCCCGAAATCTCCTGGCGGGCGATGACCGCCAAGGCGGGCCTCGACTCCAACGAACTGAACGAGGCCCTGCAGCCCGTGGTGGAGAAGGCGGCAGCCGACTACCCCGAGCTGGCCGCCCGCTACGCCGAGTACCGGTGCGTGGACGTCGACTCCGCCAGGGCGCTCAACTTCGAGTTCGGCCTGACCTGCCTCCTCGACGGACTGGAGGCCCGCCTGAACCGCGCCACCCCGCCTCTGGCGCCGCGGAGCCACTCGGCACCCGGCGCGGACATCGAGGAAACCAGGGAGTCGCGCCGGTAGGCACGCAAGAGCGGGTGAGGGGTGGCGATGGAGTAAGGGCCGCCGCGGCACGGGTCTTCGATCCTTGGACCGCCCCCACAGGAGCCGAGCGGTGACCGCGCTCGCGGGGGAAAGCAGGTGGCGGGGAGGGTGGGGCAAACAGGCTGTAAAGCGTGACCCCCTCGCGCTTACATGCTGATCGGATATTCTCGACACGTGCTCCCTACCGTCGCCGACGTCCTCGCCCTGGACACCGTCCGTCGGGGCAATCCACGGGTCGTGGCGGGGGCCGACCGGCTGGACAGCCGGGTGCGCTGGGTGCACGTGGGCGAGGTGACCGACATCGCGCACCTGCTGCGCGGAGGCGAACTCGTGCTCACCACCGGCATCGCCCTGCCCGACGATCCCCGCAAGCTCGCCGACTACATCGCCGAGCTCGTCGCCGTGGGCGCCTCGGGACTGATCGTGGAACTGGGCCGCAAGTTCATCGGGGAGTTGCCCGGCGCCGTGGTCCGCGCCGCCGAGGAGCACGGCCTGCCTCTGGTCACCCTGGCCAGGGAGACACCGTTCGTGCAGATCACCGAGTCGGTGCACGCCCGGATCATCGACATCCAGCTGGAGGAGCTCCGCGCCTCCGAGCAACTGCACGAGGTCTTCACCGAGCTGTCGGTCGAGGGCGCCTCTCCGGCCGATGTCCTGGGCCAGGTGACGAGGCTGTCCGGGCGCCCCGCATTGCTGGAGAACCTCGCCCACCAGGTGCTCGCCTGCGAGACCGCCGGCCGCGACACCGGCTCCCTGCTCGCGGGCTGGGAGACCCGCTCCCGCGCGGTCGCGCCCGACCTGCGCACCGCCTACGACGCCGCCTCCGGCTGGCTGGTCACCATGGTCGGCGCACGCGGCCAGGACTGGGGTCGCCTGATCATCCTCTGCGACACGGAGCCAGGGCCGCGCGACATCGTGCTCGCCGAGCGCGCCGCGACCACCCTCGCCCTGGGCCGCCTGCTGGAGCGCCACCAGGAGTCACTGGAACGTCAGGCGCACGGCACGATCATCACCGGAATCCTCACCCACGCGTACGCCGACCCCGAGGAGGCCGCGGCACGCGCCCGCGCGGTCGGTGTGTCGCTCACCGGACGCAAGCTCATCAGCGTGGTGCTCCGCCTGGCCGAGCCCGCGGACAAGCCGCTGGAGGGCCAGGAGCAGCTCATCCAACTCGGCGAGCTGGCGGACGCGGCCGCCGCCGCCTGCCGCGAGGCCCGCCTTCCCGCCCTCGTCGGCGCCCTGGACCAGAATCGGGTCGGCGTCCTGCTCCCCCTTCCGCCGCGCGTCCTCCCCGAGGCCGCGCTGACCACGCTCGCCGATCACCTGCGCGCGGCCTTCACCGTCCCCTTCGTCCTCGCCGCCGGCTCTCTGGTCGAGTCGATCCGCGACGTACGGAGAAGTTTCCTGGAGGCCGAGCAGGTCTCCGACGTGGCCGTCAGACACCCCGACGGCCGCGCCTTCTACCGGCTGCCCGACCTTCGCCTGAGAGGACTGCTCCATCTTCTGCGCGACGACGCCCGGCTGCAGACCTTCGCGGAGCGCGAGCTCGGACCGCTGCTCGCCCACGACGCCCAGCGCGGCGGCGACCTCACCGGGATCCTGCGGGTCTATCTCGACTCGGGTCGCAACAAGGCCGTCGCCGCCCAGAGAGCCCATCTGTCCAGACCCGCCTTCTACGACCGTCTCCGCAGGTTGGAGCGCGTCCTCGACACCGATCTGGACGATGTCGAATCCTGTCTCTCCCTCCACGTCGCCCTCCTGGCCCTGGAGTCCTTCCGGAGAGACAGTCCCCGTTCCTGAAAGGTCCCCATGCCCGAGATCTTCGTTCCCGAGACCGCCGATCTGACCCGGATGGTCGCCGCCGCCGGGGCGTTCTCCGTCCCCACCGACGACGTGCGGCTGTCACCGGAAGAGCTGGAGCCCCACCAGATCCTGGCGGGTTCTCCGCGCGTCTCGTCGATCGAGTTGTGGTCCTCACCGGACGGCAGGCAGAGCCGGGGCATCTGGGAGATCACACCGGGCACGGTCGTCGATGTGGAACGTGACGAGATGTTCGTGGTCCTGTCCGGCCGCGCCACACTGGAAGTCGACGGCGGCGCCACCCTGGAGCTCGTGCCCGGATCGGTCTGCCTGCTCGCCGAGGGTGCCAAGACCGTCTGGATCGTCCACGAGACGCTGCGCAAGGTGTACCACTGCGTGGGCTGACGGAATCAGGTACGCGGGACCTCCAGCGTGAGCAACAACACTTTCTTGGGATGTTTCACCCGTTTGCCTCCCCTTGACCCGTAGATCTCGGCACGATGGTTCACGAAATCGGAGACCAACGGGGAGAGATGCACATGTCGCGACACCTTGTCGCCGGATTGATGACCCTGACACTCACCGCCGTGGCGGTTCCCGCCGAGGCGAAACAGGCGAGTGTCGGGTTTCCCTCCTCCGCGTTCCCGCTGGGTGTGAGCATGGCGCCGGTGAAGCAGCAGCAGAGCGTGGCACCGGGAATTACCCTTTTTAGTGTGAAACACGGCAAATCCACCCAAGGGTGGACAGTTTCCGCTCTTATGCCCAACGGGCATGACGCCGGTTCCCTGGTCACCGCACAGACGGTGGCCCAGGCGATGGAGGACGCCGGATTCGCCCCTGAAATTCTGAGAATCGTGCAGCCCGCCGCCTCGGACGCTCCCGCCGTGGAGCGTTACATGGTGAGGACCGGCCTGTGGTCGTTCGGCCAGCGGGCCAAGGCCGACAAGGTCGTGAAGGAGCTCAAGGCAGCCGGTGTCCGGGCCAAGACCGACTATCTCGGCGACGACGGCACAGACACCACCGGCCCCTGGGACATGCGCGTGCTGATGGTCAACCCGAAGCTGTTCAAGGGATCCTTCAAGACGAGCGTCGGCAAGAGCGTGGCCAAGCGCGAGAGCACCAGCTCGATGTCGAAGCTGGCCGGCGCCATCGCCGGGGTCAACGGCGGCTTCTTCAACATCCACACGGCCAAGGCTCTCCAGGGCGACCCGGTCGGTGTGTCCGTCGTGGGCGGCAGGCTCCTCAGCGAGGCCGTGCCGGGCCGCAGCGGTCTCGTCATCACCCAGGGCCGCAAGGCGCGGATCACCGAACTGAAGACCACGGTCACCGCGATCTCCTCCGACGGAACGAAGGCCGAGATCAACGGCATCAACCGGGCCGCCGGGGCCGAAGAGCTCGTCCTCTACACCGAGGAGTTCGGCGGCAAGACAGCAGCCGACGGCGGCATCGAGGTCGTCGTCAACGCCGCCGACGGCAGGGTCATCAAGGTCCGTCAGGCCGGCGGCATCGTCGCCCGGGGCACCTACCTGCTCCACGGCACCGGCCTGGCGGCCGTCTGGCTCCAGGAGCACGGGCAGGGAACCTGGATGAAGGTGGACGGGAAGGTCATCGACCTGCGCACGCAGCGGGCCATACCGCTCACCCCGGAGACACACATCATGGGCGGCGGGGTCGGGCTGGTCAGGAACGGCCGGGTGCGCATCACCGCGGCGGCCGACGGGCACGCCTCGATCAACATGATGCTCCGGCGTCACCCACGCACGATGGTCGGCGTCGACAAGTCGGGCGGGCTCATCCTGGCCACGGTCGACGGACGCAACCCCGGAGTCAGCGTGGGCGCCTCGATGGTGGAGGCCGCCCAGCTGATGCGGTGGCTGGGAGCCAAGCAGGCCATCAACTTCGACGGCGGCGGCTCCAGTGTGATGGTCGTCAACCACAAGCCCGTGAACCGGCCTTCGGACGGCGCGGAGCGAACCGTGGGTGACGGTCTCTTCATCACCCCCTGACGGGAAACAGCAGTGTGACGGAGAAGCCCCGGTCCTGGAAGGCCGGGGCTTCTCCGTTATTCGGGATCTGTTGAAAAGAAAGGACCCCTGGAAAGCACGAAAGGCCCCCACCAACGGTGAGGGCCCTACGTGAAAGATTGTCCGGCGGTGACCTACTCTCCCACACCGTCCCCGGTGCAGTACCATCGGCGCTGAAGAGCTTAACTTCCGGGTTCGGAATGTAACCGGGTGTTTCCCCTTCGCCATAACCGCCGTAACCCTATGAAACACACAAACACTACCGTTTGCTGTCTCAGAATTGCCTAGTGGACGCGGGCACAATCCCTGGCCTGGCGCTGCTCCGGACCCGGCGAAGGGACAGAGCGCTGCAACAGACCAAGCACAATGCTTTGTGGTCAAGTCCTCGGCCTATTAGTACTGGTCAGCTCCACACATTACTGCGCTTCCACTTCCAGCCTATCAACCCGGTCGTCTACCGGG